>CAKSIP010000091.1 GCA_934462825.1 uncultured Eubacteriales bacterium | reverse complement strand
AAGCCCTCCAAGTCCACGGCCATCGCCTTTGCCATCGCCCTGGAGCTGAACCTGGACGAGACCCGCGACCTCATCGCTCGGGCGGGCTATGCCCTCAGTGCCAGCAGCAAATTCGATGTGATCATCGAGTATTTTATCGGGCGGGAAAAGTATGATATTTTTGAAATAAACGAGGCGCTGTTTGCCTTTGATCAGAGCTTGTTGGGGGCGTGAAAAGAGATGGATAAAGTAAAACTAGGAAAATTACAGGAAGTAGACATACGCAAAGTCTGGCCGCATGAACAATATGATTTTTCAAAGTGGCTCTCTGCGGAGGAAAACATACAGGAACTCGGTAATACATTAAATCTGTCGCTTACAGATGTTGAGACCGAAAAATTTGTCGGAAGTTATCGCTGCGATATTTTGTGCAGAGATGAAATAACCGGAAAAATCGTACTGATTGAAAATCAGCTTGAGCAAACGAATCACGACCATTTAGGAAAAATCCTGACTTACGCGTCTGGGCTTGACGCGTCTGTGGTGGTATGGGTGGTTGCTTCAGCCCGCGACGAACATGCGAGCGCCATTGAATGGCTCAACAAGCACACGGATGATAGCATTTCTTTTTTCCTGATTGAGATTCACGCCTATAAAATCGGAAACTCCGAACCGGCTCCCCAGTTCAAAATCATCGAACAGCCAAACGACTTTGTCAAAACGGTAAAACACATTGCGCAAGACAAGAGTTTGAACGAATCCCAAAGTTGCCGGCTGGAATTTTGGATCCAATTCAACGACATTCTTGAACAACGAGGGAAGCCCTTTAACAAGCGAAAAGCAACCACAGATCATTGGTATTCTATCGCAGTCGGTTCATCAGAGTGTCAAATTTCAATCGACTTAGTTAACAAGGATCACAAGATAAGAGTCGGCCTATGGATTGCAAATAATAAAAATATGTTTGATGCCATATATGCGCATAAAGGTGAAATAGAAAGCGCATTGGGTTTTTCACTTTTTTGGGAGCGACTGAATCATAAGAAATCGTCTCACATTTGTAAATATATCGATGGCTTGGACTTTAAAAATCAGGATAATTACCCGAAGCTTATGAATGAAACAATTGACCTTGCTGTAAAAATGCGTGATGTACTGAAAAAGTATATTTAGGCCCAATACATCATATAGCTACTCTTTAATAAGCAAAATTCAGATTTTACCTGCTATCCCGAAAGCATCCGCCCACCAAAAAGAAGAAAGTAGAGAAAAGGAGCCACAATGTCATGGATATGCAACGAGCGAAAGAACTGCTAACCATTTTAGCAGACGGCACTGACCCTTTGACCGGCGAGGTCTTGCCGGACGACCATGTATGCAACAAAGGCGAGATCGTTCGCGCACTGAACTGCGCCGTGGAGGCGTTATCTCGCAAGCGGGAAAAGCCACTGCCGGAGAACACCGGAAAACCGTGGACAGAGGAGCTGGATCAAGAGCTGTGCCGTTTGTTCGACGAGGGCATGAAGAAGAAAGACCTC
>CAKSIP010000090.1 GCA_934462825.1 uncultured Eubacteriales bacterium | reverse complement strand
CGTCCCCTATGCCTATTACATAAAGGGCGAACGCAATGCGGCAGGACTGAAAAAAGAAGAATTTGAATTTCTGTCGGTGTGCGACGGAAAAACCGAGCTGCCGACAGAAAACGAAAGCGCTCTCGCGCACGGACTCATTGAAAAAGGCTTTATCCATAAAGCAGAGAGCGGAGAAAACCTCTCCGATTGGAGCCGCGCCCGCATTTTTGAAAACCGTTATTTCCCCGCCATGAATCTGATGATAACAGGCAAATGCAATTATAATTGTATTCATTGCTTCAATGCCGCGGACAATGCCCCGCTGATGAGCGAATGGACAATGGAGGAAATGAACAAGCTTTTGGATCAAGCGCGCGATTGCGGGATCCATGCGTTCACGATCACCGGCGGCGAGCCGATGCTACATAAAAATTTCTTTGAAATTATTGAAGGCATCTATTCGCGCGGCATGTTCGTCGAAGAACTGAACACCAACGGCCATTTCATAAACAAGCAAGCGCTTGCGCGCCTGAAAAGCATCGGATGCGTCCCGCTTGTAAAAATATCCTTTGACGGAATCGGGTATCACGACCGGATGCGCAATCATAAGGGGGCCGAGCAAACGGCGCTGGAGGCGATCTCGCTCTGTATTGAAAACGGCTTCCCCGTCAAGGTGCAAACCAACATGAACCGCCAAAACTGCGACGTAATGCTGGAAACGGCCAAAAAGCTGGACGCGATGGGCGTAAGCGAAACGCGGATGATCCGCACCACCGAAGCTCCGCGTTGGGTTCAAAACGCCGGGGACGCCTGCCTTACGTTTGAAGAATATTTTGACAAAACGATTCTCCTTTGGCAGAAATACGCGGCGGAAGCTCATGATATGAATCTGACCGTATGGCAATTCGGAACGCTTTATCCAAAAACAAAATTTTATACCCTTGCCGCCGTCAATTCCTGCACAGGTAAATATCGCCCAAGCGCCCCCGTGTGCAAAGGCAACCGCGGCATGGTTGCCGTGGCGGCGGGCGGAAATCTTTACCCCTGCCATCAAATGTCCGGCTATTACGAGCAGCACGGATATTTTCTCGGCAACGTCAAACAAACTCCGCTGAAAGAGTTACTTTCGGGCGGAAAATACCTTGACGAAGTCTGCACCACGCTCGGAACACTGAAAGAAAGCAACCGCAAGTGCGGCAATTGTTCCTATTTTGAACGCTGTAACGGCGGTTGTCGCGCCATAGCGTTGGCGCTTACAGGCGACAAGCTCGGAATTGATCCCTCCAAGTGCTTTTTCTGGGAAAACGGCTACGCCGAAAAAATTGCGGCGGCTCTGCCGGATTACGAAACAAATATTTAATATAAAGAAAGGATGTCCCAACATGAATAACAAAAACAACGAAACAAAGGAATACACCCTCACAGAAGAAGAACTGAGCGCCGTTTCCGGCGGCAAATCGACACAAGTCCCCGGTATTAGCTGTCCGTGTTGCGGCAAATTTATTCCGACAACCATTACGGAGCTGCTGACGCAGGGGTATCTCAGATGTCCGTAC
>CAKSIP010000089.1 GCA_934462825.1 uncultured Eubacteriales bacterium | reverse complement strand
GGTCAGCCCTACACAATTTGAAGTCAAGACTATATTGACTCCTGACTTTAAAAATGTCGAAACAAGAAAGAACGCGATTGAAATCGCAATTGTCAATGTTCCAACAGATAGTAAAGATTATGCAAGAGGAATCCTTCAAAAATTGTGTACAAAGGTTTATGAGGAAAAGTTGATTCGGTTTACCGAAATCTCCGATATGAATCAGGACGATGCTTTGGAAATGTTTGTTCGTTTCAACAATGGTGGCAGACCGCTTCGTAAAGCCGAAATCACCATGTCTATTTTGGAGGCATATTGGCCGAGTGCAAAAACCGAATTCGGCAGAATTCTTTCCGGCGAGTATGCAGATTTTGATACAGATTTTATAATTCGTACCGCATTGATGCTTTACGGAGATGTTCTGAAATCTAATATTAGCAAAAAAACGGCGGACGATTTGAAAAACAACTGGTCTGCCTTCAAACAGATGTTGGAAGATTTAAAAAAGCTTCTTGCCGGTTGGAAAATTGATGTGTCTCGGTTTGCGGGAAGCTGGAATGTCCTTTTGCCAATTGCGTTTTTGATTTATTACAACCCGAGGTATATGGATAATGAGAAAGCAATCAAAGCCTATCTGTTAAGAGCTATTTTCTTTACTTATTTTCAATCTGGTACAACGGGAAAACTGCAACAGATGAAGAGTAATATCCTGGATTATGATTATGAGATATCTTTTGAGTTGCTCGATCAAATTAATGAGCTTCGTGTGACAGATGGTAAAATCGAAGATGTTGTATCCTCTGAAAAAGGAAGCCGTGTAGCCGGAGAAGTCCTTTACTATTTGAGTTTGGACTGGGCGAAAAATTGGAAATATGAGCAAGATCACTTGCATCCCTTTGCTCGGTTTGATGAAAGTCGTCCGACTTCCGTGACGGCCGAGGACTGGAAACGCTGGAGAGCCATGAGAAATCGTCTGCCAAATCTTCATCTTCTTGTTGGAAGACCTAATGCAAGCAAAGGTGAAATGCGCTTGATTGATTACTATAATGATATGGATGAAACACAGCAGCAGCTTTTCTATACACAGGCGATGATTCCAGAGGGGGTATCCCTTGAGTTGGATGATTTTGAAACTTTTTATAATGAGCGTAAAAAACTTTTGGTTGAAAAAATCCGCTCTCTCGTAGAATGAGGAATTTGCAATGATTGAGGCTTCGATGTTATCGAGGTGAGTTATGGTTTGATCGGATTGACTACATGAGTAAGAAAATTTCTTATAGTCTTATCGTCGGTTTTTATCAAATTTTCAAGGCAGGGTTCTAAAGACGCACTCATTATATCATAAAGGGCAGAGTACTTCAAGATAGGTATCCCTACGCTTTGCGCATACATTTTTCTCATATGGCAACGCTCAAATCAATCGGATAACGATTACCCCCATAAGGATAACGAAATACCCATAAATCCAACGATAACCCCACAAAGATAACGATTACCCACAAATCCAACGAAATATTGTTGGAAACGAAAAAGCGCCACCGCGGAAGATTATCTGCGATGGCGTTTTTCAGTTGTCCCGCGGCCTTATTTTTCGGAAATGCACCGAAAAAAGACCCGATAAAGCCCATAAAGCAAAAAATAAGGACTACCATTCTATCAAAATAGTAGTCCTTATTTGGTCGAAGTGACAGGACTCGAACCTGCAGCATCCTGGTCCCAAACCAGGCGCGCTACCAATTGCGCTACACCTCGATGGTGAAAAAACTTATAAAATTGTAGTTCTCACAGAAC
>CAKSIP010000088.1 GCA_934462825.1 uncultured Eubacteriales bacterium | reverse complement strand
GAGTCAAAGGCTCCCGTGTGGAATACGAGATTATTGAAGATTGAGGAGGCAAATCTATGAGTAAGCATTTCTTCGATTATGACGACGGCGATTTTGCGTATACCGTTTCCGATAATATGGCAATTGACTCCGACGGTAATATGCTGATGCGCATGGGCGACAATATGGCCATGGATATGGACAGCGGAGATATTCACGTCATCTCGTCGTGGGATGATGAAGACGATGACGATTAAAAAATCGTTACAAATGAACAACGCAGCCCCGCACCTCATTCAAAAGGTGCGGGGCTGCGTTGTTGTATCGTAAAATTATTTTAACCGGAAGTAGCAGGTGCTTTTTCCTTTGCCTTCTTTTTTCAGTCCACCGTCTGATACCATTTTGCGCAATGCGCCCTCAATGGAACTGTCGCTGAGGGTCGGGCATAACTCACGAATGTCCTGCTTGTTGAACCGCCCGATTTTATTTCCGCTTGCTCTGCGCACCATTTCAAGCGCGGGCAACTTAGTTTCCACAAGCGCTACACGCTCGTCCAGATCTTTATATGCCGCCAAAATCGTCCCGAGAAGATACTTGATAAAGGGCAGAACATTTTCCGTCCCCTCATACCAGCCGCTTTGGGACTGCGCCAACGCATCGTAATATAAATCTTTATTTTTGGCGATTTTAGCTTCAAGTGAAATATACTTGCCCACAGAAAAACCGTTTTGACATAAAAGCAGCGTGGTGAGCAAGCGGCTCATTCTGCCGTTTCCGTCATTGAACGGATGAATACATAGAAAATCATGGATAAAAATCGGAATTGCAATCAGCGGTTCCAGCTCCATATTTCCGATGACGCGGTTGTATTCTTCGCAGATTTTATCAAGCGCCGCCGTCGTTTCAAAGGGAGAAAGCGGCGTAAACAAAATTTCCGTATGCCCGTCCGGATAGGCGGCGCTGATATAGTTCTGCACGGTTTTGGTGCGCCCCGCGACGGGATTGTTCATGTGACTGTACAGGATTTTGTGAAACTGCAAAATATAGTTTTGCGTAATGGGAATCGCGTCAAAGTCATTATGAATGATGTTCAGCACATCACGATATCCGGCGATCTCCTGCTCGTCACGGTTTTTCGGTGCGGTCTTTTCCTCAACAAGCTGCCGTATCCGTGTGTTTGTAGTAACGATGCCCTCGATGGCGTTCGATGCCTCGGTGCTTTGTATTTTGGCAATTTCAACGAGCTTTTCGAGTTCCTGCGGGCGCTGTTTCAAATACAATTCCTGCTTGCCGGCTTCCTTGTATATGGCCGCAATCAATCCTAAGATGTCCGAATCCCACTTTTGCTCCTTGATTGCGGAATAGTTAAAGGCTCTCATTCCCTTACCTCCGTTCTGTTTCCCTTAAATAATAGCACAAAACAAGGGAAAGGTCAATAGATTGCGCGAATTTTCCCTTATTATTATATCAGAAATAAGGGAATGGCATTCTGCTATTCGCGCGGTTTGCTCCGCCAAAAACAAAAAAATGCTGCCCAACCGTTTCCGGTGAGGCATAAATTATGTACTCTCTTTCATCATTTTTCTTTTCTGCCGCCGCTGTTCATTCTCACGTTCACTGCGCTGTATGTACTTGAATTCCCGAATCAGTTCTTTATATTTTTCCGTGCGCGGGTGCGCCAGCCTTTGCGGTGATGCCATAAAGTTTACAAATTCCGCTTTGGCGCAGTACTGTATGGTGCCGAGCTTGATACCGACCAGAACTTCTTCCCGTATCCATTCGTGAATGCGCTGCGGGCTGTGGCCGACAAGTTCCGCCGCCGTCTGCGT
>CAKSIP010000087.1 GCA_934462825.1 uncultured Eubacteriales bacterium | reverse complement strand
GGGTATATTCGATTTCTTTATACTTGTTGATCGAAAGGTCATATCCGTTGTCTGCGATTTCTTGCTTTGGCACGAAGAAGCTTTGTTCGGTGCGTTTCCGTTCTTTTTCAGCGTCAAGGTTATGAAAGCGCTGCAAAATATCCGGAATATCGTTGGCTTCGATTTCCGAACGTTTGTCATCCAAGCTAAATCCGTCTGCCTGCATATCGTAGAACCAGACATCTCCGGTTCCGCCTGCTCCTGTTTTTGTAAATACCAAAATGGCAGTCGAAACACCCGCATAAGGTTTGAACACACCTGACGGCATGGAAATCACAGCACGCAGCTGATGATTTTCCACCAGTTCCTTACGAATTGCCTGATGTGCTTTACTGCTGCCGAACAAAACGCCATCCGGAACAATGCAGGCACACTGGCCGCCCTTTTTAAGCATCCTTAGGAAAAGTGCCAGGAATAGAAGCTCTGTTTTCTTGGTATTTGTCACTGCTTTGAGGTTATCATTGATGCTTTCTGCATCGACTGTGCCCTTAAACGGCGGATTTGCCAAACACATGGTATATTTTTCTTTGATTTCGTTTTGCTTGGAAACGCTGTCTTTATAGTCAATTTCCGGATTTTTGATAGAATGCAGCATTAAGTTCATCGCTGAAATTCTCAACATGGTTGGGTCGGTGTCAAAGCCTGTAAAGCCCGGACCATCAAAGTTTTCCCATTGCGCATCGACCATGCTGTCTTCATATTTTTTTCGGATGTATTCTGCGGAAGATACCAAAAATCCTGCTGTACCGCAAGCCGGATCGACAATCAGATCATCTGGGGTCGGTTGTAAAAGCTGTACCATCAACTCGCGAATATGTTTCGGGGTACGGAATTGTCCGTTTTGTCCTGCAGTTGCCAGTTTTCCCAGCATATATTCATAAAGGTCGCCTTGCATATCAAGCTCTGCAATGTCATGCTCATAAAGGTCTTCCAGTCCAGTAATGATTTTCTGCAAAACCTGCGCCGTCGGAATTAAAAATGTCGCATTGTTCATATAGCGTGCAAATGCACTCTCCCGCGCCTTTCCTTTGTTCGGATTATCCGGGATTTCTATGATTTCTCCACTCTCATCGAAATCCGGAAGTCTGCCGTATTTCATGTTCTTGATTGCCGGGAAAACGCGTAAAGATATAGTATTGTAAATGTCTCTCGGATCTTTATCCTTAAATTTACTCCACCGCATAGACTGTCCTACTGCTGACTGCGGGAAAATCTTTTCGCCGACCTCTCCGGTCAGATTTTCAAATCCTTCGTTTTCCAATTCTTTTTCGTCTAATGAGCGGATGAACATCAAGTAGGTTAACTGTTCTATTACCGTCAGAGGATTGGTAATACCGCCTGCCCAAATATCTGTCCAAATTTTATCTACTTTGTTTTTAATTGCTCCTGTAATCACTGTTTTATCTCCTTGTTCACTTTATTTTCTTGTAACAAAACCAGAGCCTCTTCATTTTCATGTCTCACACGTTTGTGCGTCCGGTTGGCTCTGGTTTCTTTTTTCTATATGTTGATATTTGTGTTCTTCATGGATACACACTCCCTCGGTAGATTGTCATGGGTCTATCTCTAAGGGTCACGCTTCCTCTTCATTCTAGCATAATTGTCGAAAGATGTCTATTACTACATTGTTTTGGGTCGTGTTAAATTGTTAAGGAATACAAATATTTCATTGGCTTAGATATTGTTTTGTTTTGCGCGGTTCTTACATATTCCAACTGCTCCATAGTGCAATCCATGCCACTTAAAAACCCCTCGATTTTGCTATCGAGGGGTTTTGTTTGCTGTGCCAAGCAAAGATCTGCTAGTCATCCAGCTTTTCTTTTGCTTTAATTTGTCCGAAGTATTCCCTGGTCAGCTTAACAACAATCGGACTGAGCGCCAACAGCGCGATCAAGTTCGGGATTGCCATCAAACCGTTGCAGGTATCTGCAAGATCCCATA
>CAKSIP010000086.1 GCA_934462825.1 uncultured Eubacteriales bacterium | reverse complement strand
ACAGGCGCGGTGATCGCAGGTACAACCTATCATGTTGCAGACAATGTGACGTTCTATGCCATCTGGGAGGACACTCCTCATACGCACAACTACGGCACCGATTGGCATAAAAACAGCGAAAAGCATTGGCGTGAGTGTTCGGTCTGCCATGAAAAGAAAGACGAAGCGGCGCATATTCCCGGCCCGAACGCAACCGAGACAACCGCTCAGACCTGTACGGTCTGCGGATATGTTATAAAGCCGCCTCTCGGACACATACACCTGCCGACGCTTGTCAACGAAGTCAAACCAACCTGTACAGAAGCGGGCAATATAGCATATTATAAATGTTCCTGCGGCAAGCTCTATTATGATGCCGAGGCAACGAAAGAGATCACCAATCCCGCCGATGTGGTTGTCGCCGCCAAAGGACATACTTGCAGCAGCGAATGGTTTGCCTCCGATCTCTATCATTGGCATGAATGTACCGATTGTCATAGCAAGCAGGATGAAGCGGAGCATGTTCCCGGCGCGGCAGCCACGGAGACAACGCCTCAGAGCTGCATCGTTTGCGGATATGTTCTCAATGGCCCGATCGGACATACCCATTCGTTCGATCAGAAGAAAACAGAAGCAAAGTATCTCAAATCTCCCGCAACCTGCAAGGCCGCCGCAGTATATTACTATTCCTGCACCTGCGGCGCCAAAGGAACGGAAACCTTTGTGTCCGGCGAAAAACTCGCCCATAACTTCCGAAACGAATGGTCGACCGACAGTAGTAAGCATTGGCATGAATGCTCGCTTTGCGGAGAAAAGAGGGAAGAAGCGGAGCATACCTTTGCGTGGAAGATTGACAAACAGGCAACCGTGACCGCAGCAGGCACCAAGCATGAGGAATGTACGGTCTGCGGGTACAAAAAGGATGCTGTAGTCATTGACAAGCTTGCTCCCTCCATCACGGAAGGGAAGGACAGTACATGGAATAAGAACAGCCAAAACGGATTGGTTTTCAAGTCTGACGCGGCGTATACCGATTTCACACAGGTTCTTGTGGACGGCGAGGTAATAGCCGCCGATAACTATGATAAGCGTGAAGGCAGTATCATCGTTGAGCTGAAGGCAAGCTATCTCGCCGCGCTTTCGGAAGGAGAGCATACGCTGACGATACGTTCCAAGAGCGGCGACGCAACGGCTAAGTTTGCGGTGGAAGCGGCCGAATCCGCAAAATCAACCGCGTGGATTTGGATCGTCCTCGCTGTTGTAGTCCTCGGAGGAGGCGCAGCGGCCGTCTATGTGTTCGTCATACGCAAAAGAAAAACGGCATAAATAACCCAAAAACGGTAAAGGGGCAGCTGTTAAAAGCGTCAAGTTTTTAACAGCTGCCCCATAAAAATGCCGACGTGCGTTCATTCATGAAAACGGTAGAATTTTTTATGCTTCTGTGGTATAATCGTTATGGATTTTTGTATACATGCGCAAGGAGGGCGATTTTGATGAATCAAGAACGACTGAACGACCTCAATACTGCCTATTATCGTTTGGAAACGAAACAGGCCGAAATCATTCATGCTTTGTCACACGGAATTTTTGAATTGGAATCGGGCTGGTATAACGGGCACTATCACAAGGGTGATAACGATAATTGGGTTCGAGAATCGTACCCTATGATCATAGCCGCGGCAGTGGTCAAAAGCGCTGAGGAAAGCGCTATGCTTGATTGGCTGAAAAAAACTCCTGCAATTGATCCGGAAGCCGAGAAAGCGCGACTCATGAAGTTGAGTGAAAAAGAACTCTTGGCTGAAATGATTCTGGAATTGAAAAGAATCAGCGAGAAGTGCGACGAGATCGGCAGGAAGATCGTTATATGGAGCAATTGAAAAACTGATACGCAGGAAACAAAGAAAAAGGTTCTCGGAGGGAATATCTCCGGGAACCTTTTGAATTATTTGATTTTATGTGAGCAGACCATACCGAAGCAGAAGCAACCAAACGATTTGCCTTTGCTCCAACTGTGGTCAAACATGTGGTCAAAAAATTTTCGGAATTTCGGGTG
>CAKSIP010000085.1 GCA_934462825.1 uncultured Eubacteriales bacterium | reverse complement strand
ATTCGAACCCTTGTGAGATTGCTCTCAAACGGTTTTCAAGACCGCCTCGTTATGACCACTTCGATATCCCTCCGTAATCGTTGTTACGCTATATTATATCACATGGCAATGGGGTTTGCAAGAATTTTTGAAAAAGAAATTTGAATTTTGCTGCCGAAGGCATGGCCCATGGAGAACCATACTCCATTGTGGAAGAAATCCCAAAAACATATACCATCGCCATGTGATTCGGGGCAAGTATAAACCGTTTCCGCCCCTATTTCGTTGTCGAAAGCAACGGAAACCGCTTTTTTAGTGCCCAAAAAAGCAGTAAGCCCAAGGCCCATGCGGCAATGGCTTCGCCGGCGAAGATGGTGATTGCCAAAAAATAGATGGAATCCTCAAGATGCAACGCATATTTGAGAACAAATGGCAAAATCAGCGTGTTGGCAAGTACCGTAGGCAGGGGCGCCAAATAGGGAAGTGCGCGGCGGAAACAGCAGGCGCCGAGAACGCCGAGCAGCGAGGCTAAGGTTCCGAAAATCACATCCCATGGGCCGTTGCCCCAAAGCAAATTGGAGATCAGACAGCCGATGGTAACGCCCGGAACTGCCGCCGGAGTGAAAAGGGGCAGGATGCAAAGGGATTCGGAAATTCTGACTTGAATGACGCCGGATGATAATCCGAAAAGGGAGGATAGTCCCGTCAGGACGACATAAAGCGCGGCAATAATGCCGGCCTGGCAGAGGAACAGAATGTGTGAGGATAGCTTGCGATTTTTCATAAGTTATTTCTCCTTAGTTTTGTTTTTTGTGAGGATGGTTACGAACTCACAGAGGGCGTCAACGCCGAGCAATATTGTATCACAATTCCCTCAGAAAGACAATAGATAGAACAAAAAAATTGTGAAAAAATTGAGCTGTAAAGAGATACGAATCAAAAAGTAGCAGGCAAAGAAATAAAAACACGATTTCATCCAGCCCGAAGCGTTGGAACAAAGCCGTAAACGGAACGGAGAGGCGTCGGCTGCGGCACCACCCTCATCAGCGTTCTCTATACAAGAAACCGCCGCTCTCCTGTAAAAGCAAGCAGGAGGGCGACGGTGTTTTTTTGGCGTTCCCGAGGTGATTCGAACACCCGACCTACCGCTTAGGAGGCGGTCGCTCTATCCGGCTGAGCTACGGAAACACGCTAAATTATATTATAGCATTAAAAAGCGGAAAGAGCAAGAACTTTTTTTGCTTCTATGCGTTTTTTGCGTTTTATTTGGGATACAATTGATCGATGTAACTTTCAACAGCCATCAGCATCAAGCCTTTCAGAACAGGCTCCTCCTCCGTTATATCATGCAGGCTTTTGTATTCCTTCAAGAGAAGTGTGACGGCGTTTTGAGAAACGGTGTTGGTGATTATAAAGGTATCCATGTTGGAAAAGGTGGCAAAGAAACGAGAAAGATATAGATAAGTTTTGGCATCGTTCAATTGGCTGAAAAGCACATCTTGAAGTGTAATCGTTTGACGTGCGTTGATAAAAACAGAATTGAAACAGCAAAAGCTTGATGGTTCCGTATATCCATATACGTTTTCATCCAGGAAGATCAACGCGTGCGGCGCCTGATCTTTCAAATAAGCGGCCGCCGCATCCGTGGAAGAAACGATTCGATCCGGGAACAGCCCAAAAGCATGGAGCGATTCTTTCACCGGATTCATAGCATAATCGTTCCGCGGGCAATGGCAGAGAATATCCCGTTGCGCATCATAAATTCCGGGGAAAGCTACAATGGTATAGTAAGGGCGAGCGTTTCCGCAGTATTCACGAATTTCATGCGCTAAAAGAGAAATGTTTCCAAAATAATCTAAATCGTCCACATAGTAAAAATGTTCGGGCTTGATCTGTGCAAAGGCGAGCGGGGAAAGGGAATAGGTAAAGTTTTTGCTTGTTAAATCAATACAAAGATAGAGCCGTTTCGGATTGGCGGCAATGATTTCCGTCTTTCTTCCTCTTTGATTGTGTTTTTGCCCGGCTTTCGGATGAGAGGTGGAAAACAAACCATCCTCTTTCCATTGGTTGATATATTGGCTCACCGTGGCGAAACACAGGTTCGTTGC
>CAKSIP010000084.1 GCA_934462825.1 uncultured Eubacteriales bacterium | reverse complement strand
GCAAAAACACACAGACCTATTGCGACCAATACCACGAGCATGATGCAAAGTGTTTTTTTCTTCATAATGTTCTCCTTATCGCCTTAATCTTTAAGCGGAAGCAAGTACACAAAACCGTTCCGCGTGATATCCGGTAACGGCACAGCACCCGTTCTTCCCGATTCCATTATACGCTTTTTGTCGAATTTGTCCCCATACTTTCCCGGTCAAAGTCGAGGTTTCAAAAAATATTTTTTATGAAACTGACGAGAAAACCCATACCTTTTCGGAAAAAGTATAGGTTTTCGTTGACCTCCTGCACCCGGAACGGCATAAACACCGCCGCGATTCCATTGTCAGCGTTCTGCGAGTGTTCAGCCTCGGTGCGCCGTATGGCAGTGCCCTGCCGTATCGCCCGTCCATTTTGAAACAGTCGGTACGGAATTCCCGACAGTCGGTGCAATGGCATCCTTGAAGCTGTTCCGCGCTGTGCATAAAGTCCCGCGTCATAGTGGTAATCGTCCTCCTCACCGTAGTGGAAGAAGTCAAACAGGATGCGGAGCTTTTCTTCTGCTGTGACCTCCTCAAATTTGGAACCGAGCTTTGCGAACAACGCCCCAAATTCGGCAGAGATCCGGTTGAAATACGCCCGCGCTTCTTCCTCCGTTTTCTTTTCCGCCGTAACCGTCAGGTACTTGCCGTATTCCTTTGCCACGTATAATAAAAATCATCCGAAAGGTTTATGTGCCATAGGAAAAACAAAAGCGGACGCTCTGAAACGGACAAGTCAAAATTAAATAGAAAAAGAGTGATAGAATCCCCCGAAAAAGTGGCGGCAAAATGTTTCAAAACAGAATAAAGAGATGATTTTTATATGTTTCACATTGCATAGCGCGTTAAAGCTTGAAAAAACAAAAATTTTGTGCTATAATATCTTTAATAGTATCCATATAGAAATACTGAAACATCAGGAACAGGGTAAAGAGGCAGAACAAAAAACAACAAATAATCAAAATGAAAGACTCTCGACGGGAGGTAACCGCCTATGAAACACAATAAAATTATAAGCGCGGAGAAATGACTTTTCCCTTGCGCTTTTTTGTTCTTTTTCAAAGAAAAATCACCATCAGAAAGGAAAGGAAAGGAAAGGAAATATGATACTCGAATTAAACAATATCGATAAATCTTTTGGCGAGAAGGAAGTGCTCAAGGGTGTTTCTTTCACGGCAGAGGGCGGAAAAGCGTTCGGACTGCTCGGCAGAAACGGCGCGGGCAAAACGACGTCTATCCGTATTATTATGAACGTGTTTCCCGCAAACGGCGGAGAGGTGCTTCTGGACGGAAAGCCGATTGACTATAACAAAATCGGGCTTGGCTATCTTCCCGAAGAAAGAGGACTTTATCCGAAGAAACCTGTTATTGACCAGCTTGCATATTTTGCGGAGCTGAAAGGTATGAGCGCAAAAGAAGCGGTCAGGGCGGTTGATTACTGGCTGGACAGGCTCGGTATGACCGAGTACCGCAACAAACGTCTTGACACCCTTTCAAAAGGAAACCAGCAGAAAATTCAGTTGATAACGGCTCTTGCGCACAATCCGCACATTGTTATTCTTGACGAGCCTTTTTCGGGACTTGACCCCGTAAATGCCATGCTTCTGAAAGATGTTGTCAAGGAGCAGATTGCAAAGGGGAAAATCGTTTTGTTTTCAAGTCACCAGATGGCGTACATCGAGGAATTTTGCGACAGTATCGCTATTCTCAGCGCGGGCAGGGTTGCAATCAGCGGAGATTTGATTGAAATCAAGAGGAATTACGTGCGCGATAAATTAGTGGTAAGCACAACAAACCCCGAACGGATCAAGTCCGATTTGGGCAAGGCTTGCACCGAACGCGAGGACGGCACGTTGCTGATTCAGCTTACAAGCCCCGATGAAAAGCAGTCCATGATGAAACGGCTTGTAGAAACCTATGATATCGACGAGGTAAAAGTGTTTGAGCCTTCCCTTAACGATATATTCGTAGAGTACGCAGGCGAGCAAGTGTAAGGAGGCAGAGCGATGAAACAGTTTGGAAAAATCCTTAAATTCGAGCTGAAAGGCTATCTTAAAAACAAAG
>CAKSIP010000083.1 GCA_934462825.1 uncultured Eubacteriales bacterium | reverse complement strand
TCCCACACCGGTGTGCTCATAGGAGATATTGTAGCCGTTCATATCCAGGTGCTTGACGCCCTTTATCTGAATGCCGCTTGTCTTTCCCCATATGGGCAGGTCGTTTTTATCGTAAATGTCGATGTTGCCCACGAGCTTTATGTAGTATTCGTGGGGAGAGGTCAGCAGATTGATCAGCTTTTTCATGCGATCCTCGTGCTTTTTCTCTCTGCCGACTTCGACCCATGTCGGCTCTGCCGCCGCCGCTCTGCGCGGGGTGAGCGCCGGAGCAGCATCGTCTGCCGCCGCCGCTTTTACGACCGTTTCTCCGGCCGCAGTGCTGCCCGCATCCGCCGCCTTTGTCCTGAGTGCGCCGAGGCCTGCCAGCGGCATAACTCCCAGCAGCATCACAAGCGTCAGAAGCAGACATAGGGCTTTTCTTGTAATCTTACTCATGTTGTTTCTTCTCCTTTTCATTTTTTGGTTGATTTCGTCCTTAGGCCGTCTTTCGTCGCCGGCGTGACAAGTCTGCGCGCCCGGTCTTGGCGACCGAACGGCCTTTGGAGGCACATTTTGTGCCGGGGAAGATGCTTATTTGTTTGCTTTGTTTTTATTGCCGTTGCCGTTCTCTTGGGTATCAAGTCAAGTCGAAGGTTTTGGCGGTTCTCCCTCCTTTCTTTTTTCTTATTTCACGGTTGGTTTCCTTTTCATGGTTTTTCGGTGGGGCCTCCGTCAAAGGGGGACGGAGGCTCCGCCGATGTGGGTTCTTTATGCTTTTTTTCTCTTGCGGAGGACAAGCACCGTCACCGCGGCGCCGGCTCCGAGAGCCACGGCGACGAGGAGAATCCAAACCCAAAGGTTGGTCGATTTCTCCGGGAGCGGGACGATGGCCGCTTCCACTGTGAATTTGGTGGTTGCATCGCCGCTTGCCGAACGGATGGTGAGGTGATGTTCCCCTTCGGCCAGCGTTGCAAGGTAGCCGGCTTTCAGCTGTACGAGGATGCTGCCCTCGCGCTTGTCGTAATGCTCCGGGGCGACCGTTTGGCCGTCCACCAGCACTTCAACAAAGTCGGTGAAGGCCGCGTCGGACTTGAAGATCAGATCGCTTTCGCCGCCCTTGCTCCACTTGGCGTCTTTGCCTTCCACAATGCTCGGCGCGAGTTTGTCGATGGCAACGGGCGCTTGTTTGTAGCCGCAGGTTGTACATTCCTCATGCTTTTCGCCCGCTTCGGTGACGGTGGCGGCCTTGTCGATTTTCCATTCCGTCGTGTGCGAGCCTTCGTCTTTCTTAGTTCCGCAGACGGAGCATTCGTGCCAATGGCTGTTTTTGTCCTTTGCCCACTCGGTTTGGAAGGTGTGGGGCAACGGTTCGCCGGATTCAAAGGTTTCCGTGCCCTTCTCGCCGCAGGTGCAAGAATAGTAGTAAACCGCTTTGGCCGTGCAGGTGGCCGGGGATTTGCGATATTTCTCGTCGGTGTTCTTTTCGGTGTAGCTGTGGCTATGCGGGCCAAGAGGCTCTTGCATCACATAGCCGCAAACGGTACAGGTCTGAGGGGTGTCCTCGGTGGCTTCCGCGCCGGGGATGTGCGAACCTTCGTCTTTCTTGGTTCCGCAGACGGAACATTCGTGCCAATGGCTGTTTTTGTCCTTTGACCACTCGGTTTGGAAGGTATGAGGCAACGGTTCGCCGGATTCAAAGGTTTCCGTGCCTATTTCGCCGCAGGAGCAGAAGCGGTAATACTTGGCCGGGGCGGTGCAGGTTGCTTCGGCGGCGAGGTATTTCAAAAGCGGAAGCTCTCTAGTGAAGCTGTGCGTGTGCGGTGCTTCCTTCACGGAAACCGCCGCCATGGTTCTGACCGTGCCGCAGGTAATCTCAAAGTACGCGAGGCCGCCGGAAAGTGCCGTCACAACGCCGTTTTCGTCTATCGTTGCGAGGGTTGGCGTTTTTGCCTTGAAGGTCAGTGTGCCTTCGCTTCCCGTGATCGCAAGATCGGCCCTGAGGTCCAGCGTTGCGCCGATTTCGATTTCCTTTATGCCGGTATAGGACAGTGCGGTGATCGGATCGGCAACGGTGTCGGGAACGAGCACATACCCGCTCTCAAACGCCGCCATTTCGATGCCGTTGTAGGTAAGGATTCCCTTTTCGCCGA
>CAKSIP010000082.1 GCA_934462825.1 uncultured Eubacteriales bacterium | reverse complement strand
GCATCCAGCCATGCAGCAATTGCAGCATAGACCTCGTTAATCAGATGATACCCGCCCTTGAATGTGCAGCTTGCCACAGTGACCTCCGGCAGCATCACAAACTTCACATGCTCGGTATCTGGATAGTCCCCCTTGACCGTCTTCCACGCCATCACCTCTACATCCTTTTCCTTGTACTCCCCGTCAAGCTCGTATCGTGCGGACGGGGATAAATTTTGTTTTTCATTATGATTTACTCCTTTGGGTCAGAACAGCTCTCCCGGCAGCTTCAGCTTTTCCTTTTTCGGGAAGGTCGCTTCAAACTGTTCAAACGCTTCCGGATTTTTCTCGCAGACAAAATACCCCTCCGGGTCTTTGTAGGTGCCGGAAATGCCGTCCAAAAAGCCGGGCGTCAGCTCCTTGATGAGAAAATAATCCGCTTCAGGGTCGTCAGCGTACCGGACACCCTTTGTTTTTGCCGGGACAAAGCCGGATTTTCCGTAAAACAGGATATTGCCGGTGATAGCAAGTGCTCCTGCACCCATTTCCTTAGCTTTTTCCATGGAATAGTCGAGCAGCTTCTTTCCGTAGCCCTGCCGCTTGTATGCGGGCGCAATGCCGATGGGGCCGAAGGTCATGATCGGCACCTTCCGTCCGTCGTCGCAGTCGATTTCCGACCGCACATAAATGACCTGCCCGATCAGCTCGCCATTCAGTTCCATGACGAAGTCCAGTTCCGGCACAAATGCCGGGTCATCCCGATAGCAGTGCAGCACATAGTGCTCCATGCAGCCGGGGCGGTAGACATTCCAAAATGCTTCGCGGGTCAGATTTTCGGTATTTCTGTAATCGTCTTTTGTTTCAAGACGTATGGTAATATTTTTCCCTGACATGGTAAACTCTCCTTTAAAATGATTTTTTATTGTCGGAATCCATACAAAAAAGATGAATTCCGAGAGCGGCGTTGAAGCCCGTTGCAGCAAATACACTAAAGCGCTCTACAACGCCGAAGTATTCGGTTGGAACGATTTTCATTCCCAATGCGCCGACAAGCATCATGGCAAGCGCAACAGCGGCGCAGATGCCATAGGAACGGCAGTCCCTGCTTTTCGCGCCCGCAATTATTATAATCACAAGCGATACGATAGACAACATTACCACTGCCGCCGTAACGACCATGTGCATCACATCCTGAAATGTGCCGGCGTAACCGCTGTCGGAAAGCGGGAACATCCGATAACCGACTGCAGAAATCCACTCCATGACGGCGAACATATAAATCCCTGTACGCAGCGGTTTTGTCTTTTGCCCTTGTATGCCAATGCAAACAACGGTCACACACACGACCTCGCATACATTGTAAAGGGCGCTGAGCTGATTCCAAAGCGCCAGCGACGGTGCGTTAGCGGCGCTCAGGTCGCTGACCGCCTGTGCCATCCAGTTATATCCGGGATAGGCAAGCGGTGCAAACACCACCGCCGCCGTGTACGAAAGAAAGCTGACAATGCCGAGCAGTCCCAGCTTTTGTATCAATGGCTTTTTCATTTGTTTTTCCCTCCCTGTGCATTGTCGCGGTGAACCATACGGAAGAAAAGGCTGACATGACTTTTGAGTTTTTCAAGGCACTCGCCTTCCCTTTCCGGTTGACGGTCACAGACACCGATGAGCGTCAGAACCGGGGCGACATACATCATTGCCAATGTTTCGGGATCCTCTGCCGGGATTTCCCCCACGGTGATCAGTGCGCGGAAAATTCCGGCGTGATAGTCGATCATGCGCTCCACATATCGTTTTGAATACAGAGCCGCCAGTTCCGGTGAACGGAACTGCTCAATGGTCATCATGCGGCGGAAATTGCAGATCGTCTCATTATGGAGGGAGTATACAAAAATCTGCCGCACCTTTTCAAAGAGCGCGTCCTCTGTGATTCCGGTAAAAACGGAAATATCCTGCGCAACATTCTGCACATGAATATTGATCTTACCTGTGTCCGCCTCATACTGCTTTGCTGTGGATTCCACAATGGCGTCAAAAATTGCCTGCTTGCTCGGGTAATGATTGTAAAGCGACGGTGCTTTGATTCCCACCGCTTTCGCAATCTCTCCGACGCTGACCGCATCATATCCGTGCGCCGCAAACAGTTCAAGCGCCTTGTCGATAATTTTCTGCTTGGTATCTTCCTGCTTCATAGTTATCCTCACTAACTAATATTCGTTAGTGTAATTATAAACCATTCTCGAACAAATGTCAAGTGTGAATTTATCATATTTTTTCATATCCGGCAAGC
>CAKSIP010000081.1 GCA_934462825.1 uncultured Eubacteriales bacterium | reverse complement strand
AGTTGGCATATGTCTGAGATTGTACCGAGCGTATCGCTTCGCCTATGTATTTTTCTGCGTTATACGCCGGCATCACAACAGAAACTAATGGATGCTTTGTCGCTGCCTGCCCGTGACGAGCAGGGGCGTTCTGTAGTGTTTCCATCAACGCGCTCCTTCGTGTGTAAAAATCAATGACACCGTTTTTATAATGCACTTGACATCCATAAGCACAGACCGGTGCTCTATATACTCCATATCGTAGATAATTTTTTCTTCCGGCTTCAGAGAATATCCGCCATTCACCTGAGCATATCCAGTCAGGCCAGGAACAACTATTAACCGGTTGGAGAAACCGGGAATGTATTTTTCAAATTCTCCGTAGAAATAAGCACGCTCCGGCCGCGGGCCGACGAAACTCATGTCGCCGCGCAGGATGTTATAGAACTGAGGAAGCTCGTCCAGCCGGGTGCGTCTGAGAATTTGGCCGAAGTGTGTGCATCTTGGATCCTGTTCATCTGCCCACTGCGGACCGTTCACCTCCGCATCAAGTCGCATTGACCTGAATTTATAGATCATAAACGGCTTCCCGTGGAGGCCGAGCCGCTCCTGCTTAAAAATTGGGGAACCCGGCGAGTCCAACGTAACGAGCAATGCAATGATCAGCATTGGAATTGCCAGAATCAGTAGTCCCAAGGAAGAACATACTATGTCAAAAGCACGCTTCGTTATCAGGTACAGCTTCTTTTGTTCCAATACAGGTTTTGCTATTTGAATGATCACATCGGCAGAGCTCTCCTCTGCCAAACAGCCGGTCGCTGTCGTCGCCACATATCCCACCTCCCTATTTAATATCTATCTCTTATCTCTCCCTCTCCGCAAAACCCCAGCATTTCAGCCGGAAGCCGCATCAGCGGAGCTTTCGTGGAGTTTGCCACTCCACTACAAAAGCGAAGGAAAAGCCTTGCTATGCAAGGCTTTTCCCGTTTTTATGATATTCACTTACACTAGTTTTGACTGCGTAGATCATAGACCCACTACCTTCAATTTCTGCATATTATCCCGTTTCAGTTCCAACGAAGCGTGCACATACCGGTCCAACGTGATCGTCACAGAGGCATGTCCTAATATTTCTGACAATGATTTAACTTCAAATCCGACCTCAACAGCTCGCGTCGCAAATGTGTGGCGCAGCGTATGAAAATGCACGCCCTCCAGACCGCATGCCTGCGTGTACTTTTCCAATCGATACTGCAATGTCCGCGGCTCCATGAACGCTTCCGTTCCGGTCAGAACATACGCAGCTGAACTTTGCGGTTTCATGCGCCTGCAAAGCCCGGTTGCGTATTCCGTCATAGGGATCGTTCGCACGGAGGTATCGCTTTTGGGCGGACCAATCACAATCCTTGTTCGGGCACCTTGCGATACGCTGGTATCATGCAGCCTTTGCAGGGTCTTTGCAATTCGGATAGCTTTATCGTTTGTAGAAACACTTTCCCACTGCAGTGCACAGAGTTCACCAATTCGTATGCCTGTACATAGCGCCAGCAAGATACCAAATCGGCACGAATCCAGATCCTCATGTAGATAGGCAACGAGGCGCGCCTGCTCTTCTCTGGACAAAACGCGCATCTCCTTCTTGCCAATCTTCGGATAGTTGATCTCCACCGCGGGAAATGAGCCTGCAAACTTCGAGGAAGCGAACTTCAAAATGCCATGCAGCACGACTAGAATATCATGCACCGTCTTCGGCGCCAGCTCATCTTCAAACTGTAACTCTTTGATAAAGTCATCCATCAGCTCTGTGGTAAATCCCAACGGGCAGCACTCGCCCAGCTTTGGAATGATGTGCTTATTGACAGCGGTGCTGTATTTAATATACGTCGATTCTTTCACCGTGCATTTCTTTGTATGTAGCCATCCCAGGCAATAGCTGGAGAACGGTTTTTGCGTTGTGGCCGTCGGTAAGAGAGCTCCATTTTCCAAAGCCGCTTTGTGCTTTGCGGCTTTCACTTTGGCTTCCCGATATGTTTTCCCATAGCAGTAGCCATATTTGATTTTCCCCGATAGTTCTCGACCCTTGATATACCGAGCCTCCCAGCGACCGTCCCGCCGTCTGAAGATGTTCTCACCCTTTGCCATTTCGTAATTCCTCCTTGTGCAGTGATTATGTTGGGTGTGGATCTTATTTTAATTTCATCCGGACTGCTGGAATGACGGCGCTGAACTTTAAGTCAACGGAATTCTCTGCGAAAAATGAACGCGAGTTGACAAAATCGCACTTTTTTCTTCCATTTCTTTGCTGATGCAATTGCATTTGAATAGGCAATGTGCTATAATACGGAAGAATAACTATGTTTTGCGCTGCACGCAGAGTGGCAAACTCCACGAAAATACAACTTCGGCTCAGTCCGTAAAATGGAGTACATTAGAAGCCAATTTGCTTTCTTCACCAAAAATCATCAGCGCATTTCGT
>CAKSIP010000080.1 GCA_934462825.1 uncultured Eubacteriales bacterium | reverse complement strand
TTTTTTTTTTTCCCCCACGCCCGTTTGTTCTGTAGGGGTGTGACAGCCTTATTTTTCAAAAACAACGGTGATGCGTGCTTCTACGACAACCTGCTTGTCGGGCACCGGTGTCCCGGAGCTTGGATAGTAGATGGTGTCGTTTTCCTCAATGCGGCGAACTTTGTAGGAAATGCCAAGCAATTGCGCTTTGGCTTCCGCATTGGCAACGGCTTTTTGCACGGCCTCGGCTTCGTAAGGCGTGCTGTCGGACAGGGAATAATAAACATTGTTGATGCAAAGCACGCCGATGGCGCGAAGCTTTTGCTCGGCTTCCTCTACCTTTTCGGGATCGGAAAGCGTCAGGGAAATATAACGGGACGCGGTAAAATCATGGCCGTCATGGAAAACGCACAAATTGTTTTCGGTCAATGCACCCATGTCGCCGCAGCTTTGGCGAACTTGCGCCAGGAGAACGTCGCTTTGCGCGGCGGCTTCTTCTGCGCTTTTGGCACGGGTGTCAAAGTTGAAATTCAGCGTCGCGGTGTCGGCCGGCACGATGAGGCTTCCCTTGCCGATCAAGGAAATGGATTTCGCCTCGTTCGCTTCGGCGAAAACACTGAGAGAAAATACGGAGAAAAGCCCAAGCAAGGCAAACGTCATGCAAAGAAGGCGCACGGCGCGTGAATGGGGATGAAAATGGGAAAAAACATGCTTTTTCATTTGAACTGCTTTCGTTTGGCTTTTGCGCTTTTCGGTGTTTCGGAGGCAAAAGCCCCTTTCTTTGGAAAAATGAGAAAACGACAAACCGAGCGATCGGGAAAATTCCGTTTCCTCTATACTTTATTATGCGCGTAGGCGCGGTGAAAAAACGAAGAAAAAAATGACGCGAACGCCACATTTTTATAAAACGCACGAAGCTTGATTCCATAAAAATAAAAAAGCCAAGACCGAAATCAAAAAAACGGTCTTGGCTTTTTTGCTTTTTATTTTTTCCAGGTGACAGGGGAGAACAAAAGAATCATGGGGAACAATTCCAAGCGCCCTGCCAGCATGTTGAATGTTAAAAGAACCTTGGAAAGCGGAGAAAAGAAGGCAAAGTTTTGCGTCGGGCCTACCTGCGCCAGGCCGGGACCGACGTTGCTGAGCGTAGTCAGCACCGAGGTGAATCCGGTGACGAGATCGCCGCTTCCGAGGGAAGGATCCAAGGAAAGAATCGTTACGGATCCGGCAAACAGAAGCATGTAGCAACCAAAGTAAGAGATCACCGAACGGCAAACGTCATCGCCCACCGGGCGGCCGTCTATCGTTACGTTTTCGATCTTTTTGGGGTGGATCATGCGGTTCAATTCCCGTTTGGCGCTTTTGAAAAGAATCAAAAGACGGGAAACCTTGACGCCGCCGCCCGTGCTTCCGGCGCACGCCCCCATAAACATCACCAAAAGAAGGATGATTTTGGAAAAGACGGGCCATAGGTCGAAGTCCTGCGTGGCATAGCCTGTGGTGGAAACAATTGAAGACACGGAGAAGGCGGCATGCCGGAGCGCTTCACTGATGCTGCCGTACATGGAGGAAATGTTGAGAGTGACTACGGCAATGGCACCTGCTACAACGGCAAGAAACCAGCGCACCTCGGAGTTGAAGGCATCCTTCAGCTTTCCGCGGAGAATGAGGTAATAGGAGTTGAAATTGATCGAAAAGATCAGCATAAATACGGTTACAATAATTTGCAGGGCCGGGGAATATCCGTCAAAGCTGTTGTTTTTTATGGCAAATCCACCGGTACCGGCCGTTCCGAAGGCCGTGTTGATGGAATCAAACACACTCATGCCCGCGCAAATCAGCACAATAAATTCGAGCAAAGTGAGCGCAATATAAATGGAATAAAGAATGAGCGCCGTGGTCTTGACTTTCGGCACCAGCTTGCTGACCGACGGGCCGGGCGATTCTGCTTTCATCAGGTGCATGTTGTACGCGCCGCTGAGGGGGATGAAAGCCATGATAAAGACAAGAACCCCCATGCCTCCGATCCAGTGGGTAAAGCTTCGCCAAAGCAGAATGGATTTCGGCAAATTTTCAACGGAAGACAAAATTGATGCACCGGTGGTGGTAAAGCCGGATACCGTTTCAAAGAAAGCGTCTACAAAGGAGGGAATTGCCCCCGAAATCAGAAAGGGCAGGGAGCCGAATAAACTCAGCACCAGCCAGCTCAGCGAGACGATCACAATCCCTTCTCGCGCGTATAGCGTTTTGGTTTTGGGCCTTCCGATCATGAAAAGCCCCCCGGTGGCAAGACATAGCCCGATGGAAATCAGAAAGTCAAGCGCTTCTTGCATTTCGTGATAAACCAGCGCCGTTACCAAAGGAATCAGAAGAAACATGGCTTCAAACAGCAAAATCCAACCGAGAATCTGTTTGATCATACGAAAATTCATATTCACCCGCGCCTTCCTTTACTTCAGAATGTCCGAAATGTCATGCAGCGGCATCAGACGGGACACCACAACTA
>CAKSIP010000079.1 GCA_934462825.1 uncultured Eubacteriales bacterium | reverse complement strand
GCAACTATCGGGGGCGTCGGTGACGTTGCCCGCCGCGTCGTAGGTGTAATTCTCGGTCGAAATGACGGAGTTATCACTCAGATTCCGCGCGGTGCGCGAGGTCACACGGTTCCGGCTATCATAAGTGTAGCACAATTTTACATTTTTGTCAAGCGGTTTTGGAAAACAGCCACTCCCGGAGGAGTGGCTGAAAACGTACGGCTTTTGAACAATATTCTTAATTGAGCGAAGCAGCGAAATTGATGATATAGCTTTCTTTGTAGAAGCTCTCCGCCATCCATTGATTTTCCGTCTCGGTGAATGATGCGTTTTTATATCTTTCGATATAGGGCATGACGAAATCGGTATGGTACCGCAGTAAATATTCTCCGCCGTATTCTAAGGCAAACAGGTTGCCATCCGCGAGCAGTTCCCGAAGGACTCCGGACAAAACTTCACTGTATTCATGATTGTTCAGGTTTTCGATTCGTACAATATGCGGCTGATCTTGTTCGTAGTAGGCGATTGCATAGTGCCCGTAAACATATGTGCTGTCTTCCCCTACGGTGAATTTAACACAATGCGGCTCGGGGTAGTTGGCGGGCATCGCATACAGGTTCGCCCCATTTGTATAAATGATATCCTGTTCAGCGCCGGTCAATCGGAATGTTTCGCTACGGATTGAAGGCTTGCTGAGTTGCATACGCCGGGTTTGATACAAGACGTTGGAGAAATCCAGTTCAGTTCTGTCGGAGTATATGTTTACACCATCATTCCAAGTGTCCATATGGCTTTGCGGAGAATAGGCAGTGCCGCCGCTTTGTGATGCCGATTGCAGAAATATCATTTTTCCGGACGGCAACAGCAGGCATATCAGAAGGGTGACGTTGAAGATAAGCAGAGCCTGAACGATGGATTTGCAGATATACCGTGATTTGTACTCCTCCGTGGTGAACGCATCTGCCGACAGCGAGGAGACGTGAGCCGACAGAAAGAGTATTCCGATCAGGATCTCGGCAGAAAGACTCTTCACAGAGAGAAAAAATTCGGAGTTTTTCAGCAACGCATCCAGATATGGCGAGTCGGCAGTGAATTTTTGCAGTGCTTTGGTATATTGCAACGGGATTGTACCGTTGCCGATAGCACACGCGGCAAGGAGAATGACCGTACCGACTGCGCAGGCAAGTCGGGCTCTTTTTCGGTAGATACGCAATCTGTTGTCGTATGCTACTACGAGATAGGCGAGAATCCAAAAGCAGACGATGATGGCATCGAAGAAGAAGTGGCGATACGAAATCGGCAGTATCGACGCGCCGACGAGTACAACCTCACGGCACAAATTGATTGCCAGGATTGAGAAAAATTTTCGGCGTGTCCTCTTGTCCTCGAAGCGAAATACAAAGTTATTGGAAAAAGCATATGTCATCCACATTGAATGGAGAAGCAAGGCGATGAAAAACAGCAAGATGTTTGCGGGCGCTCTCACGGGAACGAGAAAACGTACAAAATACAGCCGGATCCACAACGTGATGTTTACCGCTAACAAATAAGCCGTGTTTTTGATGATGATGCCGGTTTTCACAGAACCTCCTTATCGGGTGCCCATTTGAATGTTTTTTTCGGAGAGTGCTTCGTCGAAGAAGCGCAGGAAGTCAGTGGACATTTTTTGGTTTCCGTGCAGTGGCAATTCTAATAAAATTTCCCTTTTGAAAAAGCCCTTAGTAATTGCGGCGCGATCGCCGGGGTAGAGAATGGCGGAGGTGACAAGGTTGCCTTCTTGGTCGGGAAATACATAATAAAATTCCTCAGCATCTTTATGCTGTGCATCAACCGAGAAAAACATGTCGTACCATCCGAAGCCGGCATCGTTCCCGGTTAATCCGGTATACAGATTCCGAACTGCGTGAGAAGTCCAAGCCAAAGCAGAACCTGTTGAGGCCTTGGAGCAGGCGCGATACGATGTGCCCGCTGCAGATTGCATGGCTTCTCTCTGTTCAGTGGTTCCGGAGGTGATGATTACTCTTCTTTTTCCGTCTTTTTCTTGGAACAGGAATCGCAACTTAGCCCTGTTGCTACTGTTGGCGGCGCTGTCCAAGGCGCCGCGTAACAGCGCGTATCCAGCTACAATGCCGGAAATGGTCGTGCTTGATACGTTGGGATTGGTGCCGTTGGCGATGCCGTCCATATCGTCCGCTCCCGTGATAAGACCAAGCATAAACCTGTTCCAGTCAATCTCATTTTTGCCCCAATACGGCACATCATAAACTGTAGTCCAGCCATCAAAATCATCTTTGCCAGAATATGATGGCACAAATATTTCATACGCTTGATTTTCGTAGTATAGGACTCTTTCATCCGCGCTCAATCCGAACGGGTCAACATTAGTAACAGGGTTGCCGTTGGCGTAGGCGTAGCGGTTGAGGGTTATGGCATTTGAAATTGCACCTGCCACAACGTCCGCATTGACAAAACGCTTCATGGCGGGCGAATAGTACCGCGCTCTCATGTAAATGAGCCCGTTTCTATCCGTCACAACGCCGTCGCGACC
>CAKSIP010000078.1 GCA_934462825.1 uncultured Eubacteriales bacterium | reverse complement strand
AGCATCCGAATCAGGAATTTATCCAAATTGATACTTCCAATATTCTCTTTATTTGCGGCGGTGCGTTTGAAGGCTTGGAAGATATTATTGAAAAACGCAAGGGAAATCAGTCGATTGGCTTCAACAGTGAAATCCTAAAAAAATCGGAGAAAAAGAAAACCGATATTTTTAAGGATGTGGTTCCTCATGATATTGTCAAATTCGGTTTGATTCCGGAGCTGGTAGGAAGGATTCCGATTATCGTTTCCCTTTCGGATCTCGATAAGGACGCCTTGAAAACCATTCTCACCCAACCGCGCAATTCTCTGATCCGTCAGTATCAAAAACTGTTTGACATGGACGGCGTTGCGCTGTCCTTTGAAGACGGCGCGCTGGATGCGATTGCGGAGGAAGCGATTCAACGGAATACCGGTGCGCGCGGGTTGCGCTCGATCATGGAGAAATTGATGATGACACTGATGTATTCCATTCCCTCCCGCAACGATGTGGCCGAAGTAATCATTACCGAAGCCTGTGTACGTCATCAGCAAGAGCCGAAAATTATTACAAAACAACAAAAAGAAGGGTGTTAAAAAACCCTTTGGGATTTTTCAACACCCGTATTCAAAAGAGGCGCAGACTCCTCAAAAGGAGCCTGTTGCCTCTTTTGAATTTGACTTTGCGGCTCGGGGCTTTATGCGCTATCCCTGACAGCCGCATCTTTTTTCCTTGCCGCAACTGCCGGGGGAAATGTGTAGTCGGGGGGACTAAATTCGTTGAATGGGAAAGCCATGCTGTTGAAAAGACGGCACGGATCGTCCTCATCGGGAACCACACATTCCTTGTCGGGAACGGAATATTCGGTGGCGCTGATCAAATACTGAGCAGGACGCACAATGCGAACGATAGAGAAAATGCCGAGAGAAACAGCAAGATAGCGATCCATTCCATCGCCATCTGCCAAGCATCCATCGATGCGTGTCGTCACTGTTTTAGGAATATCCGATACACAGCAGCAGCACTTACAAGGAATGCAGTCGCACTTTTCTACAACGCGCGTGGAAAGCACGATGGGATCTACCACCTCCACCACTGCTTCCGGTACATTTTTTGTCCCGGCACACGGTTCATCGCAATGACAGAAGTTATCCTGCGACGGGGTGCTTCGGAAAATGCTTACATTGCTTTCGCCGCCATACAAGATGACTTTTTTCTCGCACACGGCAATCCCCTCAAATTCTTGGGAACGTCCGGGAGCCATGCAGGCTTCGCACACCAATTTTACATAAAAACGAATGGAGAGCGCGTAAAATCCGCGGTTGAATTGAACCGGATCAATTCCGATGTGCGTCCAAGCAATTTCCGCGCTTTTTGTCCGAACATTCCCGGTTCTTCCGATAATTTCGTTGCCCAAATCGGAAAGATACACACGGGTATTTTCATAACAGTCGCGGTCGCGGCATGAATCAAGAATTCGGTTGGTTTCTATGCTGACAGTCTCTCTGCTACCGCCGGATGAGCCGGTCGAGCACGGAAATCTTCCTTCCGCTGTATTAGCCATAAGTTTCCTCCTTTTCTGTATTGAAAGAACATGTAGCTCTTTCTTTAACATTCTATGCCGACGAACAAAAATTGACATAAGAATCAAAGAAACTATCCTTTTTGGCTTTTTATTCGATGGTTTCGGAAAACATCTTGGCAAAAGAAGCAATTCATGATATAATATATGCAGAAAGTATCGTCAGGAAAAATCTTGTGACGATGGACGATGTAGGGCTTGGCACTCTGCGAGGCTGAATGGCCTTGCCTTGCCAGCGGATCGAATGACTTGTAACAATATCAAATAATGAGGAATGGATGAAATGAACAACAAACAGTTGGCCGATATGATTCGTCCGCGGTCTTTTGATGAAATGGCCGGGCAAGAGCATCTGTTCGGCCCCAAGGGTGTCATACGACGCATGATCGAAGGCGGACGTATTACCAACATGATCTTTTTCGGCCCTCCGGGAACAGGCAAAACAACGGCCGCTTCCGTGATTGCCTCGCAATCGGACATGATGTTTTATCGTCTGAATGCCACGACCGCTTCTCTTTCCGACGTTAAAGATATTATTTCGCAAACGAACAATATGTTCGGCGCTTCCGGGATTTTGCTTTATCTGGATGAAATTCAATATTTCAATCGAAAGCAACAGCAAGCTTTGTTGGAATACATTGAGGATGGACGTGTAACCTTGATTGCATCGACAACGGAAAATCCGTATTTTTATATTTACAACGCGATTATTTCCCGATCCTCTCTTTTTGAATTTAAACCGGTTCCCCCCTCCGCCTGCGTGCCTGTGTTGCGCCGGGCTGTAAAACAATTGGACGAGGAAAGCGGCCTGTCTAAACAAGTCGATGACGCAACGCTTTTGTATATAGCCAAGCTTTGCTCAGGTGATGTGCGCCATGCCATAGTGCTTACGGAAAACGCATATTTTGTTTCAGATGATACAATAACAAAGGAAGATGTCGATGCATTGGGAACCAAATCTTCGACATACAACGACGACAC
>CAKSIP010000077.1 GCA_934462825.1 uncultured Eubacteriales bacterium | reverse complement strand
TTCATTATCAGTCTCGCAAGATATATATTGCGAATCATACAATGACTCTGATGCCTTCGTATAGGACGGAGGATATAATATAAATTTGCATATATCTTTGCCATCAGCGGTGATAAATATAAGGTGTTCTCCGGTCAAAAATTGATGCCCCTTTTGAATCAACTGCACATTATGACCATTTAATGTATCATCCGAAAACAATACAGTGCTTGTTTTGAATTTCCACACATCAAAAAGCAACAGCAACAATACATTAATTATGAGAAAATATGCAAATCCCAATAATATCTTTTTCCATTTTTTCATTTTCACACACTCCGGAAAATAGTCAACAAAAGCATCTCTTAATGCTTCTCTTTGAGGGGAAGATAAATAGGTAAAACCATTGGTACCGTCCGGCTGTCATATCCGATCAGCCTTCCGTCAATCTCATTATACCATATTTCCTTGTGCTTGACAATGCGCAGTAAATAAAATATATTATTCTGAATTTTGTTGAATTTTCACAAACGTGCGGATGCTTTCCTAAACGCGAAGGTAAAATCTTACCACGCGGAAGGAATGCGAGGAAAAGCTCAGGGTGCTGGTTGCGGATATGAAAAAGGAGGTTGCGGAAATCAAGGCAAATGCAAAAAAACGAGGGCTGACCCATTTCGGCATAGCCGAAATATGCGGTCAGTCCTTAAAAAATTTGCAACAAAATTCAGCCTTGTTTGAAATACGGTTCCGTTCTTCCTTCGCTATAATATACAAAGATTTCAGGTCTATCGATCATTTCTCTTGCAAAAATCAGCAAGGCAACAAATGACGGTGTCGGACGGAATTGATATACCGTTCGCACTTCGTCATCCATTTCAATCTGGGAGGAAGCAATGAGATGATATTTTTTTAGCATTTTCAGTATTTCATCTGCCTTCTGGACATCTATGCCGAGATTTTTGACAAGTAGCATCGGCGTGAAGGCTTTCTTAGCATCACGTTGGTTCAGAAAAACACAGGCATTGAAAAAAGTTTTGTCTGACATATCTTTGAAAAAGGCGGGGTAATCCACATCCTTGAAGTAAGCGTCGTTTGTGCTGCGGGGCTCCGGGACAAGAAGAAAGTATTGACGTAGATTGGCGATTCCCATAAGTGTAAACCCATCATTGCGCATCATCGATGAATAGCGTTGTTCGTTCCTGCCGATCGCTTTTTCGTAATCCTCAAGATTGTTATCATCAGTATATTCCGGATGTGGCATAAGCGCGCGTTCTATGTCCCAGCAAAGATTGAACGCAACTTTTATTTTTTGATCGTTCGGAGTCTTGATTATCTTTTTCATCAGGGCCGATTGAAGATTGCTATCGGAAATGTTTCTGTTAAAAAGACTGTCAATGGAAACAGAAAAGAAATCCGCAATTTTCGGCAGTAATTCAATATCCGGTACGCCGCCGTTCTCCCATTTTGATACAGCCTGCGCGCTAACACCGACGTATTTTGCGAGTTCTTCTTGCCTCGCGCCTTTTTCTTTGCGCAATGACGCAATCTGTTTTCCTATCGCTTCAATACTCATATAAAAATCTCCTTTGATGTTTTTCATTGAGAGCCGCTTTCACTGTCTTAATTATAGCACAAGTATCGGTTGATTTCAATGGAGGCGACATTTACAAAAAACAAACATCGGTTGGTTTTTAATTGATAAAATCAGAAGGTAATGGCAGAGATCAGCCATTAAAATATGCGCCGCAGTAGTCAAAGAAAAAGCCTTCCGAAAAAAAGAAAGTGGCTTGTGCTGTAAATGCGGCACAAGCCGTTTTTCTACCGCCAGGGGATTTTTCCGAAGTGGTGGATAAAAGCCTATTATAAGTAAAAAATCAGCCGAAAGTGGGGCGAAAACCCTTATTTTCGGCTGATTTTTGGTCGGAGTGACAGGATTCGAACCTGCGGCATCGACGTCCCAAACGCTAAAACCCTGATTTTTTGCGTGATTTTACGGGCTTTTCGGGGCTTTTTAGTCCTGGTGGACTGCTTTCGTGTGCTCTTCGCGGCATGTAATCCGGGTAGTCCGAAGCCGTAAGTGGTCAAAGGTGTGGTCAGCAATCAAGTGAGAGCATTTCGCATGCCATGGTATCACAGAGCTTAGTGTCAATTGACTCGCTGAACATTTCAAGAAACACGGCATAAATGACATTAGAGATTTCGTCTGCGGACATGCCTTTTCGGACACGTGCAAAAATCATCTCGATTTCGGAGTCATATTCATCTGCCGGGCAACACATCCCAAGTAACCCAATCGGATCGGCTTTGTCCACAACGGACTTTATAATATCTTTAGTCATTTGCGCGCCTCCGTTCAAAATGCTTTTTTCTGCCTTCAGTATAGCATAAAACCGCTTGGAAGTCAACTCATTTCACAACGCAAAGACTGAGGTGCAGTAGGCAAAGAAAACGATTTTCAAATTCCGTCGGCACAGCGCAAAACGACTGTCGAGTCAAGCAAGAACTTCTCAATGCCGACGTAGCATGCGGCAAAAATTCGTATTTACACCTTTTTATCAGATGTTGCACCCAAAGGGCGGGCAAAATCGCCTGCCCTTTTTCTATCGGAACAATATCCAAAAACGCGGCGGTATAGTTCCGAACATTGTTCCGAATATTATTCTTGACATTGTTCCGATAATGTGCTATACTATATCTGTAAAAATGTATGTGGGGGATTGTTATGCAAAGAATGA
>CAKSIP010000076.1 GCA_934462825.1 uncultured Eubacteriales bacterium | reverse complement strand
AAACGACCAAGAATCGCTCAAAAATGCCGGAATCCCGACCGGCATTTTTGAGGGGCTGTTAAAAACATCGAGTTTTTAACAGCCCCTTTTATATTGCTTTATGAGAGGAATTTTCAGTTTATCGTTGTACGAATATAAAAGACACCCTTGCTGGTTCTGCTTTCCTCGTACATCGTGGCGATTTTCACCATAACTTTTGTCTGTTGGCCGGATTGGATGCCCTTGGCCTTGACGTCTTTTACATACGTTCCCGCATGAATGAAGCCCGTCTTTCCGAGCAATTTATCGGGCAGAAAGGTCGTCTGGCCGGTTTCTTTATTGTAAACCTCCTTGACCGAATACAGCTCCGCGCGGATGAGAACGTCATTTTCGGCGAGGTTTGTCAGCCAAATGGACGCATAGCCTCCGTCAATCGTCGGCTCGCAACAGATTTTCACCTTGCAGACGTCGGGGGCCTCGTAGGCCACGTAGCCCTTGATCTCGGATTGGTTCTCCGGCTCTCCGGCCATTTCTTTTTTATCAATGATTCTCGGCTCCATACGAAGGATGAAAACAAAGGCCGCAACCACGGCGGCAACCGCCGTCAAAATCGCAAGAGCGATGAGAACATCGCGTTTCATTTTTGTTTTACTGAATGAATGCATGTCTTTCCCTTTCCGTCCGCTTTTGTCAGTCCGAAATTGCGCCGACGCGGATTGTAAGCATTCCGATAGGTGCAAAGGTATCGGACTTGTATTTTTCCCAGCCGTATGTTGTGGGATTATATTCAAGGGGTACGCCTTTCAAAGAAGCGTATATTACCGTTTTGACACTAAGATCCTCCGGCGAAGTGTGGGGGACGGAAAAATCACGGGCAAACGGGACGGTGAGGGCGGCGTCCGAATAAAAGTCCATTGTAACGCCGTCAATATGCTTTCCGCCGTCATCGGTTTGATTGTTTCTGTATTCCAGCGTGACGGCGAGCTTGCGGTTTTTTTGTGTCGGGCCGTCTTTCTCATTCTGATTGGAATATTTCACGCTGATGCGGTTGGCCGTTCCGTCAAAGCCGTACCAGCCGGGAAAGCCCGCTGTCGTGTCGTGGGCGGGATTGACGCTTGAAGCATTTGCCTTGTAGCGCAGTTCATTGACATCCCATTTTCCGTAGTCATAACAAAAGGCCATCGAGCCAAATTCAATCGTGACGGCATAGCGATAGCCGTCATCGTTTTTGGTGGCGTCCCCGTTTTCGGCACTGACCGGAAGCGCAGGGACGGAAAGAATTATCATGGCCACTGCCATAATAGCGGCACAAAGAGATTTTGCACCTGTTTTATTCAATTTTTTCTTTTTCATTGTGCAACACCTCTTTCTGCCGTTATTGCTTGCGCCATCCGAAAGGATAGCCTTCGGTCGTTGTTCCGGCGGCGCGATCAATTTTCACCGTCGCCGATATGGTTTTCGCGCCCTTATAGGACGACAAATCCGGGTACAGACCGAACACGGCGCTTGTTTTTTGCTCGTACACGGTTTTCTTTTCCTCTTCCAGCAGGACGGCGGGAAGAATGCTTTCGCCGTCGGTTTTCACGGTGATTCCCGCGCCGCACTGATGAAAATCGGCGGCCAGAAACGAAGTTTCCGAACAGATCGGCGTATCGGAGCGATTGACGACCACCACATCAAAGGACGGAGCGGGCGCGCCGCCCTGCTCCAGCCACTTTCCGCTGTTGACATAGCGTTCGCCGGTTTTGGAATTGACGGCAATGCTTTCAAGCTGGTAGATAAAGGAAATGTTCTTAAAAAGAATATCCACCGCATATTGGTATTCATTTTCCCGTGTGATGTTGATAATCACATCGGTTGTGTCTCCGTCCGCCGCCGAGACGGGGACGAAGGCGAGGGTGAGAGCGAGGGAGGAAAATCCCATCTGCAGGGAGAGAAAAAGCGCAAAAACAAGACTGCACAGCGTACAGGCAACCTTTTTCATACACTTCTCCCTCCTTACAGATTTTTTATCCGGGACTTACTTCGTCGTGATGGTGACTTTGATTTCACCGAGTTTCTGCGCGTTGATTTCGGCAACGGTGGGTGTGCCGGTTACCTTGAAGGTTGCGGTTGCGTTGTGGCTTCCGCGGGTGTCGCCGACGTTGCACTTATCAATAGTGCCTGCGTCTCCGGTTACCACGATGTCAAGCGGGCCGTAAGTGTTAACCACATTCTCCTTCGCAACGGTGTAATGTACCGGGAGATCCGAATGGTTTGTAATCGTTACGATACCTTCGCCATTCCATGTAGCACCGGTGCTTGGCTCATACTGGTAGTTATCGGGGTTCCACTTGGAGCCGGACGAATAAGTGAACATCGGGTTTGTGAACTCGATATCGACATAATACACGTGAACAACGTCGCCGTTGATTGTGATATTGACGTCTTCTCCCTTGGTCTGCCCTGTGTATTCTGCCTCTACGGTTCCTGCTGCAAAAGCGGGAAGCACCATGCCGAAGCAAAGAGCCACGCAAAGCGCAATGGAAAGAATTTTCTTTTTCATCTTCATCGTTTGTATCCTCCTTTCTTCGATAATTTTATTTTAAGTTGCCTTACGGCAAATTAAAACCTTATGATGGTTCCTTGGTGATAGTGACCGTAACGGTGGCAATTTTGAAGGTGTCTGTTGCCTGATTTGTGGAATTGAGTCTCTTTGCCGCATAGTATTCGGCTACTGCGTTCCAATTGCCGCTGGTAATGTTAATCGTCAATTCGTCCATGGTAGGAGAACCTTCGTTTACTCC
>CAKSIP010000075.1 GCA_934462825.1 uncultured Eubacteriales bacterium | reverse complement strand
TCCAGGAAAGTAGCTTACCTTCCTCATCTTCTCTTTCTCCCTTCCTTCCGGTTCTTGGGGTTTCTCTTTCCTCTCCCTCGCCGCACTTCATGGTGAGGGGATTTCCCCATTGAATCGCCGTTTCTTTGGGCTTTCGTTACCTTTTCGTTTCCTACTATAAATTTAAAACAAGTCAACCGTATTATTATAGCACTTCTTTCGTAAATTGTCAAACCCCAAATGCGCCGTTTTCATCGTTTTATGGAAAAAGAGCGTCAAAAAAGAAGGATCCCTGTGTTTCAACGGCAAGAATCCGGTTGAAACATGAAATCCTTCTCAAAAAAGCCTGCAAAGTGCCCTCCAAAAAACGAGATCGGTTGTTCCCTTTTTTCCGGCGGCCTTCGGCCAGCATTATCCCTTTGCTTCGGTTTTCCCCAGCAGATACGCGTCCATCAATTTGCGAACCGTATAAGCGGCATTGCTGCCCGACGCGCCGTGTTCAATCATGCAGGTCACCTGAATTTGCGGATTTTCCACCGGCGCAAAGCCGGCAAACCAGGCATTATCGCTGTGCTTTGTACCCGCCTGTGCCGTACCGGTCTTGGCACCGACCGAATAGGACACGTCATGGAAATTCCGATAAATGGGCCATGCCGCATCCTCCCCGCTGACCACTTTACGCATGGCCTCTTTAATCACGGAAAGATTGGAAGTATGGAGCGGAATGGTGCCAAGCACCTGTTTTTCTTTTTCGACCAGGAGGACGTCCTCCTCCGTTTCCCCGTAGGCGTGTACCGAGTGAAGCAGATGGGCGGCATAGCGTGTGCCGCCGTTAACAATCGCCGAGATATACGACGAAATTTGCAACGGCGTGAAAGCATTGTCCGACTGCCCGATAGCCGCCTGCCATGTGTCACCGATTTTCCATGCGTCAAGGCCGTTTTCCCGGCAGAAATCCGGATGGCTTTCCCGATAATCCTCTCCGGCCAGAATCCCGATCCGTTCGGAAAGCTCGATCCCCGTTGCCTCGCCCAAGCCATACAGCCGGCACCACGCATTCATGGTATCAATGCCAAGATAATGTCCCACCTCATAGAAAAAGCAGTTGCACGAAAGCTCCAGGCCACGCGACACATTCAGATAGCCGTGCCGCCCGGGATATACGGCGCATTTGAAGGCATCACGGGCGCCGTAACGCCAATAATACCCCTCGCAAAGATATGTGGATTTTTCCGTAATAATGCCCGACTCCAGCGCCGCAAGCGCCATGCCCACCTTAAATGTGGAGCCCGGAGCATACACGGCCTGCAACGCGCGGTTCAAAAGAGGCGCGTCGGGATTGGATTGCAAAAGATTATAATTTTTATTGTAAGTCGTCAAGTCAAAAGAGGGGCAGGAAGCAAGCGCCAAAAGCGCCCCTGTATTGGGATCCATCGCCACCACGGCGCCTGCATTGGCATCTTCGCCCCGCCGCTCCCCCGAAGCGGACCCGGCAATGCTTTCAATGTTCTCTTTCAACGCGTCTTCGGCGGCGATCTGCACATCTATGTCAATCGTCAGCCACACGTCCTTGCCGTCGATGGGCGCGCGAACCTCCTCGGTTTTCGTCACCTGTCCGTTCGCATTTTTATAAACGTAATAAATCCCGCGGGTTCCGCGCAAATAGTCCTCAAAAACGGCCTCACAGCCCGAAATGCCCACACGGGCATCCATATCGTACCCTTTTTCCTTATAGGTCGGCCAATCCTCCTGATAAATCTGACCGGTCAAGCCGAGAATGTGGGAGGCGTAGCCCGGATATACATATTCCCGGCTGACTGTTTCGCCCACGGCAAGGCCGGGCACGTCAAGCTCTCGGATGTACACGGAAAAATCAAAGCTGATCGACGAAGCAAACACAAAGGGCTGATTGGCTCCAAAGCCGCGGCGATCCATTTCATAGCGCACGGCAATCAGGCGGGTAATATCTTCGGCGGAATAATCCGAAGTATAGCCGATCACGTTGCCGTCCTTATCCTTGGTTTCCTTGACGATTTTATAGGCGCGTGCGTAATACGCGGCCACGGTGGCCGCCGAATTTTCCGCTTTGACCTGCTCCAAGGACTTCTTCGAGGTAACGAAATTCTTTTCAAGCAATCGGTCAAATTCATCGTACATAGCCCCGTTGGTGGTAAATTCCTCGCAAAATTCAATATCGGGGTAGGTACCCGTAAACGGGCACAGATTGGTGGGGCGCGTCATGGTTCCTCCTGCCGCGTCCATGGCGTCCAGCGCCGTTAAAAGCACTCCGTTCAGCTCGGCACGCGTGTCGGGAATCGTTGCATAGTCCAGCTGAAAGGTATACGTGGTTCGATTGGTCACCAGCACCTTTCCGTTGCGATCACAAATGTTTCCGCGAGAGGCCTCGATGTACACCGTTTCTCGGGTTCCGTCCCCTGCCGGCGCGTATTTGTCACGGGCAAACACCTGATAATACACCAGCCGTGCGCAAAAAACGGCGCAAATAACGCAGAAAAAGACAATCAGCGCCACCGTGCGCCGGCGTAGCATACGATTTCTTTGTGTCCCGTTTTCTTTTCCTCCGGTTCCGACGCCTCCGCGCTCCGAACGATTCATCGGCCTCCCCCTTTCTCTCTTTCCCTTCACCGGGTTCTTTGATTTTATTATACTTGATTTTCCTTCCGTTTGCAAGGGGCAGTTCTCGAAAAATACAGTTTCTTTTTCCGCTTTCGCTTTCGCTTTCGCTTCCGTTTCCGGCTTGCCGCAACTTCTTTTTTGCGGACTTTGGCCTTGACGAGGCACGTAAAAGAAGGT
>CAKSIP010000074.1 GCA_934462825.1 uncultured Eubacteriales bacterium | reverse complement strand
AGGCGACACGACGTTGCGGCGCTCTACCTATTATGCGGGGATTCTGGCGTGGGCAGGTATCGTGACCAACCACCGAAGCGCGGGCAAGGGCGGCTATGTGACGGTGAACGACCCGTTCCGGGGCTGCTGAAATGGCATCCAAAAAAACGAAGATCATTTGTGCTGCGCTTTGCGCCCTGTGGTTGGTTTTATTGATCGTCTCATATGTCCTGTCGAAGGAAGAAGCGCCGGCCAAACCCGAAGCGGAGATCGTGAATTGCTTTGTCGGAGCAGCGCCGATTACCATCAGCGGCAGCATCGTTCAATACCGCGACTACTCGTTACTCAAAATGAATCTTCACAACCGTGACACAACGCCGGTTTCCGCGCTCAAGGTATTCATTCGATGTTATTCCGCGTATGATGATGAAATCACCAGCGGCGCTCCTCATCACGTCATTTATGAACAATACAAAATACAGCCGGATGGTACCAACAAAGCCGAATATTGTCTTCCGAAGTACACGAAACGGGTCGATATCTACCTGTATAGCGTATATTATTTCGATCAGATAAAACCCGAGTGGGGAGACCGAAAAGCAACGCGGGGGCAGATCGATCTCTACGCGCCCAAAACCGTTATCAAGTACGATCGGTAATTATCCGTTTGGATGCGGGCGCCCCCACATCCCGCATTTCCGTCTGACATTTATTTTTTCGAGGAGGTACTCGCCATGAGTCGCCAATCCGATATACTCATGTTACTCAAAAAAACACCCATGACACAGGCACAACTGGCGCAAAGCATTTATCGCGATCGCAACCATTCGCCGTACATTTATTCCGCTCTGATGACTCTTTTGAAAAGCGGGCAGATTGCAAGGTCGGACGCCCGCCCCGCCGTGTATTCCATGCCCGGATCCCCGGCATCGGTAACATTGATGAAAAAAACTTCCCTCACGCCCCGCAGTATCCGTGAAATCACCGTCAAAAATTTGGAAGCGGCGCACCGGCAAGTTTTAGCGACCGATCATTACGGGCAGGAAGACGCCCTGCTCGCCGACTGTATCCGGCAGTACCCGGACAACACCGATCCTGTTATCGTCGCTATGAAGATTGGACTGATTGACATCACCAATTCCACAAATATATCCCGTCATAAGAGCCGGATCAGCGTCGCCGAACTGGCGAAACACATTGTCGGCATTCAACACCTTGATCAACGAATCCGTCAAGGAGACCCCCAGGTCGTCAACGACATCGCAAATTGCAACGGGCAAATCAATTTGTTTTCCTTTGCCTCTAAGTACTGCTGTTACCATAACCTGCACCGCGACGGACGAGACGATTATTCGATTTTTGACAACGTCCTTAAGCGTACACTTCCCCTCTATTTCGGCGATATTTCCGTGCGTGAAATCGAACAGTGGCGCAAAAACCTTCAATACGAAAAATACAATGCTTACATAGCCGAGAAACTGGATATGCTTAGTATCCACACGGCTTTCCGGCGACGGGAATTCGATCACTTTATGTGGTTCAACAACCGTTGAAGTGCGCCTTACACAGCCTTACAGAAGAACACACATTGGAGGAAACACCAATGGAACCTGTTTGGGCGCGGCTGTATGATGCCGCCCGCGCGGTGTTGCACCCGCGCAAAGTATCGGAATGGGTAGAAGCGGGCGGCGTTTTGGAAAACACGCTCTTTGACCCCGAGGAGAACGTCCGCGTCAAGCGCTACCGGATCGCCCTGTAAAGCAACCGCCGTGCCGGTGGCACGTCTCCCCTGTTTGACTTTTTCCGCCCGGCGTGCTATAGTGATAACAGAAGTCCCCGACCGCAGGCACGGGTGGGGTGTCACGGAAACGGAAGGAGCCGCATTTCATGAAAACGAGACATATTGTTTTTCTGGTGATTGCCCTGATTCTGACGGCGGCGGCGCTCGTCTGCGCCCTGCTCTCGAACACGTTTGTCCGCGGACTGAACGCGACGCAGGATAAAGAGAACGACAGCGTCGGCGAGGCGGTCGGGACCGCGGCAGGTGCGCTTGTGTTCATCATTTTCGGCTTGGTTTTCCTGGTTGCGTCGTTCCTTCTGGCATTGCCCGCCATGATTTTCGCGATTGTAAATATACGGGTAAACGCGCTTTGGCTGCGCATCGTCTCCGCCGCCACGCTCACGGTCGATGCCGCGATTATTGTCCTCTCGGTTGCCACGGTCGTGCTGTTGAACTGATTCCGCGCCCACACATAAGTAAGAATGTCGTTATCCGCGCGAACGCGTCTGTCTCCACCCCCACTTAAGCGCGCCCACATATAGGAAATACCGCGCGCGGGTTCCCTCTCGGAGCATTCCCGCCCGGCGACCTCCGCTCCCGCATCCACCTGTTCCCCCTGCCCCCATGATTTCCACGGTCGCACCGAGCCGCCCCTCTGCCCCATGATTCCCGCAGTCGCGCCGAGCCGTTCCTCCGCCCCTATATTTCCCTCGGTCGCACCAAATCGTCCCTCTGCCCGCGGGCGCTCCCCCGGACTTCCCCGCACGCCCGTGGAACACCCAAAACCGACGAAAGAAAGAAGTTGGCAAACTCTTGACAAACGCCACCGCGTTTGCTATACTAGTTAAGTCTTGACGGCGCCATAGCCAAGCGGTAAGGCAAAGGTCTGCAAAACCTTCATGCCCCAGTTCAAATCTGGGTGGCGCCTCCAAGTATAAGCCTCTTAAAAGATATGAGGCAGAAAACCCGAGATTTTCTCGGGTTTTCTTCGTTTTTCTCCGTTTTCCTCACTTTTTCAAAATTCGGAAAAGTGAGAAAATATAAAGATATTTTTCGCCTATTTCGACCTTCCTTCCGGAATCGGACTGGCGAACGACCATTTCAGGGCGTGTTTTAGTTTTCAAATGCGTAGCCGCATTTGAAAACCGGAGTTCTTTCTCTCCGAAAACCGCCCTTTTTTCGTTTTCTTCAAAAAAATAATTGTTAAATAATTGTGTTCACGAAAGGAGG
>CAKSIP010000073.1 GCA_934462825.1 uncultured Eubacteriales bacterium | reverse complement strand
ATATCGACAAGCGTTATTTCGGAATAGCCTGCCGCAAGAAGCGGCGCTATACTGCTGCCGAACGAATCCCGGAAAACAATAAGCCGGCGTTCTTTTTCGGCATTCGGATTAGTGATCCTGATGATCGAACGCGCGCCGCCGAGGAACATTTCATAAGGATCGCGTCCGGCGGCGGCACCGAGGTCGTAAACCGGGATGTCGGACGATGTTTCGGCATTATACACCTTAAGCCCTCGTATCATGACGTTATCAAGATAGAAAAGCCTCTCCGGCGCGTGCGGCAGGGCTGCCTGTCCGTAATAAACGCCGTAAAACGGTCTGCAGGTGTCATGTATTTCACACTTTCCGACCCGCTCCGCTCCCATTTGCGCCGCAATTTCATCGGCGACCTTCGTTATTCTTTCCTGCCGCCAATGCGAATCGGTATAATAGAAATCATCTGCCGACAGGAGTCCGGAAACATCAATATACTTTGCCTCCGGGAAGCCGCTTCTGAGGCGTTCGACAAGGGCTTTGTAATCCTTGTCCGGATAGCCGTTCTGCGATGCGATAAAGACATTTTTATCGGGTATCACCGACAGGTATGTCTTTGTTCCGGCATTCCGGAGATACATGTCATACACATAGCGGAAACGCCGTGCGGCATGATCAACCGATCCGCCGTCGGTCGGGAAGTCAAGCTTTGAGAGATGCTCTCCGACGGAATAAAGTCCGTTGTTGTCCTTTTTCATGAACACCTTCGCATTTACGGCAGCCTTCAGACTCCGGAAACCGTTGCGCAGAGGGAACTGATCGAGCATATATTTTTCAAAGCCGTTCATAAAGCTGCCGTTCGCAACCGATGAAAAAGACAGCGCGGGGCATTTCGCAAGATGTCGTCTTTCAACCGTCGATTCATCGGCATCGGGCGAAATCAGAAACCATGCTGAAAAAGCCGCAATGAAACCGAGAGACAGCGCCAAAGTCAATATCTGTTGGATTTTCTTCATTATACTCCTCCGTTCAATCGGTCTGAAACCGCAAGTCAGAACCGGAAATAGACAAACGGGTTGAACGATCCGTCGATCAGATACGCCGTGCACACGGCAATTGCCGCAACGGTTGCCGTCGGCGTCAGAACGGCAAGAACCCTGCTTCCGCCCGCCGTCCCGCTGATTCTCTCATAAATCCGTTTGGGCAGGGGAGTCGCTCCGACAACTGCAACAATAAGCAGTACAAGGTTGCTTTTCAGATAATACAGCGAAGCCGCATTCACGGCGGGAATTCCGGCAAGCCCGAACATGGACTGAAAGCTCATAATTGCGTCGGCAATCCCTGAAGAATCGAACAGCACAAATCCGAGCATGACAGACACCAGCGTATAGATATGCATCGGAACCGCAAACCGTGCCTTCGGACGGAGAATGTATTTTTCAAACAGCAAAAGCACCGCATAAAGAAGTCCCCAGAGAACGAAGTTCCACGATGCTCCGTGCCAAAAACCGGTGGCTGTCCATACGACAAGGATGTTGAAAACATGACGGATTGGCTTTACGCGATTTCCGCCGAGGGGGATATACAGGTAGTCGCGGAACCAACTGCCGAGGGAGATATGCCAGCGGCGCCAGAACTCCGTAATGCTTGCAGAAACATACGGATAGTTGAAGTTTTCGGAAAAACGGAATCCGAAAATGCGCCCAAGCCCAATTGCCATATCTGAATATCCGGAAAAGTCGAAATAGATGTGCAGCATATATGCCGCGGCATACAGCCAATAAAACAAAACGGTTTTCTCGCCGTATGCCTTGAATTCCGACACAATAAGCGCTGCGGAATTTGCAAGGAGAATCTTTTTGGCAAGACCGACGGAAAAACGCGTGATCCCCTCCGACGCGTCAGCAAGCGTGGTTTTCCGGCTTTTCAGGCTTCCGGCAATATCGGAATAGCGGACAATGGGACCGGCTATCAGCTGCGGAAACATTGCCACATACATTGCAAGATCGATAAAATTGCGCTGCGCCGGCACATCGCCGCGATAAACATCTATGACATAGCTCAGGATCTGGAATGTATAAAAACTGATGCCTACCGGCAGAGCCACCCGGAGAAGCGGGACGGAAAGACCGGTCACCGCATTGAAGTTCCCGATAAAAAAGTCCGCATATTTGCAGTAAGCAAGCAGACCGAGGCTGGCGGTCGCCGAAACGGCAAGCGCCGCCTTTGCGATCTTTTTCCCGCGAAAGCGTTCAACGAGAAGCGCGGCAACGTACGACTGCGTGACCGAGGCAAGCATAAAAACAAGATATTTCGGCTCTCCCCAACCATAGAAGAACAGACTCGCAAGAAGGAGAACGGTGTTCTTCATACGGTCGGGAACGGCAAAATACACGAGCAGGACGCACGGCAGAAAGCCGTACAAAAATGTTATACTTGAAAAAAGCATAGCTCTGCCTTATGCGATAGGCACATTGAAAATCGGTTTTGCCGAGCTGTATTCGGCGGAAAGCTTTGCGATAAAGGTGTCTGTCAGCTCGGCGGCGCCGAAGACGGAAACGATATAATCACCGACGGTCAGAATCACAAGCTTTTCGGGAAGTCCGCACAGCCATTGGCGCGAAAGAATGTTATCTTTCATTTTACCGGCCAGTGCTTCGGCGTTGCCGGAGCTTTTAACATGATATACGCCGCAGGAAAAGTTATTTTGATTCAGCATGTGCATAAGCGATGCAGCATCGTTTATCTCTGATGCCTGTGCCTTCGGGAAGCCAAGCTCAAAATCAAGTGTTTCGGCATCGCCAACGTCAATCTTTCCGGGATTTCCGTCCTTTATGTGCTTCCCGTAGCCGCCTGTGGCGGGGAATTTTTCGTCGGTTGAATATTTGCTCCAGACCTTTTCAAGAATTTCCAAAGCGCTTTTTGCCTGCCCTTTGGGGGCATCGGAAGGCGTGGTTGTCCCGCTTTCATCGTTCTGTTTTGTGCAGGCTGCAAATGAGAGAACAATAACGGCGGCAAGTGCAATTGCAATCATCTTCTTCATCATATGATTCCTTTCATTTTAGGTTTTGTTTTCGTAACATGATCCGTAATCCGATTCACACTAATAATTTCGTGGTTTATCTCAGGGGAAGGCTGATTTCAAACACCGCGCCGCCGTTGTTTGCAGCACGTATCGTTCCTTTATGAAGCGAAACTA
>CAKSIP010000072.1 GCA_934462825.1 uncultured Eubacteriales bacterium | reverse complement strand
CTGCTATATCGGCGGCATTGTTTCCACAACCCGGATCTGGCAGGCGGCATCCATGGTAAACGCTTTGGCGCTGATGCTCAATCTTACCGCCGTCCTGCGCCGGAAACAGGACTTTCTGGACGCATGGAACACGAATCCCCTTTTTGCGGCCCGAAAGAAAAATAAATAAAAAAATGAGGATTTTCCCTTGACATTCCAAAAGAAGTATGCTATAATTCTTAAGCATGTCGGGGTGTGGCTCAGTTTGGTAGAGCGCTTGGTTCGGGACCAAGAGGTCGGGTGTTCAAGTCACCTCACTCCGACCACAAAAAGCACTTGCAATTTGCAAGTGCTTTTTTATATTCGTTTCAGCAGAGCAGATGAAAAATCTTCGTAAGAATAAGGAATCCGAACTGGATCATTCCCGACCTTTCCGATTTTATATTCGTTTCTGACAAGCCTCGAAAGGTAAATGCTGTTTTCCTGCCCGGAGGTTCGCACCTCGAACAGCCGGAATATGCGGCAAAGTTTTATCATGACGGACCGGCGGAACAGGTGATTCCGTCGGAAAGAATATCTGTTAGGACGAACCGATTCCGGATATTTACATAAGCCGTAACGGAAAGACCATCCGTTGGTGCAGTTGGTTAGGTAGTTTTATGATTTTTTAATGCCGCCCGCAATAAAGCGGGCGGCAAGATTGCATTATTTGATTTTTTCTATTGGCATCCAAATTTGAATGTTGCGTTCAGATTTAGGAAGCCAATGATAAACTGCAAGTTCAGGTGCATTTTTTAATTGAAATCCCATATCCGGCATCCATTCGGTCAGAATTTGGATTCTCTGATTGAGGAGGTCAAAATAATCGCAAATTGGACTTTTTACATCCTTTGTTTCAAAAATCACATAAGTGCTTTGAGGAATAACTATGTTTTCCAATCCCAAATCTTCAACAAAATCAACACCTGTAACTGATTTGTTATAAAGATTTTCTCTTTCCCAACCGTCTAACAGATGACAGTAATAATAGTCGTAACCTTTATCTGTGATATTTGTGATAACGCAATGTGCATCAATGTTTCGTGATATTCCACGAAGAAACCATTGTTTTCCTCTTGTTGTTATAAACAAGTTTCCTTCTTGCTGCTTTCTTTCTTCGCCGTAGGGAGCACCGGTAAAATGTTTTTTATACCCTGTTAAAATCATTTCCGGTTTTTCTTCGATTCTGTAATTCATTAGTTTACCGCCTTCCAAAGATATTTTAAGAACAAGACGGGAAAAGGATTTTAGTTTACTACCATTCATACGTGCTGCCGAAGGTGTTACACCGTGAAATTTTTGAAACGCCTTAGCGAAGCTGTCCGGACTCTCATAGCCATATTTCATAGCAACATCAATAACTTTAACATTTGTGGTAGCCAATTCGCTTCCTGCAAGCGTCAGTCTTCGATTCCGTATATATTCGCCAACAGTAAAGCCACACAAAATACTAAAGATCCGTTGAAAATGATAGGTTGATGAGAAACTTTGCTCTGCGACCATATCGTAATCAATTTCTTCTGTTAAATGTTCTTCGATATAGTCAATAGCGTTTTGTATTCCGGTTATCCAATCCATTGTATCCCTCCTTGTCTGTCAATATTCTATCAAAAGGTAATTTGAATTGCCCGATAATCTATGCTAACTACAATCGGGTTTTTTCTGCAATAAAGATGTGTGCAAATTCAGTTTCGTACTGTTCAATTATTAATAAGCCCGAATTTGCGATACAGGATTTTATCTCCGAAGGTGTATCCGGAAATACTGTGATTTTTCTCATTCCGGTGTCAATAAATCCGTCTTGGTTTTTGTCGATTGACAACATGAATTTTCCACGATCTTTTAGTAAAGCCGCCGCTTTATTTATGGCGGTCTGCTTTTTCTCAATATGCATAAAGGTTAAAGAGGAATATATAACATCGAAAGTAAGAGAAATATCAAGTGTCAGAAAATCGCCGCAACGCAACTTCACGTTGGACAACCCGGACAGGTTTTCTTTCGCTCGGTCTATGGTTTTCGGGGAAATATCAATGCCGTAGAATTGACCACATAAGGGAGCAACACGAACCGCAAGACGACCTGTTCCTACACCGATTTCAAGAACAGATTTATCTTTATCAAGCTTCATTTTGTCAAGAAAGGATTGTCCGTCCCATTTATCCATATAATCCTGTAAAGGTTTCGGATCGTGTACGGGATCGTTGTTTTCATCGATAAGTAAATCGTAGTGTTGGATCATTTCGCGATTCAAAATAGATTTCATCCTCTCAAAAATCGTTCGTAATTTAAACATTATTTTTATTAAGTATATCACATATTTGTGACTTTTTCTACTATTGCTCAACCTCTGCTTTCCGCACCACTTCATCCGCCACATTCCGTTCCTCCGCAACCGGAAGATTTTCCATGTCCTCCATCGGAATACGGTTTCGCCGCAAATGATCGATGTAACAGTTTTTGGCTATGGTAACCAGCCACGTTCCGAAGGTCGCCCTGCCGTCCGGATCAAACCGATCGATATTCCGTATCATTTTCAGAAAGGTTTCCTGCGTCAGATCTTCCAAAAGCAATTCCTCCGCTGTAATTTTAAGAAGAAAGCCGGAAACATAGCCGTAGTACAGCCGGATCAGTTCATCAAAGGCCTGCCGGTCACCGCGCTGACATCTTTGAATCAAACGCTTTTCCTTCACCGTCTCCTCCCCTTTCCGGATCTCATTTTCTTACACGCAGAAATGCCATATGGGTTGGGGCTAAATCAGCATCATCAGGGTTCCGCCGACGATGAGCACCAGTCCGAATACCGCCTTTTTCGACAGCCGCTCATGAAACACCAGTGCCGAAAATCCGATGGACACCAGAATGCTCAGTTTGTCAATGGGCACGACCACACTGGCAGGACCGTCCTGCAACGCCTTATAATAACACAGCCATGAGCCGCCAGTGGCAAGACCGGACAAACAGATAAAACCCAGTTCTTTTTTGGGAACGGCTTTCAGCGTATGCTGTTTTCCTTTAAGAAACACAATCAGCCACGCCATAATCAGCACGACCCCGGTACGGATGGCAGTGCCCAGATTGGACTCGACCCCTTCGATTCCGATCTTACCGAGAATGGAGGTCAGAGATGCGAATACGGCGGAAAGGACCGCATACAAAAGCCAGCTCTTCTTCTCCGGCTTTTCGCCG
>CAKSIP010000071.1 GCA_934462825.1 uncultured Eubacteriales bacterium | reverse complement strand
GAGAAAAGGAGAGCAGCATACAAAACAGGGCGAGGACGTAACACATTGTATGTGTAGACTTTATCTGTGCGCTTTGCGCGGCCGCTGTTGCCTCCAGCTTGGCGTTTTCAAGCTCGACATGATGGATCTGCTTGGTCAGCTTTTCCGGGCTTCCGACGGGATTTTCAAGGCCGAACAGCTCGTCGAGCGACAACCCGAGCGTTTTGCATAGCGCAGCCGAGTTGTAAAGCCGTGGATCCGCTTGTGTTCCAGCGTATAATCGGCTCACGGCAGAGAAGGAAACGCCGGACTCGTTCGACAGCTCCTCCAACGTCATCCCGCTTGCATCTTTTGCCCTTCTGATCTTCCCCTGATACGCGCCGATAAACGGAGCGAGATCCTGTATTGCGGACATGATTACGCCTCCATTCGTAAGTTTCAGTTTTATTTCTTACATTTTCCATATAAAAATGCAAAACATGTGACAAGAACGCAGGGTTCGCCCTTTTCTTACAAACATTATCTGGTACAATGAAAACGTAGCAGATAGTTCCTGAATCCTGCATCTGCTGAAATGGCCCCACCGTATGTTCCAGATACGATGGGGCCGGTCAAACCGAATATTATATCAAATCATCAGTCCCATAAACTGTACACCATCGGATTCCTGATTCCCAAAAATAACGCGGTCTGTTTGTTTATAATGCCATGTTGCTTTTTAGAACAATCGTTCTATAATAAATGTCAGGAGGAAAAAATATGGAGTGCATCAACATCCGGGTAAACAACGGGAGGGTCGACGTGACGGTCGACGGCGCGAAGCTGATAGATGTGCATAGCGTCAGCGTGGACTACATCAAGGGCGTTCCGCTCCTGTTTGCCTGCGTCGCGGACGTAGGCCGGGAGCAGGACGAGCGGCGGGAGCCGAGGATCCTGCACTAGTCATAGTACTCCATGCGCATAGACGGTATTGTGACCTGGTTGCCAAGCACAGCAATATAAGTTTGCACGCCCTTGCATTCACCGTAGCACGTGATTTGATCGTTCTCCAAGATGCGGCTTTCTCCTTCCGGTCTTGAGTATGTTACATACCAGATCCCAAAAGGCGTTTGCACACGAAGCGTGACGGAGTTTAGGAAGCCCTCTTGAACTTCAATGACTGTTCCGCTTATTACAACTTTTCTCCCCTTGTAATCGTCCGGATCTCTTGAAATCGCGGAATAAGAAAGATCCTCACATTGCGCAATGTATTCTTCGCGAGAAAGCTCTTTCGGCTTGTCTTCTTCGCTTTCAAGTACATACTCGGTGCCTGTGTTCTCCGTTTGCTTTTCGAGTTCGTTTTTTGGCTCATAGTTTTGCGACGAAGAGGGAGATACCGAAATCATGCTTGATAAACTGACAACGCACAGAGCGCACAGAATCGCGACAAGCACTTTTCCGAGCGGAGACAACTTCTTTTTGTTTTTCGCTCCGCAAGCCGGGCAGCGCTTTACCTTTGCGTTGATCTGCGCACCGCACGTCTTGCATACGATTTTTCTGTTTGGAGCCTGGCAGTACGGGCACGACTTCAACTTTTCGTCGAAATTCTCCCCGCAGCGCGGGCATCTGACAAAATATGCAGTCTTTGGCATACGATAAACCTCCGGTTTTGTAATGTACTATAATTTTATCACCAGAGTTTTACAGGCTCAAGGTCAAAACTGCACAAAAAGAAACAATAGAATTTGGAAGGTAAGAAAAGGAGGGCGCAAAATGATTTGCATTCAGGATGATATGTGCTATAATAAGGGTGAAGAAATTGCGCCCGCTGATATTGGCTTTCAGTATTTAATGGAACTTACATCAGAGGAAAAACGAGAACTAATTAGAATGTGGAAGGAGCGAAACAATGTTTCTGAGCAAGGAAAAGTACGATAATATTATGCTGCAGTTGTGCAGAATCAGGACTGAAATTTCTACAAAAGATGAGTGCGGAGAAGCGTGCCGGATGTGCGAACACGCGATCGGCGCGGCCAGCCCAGGCGGCGACATCGTGCTTGTCTGCGAAAAAAAGCTTAAAGCAGTTTGCAGCGACTTCAGCCCTCGGATCCTGACAGACATTTGTTCAGGAAATTCCAGAAATGTTCAGACGTAAGCATCCCGAGCAGGAATGAGATTACTGCAATCACTAGGTCGTGGATTCGACTAGCCTTTGTGGACTTCTTCCGCTGATCAATATACGCCAAGTAGTCCTTCCCGCGTTCTTCTATTTCAATTGCGCAGGACGCGCCAAACGATAACACAGGGACACCATCTTTGCTGGGGATTGGGTGCAGATTTGCAAGTCCAAAATGTTTTAGCCTATTTGCGGTCTGGAAAATATCATCCGTCGCAAATATTCTGCTATCTGCCAACGCTTTAAGCATTTTTCTTTCGTCTTTGCTCAACTCGATTTCCGAAAACGGAAGGTTGCTTGCATCATCCATTCTGCTTTCTCCGGTTCTTTAGCATACGCGCCATTTCGAGCAAATCACGTCGCTCATTTTCATCCGCAGAACTCCAAATTTCACGGAGTTCTGTGGTTTCGCTATCTTCGACCTCGTCCTTCGGGACGGGGTCTTTTTTTATGCCCTCGTTCGGCAGCACCGGCAGTTCGTCCCCGTCCAGCTCTGCAAGGGTAATGCCGAAGTGGTCGGCGATCTTTTGCCTGGTCTTCGGGTGGGGCAATATACCGCCTCGTTGCCAGTTGACTGTGCTTTGGTTGTTTACTCCAAGTTTTTTTGCAAGACGATATGCAGAATATCCCCTTTGCTGCATACAATAATTCAAGTTTTCGGCAAATCCCATAAAAACAATACCCTAAATTCGGCTATTTTGGTGTCCTAATTTCGGTTGACAGGTACTCTAAGTTAGGCTATAATAGGAGGCGTGGACAGGCAATAAAGAACCTGACCGCCCCGACAATGCGGGCTGGTGTGACCTCAATGTTGTAGCAAACTTAGAGTATCACCGATGCTCCAATTTGTCAAGGGGATAGTCTAAATTGGAGGTGAGAAATTGAAAAAGGATAAGTACATATGGGGGTTTCAGATCGTCGGCGTTGATTGCGGATATGACGAATATGGCACCTTTCATTGTACTTGCGGGAAGTGCTTGCCGCTACGAGTTGATGTAAGTAAGGGCGGCGAATATCGCGGCAGCGACTGCGGCGATGGCAGATATGACGGTGACAGACATGTTGATAAGAAACCGCCGTTTCTCCGTG
>CAKSIP010000070.1 GCA_934462825.1 uncultured Eubacteriales bacterium | reverse complement strand
GAATATCGGCGCACACACCGGAAGAAAAAGCAACCGCCAACCCATCTTCGGATAGGTAGGGAAGGGCTTCCATGGCGGCAGAACGCAAATCGCAGGTTTGCACGGCAAACAGCAGGCAATCAAATTTGGAGCGCTTGGTCAGCGTGAAAATTGACGGAACGGCATGCACCATCCGATGCCTCTCCGGCCTATCGGACGCTTCTTTCACGCCGGTGGCACGAATGCCGCGGCTGTTGAGCGCCATAGCGCTTTTTTCATCATGGCAAACGAGGGTAAACGTCGTATCCTTGCAAGTCGATATGTCTAAGTAAGCAGCCAAAGCTTTTCCAACGGCACCTGCACCGATTATGGCAATTTTCATATGTTCTAAACCCGTAGCGTTTGCGCTTTGGCAACCCGCTTCCTTTGTAAAATTAAACCCGGTAAGATCTTTCTCTGCGAGGGTTGACAGAATCATGAATGGTATTTTCTTCATTATACGCGAAACGGCCGGATTTGTCAAACGATTTTTCAAAAAGATATTGACTTTTGAAGACAAGAATACTATAATAAATAAACCTGTCCCGACGCTTTTGGTTGGAAATTGGCAGCAAAAACACCGGTCGATACCCGTTTTACAGAAAGGCAGATAATTATGCTTAAATTGGCAGGAAAAAAAAGCACAATCAATATGACGGAAGGCTCTCTTTTCGATAAGATTTTGCTTTTTTCGATTCCGCTGATGCTTTCCAGCTTTCTTCAGCTGTTATACAACGCCGCTGATATTATCGTCATTGGCAATTACGAAGGAAAAACAGCGCTGGCGGCCGTCGGCGCAACTTCGGCTCTGATCAATCTGCTGATCAACTTGTTTATCGGACTTTCCACCGGCTCGTGCGTGTGTGCCGCCAACGCCATCGGCGCGCAGGACGGCAATCGGTTAAAACGCTATGTACATACTTCGATGGCCATTGCTACGATCGGGGGCTTGGCCGCGATGCTTCTCGGCGTTGTGTTGGCGCGCCCGATGCTGGAATGGATGAAAACACCGCACAACGTAATTGACTTGTCCGTTTTGTATATGCGGATTTATTTTTTGGGTATGCCTGCCAACTTGATTTTCAATTTTGCGGCGGGCCTGTTGCGTGCCTCCGGCGATACCAAACGCCCGCTTTATATTTTGTCCGTTTCCGGTATTATCAATGTGGTTTTGAACCTTTTCTTTGTAGTCGTGTGCCATTTGAGCGTGGCAGGCGTGGCCATTGCTACGGTGATTTCGCAAGTTGTGGCGACGCTGTGTATTCTGAAGCACATTATGACGTTGGATTCCAATTTGAAATATACAATCAAGGAAACACGGATTTATCGCAATGAGCTGTGGGATATTGCAAAAATCGGGTTGCCCTGTGGATTTCAGGGAATGTTGTTTTCCATTTCTAATGTTATGATTCAATCCTCTATCAACTACTTCGGCGATACCGTGATGGCGGGAAATACGGCGGCCTCCAACATTGAGGGCTTCATTTATGCCGGTATGAATACGCTCTATCAGGCTTCTCAAACCTTTACCAGCCAGAATCTTGGAGCAGGGAAGCTAAAGCGTATTAAAAAGGTTCTTGCGGATTGCTTGATCATCGTCACGCTGATCGGCGTGTTTATGGGATTGATTGCTATTGTGTTCCGACGCCCATTGCTCGGATTGTACGCTTCGGGCGATTCGGCGGTGATAGACGCAGGCATTCCGAGACTTTACGTGATAGCCGGAACTTATTTCCTGTGCGGAATTATGGATTGCATTTGCGGCGTAATTCGTGGAATGAAATATTCGATTTCCACCATGATTATTGCCTTGGTCGGTGTCTGCGGCTTCCGTATTCTTTGGCTGAAAACCGTATTTGAAGCGAACAAAACCGTCTTCAACGTCTACATTACCTATCCGATTTCATGGATTCTCACCACGGCGGCGTTCTTGGTTTGCTTCTTCGTTGCCTATCATACAACCTGCAAAAAAGCGAAAGCGATGGGGGCCTCCACGGATGCTCTTTAATATAAAATGATACGATGAGCCGTCTTAAAATTTTAAGACGGCTCATCGTATTTTACTTTCATATAAGGCTATTCTGATCGACCGAAATCATAATCGCGGATCAATTCGTACGAACCGCTTTGAAGCACAGCCAAAAGCTGCTCATTGGTTTCGATGGGAAACTCGGTTACAATGCCTCCGCAGCACACATGGCGCGATTCATGAAAATCCGAACCGGAAGTACCCTTTAAGTGGTGAAAGTCGGCCCAGGCCTGCGCGATACTGTTGCGCGATTTATGAAAGATATGCCCGTTATACACCTCAACGCCATCAAGATATTTCGGATCCGTGATTCTCATATCGTTTCGGAAGGGATGCGCCTGAAAAATCATCATCCCCGCCTGATGAACGCATTGCGACATTTCCTTGATTTTCATTTCGGGAATAGCGTCGTTTTCACGAAGCCACTTTTCACATACACCGTAAACCAGGTAATCGTTGGGAGGGGATATAAAGGAACAAAATTCCATGCCCAGCAGAATGTGCAACCGTCCCTTGGCCGCCGAAATCATGTTTTCATATCCTGTCATGAAAAAATCAATTTTTGTCTGCCAAAGGTCGCTCTTTCCGCTTTTCTCCAAATATTTTTGATATTTGGGACTATGAAATGTACTTGCGCTCATGTGGTTTGTAACCACGAGCGAAGTATATCCGGCCTCCAGGTATCGGGACACGATATACTCGGCCGTTTCTTCTGCACAATTACTGACATCACCGGTGTGACAGTGAAGCTCTGTTTTGTATTTCTTCACAATTGTAATGGAACCTTTCTGCTTTACCTTTGTTTTTCTTACAGCGTGTTACGCATTGTAAACAACTTTCTTATAGCTTTTCTTTCCGCGTTTGATAACAATTCCTTGCTTCAGCTCCGACATGGTATAGGACTTTTTCACATCCGAAATTTTGTCTCCGTCAACCGAAACGCCGCCTTGCTCGATATTTCTTCTGGCTTCCGATTTGGAGGCCACAAGCCCCGCTTTGACAAGCAGGGAACCAATGTCGATCTTGTCATCGGAAAAATCATCGGCGGAAAGCTCTACTATCGGCATGTCAGAGCTGTCGCCACTGCCGAACAGAGCACGCGCCCCGGCTTGCGCTTTTTCGGCTTCTTCTTCACCGTGAACCAGCTTTGTAAGCTCATATGCAAGGATCTCCTTTGCGGTATTGAGCTG
>CAKSIP010000069.1 GCA_934462825.1 uncultured Eubacteriales bacterium | reverse complement strand
CACCTCTTTTGATTTAGTACCGCTAAGAATGGTTCTGCAACACTCTACCGCTTATTGGGCAAGGTGCTTTTTTAATTAAGCATGGTTCACTGTATCTTGAGATACGGCAAAATGGCAGGATGAACATAGCGCTCCGGCGTTTTTCCGTTTTTAAGAAGCTCTCGCACAAGGGACGAGCTAACCGTCTCCCACGCGGCATCAGACGGGATATACAGCGTTTGAATCGAAGGTTCAAGTTCCCGGTTAATCATGGCCATATTTTGCTCATAGGCAAAATCTAAAGTGTTTCGCACCCCTTTTACAATATAGGCGGCACCGATCTTTTTCGCAAGATCCACAAGCATATCTTGAGAAGCGATCACTCGGACATTACAAAGATCGGCGCAGGTTTTTTCTGCCATAGCAAGGCGTTCGCTAAGGCTATAGGTTGCTTTTTTGGCGGCGTTTTCCATCACGGCCACGGTAACTTGATCAAAAAGATCCGCCACTTTGCGAATCAATTCCAAATGCCCCAGCGTTATTGGATCAAAGCTTCCCGGAACAATTGCATGCTTCATAGCAAAGTCTCCTTTTCATATGTTGATTGAATCACTCACGAACATCGATTCGCCGGCAATCACTATTCAATGGACTCCGGCTTCGGCATCAATACGGCAATCCATGTTACACCGTAACGCACTTTTTTCAAAAGCAGGTAATCCTTGAAAACATTTTCTTTGGCGTTCGTATCAAAAAGCGTCTCGTTCTCTTTTCCGTATTCACACACGAGAACCGAGCTTGGCTTTATAAGGTTGTATTTTTTGAGACAATATATAGATTTTTTCAGCAAGTCCGAATCATACGGCGGATCCATAAAAACAAGATCAAATTGTTTTTTTGCGTTTTTACCAAGAGAAAGCTGCTGCAAAATCGTTTCAAAATCTCCGCAATAAATTTGGCTTTCCGCTTCCATATGGGTGCGTTCGATGTTTTTACGCACAACATCGCAAGCCACTTTGGTGTTGTCGATAAAAACAGCTGATACGGCCCCGCGGCTGAGTGCTTCAAGTCCCATTTGACCGGAGCCGGCAAACATATCAAGGACTTTTCTTCCTTCAATATCGAACTGAAGCATGGAAAACACCGCTTCCTTCACTCGTTCGGTCGTCGGGCGGGTATGGTCGCCCTCTAAGGTGGCCAGGCGAACGCCTTTCGCTTTGCCTGTAATAATTCGCATCATACGTCAGGACTCCTTTCATTCTCGGGTTTTGGGCCGGCCTTATCATTCAGATCTGCGTCTTTGGCATAATAGCGGACGATTGCGGCGGCATTGGCCAGCGAAATGCCCTTGACAGCTTTCAATTCCTCCAAAGAGGCATGCTTTACACCGCCCACACTACCGAAAGCCTTCAATAGAATTTTGGCTTTCTCAGTACCGATTCCGGGAATGTTCTCCAAAATCGAGCGCCGCAGCGTCTTTTGCTTAGACTTTCTCATTTTGGATATAGTGAATCGGTGTACCTCGTCCTGCAATTTATAAATACAAGTAAACAAGGCGCGGTCATAGGTCATGTCATATTCGTTTTCTTCATCGCACAAGGCGCGGGTTCGGTGATGGTCGTCTTTCACCATACCGAAAACCGGAATGTCGTCTCGTCCGTATTCGTGCAACAGCTCTTTTACAACGCGCACATGATTTTGCCCGCCGTCCAGCAATATTAAATCCGGGCGCTTGGAAAAGGATCCCTCCGCATCTTCCAAATGCGAAATGCGGCGCGCCAGCGCTTCTCTCATGCAGGCATAATCATCGGTTCCCTCTACCGATTTGATGCGGAAAAGGCGGTAATCGTCTTTTTCAAAAACGCCTTGCTCCAATACCACCATACCCGCCGTTTTATTTTCCACCCCAAGGTTAGAAATATCATAGGCTTCAATTCGATCCGGAACCACTTCCAACTGCAAAAGCGCCGCCAGACGAACCATTGTATCTTCCTCTGCCCGAACGCCGGCTATATAATCCCGCGCTTTTTCCGTGGCGTTTGCCATCGCCAGCTCGCACAGCTTTTTCGCTTCACCACGTTCCGGTGTTTTCACATAAACGCGATGTCCGGCCGTCTGAGTCAGGAATTGCTCAAACAAAATTTTGTCATCCTCCTCCGGCTCAAAAGAAAGATATATCGTTTGCGGAATGTATTCGGAAAGACGGTAATGATCGCACAAAAAGCCGATCACACTTCCGCTATCCACGATACTGTCGTTTCCGAACATGAACTCGGATTTCGCATTCAAGGTACCTTCTCGGATATAAAGCATGGCGACAACGGAACACAGATCTTCCGAATAAAGCCCGATCACATCTTCCTCGACATCCGGGGCGGCTACCACGCTTTGACGTTCTTTGATTTTATCCAGCGCCAAAATGGTATCACGGCACCCGGCGGCCGCCTCAAAAAACTCTTTCTCTGCGTAGTCCTCCATCTGCTGTTCCAGCTTTCGCTTCGCCTGTGCGGTATTGCCGCGCAGAATATCGCAAGCACATTTGACAAGCTCTCGGTATTCGGAAGCACTGATTTTTCCCGTACAGACGCCGCAGCATTGATTCATCTGATAATAAAGGCAGGGGCGCTCTTTCCCAATATCCCTCGGAAAATGGCGGTTACAGGATGGAAGTCCCAAAGTCTTTTCAAGCAGATGCAAAATGGAAAAAACGGTGGAGGTGCCGGTATACGGGCCGAAATAACGCGCTCTGTCTCCGTCACGCTTTCTTGTAAACAGAATACGGGGGTATTCCTCTTGGGTGACTTTTATATAGGGGTAAGATTTGGCATCCTTTAACTTGATGTTATAGCGGGGAGTCCATTGCTTGATCAACGTATTTTCCAGCGAGAGCGCTTCGATTTCCGTTGAGCAGATATAATAATCAAAATCGGCAACGGCGTTGACCATTTTTTCCGTTTTGATATTTTTTTCGCCATTTTGAAAATACTGTGAGACACGATTTTTGAGCTTTCGTGACTTTCCCACGTAGATAACCTTTCCGGCGGCATTTTTCATCACGTATACGCCGGGGCAGAGGGGCAATGCGTTCGCTTTTTCCAGCAGTAAGGACTTCCCACTGCTTTCGTTTTCCTGTTGCTTGATCATAAAACAGCAAGCCTCCTCTCCGAAATCATCTCCGCTTTTGGCAAAACGGCGGTGGATCTTATACTCCCCCGCCGTTTTTTCTCTAGTTTTTTCGCCATCAATGGCATACTCACCGCCGAATGCTTCTCGTTGCGTTTAATCTTCCATTCCGGTATTTCCGTTAAATTCTTCAAAAGCGGATTGTATCAAATCGCACAAACCGTTCAAAGCATCATTTTCATCCGCACCGTCGGCAATTAACCGGATTTCCATTCCTTTTCCGATTCCGAGAGAAAGAACGCCGAGTAGGCTTTTTGCATTCACTCTGCGATCATCCACTTCTACCCAAATGTTGCTCTTGAAGGAGTTGGCTTTTTGGATAAAGAATGTAGCAGGTCTTGCATGAAGACCTATGTTGTTTGTAATTTTTACCTCACGTGATACCATAACAGTTGCTCCTATAATCCTATAATATGAACTAAGCTAACAGCTTTTAAATTATCTATTGTATTATAGCAAAAAGGCCATTATAAATCAATAGTTTCTCACAAATTTTGCAATTATTTTTTCATTATATCGAATTT
>CAKSIP010000068.1 GCA_934462825.1 uncultured Eubacteriales bacterium | reverse complement strand
GCTTTAAACTCGTCAAAAAACTCATAATTTAAATAGCTCATAGGTGCCTCCTTCCTTGTTTTCAAAAACAAAAGCCGCAAGGAAATCCTTGCGGCTTTTGCTGCGGCTTAACCGCGTTTTTTGGCGGAGAGGAAGGGATTCGAACCCTTGTGCGATTGCTCGCAAACTGATTTCGAGTCAGCCCCGTTATGACCACTTCGATACCTCTCCATAAAGCATGGGAAAATAAAAAATCATTTTATCTTCCCAAAGCTTTATTATTATAACATATTGGAAATCATTTTGCAAGAGTTTTTTGATTTCTTTTTAAGGTTTTTTGCAAAAAAAGGTATAGCCCTCAATTTAAGATATAGTCCAATGACAAGTGTGGAGACGATGTTACGCTGAATTTCTTTTTTTCACTATTTTGCTCTTGACAAACGCCGAAAAAAGAGTATAATACAAGTAATAATTAAGTATTGGCGTCAATGAAAACGCAGAAAGGGGTATAAAATGGAAATATGTGTTGTAACTTCTGTGAAAAAATCTCATTCTCACCCTATCTGTGTCCTGTCTGAAGTTTTTTCTGCTTGCGTGTCCGAAGTGCGTTTTTTTGCGTACTTCTTTTTTTACTATTGCTATTTTTATGCAAAATTCAATTTTGAACCGAAAAGGACGCAAGCAGGAACATCTTTTTGACAAAGCATTTCTTGATGCGACTTCCTTTCCGGAAGCCGCTTTTTTATTATTCCGCTTCAATATATCATCAAACTTATTATGATGAAAAAAGAAAGGATTCAGCATGGAAACACTTCAATCTGCCAGAGAACAAATCAATATAATTGATAAAGAGATGGCACAGCTTTTTGAAAAGCGAATGGAAGAATGCGCCAAAATTGCAGATTATAAAAAAGAACACGGACTTTCGATCAAAGATCCTGCCCGTGAGGAAGCTTTGATTGAACGGAATCGAAGTCTGGTTCAAAAAGAAGAATTGGAACCTTATTATGTGCAATTTTTGAAAAGCATCATGGCCCTCTCGGTTCGGTATCAATCCAAAAGAAACCAGGGCGCACGAATTGCCTATTGCGGCACACGCGGAGCCTATGCTTATATTGCGTCCAAACGAATGTTTCCTGACACTTCGTTGACGGAATTTCCTGATTTTTTGCAGGCATATCGTGCCGTGGAATGCGGTGAATTTGACAGCGTTGTTCTTCCGTTAGAAAACAGCTCCGCCGGGGAAGTCGGCGATGTCATGGATATGATTTTTTTTGGAAGCCTCTATATCAATCAAGTGATTGACGTTCCGATTCACCATGCGCTTTTGGCTTGCGAAAACGCTTCTATGCAGACTATAACAAAAGTCGTCAGCCATCCGCAAGCTTTGATGCAATGCAAGGAATATATTCGCAACCACGGATTTAATGCTCAGAATTTTTCCAATACGGCGCTGGCGGCTGAATATGTCAAAGAGCTTCAGGATCCCTCTGTCGCCGCCATTGCATCGGATGAGACCGCTGAGGAATTTGGCTTAAAGATCCTTGACAGCGGGATCAATGACAACAAGAACAACACCACACGGTTTGCATCTCTTTCTTTGGCGCAAAATCGTCCGGCCCCTTCCGCTAAACGTGAGGATGAGAATTTTATTCTTGTTTTTACAGTTCCCAATGAAGCGGGCGCTTTGGCCAAGGCTCTGAATATTATAGGGATTCATGGGTTCAACATGAGAAACCTCAGAAGTCGCCCGATGAAAAACCTTCCTTGGAGCTATTACTTTTACATGGAAGCGGAGGGAAGTGTGGGTAACGAAAATGGGCAGGATATGTTACGAGAACTTTCTGCCGTATGTGCGAAGTTGCGGCTTGTCGGAAGCTACTACACAAATACTGTATTAACAGGAGAAAAGGAATGAAGCTAACCGTTCATTTGGCTGAACAAAGCTATGACATATTTTTGACACGCGGATGTCTGGCCGAGGCCGGCCGTTATATGAATCTAAACCGCAAGGTTTTGCTGGTAACCGACACGGGAGTGCCGCAACAATATGCGGATGCTATTGCTGCTCAATGCAAAGAAGCGTACAAGGTTGTCCTTCCGGCCGGTGAAAAAAGCAAAAGTATGGATTCTTTTTCCTTGCTTTTGTCCAAAATGTTGCAGGCTTCTTTTACTCGCTTAGATTGCGTCGTGGCTATAGGCGGCGGCGTCATGGGGGATCTTGCAGGATTTACGGCTTCGTGTTACATGCGGGGAATTGATTTCTATAATGTTCCCACAACGCTTCTTGCACAAGTAGATTCCTCCATCGGCGGAAAAACCGCAATTGATTTTTCCGGTATCAAAAACTCTGTCGGCTCTTTTTATCAGCCATGCACCGTTTTAGCAGATCCCGAAACCTTGCGGACACTTTCCCAAAGGCAATTATACGCCGGATTGGCTGAATCTATCAAAATGGCGGCCACCTCCGATGCCGCATTGTTTGAAATGATAGAAAATTATTCGGACCCTTCCCATATCGCTGATAACCCCGATATGCTGGAAAAAATTCTATATCGTTCTCTTTGTATAAAGCGAGATGTGGTTGAAAAGGATCCTAAGGAAACAGGACTGCGAAAAATTCTAAACTTTGGACATACGGTGGGACATGCAATTGAAAGCCTGCATGAAGGCGAGTGGCTTCATGGCGAATGTATCGCATTGGGAATGCTTTATATGTGTTCCGAGCAGGTGCGTGTTCGTATACAGCGTGTACTTGAAAAATATGAATTGATGCGATCTGTCAAGGAAACGCCCTCCGACCTGCTCCCGTTTATTTTACACGACAAAAAGATGAAAAACGGGAAAATCACTGGTGTTTGGGTAGATGAAATCGGTCGGTGTGAGCTTCGGGATTTTTCTTCGGAGGAATGGGTTGAAATTTTGTCTCGGCCGATTATATACAACACATAACCTCAAAATATTGCTAAAGAAAAAACTTGTAACCGCTAAGGAAACCCTCTCCTGATTTCATGAAAAGGTAGGAAAAAACCAATGAAAAATACAATTGGAAACGCATTGACAGTAACACTTTTCGGAGAAAGTCACGGTGAAGCCATCGGCGCAGTTGTTGACGGTATCGCCCCCGGTATTCCGGTGGATCTTACATATATTGAACGGCAGTTGGCGCGTCGCCGCCCAAAAGCTACTTTGGACACCGCGCGTTGTGAGCCGGATCCCTATCGAATCGTCAGTGGTGTTTTTAACGGAAAAACAACCGGCACTCCGCTGTGTATTATCATTTCGAACACAGATACACGAAGTACCGATTATACGTATGGCGTGGCACGCCCGTCTCACGCGGACTATACTGCCTCTATTAAATATCACGGTTTTGAAGACTATCGTGGCGGCGGCCATTTTTCGGGAAGAATTACAGCCGCTTTGGTCGCAGTGGGGGGAATACTGATCCCGGCGCTTCAAACCTTGGGTATTTATATCGGAACCCATATTCTGCATTGTGCGGGCATTTCCGACCAGGCTTTCAGCAATACGCCTGTCAAAGAAATTCAAGCGCTTGACGGCTGCGATTTCCCGGTTTTGAATCATGAAAGTCAAAATGCTATGATCGACAAAATTCGTCAGATCAAAGCCGAAGGAGACAGCATCGGCGGAATTACGGAAACAGCCATTGAAGGCATGCCGGCCGGTGTGGGAGAGCCATGGTTTGATTCGGTAGAAAGTTTGCTATCCCATGCGCTGTTTAGTATCGGCGGAATTAAAGGCGTAGAGTTTGGACTTGGCTTTGATTTTGACGGGAAACGGGG
>CAKSIP010000067.1 GCA_934462825.1 uncultured Eubacteriales bacterium | reverse complement strand
CAACCGGATTGTCTGAAAATTTTTTTGATTTTTTATGAGCCATTTTTTCTTTTGAATCGTATCAATAAGCAGAAGGGAGAAAGAACGTGGCAAAAACAGAAGCAAAATACGGAAGCGTCCGGTTTCCGGTCAACGAACGAACGCTTGCGGACCTTTTTGATTATCAGAGGTTTGAAAACGACCCGTTGCTTGAAGCGTTGATCGCCCGGACCGAACTCCCCTGCCGTGCGGAAATTTCCGACGACGATCTTTCACAAATCAATGCGGCAGGTGAAGCGAGACCGACCCGGAAACGCAAAAACAAGCGGGACGGTACCGTATGAATCCGGTGATAAACAAAGAAGCATTGTATGCCGCATACAGTGCAAAGGTTCGGAGTTATGTTTTTGGAAAAATCAGAAACAAGGAATACACCGAAGACCTGGTAAACGAGATTTTTGTTAAGATTTACAGAAAATACGATACCTTCAACGAAGACATTGCCTCGGTCTCAACATGGATTTATACCATTACGCGGAACGCCGTAACCGATTATTTCCGCTCAGACCGTACTTATTCCGAGCTTTCCGACGATCTTTGCGATGAACGCCGAACCGAAGACGCAATTCTGAAAAAAGAATCTCTGAAGGCCCTCGGCAAGGCATTGGCGCAACTTGACAACCGCTCGCGCGGAGTGATCCTATGGCGATATTACGAAAAAATGTCGCTGAAAGAGATTGCAGCCCGGATGGGCATATCGTATGCATACGTAAAAATTCTGCACCGGAACGCCCTGAACAAACTCAAAGACATGCTGAGCGACTGAACTCAGACAAAGAAACAGGAGGATTCTTATGAAAGAAATGGAAAAAGAAACAACGGAAACCATGAACGAGGACGAACTCGATCAGGTAAACGGCGGCGTGAGACCCCCGGTGAACTGCTGCAGAGGATGCGGATCGCGCGAAGGAATCCTTTACAACGGATATTGCAGCGAATGCCGGAAAAAACGTATCGGTCAGGGCAAAAAGATTATCTGACCCCTGTGTTATTTCAAAAAAGGAGAGAAGACCTCATGAAAGATCCAAAAGACAAAACCGTCCGCTTGCGAAACGAAGCAGGTCGGAGACATCGGGAAAGAACCGGGCAAAACGCCGGCTGAGCTGGAAGACGACGACCTGGAATCGGTTTCCGGCGGCTGGTCGTACCGGGAGCTGCGCTCTCCGGTTTTCCGATAAAAACGCATACAAGCGATCAAGGAGATTCTTTTTATGAAAAACAGTTTTCATAACGATACCACTCACTCTTCGATCTCAGAGGATGAGTTGGATGCGGTTTCCGGAGGCAGAAACACGGAAGCGGGTTGCGACCGCTGTGTTACGGGCGATGAATTCCCGAAACCCGGGGGTTGCACAGGCACGGCATGGAGCGTATCCGAAAACAAGGAGAACTTCGTCACCTGCCCGAATTTCGTAGACAACGGACGCTTTATGCGATGCAGAAAATGCGGTTTCCGCAGAAACAGCTGATCTGCTCGGAGCACGACAGACAACAAGAAAAATCATGCAGGAGGAACCAGCCATGAACGAACAAAAAAAAGAAAGCCGGAACGACAGATCCGAGCTGAACGAAAACGATCTTGAAAAAGTAGACGGCGGCATGAGAGTCGTAGTCGGCAACGGAAAGATGGGAACGTGCGAAAAATGCGGAACATATGGCTATCTGGTTGACGGATATTGCGAAAAATGCAGAAAAAATAAGTAAATAAAAAAAGAAAATACACAACTATGGAAAAAAATAAAAAGCTTGTAACAAAAGCAAAAGCGGACGAAGCATCCGATCAAGAGCTTGAAAATGTTTTTGGCGGTACCGAAATCACAGACAATAAAAGCATTAAGATTAACAACGGTCCTGTTGACACCAGCATAAAGTTTAACAATTTCAATTTTGATGCAAATATAAATTTCAACAATGTTGACATGAACATAAAAATAAACAACAATTATGCTGACACAAGCATAAAATACAGCAACGACTTTCATAACAACATCCTGCTGAATAACAATTCGGATATAAAAATACTGAAAAACAACTGAAAAGCGCTATTCCCCTTCAAGAAAAACTTTGAACAAGGAGGAACCGATCATGGAAATGAACAAGGAACTTATCGCAAAAGCAAAACAGGCGAAAACCCCCGAAGAGCTGAGGGCTCTTGCAAAAGAAAACGGCATGGAAATAACCGAAGAAAGCGCACAGGCGTATTTTGAACAGCTCAACAAAAAAACGGGCGAGCTTGCCGACGAAGAGCTTGACAATGTGTCGGGCGGCGGATGTCACGCAGACGACGGCAGAGAAATTGTAACCGTCGGTCACGGCTGCACGGGTTTTGTATGTAAAAAATGCGGCAACGAAAATGTCATTACCGGCGTCGGTGTTGTGTTCTGCAAATGCGGTTGTATGGCTGTATGCAACAACTGCAAATACTGCACATACGAAAAAGGGCTGTGGCTTTGCAACAAAGATAACCACAGAAAAAACTAAAATAAACGGAGTTGTTTACAATGGAAATGAGTAAAGATCTGCTTGCAAAAGCAAAAGAAACCAAAACGCCCGAAGAGCTGAGGGCTCTTGCAAAGGAAAACGGCATAGAACTGACCGAAGAAAGCGCAAAGGCATATTTTGAACGGCTCAACCAAAAAACGGGCGAGCTTGCCGATGAAGAACTTGACAATGTGTCGGGCGGCGGTTGCCTCGGATGGGATGACCCCTACGATACTTGTATGGCGGACGGCTACTGTTTGTCCGACTATGTCTGCGGCCGTTGCGGCAAAAGAGGGATTGACTTTAGCAACGGCGAGCTGCGTTGTTCCGGATGTTTTGCAAGCGACCCCCGCTGCCGGAACTGTATGAACAGTATTGGGGATAAGAGCGGTACGGTATTAAAATGCAAGGTTCATCCGAGAGGATGGGCGACTTAGTAAATAATATTTTAAATTATACAGAAAGGATTTAAAGATGGAGATGAACAAAAAATTGCTTGCAAAAGCAAAAGAAACCAAAACGCCCGAAGAGCTCATGAAGTTTGCAAAAGAAAGCGGCATGGAAATAACAAAAGAAAAAGCGGATGAGTATTTTAAGCAGCTTAGCACAAACTCCGGTGAGATCGCAGATGACGAGCTTGAAAACATTTCCGGTGGATGCGGCGGCGGATATGTTGACGGCAGACCGCATCCCGAATTTACTGTCGGTGAATCCGTTCTTTATATTTGCGGTTGGTTGAGAGGAAACAGGATAACCGCCTCCGCCAAGGTTTTGAAGAGAAGCTATGAAAACGACGGATGGTATTATACCCTGAAAATACACGACGGAAGTGAAATAAAACTAAGCGAGTCGTATATCATGAAGAGCTGAGAATAAGATGGCTTATGCAAAAGCGATTTTGAACAAGGAGACTTTTATGGAAAACTATCAGGAACTTTTTGCAAAAGCAAAGGAAGTAAAAACCCCCGAAGAACTGTTGTCTCTCGCAAAAGAAAACGGCATGGAAATGACCGAAGAGAGCGCAAAGGCGTATTTTGAAATCCTGCATCCGAAGGCAGGCGAGCTTGCAGACGAAGAGCTTGACAATGTGTCGGGCGGCGGATGCCGCAAGAGCGACGGAAGACTGGTAGTTTCCGCCGGCTATACATGCGGGTACTGGGAATGCAAGCGCTGCGGAGTGCGCGCGTCAAACTCCGGCGGTTTTCTTAAGTGCGGAGTGTGCGGAAATTTGCCGGATTGCAATCACTGCTATTGGTGCTCTATTGAAAA
>CAKSIP010000066.1 GCA_934462825.1 uncultured Eubacteriales bacterium | reverse complement strand
TTAATCAAACAGTGCGCGAGGATTTGGTATCAATCCCGCAAGATAATCCAAGGAAACATTGTAATATTTTGCAAGACAGATAGCGATGTCAAGCGGAATCTCCCGTTCTCCGCGCTCATAACGCTGATACGTTGTTGTATAAAGCCCGATGTCGGCAGCAACTTCTGCTTTTACATCCAATTAGGCAAAACGTCCCAACCCGTGTGACGATTTTGAGCAAAATTGTCCCGAACAATACAAATATTTCGATTTGTCAAAGATATGAAATTGGCCCAATGGATCGTACACCTCAAAAGCAACATTCCTCGGATAGTTTACATATACAGCAGCCACCTGACTTCCCAAAGTCAGGTGGCTGCTACTATTACTTGTTAAGTTCATTCTTTGCCTTAGCAGAAAGCGGTGCGGCACTCGCAGCATCGGGTTCGGATTTGGCAGATGCAGGCTCCGCTTTAGCGGTTGGAACGTCATCGTATAGATGGCAGGCAACGAAATGTCCGCCGCCGAGATCCCGAAATTCCGGTGCCACTTCGCGGCAGATTCCACGGCATTCGCGGCAACGTGTGTGGAATTTACACCCTGCAGGCGGATTGGCCGGGGACGGAATGTCGCCCTGCAAAATGACACGGTTCAACTTCACATCCGGATCCGGAACCGGCACGGCCGAAAACAGAGCCTTCGTATACGGATGTAACGGCTGGCGAAAGAGATCGGTCTTTTCGCCATATTCCACCATATTACCCAAATACATAACGCCCACTTCATCCGAGATATGTTCTACCACAGAAAGATCATGCGAAATGAAGATATACGCCTGTCCGTTTTCTTCTTGCAAGTCCTTCAAAAGGTTGATCACCTGTGCTTGAATCGAAACGTCAAGAGCGGAAACCGGCTCATCGCAAATGACGAGCTTGGGTTTTAGCGCAAGGGCTTTGACAATACAGATTCTCTGTCTTTGGCCCCCGGAAAATTCGTGCGGGTAGCGTCCTATGTGATGGGGACGAAGGCCGCATTTCTGCATAAGGTCGCGGATATAATCGTCATACTCGTCAGGCGGTACAATTTTATGTAGCTTGACTGCTTCTCCGACAATTTCTCCCACCGTCATTCGAGGGGAAAGTGAGGAATACGGATCCTGGAAAATCATTTGAAACTGAGGGCGCATGCGGCGCAACGCTTCCCCTTTAATTTTTTCAATGTGTGTACCATTGAAAATGATCTCGCCGTCATTTGGCTCATAAAGGCGAAGGATCGTGCGCCCCAAGGTGCTTTTTCCGCACCCGGACTCTCCAACAATTCCGATTGTTTTTCCCTGTTTTAAGCGAAAGGAAACCCCGTCCACTGCTTTCAAATATACCGAATTTTCCTCTTTGAAAGCTTTTTTAACGAGAAAATATTTTTTCAGATTTCTTACATCCAGCAAAAATTCCGATCCCGCTGTGTTATTTATTACTTTTTCTTCCATAGCGTTTCAAAGAAACAACCTTAAGCGGTCACTCCTTCGTTTTTTCCTCCTCCTGCCGGTATTCCATAGCACGATAACAAGCGACAAAATGCGTCGGGGACACCTGAATCATCGGCGGATATTCCCCAAGACAAGCCTCACAGCGCTTGTCGCAACGATTTCTAAAGTAGCAATGGTTCCGCATATTCACCGGATTGGGAACATTTCCGGGAATGCTATATAGGCGATCCACCTTTTTTCCCACGGCCGGCTTGCTCTTTTGCAAACCAATCGTATACGGATGCATCGGATTCTTAAAAATCTCCTGCACAGTTCCCTTTTCCACGACGCGTCCCGAATACATAACTACCACATAATCCACCATTTCGGCAATAACGCCGAGATCGTGCGTTATAAGCAGGATGCTTCCGCTGATTTTATCCTTGACCTCGCGGAGCAAATCCAAAATTTGCGCCTGAATCGTGACATCCAACGCAGTTGTCGGCTCGTCGGCAATAATCAAACGAGGGTTACAGCACAGCGCCATGGCAATCATAACACGCTGCCGCATACCGCCGGAAAGCTGGTGAGGATAATAGGTATACATGCGCTCCGGCATGGCAATGCCGACCATGTTGAGCATTTCGATGCTGCGTTCCTTCGCCATTTGTTTGGTTGCACCGGGAACATGCAGAAGCGTCATTTCATCAAGCTGATTTCCAATGGTAAACACCGGATTCAAGCTCGTCATCGGCTCCTGGAAAATCATCGCAATCTCACGTCCGCGTATCGTTGCCATTTCGGAAACAGGAAGCTTCGCAATATCCACCACTTCTTCATGTTCCTCGTAAACCGGCTTCATACGTACTCTGCCAAGTTTTCCTTTCAGGGGAACCATCACCGTATTTCCGGCTTGGTCGAGAACGGGATTTCCCTTCTCGTCTTTTTTGGGAACCATAACCGGCTCTGTCCCGATCTGTTTTCTTGTCATGGAGCGGAAACGAATGCTTCCGTCAACGACCTGTCCCACAGGTGCTTGGACAAGTTGCATCAGCGACAAGCTCGTTACCGATTTTCCGCACCCGGATTCCCCGACCACACCGACCGTAGAGCCCTGTGGAATATCAAACGAAACGCCGTTGACAGCCTTTACCACACCGTTGTCGGTATAGAAATAGGTGTGCAAATCGTCAAACTCGACTATGTTTTTAGGATCACGCATCTTCGTTACGTAATCTTCCCGTTTATAAGATGCGCGTTTCTTGTTTATTTCCCGTATTGCACGGTGATTTTCCTTTGCAATATTGCGGGACTCTTTTTTTCCTATATAAAGTTCTTTTACCTTTGGCTTTTCCTTCATGGTTTATCTCCTCGCTTTCGGATCCACAGCGTCGCGCAAACCGTCACCGACAAAGTTAAAGGCAAGCACTGCAAGAACAATGCAGATACCGGGTGATACCCACAAATTCGGATACAAGCGAAGCGCTGTATTGTTTGCAGCGGCGTTTATCATGTTACCCCAGGTTGCATACTCTGCCGGTAGACCAATACCCAAATATCCGAGCGTTGCCTCTGTCAAAATAATACCGCCAAGTCCCAACGTCATCGAAACAATAAGCTGCGGCAGAACGTTCGGGATCAAATGATGGAAAATTTTCCTTGAGGTGGTAAGTCCACTCGCCTCTGCGCTGAGCATGAAATCCTGCTCGCGCAAGGAAAGAATCTGCCCTCTGACCAATCGGGCCGTGCCCGCCCAGCCAAAGAACGTCAGCATTGCCATCATAATATATAGCTTTGCCGGCCCGGAAATATTTTTCGCTTCCAATGCAACGCCCACAATCATCATCATCGGCATCGTTGGTACGCAGTTGAAAATATCAACAATACGCATGACAACCTGATCGATCCAACCGCCGAAATATCCGGCAAGTCCACCGAGCAAAATGCCGAAGAATGTTTCCAAAATCACCACGACAAACCCGACCGTTAAGGATACTCGGCCGCCGTACATTAATCGAGAAAACACGTCAAATCCTTTATCGTCGGTGCCGAGAAAGTGCGTGGCGGAAGGCTTTAAGTAGTTTGTAGGGCTCGAATAAACGAGAATATATACGGAATCTTCGCCGTACGTCGGAGTTTTTATCTCCGTTGCATATTCCGAAGTGATCGCCTGGCTCTCATCCGACTCTTTCTCTCCCCAAACACAAGGAAGGAAGCGAAACAGCGGGCCGAGAAAGGAAAAAGCAAACAGGACAAGCAATATAATCAAGCCTGTCATGGAAAGCTTGGAACGGAAAAAGCGTTTCATAACCATGCCCGTAGGGCTGACGGTTCTTCCCGCAATTTCCTCCTCTACTCTCGCCTCTTTCTCAAATTCTTCCTCCAGCAGCTCGGCT
>CAKSIP010000065.1 GCA_934462825.1 uncultured Eubacteriales bacterium | reverse complement strand
GGGGAGGGGTCATCGGCGCGGGAGCGCCGCCCTCCCCAATGCGCCAAAGCGCCGCGTCGTTGCGGCGCGACGCGCATTTAGCCACGGAGTAGGGGGTGTGCGGGGGAGCAACCCCGACGTTTGAGGGGTTCTCCCCCCACATCCTGCATCAAAGACCCAAACGAAAAGTAGATACCAACCACAAGCACAAAATACCCACGGTTTCAAACAATTCAGCGCTTCCAGCCGCTTTTCCTTTGAAGCCACAGGCGCAAAGAAAACCGATTGCCGCGGCAGTACCTACCGCGGACAATCCACAAAAAAGAAAACGCCGAGAGGTTTCGCCGCCCGCGGGCGGCGACATGGGTTCCACCCTCAACCTGCCCGCTTGCGGGCGGACGCCTTTTGAAAAAGGCGGGCGAAAACTTGAAAAGGGACAGCGAAAAGCTTAAAGATGGCAGGCAAAAAACTGATCCCCCCCTTGACATCCCTCCCATTTTGTGCTATACTACCCTCACAAAATCAGTATGGATTTTTCTGAGACAGAATCTCATTTTTCGCCATACACCGCACACGGTGTGTGGCGATTTTATTTTGGAGGAATCAATATGACAACCCCACCTCTCGCAAAAGAACCGCTCGCCGCGGAAGCCGCCACTTCCGCACAAAAGCAAAAGCTCCGCGTCCCCGCGGAACTCTCCTATCTCCTCGCCATCGTCCTGCTGGCTCTCGCCGTGGCTGTCCTGACCGCGGCGGATTTCGGCATCTCCATGATCGTCGCGCCCGCCTATCTCCTCAGCCTGAAGGTCGGCGCAATCACGTTCGGGCAGGCGGAATATATCCTCCAGGCGGGCGTGTTCCTCCTCCTTTGCCTTATCCTGCGGAGGTTCCGCCCCGTGTTCCTGATGTCCTTTGTGACCTGCCTGGTCTACGGCGCGGTTCTCGACCTGTGGCGGATGCTCCCTTGCTTTGACCCCGCCGTCACCGCGCCGGGCAGTATGGCTCTGTGGCTCCGGATTCCGATGTTCATCGTCGGCGTCCTGCTGACCTCGTTTTCAATCGCCCTGTTCTTCAAAACCTACCTCTACCCACAGGTCTACGACTTTTTCGTCAAGGCGGTCGCGCTCCGCTATGACTTGAAGCTGTCCGTTTTCAAAACCGTCGTAGACCTCACCTTCCTTTTGGCGAGCGCGGTCATGACCCTCTGCTTTTTCGGAAAATTTGTGGGGCTCGGTTGGGGCACGCTCGTCATGGCGATTTTCAACGGCACCTTCATCGGCTTTTTCTCCGGGTGGCTGGACCGGCACTTCGCGTTCACGCCGACCCTCCCAAAATTTTCGGAGCACTTCGCACTCTGAAAAAGAAAAGAGCAGGGGGTGCGGATCCTGTCGCATCCTCTGCCCCTGCCCAACCTATATATTACCGTGTTCAGGCAACGGGCAACTGTTGCCTGTTCATTTTTTTATAATTGACCGCAAAGCAGACAATTTCCGCGATCGCCGTGAGAGTCCAGGAGAAAATGTAGAGCAGATACAGCGACGGGATCGTATGAAAATAGGCGAACACGGTGTAGATCCACGCCACGCGGAACACGCACGAGCCCATAATCACAATGACGGTGGGCGCAAAGCTCTTGCCGATCCCGCGGCAAGCCGCGATCGTGCAGTCCATGAAGGCGCTGACGGCATAGGAAAAGCACATGATCTTGGTGCGCTGAAGCCCCGCCTCAATGACCGCCTCCTCGTTGGCGAACAGGGACAAAAACTCCCTGCCGAACAGGAACAAGGCGCCGCCGAGCACCGCGCCCGCGGCGAAAGAATACACGATGCCGATGAAATAGCTTTTCAGCACGCGCTCCCGCTTGCCGGCGCCGAGATTCTGCCCCATGAAGGTGGAGCAGGCGGTATAGAACGCCGCCATGACATTATAGATGACGGCATCGGCATTGGCGGCGGCGGAATTTCCCTCGACCATCACGGAATCAAAGGAATTGACCGCGCTCTGGATAAAGAGGTTGGCAACGGCGAAAATGGCGTTCTGAAGCCCCGCGGGAATTCCGAGACCAAGGATGCGTTTGCCCTCGGTTCTGTCCGGTCCGCCTCGCAGGTCGCGAAAACGGAACGTGCACTCGTTGTCCTGCCGTCCCATGTGAATCAGAATCAGCACCGCGGACACATACTGCGTGATGATGCTGGCGAGCGCAACGCCGTCCTCCGCCATACCGCAAATGATAACGAAAAACAGGTTGAAGATCACGTTCAGAATGCCCGCGATCATGAGATAGGCGAGCGGGCGCTTCGTGTCACCGTTGGCGCTGAGCACACCGTTGCCGAAGTTGAAAATGCCGAGTGCCGGCATACCGATCGCATAAATGCGGAAATAGAGCACGGCTCCCTCGATCAGGTCGTCCTTCGTGCCGAGCAATTCCAGCATGAACCGCGCGGAAAGCAGGCAAAGCACCATAATGATGCAGCCCGTCGCCAGGCATATCACAAAGGAGGTGCGGATGGAAGCGGCAGTGCGCTCCTTGTCGCGGGCGCCGAGATGCTGCGCGACGCGGACATTGACGGCGCTCCCCATGCCGATCAGAAAGCCCGTGAAAAGGGTGACGAGGATGGTGGTCGAGCCGACCGCTCCCAAAGCCTCCGCGCCGGAGAATTTGCCGACGACCGCCACATCCGCCATATTGAAAAGCACCTGCAAAAGCTGAGACAGCATAAGCGGGACGCTGAAAAGAAGCATGTTTTTCCAGAGAGAACCTTGGGTCATCTGAATTTCGCCGCGTGCTCCCGCCGCTTCAGAAGAATGATTTGCCACGTTGGGTTGCCTCCGAGCACTGAAATTCCGCATTCGCGGATTTTGTCGATACCGACGCGTGGATTTCATTATATTACAGAAAGCGGATATTTTCAAGAGGCAACTTGTTTTTTCCTTTAAAAAGAAGATAGGAACACTCCGCGCCGTGAGCTTTCAGGAAATGCACCTCGCAAGATCGTCGATTTCGATCAGCCCGTAGAAAATGGTGTATCCCTGCTCATTTGTCACGTGATAACTATCGGTATCCATCACGCGGGTCAAGGAATCATAATACTTCCCGAAATCATAGGAAAAATCATTTTCCCAACGCCTGCCGTCCGGATAAAGGACGGACAGCTCGCATGTAAAATAGTACCGCTCACGGAAAGAAATGCACGGAAGCGTTTTCAGCTCATGATCGTACGCAAAAACAGAATGATACACACTTTTGTCGTCAGATGAATTCAAATAAATGAAGCTGGTATCAAAGGAAATCGGAGCGCTGACGTTCAGACCATTGCAAAACTCGGGAACATACTTCTGATAATGCTCCATGTCCGGGACAGCCGCGCGTTTTTCTATCATATCGGTCGCAAACAACGCCCGATTGATCTGAAACGCGACAACGAATGTCAAGTCCTTGTATTTTTCGCTGATTTCGTTTGCGTCCCCAAACTTCACCCACGTATACTCGGTCACACAGCAATAAAATATCCCTTCATCTTCATGCGCGCCATCGTAATACGCGCAGACAAAGTAACAGTCCGAGGGGTCAAATCCAACATGTACCGCTTGTTTTCCGTTTTTTATTTCCTCAATTTTGATAGCCGTTGAAGTCCCGGGTAAATCGTAATCAAAGCGACAATCGTGTAAATATTTCACCAGCGTGCAAACGAGGGCATCCCGGCTTTGCAGCTCAACCGGGCCCTTCACTTCCCCTTCGTCCGGAACCGCGCACCCCGAAAAGCACAGGAGTAGCAGGGAACACAGCAAAACAATCACAATAATTTTCTTCACATCGACACACCTCCTCATAACACTTCCCGATGACCTCCGGCACTTTCAGTGTAGCATATTTTTCCACACTTGTCAAGAAGCCCGGCGGCACCGGAGAAATATCGTTTTTGGGCGAAGGGTCGATTTCAGATGGATATTTGATTGTTTTCAAACTGCCCGATCAGCCATTCGTTATAATCTTTGGGGATTTCAGGCTCCCGCAATAACAGTTCAAAGATGGCAACCGATGTCGGGCAATTACCGCCGTATTCTTTCTTCGCCCTTCCCAAAAGCTGCTCTTTTGAATAATTCCCCGATAAATAGCAAAGGTAATATTCTGCCGCCATAACGAATTCTTCCTCATCGCCTGATTGCCAATCTTCAAGCAGGGCACAGTGGCAAGCTCTTAATTTTTCGTTGCTTTCCACGTGTTGCCGATACAACTCCGTCAATTTCCCGCTTGCAAAACCGTGCATAAGCTCGTGAGCAATAATGGAGTAAAAATCAACTGCTCCGGCAGGGCAAAAACAAGTCAGAAA
>CAKSIP010000064.1 GCA_934462825.1 uncultured Eubacteriales bacterium | reverse complement strand
CGCTTGGCCCTTCAAATGAATAAAACTTTTCTTGATACCGATGAGGAAATTACCAAAAAGATCGGCATGAGCATTTCCGATTTCTTTGCATGCAAGGGGGAATCGGCTTTTCGGGCATTGGAAAAAGAAACGATTGCCAAAATCTGTGCAAGCGGCAATCGACAGGGAGGAATGGTTATCGCAACCGGTGGCGGTGCAATTCTTTCCGAGGAAAATGTGGAAAATCTCAAAGCAAACAGTACGCTGATTTTTCTTGAACGCTCACCGGAACGCCTGGTTGCTACGTCAGATCGTCCGCTTTCATCAAACACAGCGGCTTTGATGGCTCTGTACCATCAAAGGCTGCCCTTGTATCGCAACGCCGCCGATTTGTGCATCGACGGAAACGATACAATCGAAAGAACTGCTCAGCGAATTTTGGAGGTACTAACACGATGAAATTTCTGATTTTGAATGGGCCGAACCTCAATTTTCTCGGCATTCGGGAGCCGGAAATTTACGGAAAAAGCACATATGAAGATTTGGTGCATATGGTGGAAGATAAGGCCAAAGAGTTATCCGTTGAAGTGATTTTTCGGCAGAGCAATCATGAAGGAGATCTTGTCGATGCCATTCAAGAGGCTTATTATGATGGGGTTTCGGGGATTGTATTCAATCCGGCTGCCTATACGCACACCAGCATTGCTATTGCCGATGCGGTAAAAGCGGTGGGGATCCCTACCGTGGAGGTTCACATTTCCGCTGTTGAAAAACGAGAGGCGTTCCGCCAGGTCAGTTATATTCGTGACATTGCTGTATGCACCATAACCGGAGAGGGCTTAGTCGGTTATTGTAAGGCCCTTGACTTTCTTGTTAAAAAGATAAAAAATTTTGAGGTTGGCGCTCATGAAAATAACGGTTAAAGCAGGGAAAGCGCAGGGAAGTGTAAAAGCGCCTCCCTCAAAAAGCATCGCTCATCGCACGATTTTATGCGCCGCATTGGCAAACGGTCAAAGTGAAATCACCCATGTTGCTCACAGCGAGGATTTGCTTGCTACGATGGATTGTGCGCGAGAATTTGGTGCCGACATTCAATGGAGAGGGCATGAAACACTCGACGTTATAGGCACAGACAAGCCAACACAGGGAGCTGTTTTTCCCTGTAGGGAAAGCGGTAGCACACTGCGCTTCTTCATTCCCGTTGCGTTGACGGGAATGGAACGTGAAGTTACCTTTCTCGGTTCGAAACGCCTGATGGAACGGGGAATCGGATTGTATCGAGAGCTTCTTCCTTTGCACGGTGCTGAGATTGTTGCCGATACGCATCAAATTCTTGCCAAAGGCAAACTGCAGGCAGGGCATTACATGTTACGTGGAGATGTCAGTAGCCAATTTATCACGGGGCTTTTGACAGCGCTTCCGTTGCTTGCCGGAGATAGTACGTTAGAAATTCTTCCCCCGGTAGAAAGCAGAGCTTATATTGACATTACATTGCAGGTATTGAAGCAATTTGGAATTACGGTGCGGGAGCCGTATGAAAACTATTTTGAAATTTCGGGAAACCAACACTATCTTGCCGGAAAATATGATGTTGAAGGCGATTGGTCGAATGCGGCTTTTTTGCTGGCCTTCAATGAACTTGGCGGACATGTGACTGTAACAGGCTTATCGGAAAACAGTATGCAGGGAGATCGTATTTGTCAAAAATTATTCAACCAAACGTCATCCGTGGACAACGCTATTGATATTTCCGGATGCCCGGATCTTGGCCCGATTCTGTTTTCCGTTGCTGCCGCTAAGCAAAAAGGCGCTTATTTTACCGGCACCAAGAGGCTGAAAATCAAAGAAAGCGATAGAGCACAGGCTATGGCGCAGGAACTTGCTAAATTCGGGATTCAAACAGAGCTTGGGGCAAATTGGTTCAAAATTTTTTCCGGCGCACTCAAGGCGCCCGATCAGATGCTTTTCGGACACAATGATCATCGAATCGTTATGGCTTTGACGGTTCTATCCTCGGTAACAGGCGGTTCCATTGAAGGGATTGAAGCGGTCAGCAAAAGCTTTCCTGACTTTTTTGAAGTTTTGCAGCAGCTTGGCCTTCACTTAAAAATGGAAGAAACGGCATAATTCCGTTGACAAGTAGGAAAAATGAAAAGAGGCGTTATTATGCGACTGACAAAAGAAAAAAAAATACTGATTGTAGGGCTTGGCTTGATTGGCGGAAGCTATGCTCAAGCTTTAAGTCAACAGGGCTTTGAAGTGGGAGCCGTTGACACATGTGCAAAAGCGATTGATTATGCACTTGATAAACATTGGATTCAAAGCGGAAGAACCACGCCGGAGCGTGATTATATCGGACGCTTTGATTGGATCATTTTTGCCCTTTACCCGCATGTTTTTATAGAGTGGATTCGGGACTATCAAGCCTACATCAAACCGGGAGCGCTGTTAACCGATGTGACCGGTGTAAAGTCCGGCATCGTTTACAAAATTCAGGAAATGCTACGCAGCGATCTTGAATTTATCGGCGCTCACCCAATGGCCGGGCGGGAAAAAAGCGGAGTGGAAAATGCCGACATGCATGTGTTTTTAGGGGCGAACTACATTGTTACACCAACGGATCGCAATTCACGCGAAGCCATTGAAGCTTGTAAATCGCTTGGAAGGGTTCTCGGCTTTGGAAATATATCAGAGCTTTCGCCCGAAAAGCACGACGAAATGATTGGATTTTTGTCTCAGTTGACACACTGTATTGCGGTATCGCTGATGATCTGCCATGATACACAGCACCTTGCCGATTATGCCGGAGACTCTTTCCGTGATTTAACACGAATTGCTAAAATCAACGATGCCATGTGGAGTGAGCTTTTTTTGATGAATAAAGCCGCACTGCTTTCGCAAATGAAGCTGTTTGATCAAAAATTTCATGACCTGCAAGACGCTATTGAAAACGATAACGAAGACAAAATCCGCGAAATGATGCGTCTTTCTACCGAGCGCCGTATTTTCTATGATAATAAATAAAACAATTACTATATAAATGTTTGGAGGAATCATACGATGAATATGATATACGAAAGAAAATTGCCTACATTACAGGAAATTCGGGAAATGTATCCGATTTCCGCTACCGGAGCGGCAATAAAAAAAGAAACCGATAGGGAACTGAAAAGCATTTTTTCCGGCGAAAGTGATAAATTGATACTTGTCATTGGCCCTTGTTCCGCGGATCGTGAGGACGCAGTTCTTGATTATATTTCGCGTTTGAGAACGGTTCAGGAAAAGGTTAAAGAAAAAATTCTCATCATTCCGCGCATTTATACCAATAAGCCTCGCACCACCGGTGACGGATATAAAGGAATGCTTCACCAGCCCGATCCCAAAGCTTCGCCGGACATGTTGAAAGGTTTAATTTCCATTCGCAAGCTACATCTGAAAGCATTGGAGCAAAGCGGCTTTGCATGCGCCGATGAAATGCTTTACCCGGAAAACCATCAATATTTGGCCGATCTTCTTTCTTATGTGGCTGTCGGCGCTCGTTCTGTTGAAAATCAGCTCCACAGACTTACCGCCAGTGGGTTGGATATTCCTGTGGGTATGAAAAACCCGACCAGCGGGGATCTTTCGGTGATGATGAACTCTATTACAGCCGCACAGCATCCTCACACCTTCGTTTATTCCGGCTGGGAAGTGCAAAGCAAAGGAAACCCCTATGCTCATGCGATCTTGCGAGGATCGACCAATAAATCCGGGCATACATCTCCGAATTACCATTATGAAGATATTTGTGAGCTTTGCGATCTGTACGAAAAAACCTCATTGAAAAACCCCGCCGTGATTATTGATACCAATCATGCCAACTCAAGCAAGCATTGGGATGAGCAGCCGAGAATTGCCAAAGAGATTCTTCACAGCACTCGTCATTCCAATCGCATTCGTCTCATGGTAAAAGGGCTTATGATTGAGTCTTACTTGAAGGATGGGTGCCAGAAGCCCGAGGAAGGTGTATATGGTAAATCCATTACCGATCCTTGTCTTGGCTGGGAAAAGACAGAAAAACTGATTTTGGAGCTTGCAGATCTTCGTTAAAACCAATCAATAATGTTATAAAAAATGGCTTTTCGGTGTGCAAAGACAGACCGAAAAGCCATTTTTATATCATAGTATAAATTTATATTTTCTTAATAGCGATACACATTTTTGCGTTTTTGCGTTCGCTTTCCGTTTTTTGAGCTGACTCGCTTTTTTTTGAAACGAAAGGGATTCCGTGCCATGACAAGGTAGACAGCCAATCCAAGGGAAAATGAAGCAAGGACGATCAGAGAAAATCGACTGAGAAC
>CAKSIP010000063.1 GCA_934462825.1 uncultured Eubacteriales bacterium | reverse complement strand
CCAGCTCTTCTTCTCCTGTTTTTTGCCGGCGACTTCTTTTTTCTCAATCATCAGAAAGGTTCCCGCGCCGATCAGAACAACCGCCAGCCCCTTGATCCAGTCAATCGGCTCGCCGAGGAAGATCAACGCCAGCAGAATGGTCAGAATCGTGCTGGACTTGTCGATGGGAACGACCTTGTTGACATTGCCCAACTGCAACGCCCGGAAATAACACAGCCACGATGCCCCGGTAGCAAGACCGGAGAGAATCAGAAAAATCCAGGTCTTTGCACGGAGCTCGGCAAGAGTCGGTCCGGATCCGACAATCCAGACCATCAGCCATGAAAAAATCCGCACAACAACAGTACGGATTGCCGTTGCGATATCCGAATCCGTCTTCCGGATGCCGCACTTCGCAAGAACTGCCGTCAGCCCCGCAAACAGCGCTGAACCAAACGCAAAAATCACCCACATAACAATTGCCCTTCTCCCCTGTCTTTTTCTTATTACACGCAGAAACCGCAAAAAGGTTGGCGGAAAATCCGCCCGCATTCCGTTCCTCCCGGAACCGGCTTCTCGCACGGGTCTTCCGGCATTCCGGAATGTTCGAAAACATCTTTGCGGCTCAGCCGAATAAGTTTCTGTGATCATTATAGCACATAATCCGCACATTTACAATTGGGATGCTTGCGGAAAGACGGTTTGATGCCATTGCCGGAATTTTGGCATAACGCCCCACCTTCTCCGGGCTGACCGATGGGATGTTGCCGGCAAAACAGGATTCTCTGTGCAAAACGAATCTTTCCTGAATAAAAAGCGCTTTTCCCGTGCGGCTGAAGGCATCCTTCTCCTTTTCACAAGAACGAAAGAAAAACAATTCCAAAAAAATAAAAAAATCTCTTGACAAACGCAAAGAAATATGATACACTATCAATATAAACAATAATGATTCCTATTATCAACGGAGAGTGTATGAACGGAGATCTTCGCTATTCCCGGCAACGGGAAGCCCTGCTGCGGCTTCTGAAAAGCGTAACCTGCCACCCGACTGCGGAATGGCTTTACGCCGAACTGAAAAAAGAATTCCCCCATATCAGTCTGGCGACGGTATACCGGAATCTCGGCGCTCTCTGCGCAAACGGCGAAGCCATTCGCCTGGAGGTTGGAGACGGAACCGTTCATTACGACGCGCAGACCTTTGACCACCCTCACTTTTTCTGCACCGAGTGCCACCGCCTTTCGGATCTCGGCACCGAGGCGTTTGCGGAAATTGACCGGGAAATGGAAAAAAGATACGGCGTGCACATTCATTCCCACTCGTTTCTGTTTTACGGCAAGTGCCGTAATTGCCAATAAAAATAAGAATAAAAAGGAGAAAGCATCATGAAAAGAAAGTTTGTCTGCCCCGTCTGCGGCTATGTGTATGAAGGAGAAAGCGCACCGGAGAAATGCCCGCAGTGCGGTGTCCCCGGATCCAGATTTACGGAAGTAAAAGAGAACGAACACAACTATGTGTGCGAACATGTCATCGGTATCGGCGCCAAAGATAAAGTGGATGCCGAAGTTTATGACGGGCTGAAAGCCAATTTTGAAGGCGAATGCACCGAGGTCGGCATGTACATTGCCATGAGCCGGCAGGCCGTCCGCGAGGGATATCCGGAAATCGGAGCGTTCTATCTGCAGGCAGCTTTGGAAGAAGCGGAGCACGCCGCGAAATTTGCGGAGTTGCTGGGAGAAGTGGTCACCCCCTCCACAAAAAAGAACCTGGAGCTGCGCAGCGAAGCGGAATGCGGCGCGACGGCAGGAAAGTTTGAACTTGCCAAGCGTGCCAAAGAACTTGGCTACGATGCCATTCACGATACGGTTCACGAAATGGCAAAAGACGAAGCCCGTCACGGCAGAGGATTCGACGGTCTGCTCAAGCGGTATTTCGGTTAAAAAAAAGAGGTCTCCGAAGGGGTGCCTTCCATAAAGCAGGTTTTACCTACCGACAAAAGGAGTACGAACTAAAATGTCCGTACTCCTTTTCACACGCCTTGCCTGCAAGGTATAGTGTGTTACACCTTTTAGATGTACTGTCGGGCGGTAATGAGCCTCCCTTGTGTAAAGGGAGGTGGCTCGCGCAAGCGAGACGGAGGGATTGTTAAAAACAAAATTATACCGAAAAACAATCCCTCAGTCACCTTCGGTGACAGCTCCCTTTACACAAGGGAACCTTTTTTATGTTCATCTATGCCGTGTCAATTTTCTTGACAAGCACTGCTTTTGTGGACACAAAAGCGAAGCCCCGCGCGAGGCGGGGCGATTTTTATTCTATATTACCTTTATTCTTCTCACTAAGCTTTTGATTGATTAAATTTAGATTCCGTTGTTCGATCTTATCAGCAACATAATATGCAAATACAATAACCATAGTAAAAATCAAAGCTGCAATACAATAAACGACCAAACTCTTAAGCTCAAAGCGAGTGCTTCCAAATATATATCCGCCTACAAACAGGACTAAAAGGATGAATGCTATTACTATCATACGTCTTATCCAAATATGTTTGGAGAAAAGCTTAAGCTCAAAAGTAAAAAAGGAAAACAAATGCACTGGGATTACAACGCTAATCATATGATAAAGATGTTTTATATTAATAGCATCAGACCAAATAAGCGACAGTATAATAAATAAAATTGACACCACTCCCATCGTGTATATAAAAGAACGAAAATAGCTTTTAAACATATCTATACCCCCAATTTTTTCTTGATTTCTGATACATACTGCCTCGAAACAATAAGTTTTTCTTGGTTAACAAGGGCTGCTGTAAGGCGACTGTTTTCTGCTTTTCTTATACTCAACATTTTATCCAAATTGGCAATTACGGTTTTAGATATTCGAGAAAATCGTAGATTTTTTAAGCTTTCTTCAATCTTATAAAGTTTAGCCATTGCTTCATAGGTTTCATTTTCTGTACAGAAAAACATCTTACCGTCAACCGATTCAAAGTAAAAGATCTCTTTTATTGGTATTAAAAACGTTTCTTCATCTTTTTTTCCTGCCACAGTCAATCCAACGGCAGATATCTTTGAAACAATATCATTAATCTCATTTGTCATTTTTTCGCAAACGATAGATATTTCAGTTTCCTTTATATTGGGGTCTTCAACAATTGTAACCTTCAAAAAAACATCTCCCTTCCTTTGTTGTAGTTCTATTATATAGGCCTTAAAAATAAAAGTCAAGCGCTTTTTCTTGTCTTGCAAATACACGAGGGTAAGATGCATTTTAATAGTTTGGAGTGTAAAAAGATTGACGTACCTGCTTTATCGCAGGTACGCCAACGGAGGTCTTTTTTTGTTTCATCAGATTAAAAAATTCAGACGAATTATGCCATATTCTAAACTCTGTCCACAAAATAAAGGTCTGCACCATTATCTATGCGGTCAAGAGTGTAAGCGTTGTCCGAAATATCCGAACGCATCGTCCATTTTCCGTTTGTAAAATCGGGGAACGGCTGCGGAGCGCCGCCGCAGGCTATCGAGTTTTCGCTCAATGTCGTTATACACATATACGTTGCGGCATCGTAAACGTCGATAGGCGCATGAGCCCCCGTCCGAACGGTTTCGAGAAATGCGGCAAACACAAGGTGGTCTATACCGCCGTGCGCGTCTTTTGCGCCGCCGTCTTTCCAAAGCGGGTGCAGATATTCTTTTTCGTAAGAAGCGGCATTGCCCCACTGCGGACGCCAATCCCACTCGCTTTTTTTGTGCTCCTCGCAGTTATCCAAAAACAGGCTGTCGTTATCTTCCATATACATTCCCTTTGTTCCGTGAACCTCGAAACGGCGGGAATATGCGTGCGGCAAGGTAGTGTTCAGCGTCAGCGTAACGGTCTGTCCGCCGGAGCAGGTAAGCACGGTCGTTACAACGTCTCCCTGCGCAAAATCGACATTCGACAGCGGGTGTTCCGAACCTTTCTTTTCAACCGCATATTCGTGCAAACCGCGTGACGCGGACGCAAACGACGAAAGCGATATAAAACGGTTGCCGTTGTTTATGTCAAGCAGTTTTGCGATAGGTCCTATCTCGTGCGTCGGATAGTTTTCGCCGTTGCGGTGAATATAATTGCGCAGACGGTAATGTCTGTTTTCTTTACCGCCGAGAATTTCTTCGCGCAGGTCGTGGCTGTATGCGCCGTTACAGTGCATAACATGACCGAGAACGCCGCGGCGCACCATATTCAGCGCCATCAACTCGCGCTTGCCGTAACAGCAGTTCTCCATAAACATCAATTCCGTGCCCGTCTGTTCATATACCTGAACAAGGCGGTAGCAGTCTTCCAGCGAATATGCGCCGCCCGCTTCAAGCCCTATCGGTTTGCCCGCAAGCATCGCGGCAACCGCGACCTCGACGTGCGCTTCCCACGAAACGGCAACAAATACGGCGTCAACATCCGCACGGGCAAGCACCTCCCTGTAATCGGAAGTCTCGAACGGACGCAGCTGTCCCGCCTCTTCTATTTTATCTGCGGCGGCTTTTACTCTGTCCGCAAGAGGGTCGCAAACGGCAACTATCTCAACCTCTCCCTTTTCCGCAAACGGCAGCAAAGGTGCGGATATCATT
>CAKSIP010000062.1 GCA_934462825.1 uncultured Eubacteriales bacterium | reverse complement strand
TAAAACGTGCATATCCGCCGCCGGGCTCGGTGGTCAAAAGACTGCTCCCATCGTGTCCGACATAGTCATATCCGGGGACATCGCTATATTTTGCGCAGTAAGAGAACGACTGAATATTTGCGCTCATATAATATCCGGCAAGGACAGGATAAGCCTCTTGCAGATCTGCGGGGTAAAAACCGGAATAAGTCGTACTGCTGTTGTAGCCGGAATCATTTCCGCCGGCGCAGATTGAGAAAACATTCTGCCGGCGCGCATCACGGATCGCCTTGGTGAGAGCGGTCGGATAATACGGCATATTGGCGCCGAAGGACATGTTGAGAATATCCGCGCCGTTATCAATCGCCCAATAGATTCCGCGCACGACATCGGCGATTTTTCCCTTGCCGTTTTCGCCGAGCACGCGCACCGGAATCAATTCCACGGGATATTTGCCCGCCATGCCGCTAAGGCCCACGCCGTTATCCGCCTCGGCTCCGATCAGGCCTGCCACCTTGGTGCCGTGTCCGTTTGTGCCAATATCGGAATTGACGCCTTTAGCGATAGCTGCGTCATGGACGGCGTCATAGCCCTCAACCACGCGATTGGTAAGATCCTCATGCGTTGCGTCAATTCCCGTATCCAGCACGGCGACGCGCACCGTGTAAAGGGAGGTGAGTCCCGCCTCGTCCGCCATTTTCCCCAAGGTATCGAGAAACGGCGCCGACACGTATGTATCACTGATCTTCGGATCGGTGGGGGCTGTTCCGAAATCCTCGGCAATCCCCGCCGCCTCAAGGGTATAGTTATAAGTGACCGATTCGATGTTCGGCATTTTTTCATAGCGCACGGCTTCTTCATAAGAGCCGTCTACCAGCAGCATGTTGCCGCCGAGCGCACGTCCGCCGTACACTGCTTTGAACACTTCCAATGCGCCCGCACCGGAAAATTCAAGAATCAGTCCGTCATTGTCGCCTGTCGGATAGCCAACGGTAGTCTTGGGGCTCCTGATAGCTTCTGCGAAAATCTGCATCGGCAAGATACCGAGCAACATGATAATGCTGAGCAACAGGCTGATCAGTTTTGTGGATTTTTTACTCATAGTTTTGTTCCTTTCTGTCGCGTCATCGCGTCGGTTGTGATGCGTTATGGTTAAGCAATCGGTTTATGGTCTGCGGTGAGTCCGTTCATCAGAAAAATCAATTTTGGCAGCACGGTATCATGCCATGCGCCGAGCTTGGGAATGGAAACCTGCCCTTCCAGCTTTCCGTATGGCGTATTCAAAACGAAAAAGCCGTAATTTCCCCGTTCGCTTTCCGAATCGCGCTCCATGAGAAGGGTGTGCATAGTTCGTCCGTTTTCACTGTATTCGGACTTTTTGTACTGCGGGAAATCCACGCATTTTTCGTAAACATCCAAGTCGCTCTCAAAGCTGATGACATACCGTTTTTGCCTGTCATCAATAAACAGAAAATTGCATCCTCTGTGATCGGTGTCGAAATGGTAATCCGCATCCGGAATCACGGGAATATAAAATCCGTCGAAAATCCTGTAGTTGTCGTTATGCATTTGGTATCCTCCTTTTCTGCGTGATAAGTTCAACGAAAAGAATTGACTAAATCCATGCCGTATGATATAATAAAAACGACATATGAAACCTTGCTACCCGCTTCCCGGGGACAGTAACCGTATTCTACAGCTTTATTATACGGATTTCTCCGAATTTGTCCCCATACTTTTCGGTCAAAAGTCGAGGTTTTTGAAAAAATATTTTTATTTTTTTCGAGATTAAACCCGTACTTTCAGAAAAAAAGTATAGGTTTTCTCTTTAGGGGGATGGTTTTATGAAAAAAACGCTTGCATTTTTGCTTACACTTGCATTGGCCCTCTTGGTCTTTTCGAGCTGTGCATCCAAATCGCTTCTCGATCCGAGCAATCCCGTAACGCTGACGCTGTGGCACACCTACGGTGAGCAGGCGGACTCCCCGATGAACCGCTTGATTTCCGAGTTCAACAAAACCGTAGGAAAAGAAAAAGGCGTCTTCATCAATGTCACGCGCATCTCCGGTGCGGGAAAAATAGGCGGACAGCTGGTTGAGGCGCAAAACGGAGCGCCCGGCGCGGACATGCCCGATCTCTTTTTCTGCCACAACAGCGATGCCGCCAAGCTCGGAGCGAAAAATCTTCTGAATTGGAACGACTATTTCTCCAAAGAAGAACGCGCCGGCTTCGTTTCGGATTTTCTTGCCGACGGCATCGTAGATAACCAACTTGTCGTTTTCCCTGTTTCCAAGTCCACGCACACGCTTTATATCCACAACCGGGAATTTGCGCGTTTTTCGGCGGCCACCGGGGCAACCTACGACAGTCTTGCCACATGGGACGGCTTTTTCCGCACGGCGGAAAAGTATTACGAATATTCCGGCAAGCCTTTCTGCGCCTTTGATTACATAATCCGTGCGGTGGAGTTGAACGCCATCGAAAAAGGTGCCAACCCCGACACGCTTTACAAGGACAATTATTACGACTTTGACAATGCCGCATTGAAGGACTCCTACATGCAGTTTGCCCGAGCGCTCGCCAAAGGCCATATCATGATTGCCGAATTGTATTCCAACACCCACGTTATGACGGGGGATGTGCCGTGCGGCGCGGGATCCTCCGCGGCTGTTATGTATTATAATGACACTGTCACCTATCCCGACAACACCTCGGAGCCGATGGAGCTGAAAATCCTGCCGCTTCCGCAAAACGAAACCGGAATGAAGTACGCCACGCAGGCGGGAGTGGGACTGTGCGCCTACAAAACAACGGAGCAAAAGGCCGAAGCCGCATCGGTTTTCGCCCACTGGCTGACGGAGGGCGAACGCAATCTTGCGTTTGTCGCCGAAACGGGATATATGCCCGTCCGCAAAGACGCCTACAAGCCGCTGGAAACCTATTCCTTCTCAAAGGAATCCTATAAAGAGCTGTATTCGACGCTGACCGAAATTCGGAACACCCAAACCTTCCTGCAGGAGCCGAATTTCATTGGCTATTATGATAAAGTCAACGCCCTCTATACAGAGATCCGCAAGGTACAGAGCTCCCTGCCGTATCGCATCAAAAACGGAGAGAGCGCCGACGTGCTTGCGGAAGAATTGTGGGAGATTTTCCGCGCCACCAAATAACGGAGTATCTTTATGAACAAAAGCAAGCTACATCTCAAAATACCGAAGCAGACCATGCACCGCAAGCTGTTTCTTTACACGTTTGCTATGGCGATCCTTTTGCTTTCCCTTCTCGCCACGCTATTGATTCTGCTTGGCCGATTCCGAACGCCGAAGGATGAGCTTTTTGAAAAGAGCGATATGCAGGCGCAGGTCTTTGAGAGAGAAATCCTGACACACCGAAACACGCTTGCCATTATGGGCGTTCATCTTTCGGATGATGCCGCGACCATCGTCGGACAATATCTCACCGAGCACAACATGACCTTTGACGAGCTGAACGGCAACAGCGAGGCGCTGCTGGAGATTCAGAAATTGCTTTTTGATCCTCTGAGGGAATATTTTTTCCAGACAGATTGCTCCGGCGCGTTTGTGATTCTCAATGCTACGGTCAATTCTGCGGACAAGGAAGACACCCAAAGCGGGCTATATTTGCAGGTCACCGGCTACGAGCGTGACCGGCGGCGCGATGCGGTGCTTTACCGCGGAATTGCCTCGGTTGGCCGAGAAAACGGCGTCATGCCGCACCGAAAGTGGCGCCTTGAAACCCGCCGGGACTTTTTCCCCGAATGGGACAAGGCAACCGCCGACACGGGGCTTCCGCTGGAACAATCCTATCGGTTTACCGATCTGTTTACCCTTCCGGGCATGTCCGAGCGCGCCATGCTCATTACTCTGCCCGTCCGAGACAAGAACGGCAGCCTGCTCGGCGTCTGCGGTTTTGAGCTTTCGGAAAGCTATTTTTCGCTTTTCCACAGTCAGGTATCCAAGCTGAACCACTCGACCTGCCTGATGGCCGAGGTAAGCGACGATCATACATACAGCAGCTTCCTTGCCTGCGGCGCGACGAACGATTATTACCACATGCCGGAATCGGAGCTTGTTGCGCACGACCTCCGCGGCGGCTTGACCAAATTTTTGTGCGACGGCAACAGCTATATCGGCGTTGTCCGCCGCTACACGGGCGACACGACTTCCCCCGGCTTTTCCACCATTGTTATGACACCGGAAGCCGATTATATTCAGGCAAACCTCAAAAATGCGCTGGGAATATGGTTTTTAGTGTCGCTTTTGGTGGTTCTTTCGGCGTTTTGCTGTGTCTATGTCAGCCACCGCTACCTAAAGCCCGTGCTGAAAGGGCTGGAGCAAATCAAAGCCGAGAGCAGTCAACGAAAACGCACCGACATTTTGGAAATCAACAATGTGCTGGACTTCCTTTCCTCGAAGGAACGCGAAAGTGCCGATCACCTCACGTCCCTGATTGAAGAACGAAACGCCGCCAAGGAGGCCTACGACCGCGCCCAATCGGAAATCGACAAGCTGGCGGAGCGGACGCGCGACACCGTCGATCAGGAGGCTTACCATTTCTTCCTTGAGCGGATTCCCGACCTGTCCAAGACCGAACGTGAAATTTTCGACTACTACGTTTCGGGGCTTTCCACCAAAGAAATTCTGGAATCGGCCAACATCAAGGAAAGCACGCTGAAATATCACAATTCCCACATTTACGAAAAGCTCAATGT
>CAKSIP010000061.1 GCA_934462825.1 uncultured Eubacteriales bacterium | reverse complement strand
GTGGTTCAATCAGCAAAAAACCAAGCTGATAAGGTTTTTCGTGTCAATGTTATCAGTGGCGGCGACCCGCTGGAAATATACACGGACCGCGAGGGCGAGGTCATTTTCAAGAAGTACTCTCCTATCGGGGAGATGACCGGATTTGCGGCGCAATATGCAGAAACTCTGCACAAAACCTGCAGCATGGCCGTTGTCATTTGTGACAGAGACGCCGTGATCGCCTGTGCGGGACTTCCCCGCAAGGAATACACGGACAAGCCTTTATCCGGCGAGTTGGAAAAAATCGTAGAGGGACGAGGGCTTTATGTTTATCGGGAAGGCACTGCAAAATTGCCGGTGATTGCGGACGGAAGCGGTCACTATGTAAGCTGTGCTATGCCCATTCTTACCGAAGGAGACATTGTCGGATGTGTAGCTTCTGTGGCCGACACTTCAGCAAACACACGGGAGCTGAACCCCGAATTGGAATCCAAGCTGATTCAAACCGCCGCCGGGTTTCTCGGAAAGCAAATGGAAGCGTAAAGAAAACGAAAACGAAAAAGCAAAAGCAAAACGCCAACGCAAAAGCAACTGTAAAACAAAAAAACAAAATGAAATAAAATGAAAGCACATGCCATCTTCGTTATCGGGATCGCCTTAAAATTCATGGAGAATTTTGAGGCGATCCCTTTTCCCTTCCCTGCCTCCCGGCAAAATGCGACCGATTGTTGAAAAAGTGCTTGATTTATCCAATAAAATGTATTATAATTAAACTGTAAATTTGTTTTTTATCGGCGACTTTTTTACAAAGCATCCGAAAAATCACGTCCGAGCAGGGGCCTTTTTCCTGACACAAGCGAGATTTGTCTCGACAGGATCATCCGACAAAAGGAGATTGTTATGAACAGAGTTTCAAAGGAAAATTATTATCTTGACATTGCACAGACGGTGGCAGAACGCAGCACCTGTCTGCGCCGCAAATTCGGCGCCATCATCGTCAAGGACGACACGATTGTTTCCACCGGCTACAACGGTGCTCCCCGTGGAAGGAAAAACTGCAACGACCTGAATTATTGCTTCCGCGACAAGCTGCATATTCCCCGCGGAGAGCGCTACGAGCTTTGCCGTTCGGTTCACTCGGAGGCCAATGCCATCATCGCGGCGCCGCGGGATCGGATGCTGGGGGCAACGATTTACATGGTCTGCATTTCGCCCGACAATGGCGCAGTTTTGCCCGGCACCAGCAGCTGCATGATGTGCAAGCGTATGATCATCAATGCCGGCATTTCCACCTTAGTCGTAAGAGACACGCCCGAAGAATACCGTGTTATCCATGTGAGCGAATGGATTGAAAACGATGATTCGTTGTCCGGGCAATTCGGCTATTGATGTTTTTTGAAAAATTCGCAGAAGCTCGCTTCTCGCGGAACGGAGGAATAAATTGAACAAAGCGTCCCGTTTCTTATCGTTTGCTACAGCAGGCCTTTTATTGCTCGCTTCTTTGGGGCTTTCGTCTTGCAAAAAAGCTGATTTTTCTATAAAAGGCGATTTTTATTATTGTTCCAAAAACCATGTGTCCTACAAAGCGGTTTCCTTTGAATATTCACCGGTGGCCATCAAAACCCGGCAGGCTTTCGGCCGCGTCAAGGACGAAAAAATCGAAAAATCTTTTTATGAGATTCAATACGTTTCCGCCGACCGATGGATCTCCACCGAAGCAGGCGATCTTTTCTGCGCGGAGGGGGAAACCATCCCTACCCTGACGGAAATGGAAGCCAACTATGTACTGATTTGCCGCGAAGGGGCTTCGGCTGTCATTTCGATTGCCGACATCCGCAACCCTAACGTAATCCGCGCCATCGTCAACGATTACGAAACGGGAACGGGCATTACCTACCCGTTAGGCAACGAGGTGGCGGAAAATCTGAAGCTGCGTCTGGCCTCCGAAAAATACCCCTGGCTTTATTACAACCTCTCTTATGTGGAGTTTGCCTCGGATATTTATGAATACGACTATCCCAAAGATCTTGACACCTATACGTATCGCACCGTCAGCGCCGATGTAACGGTCAGCACATCTTCGGAATTTGAGTGCTGCTATACCGTGGCAGACACGGCAGAAGAAAATCGCTATGTGCAAATTGCCAAAGACGCCGGGATTCGGTACTACACTGTGAAAAAAGCGGTTGGCGACGGCACGTACGTCAATTATGTGGTTTTTGTTTTCCCGAACGAGAAAAGTGTTTCCTCTTGCGTCAGTTATGTACTCAGCACCTACAAAGGAGCGCTTTCGGAAGAAGATCTGCAAAAAGCGCTTGAAACGCCGGCGCAAAGTGAAAGCATCAACGTGGTATCTTACAATTATGGCAAATATTTTGTTTATAACCGTTTCAACGGAAAATGCGTAAAAGCCGATCCGCGTATTCACGACTATAAAGAAAACTCGATTGTGGATGAAGCGTCATGACCATACAAAAAATTGAAGAACAAGATCTGCCGACCATTGTCGAGCTGGAAAAGCTTTGCTTTGCGCATCCCATGTCCGAAGGCAATCTGCGCGCATTTTTGCTGGGAGAAATCGGAACGGGATTTGTCTTACGCGAGACAGATAACGGAATGGCGCTGGCTTATGGAGGCGCTATGTGCGTCGCAGGGGAAGCGCAGATTATGAACATTGCCACCCATCCTGCGTACCGAAAAAGAGGGTATGCGGAAAAGATCCTTTGCGCCCTGCTCGAATGGATTGTCCAAAAAGGAGCCTATGCGGTCACCTTGGAAGTCCGTGAGGGCAATGCGCCGGCACGAGCCTTATATGAAAAGCGCGGATTCTATGAAGTAGGGCGTATTGTGCGGTATTACAAAAGTCCGGTGGAGGACGCGCTGATCCTGAAAAAGGATCTGATGACTTAAAAATTCTGGAAGGAACCAAAGCAAAAAAATGTTTGTACTCGGAATCGAAAGCTCCTGTGATGAAACAGCCGCCTCTGTCGTTTCGGTGGAGGGCGACGAACGTCACATTTTATCCAATATCGTGGCTTCTCAAATCGACATACACCGTCTGTATGGCGGCGTAGTTCCTGAAATTGCAAGCCGGGCGCACATTGAGGCCATTTCATCCATTACTTATGAAGCGCTCGCCAAGGCCGGGCTGCACTTAACTGACATCGGTTGTATCGCGGTCACCGCCTTTCCCGGCCTGATCGGGGCTTTGCTGGTGGGCGTCAATTTTGCCAAATCGCTGGCCTACAGCCACAACATACCGCTCGTAGCCGTCAATCATATCAAAGCGCATATAGCCGCGGCTTATTTGGAAAACGCCTCACTCAAGCCGCCTTTTCTCGCTTTAGTGGTTTCGGGGGGGCACACGTCCATATACAAAGTGACGGATCCCACGCAGTTGAAAGAAATCGGCGTAACGAGAGATGATGCCGCAGGCGAAGCCTTTGACAAAATCGGGCGCGTCATCGGGCTTCCCTATCCCGGAGGTGCGGCGATGGATCGGTTGGCTTATGAAGGGAATCCCAAGGCCATTCCCCTGCCCTCTCCCGCCTTAGCCGGCGATACGTTGGATTTTTCTTTCAGCGGAATTAAAACGGCCGCGTTAAATTACATCAACACGGAAAAGCAAAAAGGAGAGGAAGGTACTTTGTGCCGTGCGGATATTGCCGCCTCCTACACGCAAAAAATTGTGAAGGCGCTGACGCAAAAGGTCGGCCTCGCCTTGGATCGCACTTCCTTGAAAACGCTGGTTTTAGCCGGCGGAGTCGCGGCCAATTCCCACCTGCGAGCCGCTTTGGAGGCTCTGTGCCGCAAAAAAGGCGTAACCTTTGTCACGCCGGATCGCTCTCTTTGCGGCGATAATGCCGCTATGGTAGCGGCCGCCGGATATTTTGAATATGAAAAAGGAAATTTTGCGGACACCTCGCTGAACGCGAGCGCCTGCGATTCTTTATAATACGATCGGCAAAAAACGGAAAGAATGGATAAGCAAATGAAAAACAACATCACCTTTCACTACGGCTCACGCGTGATTGTTCTGCCGGGTGCCGTTCTTGATCAATTGGATACCGTTTCGGCTGACGCTCTGAAAGTACTTTTGCAAGGGGCAGCCGGCACACTTCCCAAGGAAACCACGGCCGAAATGGAAAGCGCCTTGGCTTTTTGGGAAAGGGCCGGTGTTTTGTCCGTGCAAAAGCAGCAAGAACAAGAAGCGGAGCCGTCCGAGGAGGCTCTTGCCCAAGCAACCGATCGTTCCGAAGAAAGGCCGACGGAAAGCCCTACGCGGGCGCGTGTGATTGTCAAAAGAAGCGACGAGCTGCCAAGCTACAGCGCCGAGGAGCTTTCTACGGTGCTGGAACGGCGGGGCGAGGCTACGCTCTATCTGAACGAATGTCAACATATCTTCGGGAAAATTTTCAACACGCGGGAAATCAATATCGTCATCGGACTTGTGGACTACCTCGGTCTTGCATGGGATTATGTATTTGATCTTCTGCGTTATTGCGTCAAAATAGACAAACGCTCCCTGCGCTATGCGGAAAAGCTGGCCATCAGCTTTGTCGATGACGGCATTGATACGCCGGCCGCTCTCACGGCCAAAATCGAGGCGTTGGAAACCATTGCCACCAACGAAGCCCAAGTCCGCAAAATGTTCGGGATTCAGGGGCGCGCTTGGACAGCCAAAGAAAAGAAGCTGTTGGACACCTGGTTCATTCGCTTTGGCTACGGCATGGACATCATCGAAAAGGCCTATGAGATCACCGTGGGCGCCACCAACACGGCCTCCCTGCCCTATGCCGGAGCCATATTGGAGCGCTGGAACTCCGAAGGGCTGAAAACGCCGGCCGATGTGGAACAAGCCATCGAAAAGGCACAACTCGCCAAAGGGCAGGCGCAAACGTCCGGCAACGGAAGCTTTGATACAGATGACTTTTTTGAAGCGGCTCTGCAACGCACGTACGAAACCGCTCAGAAAAAATAAAAACAAACGGCAAAAGGTACGGTATGGGAT
>CAKSIP010000060.1 GCA_934462825.1 uncultured Eubacteriales bacterium | reverse complement strand
GAGATAGGATTCGACCGTCGCAAGCATCAAATTCAAAATCGCAGGCATATCCGAGCTTGGCTCCGTTAAGCAGATTGATGACCTCGCTTTCTCGCAATTCCTCGGTGCTTTTTTTAATCATAAAATCACCTCCTTCTATTGTGAAGTATATGACGCAGAAAGCCCTTATACACTTTAACAGCGCATAATTTTATTCGTCTTTACAAAGACTAACAAAAAACAACGGCAAGGAGAATGGGTTTTGGTTGTTATACTGATTCGCACACTGATTGTTTATGCGATTTTGCTTGTGTCGATGCGTTTAATGGGAAAAAGGCAAATCGGTCAGCTGGAACTGACCGATTTCATCACAACACTGCTTCTCTCGGAGATTGCGTCGGTTCCAATCGAAAACCCGGATGTTCCGATTGTAAATGCGTTGATTCCTTTTATCACTCTGCTTACGTTTGAAGTGGTATCTTCGACGCTTCTCAGCCGCAGTCAAAAGCTAAAAAATCTTTTTTCAACGAGGCCGGGCATTTTAATTCGACATGGAAAGCCGGATCAACAGGAAATTATGAAAAACCGGATTTCTTTGGATGAGTTGCTCAGCGAACTCAGACAAAAAGACATTACAGATATTTCCGATGTCGCGTATGCTATTCTTGAACAAGACGGAAAACTGACTGTAATTCCCCAACCGGATGCGAAGACAGTCACCTTGAAAGATTTGAAAATCCATGCAAAAGACGAGGGCGTTTCGCACATTGTTGTATCAAATGGAACAATTAACCGACACGGCCTTAAGACCACCGGGCGATCCTCTCAATGGGTGGAAGAAAAAGCCCAAAAGCTGGGTTGTTCTGTTAAAGATATTTTTCTTATGACCGTCAATGATACCGGTAAAGTCAATGTTGTTCGCAAAGAGCAAAATAAAAAGTAAAAAGCAAAAGGTAAAAATATGAAAGATTGGATCATTGCATTGGTGCTGTTTTCATTGATGCTAACCGGTATTACCGTTCATGCAATTTACGTCAATCAGCAAACACAGACCGCCATCCGCGATATTGAATCCCTTGATTTCTACGATAAACAAGAAACCGAGAGAAAATTGAAAGACCTGAAAGAACGCTGGCAATCCTTTGGAAAAATGGCGAAAGTGACCTTGAATTATTCTGATGTTTCAAGAATCCAATCGCTTTTGGCGGAGCTTTCCGTACACTTGCGACTGCAAAACGAGGAGGACTTTGAAACTTCCAAAGAAATGCTTCTTCATTATGTGCAAGAGCTTGCACGCCTTGAGTCGCTACGGCCGGAAGGAATTTTTTGATAAGATGCGGCTATTCGTTGTCGATTTGAAACAATGTGGCCAAAAGCGTCCAAAATGGTACAAAGGGCTTCATGACCGTCCAAATCCCGGCACCGTTCAATTTATATTCCGAAACGAGCAATAGCTTTTCATACAGACTGCGTGCATTTTCAAACCATACGATGTGTTCCATGGTCTCTCCGTTGTTTTTATCATAATAGATAAAATAAGGGGCACGTGCTTGTTCATCAAAATGGATTTCGGCATGCTTTTCTTTGGCAAGATACAAGGCCTCTTGATGAGAAAGAGATTTTGCTTTCGATTTGCCTTTGATAAAGGGCAGCGTCCAATTGTAGCCATAATTGGGAATCCCCAAGCGGAGCTTGAAAGAAGGGATCTCTGTGGTAGCGTATTCAACAACACGACGAACATTGGGAAGCGGTGCAACTGCCATAGGCGGGCCATAGGTATAGCCCCATTCGTAGGTCATCAAAAGAAGCCGATCGGCTGCATCTCCCATTAAGCCGTAATCATGAGCTTCATAAAGAAGTCCCGGCTGATTGGATGAGGTTTTCGGAGCGAGATCGGTAAAGACAACCTTTCCGTACACGGCAAGAGCGGAACGCATTTCGTCAATAAATCCGGCATATTCCTCCGCATATTGAGGTGGAACATACTCAAAATCCACCTCAACACCTCCATACCCCTTCTCTTTTACGGCGTTACGTACATTGTCGATCAGCTTTTTTTGTAAATCCGCATCAGACAAAACCTTTACCGCGGTTTCACTGCGAAAGGTTCCGGTCGAATTTACCGTGGTCAGCATCATGATGGGAGTGACATCATACGCTTCCGCCATTTTGAGCATTTTTCCGTCGTCAATACCGACAAGACTTGCATCCTCTTCCTGTATACCGTAAGAGAAAACCCCAAGATAAGTCAAAAACGGAAGTGCGGCACGCAAATTGCCTTCGGCAATAAAAGGATAGGCATATCCTGTCACGCTGATCTGGCCTTGTGTTGTTTTTTCTCCCTGAATGACAAGCTCCTCGCCCGGCAGAAGCTTTGTATTTTCGTTTCCCATCAAAAACGGATTGTTTCTAAACAAAGTTTTGCTTGTCAGTCCAAACATAGCAGCAATGCCGCCCAAGGTATCTCTGGAACGGACGACATATGTCAACTCCGGCTTTCGGATGACTAAATCTTGCCCGACGGTAAGAATATCGTCTTTGGAAATGCCGTTATCATTGGCAAGCATGGCTACCGTCGTTGCATGCTTTTGGGCAATGCTGTAAAGTGTGTCTCCCCGTTTCACGGTATATATGGTCATAATCAGCTGCCAACCTCCCTTTTATTTTTTGTCAAAGAATGCGACTATAATTATTGTATGGCCACGGGAGCTTAGATGCTACAAATATCCCTCAATCTTTGACAATATCCGACTGAATTTCTATTGCAAACTTTCTCATTTTGTAGTATAATACAGGTGAAATGAAAAAAGGAGGATGTGAATTTGAAAATTAAAGAAATACGGAACCACTACATTTCCGATTCGATCAACCAAATTGCCCAAAAAGATCCGGCTGTGGCAGAAGCGATTGCCGCAGAATATGAAAGAGAGTGCGATGGGATCGAGCTAATTGCCTCTGAAAACGTTGTTTCCACAGAGGTGCTAATGGCAGCCGGTTCAGTGCTTACCAACAAATATGCCGAAGGGTATCCGGGAAAAAGGTATTATGGCGGTTGCGATTGCGTGGATGTCGTGGAAAACATTGCCCGCGAACGTGCCAAACAAATTTTCGGAGCGGAGCACGCCAATGTTCAGCCGCACAGTGGCTCACAAGCCAACACCGCCGTTTACATTGCCCTGCTGAATCCGGGCGACACCGTTCTCGGTATGAATTTAGCCCACGGCGGCCATTTGACACATGGCAGTCCGGTCAATCTTTCCGGTCTTTATTATCATTTTGTTCCTTATGGCGTGGACGAACAAACACATCGGATCGACTACGATGAGGTGGAGCGCTTAGCCAAAGAGCATCGCCCCAAACTGATCGTAGCCGGCGCTTCAGCCTATCCTCGTGCCATTGATTTTGCTCGGTTTTCGCAAATTGCGAAAGAAGTCGGTGCCTATCTGATGGTGGATATGGCCCATATTGCCGGACTCGTAGCGGCCGGATTGCATCAGAATCCGGTTCCTTACGCGGACGTTGTTACCACTACAACGCATAAGACGTTGCGCGGCCCCCGAGGAGGCATGATCCTTTGCCGCGAAGAACTCGCTAAAAAGATCGACAAAGCCATTTTCCCGGGGATTCAAGGTGGCCCTTTAATGCACATTATCGCCGCCAAGGCCGTTTGCTTTGGGGAGGCTATGACGCCGGAATTTAAAGCATATCAAAAAAATGTGGTAGACAATGCTGCTACGTTGGCACAGGCTCTCCTGAACAACGGATTTTCGCTTGTATCAGGAGGAACAGACAATCACCTGATTCTTGTCGATCTGAGAAACTTTAATATTACGGGAAAAGAATTGGAGCATCGGCTGGATGAGGTACATATCACCGTCAACAAAAATGCCATTCCCAACGATCCACAATCGCCTTTTATTACTTCCGGTATTCGCCTCGGAACGCCTGCCGTTACCACGAGAGGCTTCGGCGCCGCAGAAATGGTGCAAATTGCTGATATGATCAAGCGTACGGCCACAGACTTTGAAAACAGTTCTTCCGCCGTTCGCCAAGAGGTCGCAGCGCTTTGCCGCAAGTTCCTCCTTTATTAAGTTTTACCGGTAAGGAAGCCCCTATCCCATTCGTTAAATTTTTCAGTGTGAGAGTGCATGGAGGAGTTTTATATGTCAAACATACAGGATATTCAATATATTCAAAGCAAACAAGCCTTTATCTGCGATATGGACGGCGTGATTTATCATGGGAACCGTTTGATTCCCGGCGTAAACCGTTTTCTTTCGTGGTTGGATGAAAACAACAAAAAGTTTTTGTTTCTGACAAACAGCTCGGAGCGCTCTCCGCGTGAGCTGGCACAAAAGCTGAAACGTTTAGGGCTTGACGTTTCCGAGGATCATTTCTATACCAGCGCCCTTGCCACAGCCTCGTTTTTAAAAAGTCAATGCCCCGGAGGCTCTGTTTATGTAATCGGTGAGCCGGGACTGGTCAATGCGCTTTATGAAGCAGGCTTTAGTTTCAACGATGTAAACCCGGATTATGTGGTTTTCGGGGAAACCCGCTCTCTCAATTATGAACGTATTGAAAATGCCGTCAAGCTGGTACAAAACGGCGCCAAGCTTATCGGAACCAACAGCGACCTCACAGGGCCTTCGGAAAACGGAATTATTCCGGCTTGTCGAGCCTTGGTGGCTCCCATTGAGCTTACATGTGGAAAGTCTGCTTATTTTGTTGGGAAACCCAACCCTCTGATGATGCGTCACGGTTTGAAAAAATTAGATTGTCACCGTGCAGACGCTTGCATTATCGGGGATCGCATGGACACCGATATTGTTGCCGGCATAGAAAGTGAGCTGGATACCGTTTTGGTACTGACCGGTGTAACATCGCGCGAAACCATTAACTTGTTTCCCTATCGTCCTCGTTTTATTCTCGATTGTGTAGGAGACATTGCAGGTGCGATGGCATAAAACCAAGTCCATCGACCGCTCTCTGACAGAAAAGACGGCTCCATAATAAATA
>CAKSIP010000059.1 GCA_934462825.1 uncultured Eubacteriales bacterium | reverse complement strand
AACCTAGGTAATGACGGAGTCAGAGTCCGTTGCCTTACCGCTTGGCGATGCCGTGCGGCTTTTAATAATCCTTCAAAAAATCCCGAACAGGCGTGTTGAAAAACTCATTTTGAGTTTTCAACACGCCTGTTTCTTTTACAAAATGGAACGAATTGAAAAAATTGAAAAAATTGAAAAAATCGAAAAAAAATATGTTATAATACAAATAATCCACGGAAAGGAGAAGCGTGAAAAATGCAGACAAAGACGCACAAAACAAGAATCGCCTATGTCGTATGCGTGTTTTTCTTTTGCTTGGCGGGCGTTTTTCAGACCTATGATTCGCTCTTGCCCGACTTTTGGCACGCCTTATTCTCCCTGTCGGCGCACACGATCCTTATCTCGCTCGTCGTGGTGTGGGGCGTTTCGCTTGTCCACCGAACGGTCAGAAAGGAGTTGCGCACGGAGTTCCTTGCGGTGGCCTACTTGATTTTGTTTTTCCTTGTGGCCAGGATGATCAAATACGGCCTGGTAAGAGACACAGACACGCTTTCCCGCTACCTTTGGTATGCGTATTACGTGCCGCAAATGCTCATTCCGCCGACGCTGTTGCTGGCGGCCGTCAGCCTGGACAACAAAAGAGGCCGGACGCTTGTAAAACCGTGGTATTTGTTGTACGTGCCGGCGGGAGTGCTGCTTCTTTTGATTTTCACCAACGACCTTCACGAGTGGGCGTTTGCTTTGCACTTTACCAGCGGCTTTTCCTACGAGCATAAACCCGTATTTTATATCGCGCTCACGTGGGAAATTGTCGTGACGCTCGCAAGCCTGATTCTGCTTGTTGTGAAATGCAGCGTGTCGGATTGCAGGCGCAAAGCGTGGATCCCCGTAGCCACCTTCGCCGTATGCGCGCTGGTTGCGATCCTGTGCTTTCTTACCGATTCGTCGGCGTTCAAAATCCCTGAGCTGCTGTGCTTTACCATCATCGTCATGATAGAAAGCTGTATCGCTATCGGCTTGATTCCGTCCAACGCCGAGTACGCAAAGTACTTCCATCGTTCGGCGTATTCGGCGTTTATCACAGACGAAGGCTTCCATGTGATCTACAGCTCCGAAAGAGCGATTCCCGTGGAGAAGCCCTTGCTCAAGCAAGCGACAAAAGGCCCCGTAATGATAGACGAAAACACGCGGCTTTCGGCGGAACGGATCCACGGCGGCTGGACGTTCCGAACCGAGGACTTGACCAAAATCAACGAAATCAACGCCGCGCTTGCCGAAACCAACGAAAGACTGTCGGAGGAAAACGACATCATCGAAGCGGAAAACGAGCTTAAAGAGCAAAGAGCGATCCTGGCCTCGAAAAACAAGCTGTACGCTAAGACGGAGGAGGTCACCCGCGAAGAACTGAAACGGCTCGACGAGCTTTTGTCGGATATGTACTGCAACCGGCCGGAAACCGACGAGGACTACGTTTCCAAAATGCAGTTTGCGTGCCTTTTGGCGGCTTACATCAAACGCAGAAGCAATCTCGTCATGCTGGCCGAAAAGTATCAATGGATCAACGCGAGCGAGCTGTCGCTTGCCCTGAAGGAATCGCTGGACTATCTTTCGCTTATGGGCGCGGAATGTTTCTGCGACTGCACCGTGACGGACAAGATCGACGGCCACCAAGCGGGCATTTTCTACGACTTTTTTGAAGATTGCACGGCCGATTCCGATTGCTTGCCGGGCGCCGTGATCCTCCGCCTTTTGAAGCGCGGCCCGAATCTCGTTTTGCGGCTGGAAAGCGATCGGGGCGGGGAAGCCCTTGCGGCGAAAATCAAGGCGAAATATTCCGGCTATGACGTTACGGCGGAAACGGACGACGATACGTTTTACGCTTCACTGTCCCTGCGGCAAGGAGGTGCGGTATGAGATTTACAGACGCTCCGCTTTACGTAAGACAAATCATCATCGCGTCGTTTATTTTCACGTTCGTGCTGGCGATCATCGGGCTGGTTGCGGCCATCCGGCTTTGCAAAAAACGCCGCTATATCCTTACGTCGGCGGCCACGCTCGCTTTGGCGTTTGCGGCGGTGTTTCTGACCATGAACGGAAATCATCAGTACCGTTGCGGTCGGGCTGTGTTTGAACCATCGTTTTCGATCCTGAAAATGCCGTTTTGGATGCATTGCGCGGCGTCGGTGCTCCTCTTGGCCGGCGCGATTACCGGCCTTGTCGGCGCGGTGCTTTGGAACAAAAAATACCTTTCGCCCGTGTCGATCAAGGAGAGCCTGAACAAGCTTCCGGCCGGCCTTTGCTTCTACGAGCCAAGCGGCCTTGTGCGGCTTATCAACACCGAAATGCACCGCATTTGCGTGCTTGCCACCGGGAAAGCCCTTTTGGACGGCGCAGGCTTTTGGCGAAAGCTCACGCAGGGCGACATCGAAAGAGCCTGCCTTGCAGTGCAAACGGGGGATAAGCCGATTGTGGCATACCCCGACGGCCAAGTGGTGTCCTTCAAGCGATACACCCACAACCTTGGCGAAAAAAGCATTTATGAAATCGTGGCGGTGGATATAACCGAGCGGTATTGCCTGACGCGCGAGCTGGAACAAAAACGCACCGAGCTGCAGCAAATCAACAGGCGCCTTGTCGCCTACGGAAACAACGTGGTGGAGCTGACGAAAGAAAAAGAGCTTCTGGCGGCCAAAATCCGTATTCACGACGATATGGGCAAGCTCTTGCTGGCCACCAAGCGCAGGCTCAACGAGCCGATGACGGACGCCGAAAAAAAGGAATTTATCGTTTTTTGGCAAGCGGAAATCGCCGCGCTGAAGCGAAGCCGCCCCCGGCAGAAGAAAAACAACCTGCAGGTGATAACCGAAGCGGCAAGGCTCGTCGGCGTAGCCATAGACTTTCACGGCGAGCTGCCGAAAGCCGATTCGCAAAAGGAAAAAATCCTGGTAGCCGCCATGCACGAATGTCTGACAAACACCGTCTCGCACGCCAACGGCAAAACCATGACGGTAAGGGCTTCGAGCCAAAACGGCCCATACACCATAAGAATTACCAACGACGGCGAAAAGCCGAAGGGAAAAATCGTTGAAGGCGGCGGGCTTTCGGGGTTGCGCGCCCTGGTTGAGCGCGAAAACGGGCGAATGACCGTCAACAGCGCGCCGTACTTTGAGCTTATCATCGAAATGCCGTAAGGAGAAACAGTATGAAAGACGGAAAATACGCAGTCATGATCGTGGAAGATCAGCAAATGCCGAAGGCGCTCTTTTCGCACTTTGTGGAATCCTCGGACAAATTTACTCTGCAGGTGGCGATTGAAAACGCGTCCGTGGTGGACATTGTCTGCACCCGCACCCCGGTGGATCTGATCCTTATGGACGTCGTCACCGAAAACGGGGAAAGCGGGCTGGAGGCGGCGGCCCGAATCAAGGAAAAATTCCCGGAAACGAAAATCATCATCGTGACGAGCATGCCGGAGTTTTCCTACATCAAGCGGGCGAAGCAGATCGGTGTGGAGGGCTTTTGGTATAAGGAAGTCAACGAGCAGCCGATCCTGTCGCTGATGGAGCGGGTGATGAATGGCGAGATCGTTTACCCGGACAACCCCCAACCTGTCAAAATGGGGCTGGCTTTAAGCACGGAATTTTCCGCCAAGGAGCTTGAAATTTTGCGGCTGATGACGGGCGGCTACAGCAACGTGGAAATTGCCGCAAGGCTGGGCGTTTCTTCGGGCGTTGTCAAAAACCACGTGGCGGATATGCTTTCCAAAACGGGGTTTCGCTCCCGCACACAGCTGGCCGTCCGAGCCAGAGAAACGGGCCTTGTGATCCTCGGCAAAACCGACGACGAAATCTGAAAAAACAAGCAAACCAAACAAGCAGGCAACCGCCATCGGCGGCCGCCTGCTTGTTTTGCTTTAAATATTTTCAAAAAAAGTTCAAAAAATGCAAAAAAAATGTCGAAGGGGTGCCAAATGGCACTCCCCAAGCGCCCAAAGCCTGTGGTAAAATACAAGTACGATGGAGTACAATCGCGCGATGAAAGCATGCGATGAACCCGATGAACCCAAGAAACCCAATGCCCCCCGATGAAAGCGGAAAGCCGAAAACGGAAAAGCAAAAAATGCGAGAAACAACGCAAAACGCAAAACGCAAAGCAAAAAGGAGGTAGCGGTATGAGATGAAAAGAGCGGTACTTGCAATCAGAAACAGCCTGGTTCGGGAAGCGGTCACCAACGCCCTGAGACGCACGGGATTTTTCGTCGAGAAATCCTTTTCGCAGGACACGGAGCGGATTCTGACGCTGACGCAGGCGCTTTCGGCGACCACGTTGCTGATGGATGTCACAAGATCGGGCGACGGAACATTCAATCTGCGTATGGACACCGCGCGGGAAGCCAAGCGGCAAAATCCCGAAATCAAAATAGCGTTGCTTTGCGACAACGTGTCGGACGAAGGCAACGCCTACAAAGTCAAACGCGCCAAGGAGGACGGCCGCATCGACGCCTTTTTCTATGAATCCGTTCCGTCCGACTACCTGGCCGATGTGCTTGACACCCTGTAAAGGGCGCAAACGAGCGGCCCCACAAAACGTAACAAGGAGATATGATTATGACACACAGCCGGGACATGACGTGACCTGCAAGGCCCTCTACAAGGCCGTTGAAAAGTACGACGTGACCGTGATCGGCCTCGGCGGCTTTGCCGTTTTCTGGTTTGTGATCAGGAAAAAGACATGGGCTGACTTCATGGCGGCCATCAAGGGCGTGTTTGCGAAAAAGCAATAAAAATAAACATAAAAACCAAAACCAAACCCAAAGCACAAAACACAAGACACAATACGTAAAGCGCTGAAATTCGCAAGGATTTCGGCATCGGATCGGCTTTCGCCTCGCCGATTTACGCGGCGAGGCGAAGGGAAACGGAAGACAACAAGCATATCTGCATACGCATGAAGCATGAAAGGGAGGTAAAGAAAAAATGAAAAGAAAGCTATGGTATATCCTGTCCATCACGGTGATTCTTTTAGGCATATTCCTGCTTGCAAGCTGCAACGGCTGTGACAGCTGCGG
>CAKSIP010000058.1 GCA_934462825.1 uncultured Eubacteriales bacterium | reverse complement strand
GAAAGGAAAAGCATCAGCGAAACCGCCAAAATAGAGTCAAACCGATCCATCACGCCGCCGTGCCCCGGAAATATTTTTCCAAAATCTTTGATTCCGTAATGGCGCTTGATCAATGACATAGAGAGATCTCCAATTTGAGAAACGGCCGATACCAATATGCCGACACAAGCCATAATGAGGTACAGCCAAGGATTATCCTTTTGCGGCATGGCAAGACTAAACAAAACAAAAAAGATCACACAAAACACGACTCCGCCAATACTGCCTTCCACGGTTTTTTTCGGGCTAATGGTTTCGCACAGCTTATGTTTGCCAAACAGCCTTCCTACAAAATAAGCAAAAATATCGGTAATCCATGCGCCTATAAAGACAAGAAAGTAAATCCGATCCGACATTTCTCTTAACAGCTCAATGGATAGAAAACCGCCTGTAATATAAACTGTCATAACATAGCATATAGAAATATCTTGCATGGTATATTCCGCATGAGCCAAAACGGCAATCAGCAAAAGGTAAAGAAGATACAGAATAAAAAATGCACCGACAATAGGCAAAACATTTTCCATGCCGCTAAATCTTGACAAAATGGGAAATGCGGCGCAGGCCAAATAAGCAGGAATCGTCATCGCATATTTTGATTTGCATCCGATACATTCATACATTTCATAAAGAGCAATCACTGCCACAATGGAAACAGCAATCGGAAATACATATGTATCCGACAACCACAAAATAGGAAGTAACACCGCTACGCCGACAATCGCTGTAATGGTTCTTTTAAGCATAAGTCCGTTTCCCCTTTTTCGTTATTTTCAGACACCACCGAAATTGCGTTTACGCGAGTAAAAAGCACGCACAGCCTCGTCAACGTCCTTGGGAGACATATCCGGCCATAATGTATCTGTAAAGTAAAATTCCGAATAAGCAGCCTGCCAAAGCAAGAAATTGGAAATGCGCAATTCCCCGCCGGTTCGCACGATCAAATCAGGATCCGTGCATCCCGCTGTGTACAGAGCATCGGAAATATCCTGCTCCGTAACTTTGTCTTTTCCTTCAGCCAGCAATTTGTTAAACGCGTGCACAATTTCAGCGCGCCCGCCGTAATTAATGGCAACATTGAGCCGAAGATGTTTATCTTTTGTATATTCTTCCACTTCGGCAACTTTCTTTTGAAAAGCGTCATCAAATCGGCTAAGATCCCCGATAAATTTGAATTGAATATCATAATGCATCATTTCACGAGAGAAATCGTCAATATAGGATCTGAAAATCTCCATCAACGCGTTGACTTCTCTTTCCGGACGTTTCCAATTTTCCGTTGAAAAGGCATAAACCGTTACTGCATTCAAACCAATATCTCCACAGTACCGTACGATTTCTTTGAATTTTTGTGCCCCTTGTTTGTGCCCAAATTCACGAGGTAAAAATCTTTTCTTTGCCCAACGGCCATTTCCGTCCATAATAAAAGCAATGTGCTTCAAACGGTCATCTACTACAATTTTTTTTGATGTATCTGTCATATCGGTATCTATAAGGCTCTAAAACCGGCCTTTGTATTCCTTTCTTGTCTGAATAAATAGGCGGACGGGTATTATTCAAAACCCTCCCGCCTTATCTATTTGGTCTGTTATCAATACTGAATGTACTCAGATTGCCATGATTTCTTTTTCCTTTTTGGCAACGATCTCATCTGCCATTTTGATATATTTATCTGTGAGATCTTGAACCAATTTTTCAGAGGACTTTTGCTCGTCTTCCGTCATTTCGCTGTTCTTCTTCATTTTTTTGCACAATTCCATTGCATCGCGGCGAATATTCCGAATGGCAACTTTGCAATCTTCCCCGTCCTTTACAGCCTGCTTTGCAAGCTCTTTACGACGTTCTTCTGTAGGCTGAGGGAAAACCAGACGAATCAACTTTCCGTCATTGGTCGGAGTAATTCCCACATCAGAAGCCAAAATTGCTTTTTCCATGGCTTTCAATGTACTTGCGTCATAGGGGCTGACTACCAAGGTCTTGGAATCCACCGCCTTTATATCAGCCATGGTACTCAGAGGTGTGGATGCTCCGTAATATTCAAAGGTAACTCGTGAGAGCACTGCGGGATTGGCTTGGCCGGCTCGGATCGATCCGAGAGTGTATTCCAATGCGGCCAACGCTTTTTTCATTTTTTCCTCATGTTCTTGTGTGTTGATTTTCATTTCAGTTACCGTCCTTTCGTAATTATCAATTATGTGTTTCCGTTCCGACTTTTTCTCCCATGATTACACGATAAATATTCATAGGATCTTTCAGTTCAAACGCATAGGTCTTAATGTTGTTGTCCATGCAAAATGCCGTAGCAGTCAAATCATATGCACGAATTTCATTTTCAAGAATTTCTTTATAAGTAATCTCATCAAACTTCACAGCGTTCGCGTCTTTTTTAGGATCAGCCGAATAAATACCATCAATATTTTTGGCCATCAGCACAACATCTGCATTGATTTCTGCGGCACGCAAGACGGCCGCTGTATCCGTTGAGAAAAACGGGGATCCCGAACCGCATCCGAGAAGAACAATTTTTCCGGCATTTAAAGCACTTACAGCTTTTCTGGCGGAATACTTGTCGGCAAAGGACTCCATTTCCACCGGCGTCATTGTCACCGCGTCCACTTGCTGATTTTCCAATTCCTGTTGCAAAGCCAAGCAATTAATCATTGTCGCCAACATTCCCATATGATCCGCACGACAACGATTCATGTTGCCTCCCTGACGGCCTCGCCAAATGTTGCCCGCTCCAATCATAACTGCCATTTGCACGCCTTCATCCCGACAGGCTTTGATGACAGAGGCAATTTTTGAAAGAAACTCAAAATTGATAATGCCTTTTTCACCGCCGGAAACCGCCTCACCGGACAGCTTGAGAAGCACTCTTTTATATTTTACGCTCATATGCGACAAATGCCTTTCCCTTAATTTATATTGTATATATTGTACTCTATTTTCTTAAATTTGTAAACACTTATTTTGTAAATATTATAATTTTCCTTGAAAATAAGCATAAAAATAGCTGCTGCAAATATTCATTACAGCAGCTATATAAAGAATTGCGAAATTACTTGCCGGTAAGCTTGGCAATTTCCTCAGCAAAATCCTCTGTTTTCTTTTGGATGCCTTCGCCTTTTTCAAAACGAACAAATTCTCTGATAGCAATATGTCCACCCAGCTCTTTTGCTGTGTTTTCCACATACTTTCCTACTTTAATGTCATCGTCTTTAACGTAAGCCATTTCAAGCAAGCAGTTATTATCATAGAATTTTCCGATACGGCCAACAACCATTTTTTCAATGATTGCCTGAGGTTTACCGGCGTTTTTAGGATCGTTGGCGATTTGAGCCAAAAGAATTTTCTTTTCTTCTTCCACAACAGAAGCGGGAACCGACTCTTTATTCAGGTAAGGCGTCTGATAAGCGCCGATTTGCAAAGCAATATTTTTAGCGAACTCTGCAAAAGCAGGCTTTGCAACTACGGCATCATCTGCATCAAAAGCAACCACAACGCCGATGCTGCCTGCACCGTGAATATACGTGCTTGTAACGCCATCAATTACGGCAAAGCGACGAATGCTCAGTTTTTCACCGATCACAAAGATCATTTCCTTAAGCTTTGCTTCCACCGTCATGCTTCCGTCGATATACGGAGAAGCAAGAAGTGCGTCTACATCGGCCGGTTTGTTTGCCAATACGGTCTTAAGCAGATTCACAACAAACTCTTTGAATGCTGCGTTTTTCGCAACGAAGTCTGTCTCAGAGTTTACTTCAATAATAGCGGTGCTGTTGCCCTCTTTGAGAACATCAACGATACCGTCAGCGGCGATTCTTGTAGCCATTTTGGACTCAGCTTTAATTTCGCCCTTTTCACGAAGAACTTTGATTGCCGCCTCCATATCGCCATTGGCTTCAACGAGTGCCTTTTTGCATTCCATCATACCGATACCGGTCTTGGCACGCAATTCGGCAACATCTTTTGCTGTAATATTTGCCATTTTATTATTCCTCTTTCGTATTTCGTAAATTTAATTCATAGAAGCGAAAAGCCGGATTACTCTGCAGCTTCTTCAGCAGACTCCTCGGCTGCTTCTGCCTCAGCGGCTACGTTTTGCTCACCCTGTCTGCCTTCAATCACGGCATCGGCAAGGACAGAGGAAATCAACTTGATAGCACGGATAGCATCATCGTTACCGGGAATTACATAATCGGCATCGTCAGGATCGCAGTTGGTATCCACGATAGCAATAACCGGTATGCCGAGTTTCTTTGCTTCAAGCACTGCATTTTTTTCTTTTCTGGGATCTACAATAAACACAGCGGAAGGAAGGTTTTCCATATCCTTAATACCGCCATAATTTTTCTGCAAATCGAACATTTCTTTCTGCTTTGCAGCAACTTCCTTCTTAGGAAGCAGTTCGAACGTTCCGTCCTCTTGCATTTTTGTCAGGCTGTTAAGACGACCAATCGATTTCTTAATCGTTTTGAAATTCGTCATCATACCGCCCGGCCAACGAACGTTTACATAATACATTCCGCATCTTTCGGCTTCTTCCTTAATAGAATCAGCTGCCTGCTTTTTGGTTCCGACAAAAAGGATGGTGCCTCCTTCTGCGGCAAGGTCACGGACAAACATATACGCTTCTTCAAATTTCTTTACCGTTTTCTGAAGGTCGATAATGTAGATGCCGTTTCTTTCGGTGAAAATGTACTCCGCCATTTTCGGGTTCCATCTTCTGGTGTGATGTCCAAAATGAACACCTGCTTCAAGAAGCTGTTTAATTGTGATTACAGACATGAAAATGTCCTCCTTCGGTTTTTTCCACCACAGACAATTTCCTTGAATCTTTTATCGTGAAGCCACGACACCGCAGATTCTTTTTCTTTTGCCTGTGTGTGTGATATTATTGAATTGCTTTATATTTTCGCAATTACAGTTTATTATACAATATATTTATTTTTTTGTAAATCCGCTTTTATCGCTTTTTACAGTTTATTTACATTTTGCATCCACCGCTTCCCTTTCCTTTGTGAGATTATGACAATCCGCAATTCTTTTTCTTTTTCTTCTTTTCCGGGGCAAAGCAATATTCTCCCGGGGGGATTTTAACAAGAATTGTATCTTCCCCAAAACACTCGATGTTTCTCCACGGAATGATTA
>CAKSIP010000057.1 GCA_934462825.1 uncultured Eubacteriales bacterium | reverse complement strand
GCGTTACACGAACCCAATCAATTTTTTCGGATTTCCGGGACAAAAAGCAAAATCGAGGCGTTTCTTTCATTTAACTTTCGCGGGAAAACAAAAAGCACAGGGAAACATGGATTTCTCTGCGCTTACGATGAAAGCAATGGAGAGGAGAGCGACTCCGGTTGTTTTATAGCCATCTATGATAGGCCGGTTCGTTCTTCCCTGCAAATTTATTCTACACAAAGTGCTCAATGTTGTCGTGCGTTCTTCGATAAGCGGTATACAGGAGAAAGCAGGAAGCAAAAAGCAGGATGCACTATGCGGGTGAAAATATGGATCACCTTTATTATATCAGATAAATGCGGAGCGTTCAAGTCAATTTTAGGATGGATCCGCTGTTTTTTTGATTTTCTTGGCGACAAAACGGCGGCGCTTTGCCGCCGAGACTAACGTCGTCGGGCGTGTAAAAAAACTCAGGATGAGTTTTTTTACACGCCCTTTTGTCTTATTCGGTACGCAAAGCGGTTACAGGATCTTTTTTCGCCGCCATCAAAGACGGGATCAAGCCCGAAATCAACGTAAGCGCCATGCTGATCAGCACCAAAATCACGGAGCCTTGCCAAGGCATAATCGCGCCAAGATTGTCAATATCCGTAAGCGCACGAACAATCAGATTGATCGGCAAGCATAACAGGTAGGTAATCAAAATGCCAAAGGTTCCTGCGCCAAACCCGATAATTAAGGTTTCCGCATTAAACACTCGTGTGACATCGCTCTTGGAAGCTCCCACGGCACGCAGAATACCGATCTCTTTGGTTCTTTCCAATACCGAGATGTAGGTAATAATTCCTATCATGATGGAAGAAACCACCAAAGAAATCGAAACAAACGCAATCAGGACAATGGATATACCGCCGATGATCTGGCTGATTGACGACATAATCAGCGCCACATAGTCGGTGTAATCAATCTTGTCATTTTCATCGGCCTGACGATTATAGTCGTCAATGATGGTATTGATCTTATCCTTGGCTTCAAAAGTAGACGCGTAAATACTGATGGAGGACGGCGATTTTTTATCGACAACGCCCAATTTTTGATAGTTTTCCTTCAAGGTGGACTCCGCAGGCACGTAGTCAAGCAAGGCGGCATATCCGCTTTCATCCAGCGCAGGCAGGTACACGGTGTCAAACTCGGTGGCAAGCTCGTTATCGGGACGGGCCTTCAACTGTTTATTCACCGTCTCCGTAACCGCCGCTTTTACCAGCATTTCCACCCGACTATACAGCACCTCATCGCTGTAGCTTTCCATGGCCTCCATATATTCCTCAATCTGACTTTCGGAATACCCGGAGGATTCAAACATCTTGCGGATCGCCGCCAGCATATCCTCGCGGCCGTTGAAGTTTTTCATGATTTGCTCTGTATATTGCCCGACCTGCTGTTCGGCCAAAATTTTACGGTAAATCTCCGCTTTCTTTTCTACACTCAAGCCTGCCACATAATTCTTGGCGCGCTCCGCTTTTTCCGTCTCGGTCAGATTGGCGGCAAATTTATTGCCCGTAAAAATATCGGTGTCTTCATGCGCCTGCTGGTATTTTACCACGGCGCTCTGCAGAATACTGTCAATATAGGAATCCGTCAGCTCTTTGGTATAACCAATCGTGCCCCTCATCACGGTAGAAACGGCATCCGGGTTGGGACGCGCAATTCCGACGATTTTCAAATCCATCGCCTTTTCCACAATTTCGGTCAAGTAAATATCGGCGTTTTCGTCCGTCCGCACGTCACGGTACGTCCCCGTTGATTCGTCAAAGCGGAAATACTCCGTCGGCAGTACCAGCTTGTAGGTCTTTCCGAGTATATCGTTAAAGTCCCAACTGTCCGCTTGGGTGGAGGGCACCTTGCCGGAGGCATAATATTCCGCCATCATTTTGCGAAATTCCGCCTGATCTTTAAATCCGAGCGTATAAAGCGTAATATCGCTGATCTCGTTGTTGGAGTTCACGAACATCACAATTTCGTTCTTCTCCGTCGGCCAACGTCCGGCCAAAATATCGTACTGCTCGTGCATCATGGAGCTGATCGGTTCGTTATTTTTCCCCGGCAGCATTTCCTCCCACACGACAAAGCTACTTCCGCTTCCCGTCATCATCGAGGAAAAGGGTGAGGATGCCATACCGCTTCCCCGCATACTTTCCAGCAACGTGCTGGGGTTAATGGCAATAACATTTTTGTTTTTGTCAAAGGCATAAACATTGAGGTCAAGATCATATCCGTATTTTACGGCGCTGACATAATCCATAATGTTGCTTTTGCCGCTTTCGAGGAAGGCGGCAAAGGCCGCCATGTTGTTGATCTTGGACTCATAATTGGTCAGTTTATCCAAAAATTCATACAAAATCACATTGGAATAAACCTTATCCTCCCCTGTATGATCCGTCCGATTTTCCTTTGTGCTGGAAAGGTCGGCAATCAGGCTCCCCATATTCACGCTTTCCTTTTGTATTGTGATGGGATAAGCCGAAAGCGTTTCCTCCTGCACTCTGTCAATATAGGTTTGAATGCCGTTGGAAAGCGCCAAAATCAGCGCAATTCCAATGATTCCGATGCTTCCTGCGAAAGAGGTCATCACCGTCCGGCCCTTCTTTGTCATAAGATTGTTCAACGACAGGGACAGGGCTGTCCAAAACGACATGGAGGTTTTGCCGGTCTTTCCGGTTCGTGCGTCACGCCGACGCGCTCCTTTTTTCTCTTTGGCTCGTTCGGCTTCCGCTTTCACAGCGGCCACATCGGCCGCGTCGTTTCCTTCATAGGGGGCGCTGTCGCCCACCATGCGGCCATCCAGCATGCGGACAATGCGTGTGGAATACCGTTCGGCCAGCTCCGGGTTGTGCGTCACCATGATAACCAATTTGTCCTTGGCAATCTCCTTGAGAAGCTCCATAACCTGCACGCTGGTTTCGGAATCCAACGCGCCGGTCGGCTCGTCCGCCAATAAAATCTCGGGATCATTCACAATCGCCCGTGCAATAGCGACACGCTGCATTTGGCCGCCTGACAGCTGATTCGGACGTTTTTTCAGTTTGTCACCCAATCCCACTTGAATCAAGGCCTGCGTGGCGCGTTTGCGGCGTTCCGCTTTCGGGACGCCGGAAAGTGTCAGCGCCAGCTCCACATTGGCCAAAACCGTCTGATGCGGGATCAGATTATAAGATTGAAATACAAATCCGATGGAATGGTTCCGGTAGGAATCCCATTCGCTGTCGCTGTATTCTTTGGTGGAGCGACCGTCTATCACGATGTCGCCCGATGTGTATCGGTCAAGCCCGCCGATAATATTCAGCAGCGTGGTCTTCCCGCAGCCCGACGGCCCGAGAATTGATACAAATTCGTTGCGCCGGAACTCCACATCCACGGACTTCAGTGCTTGCACCGTTTCATCGCCGGATACGTAATTTTTAACTATGTGGATTAGTTTAAGCATAATTTCCCGTTCAGATCCTTTCTATCTATCAGAAAAAACATCGGAATGAATCCCTTATATTTATTATAAACTATTGTATTTTGTATTTTACTTCCTGTTAAAGAAATCCATGTGAAAAAATAAAGACTTTCTCATGAATTTTCAGAGAATTTTTCTGAAAATCTGCAATCGAGCAAAAATGCTTGACAGCCTTACCTTTTTGTGTTATAATAACACAAGTTTATAAATATATTTTTTATGCCTATGGAGGGAGTTGAGGTTTTCAGCACTTACACTTTTCCTTGATTAAGCCTGTTTTCTTCGTTGTCTTGGGCGATGGCCTTCCTGCCCCTGACGGGCATTTTGATAGAAAAAATTATTAAAGTCGTTAAGATTAGATTAAGAGAGGTAAAATTGTGGATTCCGTAATCATATCCGTAAATAACATATTAGGAATTGCATTTTTTGTTTTATATCTTTATCAGTTTTACTATATTTTTGTTTCATTAACTCGCAAGCCAAAAAAATATGCCCCCACCGATCAGTCCAAACGCTATGCGGTCTTGATCGCCGCCCGTAACGAATCGCTTGTGATCGGAAATCTGCTGCAATCCATCCATGCACAGGACTATCCGAAGGAACAGCTGGATGTTTACGTAGTAGCCGACAACTGCACCGATAATACGGCAGAGGTTGCTCGTCAAAACGGCGCTTTGGTTTATGAACGGTTCAACAAAGAGCTGGTGGGCAAGGGCTATGCTCTCAACTTTCTTTTGAAAGAAATCGAAAAAGAGCATGGGATCGGTCATTACGATGCTTACTTTATTTTCGACGCCGACAATGTTCTTGAATCCGATTATGTCACGCAAATGGACAGAGCATTCTGCTCCGGCTATCGCGTCATTACCAGCTACCGAAATTCCAAGAATTACGGTCAAAGCTGGGTAGCTTCTGCTTATGCGCTGTGGTTCCTGCGGGAAGCCCGCCACCTCAACAATCCCCGTTCCCTTTTGGGCGTAAGCGGAGCCGTATCCGGCACCGGCTTTATGGTCAGCAGTGAAGTTTTCCAAAAGAACGAGGGCTGGAGACATCACCTGCTGACAGAAGATATTGAGTTCTCGGTGGACATGATCATTCGCGGCGAAAAAATCGGCTACTGCCACGATGCCGAGTTCTACGACGAACAGCCCGTTACCTTCAAGCAATCCTGGAAACAGCGCTTGCGCTGGGCCAAAGGCTTCTTGCAGGTCTATCGCAACTACGGCGGAAAGCTGTTCTGCGGCATTTTCGGCAAAAACGGTCTTTCTTGCTTTGATATGACGATGAACATTCTGCCTGCCTTTATTTTCAGCGTATCTTCCATTTTATTCAATTGGGGCTCACTCGTTTATTCTTTGATTCGCTTCGGAAGCGTATCTCCGATTCTCATTTTGTATGCTTTCAATTTCTTGATTCAAGTTTATATTCTGATGTTCTTTATGGGCGCTGTGACATTGATTACCGAGAGGAAAAAGATCCACTGTCCTACCGGAAAAGCCATTGCGCATCTGATTCTTTTCCCCTTCTTCATGCTCTCCTACATTCCGATTTCCGTGCAGGCTCTTTTCACCAAGGTCGGTTGGGCACCCATTGCTCACAATGTATCGGTTTCGTTGGATGACATCAAGCAAACCGGAAAAATCGGTTGATCCGCAGCAACACCTTTCAAAGCTCGTATAAAAATCAAAAAAGTGCTATGACGCCGCCCCCCGATGGCGGCCATCCCGTGAAATGTGTCCCCGGCACAACATTTTTTGCATATCCAACCATGGGAGATTCCTCAACATACCGGACGAAATCCCGGCCGTGG
>CAKSIP010000056.1 GCA_934462825.1 uncultured Eubacteriales bacterium | reverse complement strand
TTATTGTAGCAGCTTGACCTCCATCACGATTCCCGACAGTGTAACGAGCATTGGCTATGCAGCGTTCTATGGTTGTAGAAGCTTGACTTCCATCACGATTCCCGACAGTGTAACGAGCATTGGGGTGGCAGCGTTCTCCGGTTGTAGCAGCTTGACTTCCATCACGATTCCCGACAGTGTAACAAGCATTGGCTATGAAGCGTTCTCCGGTTGTAGAAGCTTGACTTCCATCACGATTCCCGACAGTGTAACGAGCATTGGGGGGGCAGCGTTCTCCGGTTGTAGCAGCTTGACTTCCATCACAATCCCCGACAGTGTAACGAGCATTGGTAATAGGGCGTTCGACGGTTGTAGCAGTTTGACCTCCATCTCGATTCCCGACAGTGTAACGAGCATTGGAAGCAGTGCGTTCTCCAGTTGTGGCAGCTTGACTTCCATCACGATTCCCGACAGTGTAACGAGAATTGGAAGCAGTGCGTTCAGCGGTTGTAGCAGCTTGACCTCAATTGTTTTTAACGGAACTAAAGAGCAGTGGAATGCGATAACAAAATATGGGCATTGGAACGACTCCACCGGCGATTACACGATCCATTGCAGCGACGGCGATATTGCAAAATAAAAGCAAAATTCTCGCGCAACACAATACATATAGCATAAAAGCGGGGGAACAACGCCCCCGCTTGTCACAGAAAAAGGTCGTGTTAAAAAGTTCATTTTGAGCTTTTTAACACGACCTTTTTATTATTAAAAGCAATTGATCGTTTCCGTGGAATTTTTCGTCAGTCTTGGCACGGGATGGCAAAGCACCGCGCCAAAGCCTTCCTCTTTCAAACGCGCCACGGCGCGTTCGGCCAACGCACGCTCTTGGAGAGAAAAAATCCCATAAACGGACGAGCCGCTTCCGCTCATCAGGCTGCCCAACGCGCCCGCTTGTTTCAGGCGTTCCTTCAACACGGGCGGCTCGGCCGTTTCCGAAAAAAGATTTTCAAAAATATTATAAAGTGCAGCTCCGACCTCCGAAAGCGCCCCTTGCGCCAGCGCTGTTTCCATCCGGCGCGCATCGGCATGCTCCGTCGGTATCGGCTCGGCAAAATTTCCGAACATTTGATCCAGCAGCTGATACGCCGGCCCCGTCAGCGTTGGCTTTTTCCCATACGTAATCACAAAAAGGCAATCCGGCAATGCGGGGAGAGGTGTCAGTTGTTCCCCCATTCCTCTAACGCGCTGGGTACCGCCGTGAAGGCAAAACGGCACATCCGAGCCGATTTCGGCCGCCACGCGGATCAAGGACGGGCTATCCGATGCCTCCCCGAAATAATCGGCCAAAGCGCGAAGCACCGCGGCCGCATCGGCACTGCCTCCTCCAAGTCCCATGGGCGACGGAATGTTTTTTTCCAGCGTAATCTTTACGTTTGCGCTATGTCCCGTTTCTTGAAGGTAGCGTTGTACGGCGCGGTAAACGATATTATCCTTGCCATCCGGCGCATAGGACGAGCGGCAACCGACTTCAATTCCGCTTCCCTGCTTGATTTCCACGGTGAGCTTATCGGCAAGGCTCACGCTTTGCATAAAGCTGTCAATACGGTGATAGCCATTGGGCAATCGTCCGGTTACATCCAGCGTTAAGTTTATTTTGGCATAAGCCAAAAGCTCCATTTTTTCCATGCTTTGGCCCTTTCTCTTTTCTTTTTTTATCAAAATTATACCATGTGCCGGCGCGAATGTCTACGGTTTCCGAAAAAAAGAAGCTGTCAAAGAATACGTTGCGCATTCCTTAACAGCTTTTTCCTTGGATTCAAGCTCCGTCAGAGCTTAGTCCAAAACCGTAACTTCCTTATTGAGAATCACTGTCACAAGGTCAACGATCCACATAATGCCGAAGAAGTTACCCGTAACAAGCATGAGCAAGCCAATGACAATCCCTTTGGTATCTCCTTTGGAAATCCGTTTCAGGCTTCCGTAAAGATCATAAAACACAACCAAAAGAAGCTTGGCAATCCACGGCAAATTTGTCAGCGCTTTTCTAAATTCTTGCATAATTTCAGTCGTTCCTTTTGCTTGACAAAAGGTTCCTTTCATATAAAATTTAGATTTTTCAAATCAACATCGGAAAAACATTGCTTTAACCGTATGAAAAAGAAAATTGATATTTTGAGGGGGATGTTAAAAAACAGCCTGTTTTTCAACATCCCCTTTTCACAGCAATGCAAGCGCTTATTTATACTTGCGCTTTCTTGCCGCCTCAGATTTCTTTTTGCGTCTTACGCTGGGCTTTTCATAGTGCTCTTTTTTGCGAAGATCAGTGAGAACGCCCGAGCGAGCGGTTGCACGCTTAAAACGACGAAGCGCACTGTCAAGCGATTCTCCCTCTTTGACTTTGATTTCTGCCATATTTTTCTCCCTCCCTCCGCTTATAGCCAAGAGACTTTCAAAAGTTCTCTTTTTATATTATACAAGATTCTATATGCTTTGTCAATAGGATTTATCCCGATTTTCAAGACTTTTTTCAGAAAATCAGCGTACAACAATATTGACAATGCGATTGGCAACGGCGATTTCCTTCACAATGCTCTTGCCCTCGATCGCCGTAGCTACGCGGGCATCGGCCTTCGCGGCGGCAATGGCTTCCTCTTTGGGGCAATCCATGGGCAAGGAAACCGTGCCTTTGAGCTTTCCATTCACCTGAAGTGCAATTTCCACCGTGCCGTCCACAGTTTTTGCTTCATCAAATTCCGGCCAAGGGGCTAACGAGCAGAAGCCCTCGCCGCCGAGCGTTTCCCAAATCTCCTCGCAAATGTGCGGAGCAAACGGAGAGAGCAGACGGGCGAAGATCATCATTTCGTCCTTGGTCAAGGATCCATGATCGTAAATTTCATTCACGAGCGTCATCATAGCGGCAATCGCGGTATTGAATTTCATTTCTTCAATATCCCCGGACACTTTTTTGATCGTTTTGTGGAAGGAGGCGGACAAAGCGGGCGTTTCCCCACTGCCCTTGACCAAAGAAACCATATCGGCCACTCGGTCAACAAAGCGTTTGCAGCCTTTGACGCTGGATTCCGACCACGGAGCGGCGCTTCCGTAATCTCCCATAAAAAGGATATACACACGAAGCACGTCGGCGCCGTAAGCGTTTACAACTTCATTGGGATCTACGACATTGCCTTTGGATTTGCTCATTTTTTCGCCGTCAGGGCCAAGAATCAAGCCCTGCGCCGTGCGCTTGGCATACGGTTCCGGCGGGGACACCATACCAAGGTCGTACAGAAATTTATACCAAAATCTTGAATAGATCAGGTGTCTTGTGACGTGTTCCATGCCGCCGTTATACCAATCGACCGGGAGCCAATAATCCAACAGCTTTTTATCGGCGAGCGCTGAATCGTTTCTCGGATCAATGTAGCGCAGGAAATACCAGGAAGATCCCGCCCACTGCGGCATGGTATCGGTCTCACGCTTGGCGTCGGCGCCGCAACGCGGGCATTGGCAGTGAACGAAGGAATCAATTCTTGCCAACGGGCTTTCCCCGCCCTCGCCCGGCTTGAAATCCGACACCGTCGGCAAGCGAAGCGGAAGCTCCTCGTAAGGAACCGGCACCATACCGCACTTGGGGCAATGCACAATCGGGATCGGTTCTCCCCAATATCTCTGGCGGTTGAACGCCCAATCCTTCATTTTATATTGAACGCCCTTTTCTCCGATTCCCTTTTCTTCCAAAAAAGCAATCATGCGGGCAATCGAATCCTTTTTATTGGTAAACCCATTCAAAAATTCGGAATTGACCATAGCCCCGTCGCCCGTATAGGCGGCCTGCGAAATATCGCCCCCCTGAATGACTTCCACAATGTCTATGCCGAACTTTTTCGCAAAATCATAGTCTCTTTCATCATGGGCGGGGACTGCCATAATTGCGCCTGTGCCGTACCCCATCATGACGTAGTCGGAAATATAGATCGGGATTTTCTTTCCGTTCACCGGGTTGATTCCTTGAAGCCCTTTAATGCAGACGCCGGTCTTTTCTTTGGAAAGCTGGGTGCGTTCAAATTCGGTTTTCTTGCTGCACTGTTCCCGATAGGCCTCGATAGCATCCATATTAGAGATAGCGTCTTTATACTTATCAATGATAGGATGCTCGGGCGCTATAACCATAAAAGTTACGCCAAACAGCGTATCGGGACGCGTCGTGTAAATCCGCAGTTTTTCATTCGTTCCCGTTACGCCGAAGTTTACAAAAGCGCCGGTCGATTTCCCGATCCAATTGACCTGCTGCATTTTAATATTGGGCGGATAGTCCACGTGATCCAAGCCTTCCAGCAATTTATCTGCATACGCAGTGATTCGCAAATACCAAACGACTTTGGATTTTTGGACAATATCGCTGTGACAAATGTCGCATTTTCCTCCCTGCGAATCCTCGTTGGAAAGCACAACCTTACAGGAGGGGCAGTAGTTGACCATGGCCGTGTCCCGAAACACCAGCCCTTTTTCAAACATTTTCAAAAAGATCCACTGCGTCCACTTATAATAGTTTTCATCGGTCGTATCTACAGTACGGCTCCAATCAAAGGAGAAGCCAACGCGCTTCAGTTGTTCGGTAAAACGGGCAATATTTTTATCGGTAACCTGGCGCGGATGAATCCCCGTTTTGATGGCATAATTTTCGGTCGGAAGTCCGAAGGCGTCAAAGCCGATCGGGAACAAAACATTATATCCCTGCATTCGTCTTTTGCGAGACACAACCTCAAGCCCGGAATATGCTTTGATATGGCCGACATGCATACCGGCGCCGGAAGGATACGGAAACTCTACCAACCCATAGAATTTTTTGGGATTATCGCACGCATTGCTGGCGTGAAAAATACCGGCATCTTCCCAGCGTTTTTGCCATTTGGGATCGATGCTGTTAAAATCATATTTCATATCGCACCTCATTATAATAATTTTCATTGAAAAATGGCCGTAAAAAGAAAAAACCTTCCTCTCCTCTGTTGCGCAAAGGAGACGAAAGTATATTCCGCGGTACCACTCCGATTGATCTGTACGATCCTCTTTCCCATACAAGTGTATGTACCCGATATAACGGTCGGATCCCGCCGGAGCCTACGCAAAGAAGGAGATGTTCCCTGTTCGGGCCGGCGCTCCGGGGAGAGAGGTTTGACTTATACGTACCGGGATCGCACCCTCTCCGGCTCTCTGAAACGCACTCCGTCATCCATGCCCCATCACAGCGATTGAAAAGCAAGTGAACTTTTTTGAATTGGATTGATTATAGCACACTTTTTGAGCTTTGTCAACCTTTTTTGAGAGTTTTATCATAGGGGGGAACAGCATATTGTCTACGCAAAGAGCGAGGAGGAGTGCGAAAAGAAGCTGGGGGGAGATGATAAAGGAGTTGAGGAATAAAGCGGTTGTGTAGTAAAAGAAAAGGCTTCGGATTTCCCCGAAGCCTTTTG
>CAKSIP010000055.1 GCA_934462825.1 uncultured Eubacteriales bacterium | reverse complement strand
ATCTTTTGTCTTGCCTGCAAAAATCCATCCGCGGATCGGATCCGGATGCGGCTGTATTTTACACGGCAAAGCTTCTTTCTCTTGGCGAGCTGATCTCGGTTTGCCGCCGTCTTCAGGTGATTGCCAACGAGGACATTGGGCTTGCCTACCCCATGGCCTCTGCGATTGTCCGAGCGCAGTGCGAATCTGCCAAGGAGCTGGGTATGCCGGAGGCGAAGATTCCGCTCGCCCATGCTGCAATTCTCCTTGCGACGGCGCCCAAATCCAACAGCGCTTATGCCGCCGTAAATGCCGCTATGGAGGATGTGGAGGCCGGACTCGGAACCACCGTTCCTTCTCATTTGCAAAGTCCTCTGTTCAAGGGATACAAGTACCCGCATGACCATCCCGGCCATTATGTCCAGCAGCAATATCTCCCCAACGATCTGAAAGGCAAAAAGTATTATACTTTCGGAGATAACAAAACCGAGGCGGCCGCCAAAGCCTATGCCGAAATGATTCGGAGCATGGCTTCCGGCAAAAAAACAGACAAATAACCGCAAAAGGGAGTGTGAAAAATGCAGAACGCGTTTTTTCACACTCCCTACAACGTTGGTATTGGCGGCGAAGCGCCGCCGTTTTCTTACAAAGAATATCGAAAAAACCAAGAGATGGGGGAGGAATCGGCCAAAATCGCATCCAAATGCCGAAAGTCCGACCGGCATTGTTTGAGGGGCTGTTAAAAACACGATGTTTTTAACAGCCCCTCAAAAATTATAATCAGGCGTTTCCCAAAAGCTCTTATCTCAAAGATTTACGTGCCGCCGTCAATGTATTTTTCATCAGCATAGCAATTGTCATCGGGCCAACACCACCGGGCACCGGTGTAATGTAAGAGGCTTTGCTGACGACATTTTCAAAATCGACATCCCCGCACAGCTTGCCATCCGGGAGCCGGTTAATTCCCACATCAATTACGACAGCGCCCGGTTTGACCATATCGGCTGTCACAAATTTCGGCTTCCCGACCGCCGCCACAATCAAATCGGCCGTCCGACAAATTTCCGGCAGGTCGTTGGTTTGACTGTGGCAAATGGTCACGGTGCCATTCGCCTTCAGCAATAACATGGCCATGGGTTTTCCTACAATATTGGATCTTCCGATAATCACGCAGTGCTTACCATCAATTTTCACCTGACTTCTTTGCAAAAGCTCCATAACTCCGGCAGGGGTGCAAGGCAAAAAATCAAAGTCGCCCTGCATGATGAGGCCTGTATTATACGGGTGAAACGCATCCACGTCTTTGGCGGGATCGATGGCCAACAGCACGCGGCGGCTGTCCAGGTGTCGCGGCAGAGGAAGCTGGACAAGAATCCCATGAATTTTGGTATCATGATTCAAACGGTCAATGACACGAAGCAGTTCCTCCTCCGTTGTGTCTTCGGGCAGCTCATATTTTTCCGAATAAAAGCCGACCTCCTCGCATGCGCGGCATTTGTTCCGCACATAAACCTCCGATGCGGGATCTTTGCCCACAATAATCACAGCCAATCCGGGTATGCAACCGGTCTTTTGCGTCAACGCTGCGGTTTCCTCTGCGATTTCCGAACGGAGCTGTCGGGAAATCATTTTTCCATCAATGATCACTGCCAAAATTCAATCCTTCCTTTTCTTTATGAATATTTTTCGTTTCCGGGGGCAAGACGAGAGAAAATGTCATTTTACGCTCTACAAACAATTCGCAGAGCAACTTTTGTGCTTCCTCCGGGGAAACGGAGCTGACCAAAGCTGCATCTTCAAAAAGCTCGACGCCGGCCAGCGCGTCATCAATCAAAGCATTTGTAATTTCCCATGTAGAATCGTACATTCTAACGTCGGACGCATACAGCATCTTTTTGCGCCGCTCAAAAGCGTCCCGGTCAATTCCCTGCTTTTTCAGTTTTTCAAAATGATGTTGAATCTCCTGCAAAAGCAGTTCGGGATCGTCACATTCGCCACCGATATAGCAATACGCATAGTTTTTATCGTATTCTTCTCCATAGCTAAAAGGCGTTGTCATAACTCCCTTTTTATAAAGCTCCCGAAACAAGGCGCCGGAGGAAGAAAACAACGTCCCCACTAACAGTTCCGCCGTAATTTGGCGGCGTCGGCGCGTTTTGGCGTCCAATTTCTCCACATCATCCTTGAAGCCTATGCAAAAAATGGGGCGCTCCACCTGCATATGAAGGATCCTTCGGCTCTGATACGAGGATTTTCTTTCTTTGGGATAAAACCGCCGAGGCAAAGACGCTTCGGGTTGCTTTTCTCCCAAAAATTGATCCACAATCGCCAGCACTTTCTCCGTGTCCACCCGGCCACACACGGCCAGCTTCATATTTTCAGGAACGTAAAAGGCGTGATAGCACTGATAAAGCGAAGCTTTTGTGATTTTTTTGATGGATGCTTCCGTTCCCACCACATCCATACGAACCGGATGACGCTCATACAAACCGCCCAGCATGGCAAGATAGCAACGGTCATAGGGATCGTCCTCGCACATGGCAAGCTCTTGCAGAATAATGCCCCTCTCTTTTTTCACCGAGGCATCTGTAAAATACGGGTGTGTCACAAAGCGCAGCAATTCCGCAAGCGATTGATATATTGCTTCGTTGCACGTGAAATAGTATCCGGTGGAAGAAAACGACGTTGCTGCATTAGGCTCCGCGCCTAAACGCGAAAAGACCTCGTCCACACTGCTTCCATCCTCATTGTCAAACATTTTATGCTCCAAAAAGTGAGCAATGCCGGCCGGCATGGAAACGCGGGTTTCTTTTCCTTTGGCATAAAATTGATTGTCAATGGAGCCGTAAGCCACCGAAAGGAAGGCGCAACCGGTCTGTCGGTCTTTGGGGTAAATAAAAATTTCAAGTCCGCTTTTATGCAACACTCTGTCATACTGCTCGCCCAACGTCGCGTCGCTATAGGTGCGAATATTCTTTGCCACAGCCTTCCCTCCTTTTTCAGATGATTCAGATGATTTATTTTAAGCGAAATCTCCGTCAAAAGCGTCGGCAGATTCCTCAGCCGCATCGCAATCCTTGGGTATTCCCTGCCCGTGCAGGAAAAAAATTGTATCGGGACGAATTTTGTTTGCCATAGCTTTGACATCCTCTGCCGACACGGTTTCGATTTTTTTCATTAAATTCTCCACCGTATCATGCAACCCATACACCTCTCTGGCCAACCGAAACGAAACGATGGCCGATGGATAATCCGGCAAGTCTTTTAGGTCTTTCATTGCCATATCCTTAGCAATCCGAAGCTCTGCCGGTTCCACCAAGGTTTCTTGAAGCAACGTCAACTGCCTGAAAATTTCTTGCTGTGTCAGTTCTTTTTTATCTGCATCAATACCGCAAGAAACAAACATCAATCCCTTGCTACTGACAAAATCAGAGGCACAGTAATAGCAAAGGCTCAACTTTTCTCGCACCGTGCGGAACAATCTAGAGGTAAAGGTGCCCCCATAAATGTTATTGAAAACCCACATCACATGGGCATCGGGCGAATTCAGCAACGTACCGGTACGCATCCCGATTGTCAACACGCTTTGGCGCAGAGGAAGCACCTCCTGCTCATAGCGAATTTTTGCATCCGGCCCTTTGGAGCTGCATTGAAGCGGGTGAATTTCTGCTTTCTTTATCGGCCATCCGTCACCAAACTTTTCTTTAATTTTTTTTGAGACATCCTCCGCCGAAAGATCGCCCACATAAGAAAATGTAATCTCGGCTTCAGAAAGAAAGCTTTGATAAAAGGCCGTAAGAACCGGCGCCGTAATTTGATTAACATCCTCACTTTGCAAAGAGAAGCCATATGCTTCCTCAGAGCACAGGATCTCTCTGCAGCGTTTGAACGCATATTCACGGCTGTTATTCTTTTCGCTTTTCAGACGATCTCCGATTACTTTTTTCTCACGCTCTATCACGTCTGTCCGAAAATGGTTTTCAGCATCCAGAACCGGACAGCAAAGCATTCGGTAAATCAAATCGATCACGCCATCCAAAACGGGAAGGCCATGACTATACCGTTGCGAAAGAAAATCCGCCGAGATTTCAAAAATTCGGTTATCCCCCAAAGCATAGCCGCTCACAGAACAACTTGCGTCATACAAGTCGTTCAAACGGCAAACAATGTCTGCCTTTTCCGGGTACCCTTCGCACCCACTTCGCAAAACATGGATCAACAGACAAAAGCATGCGTTTTCCAGCGCGTCTCGGTTCGCCGGCAAGGCAATGCTGAGCTTCAGGATTTCTGCCTTGAATTTGTCGGTTCTGATGGCAGCCAATGTCATGTTTTGATTGATTTTTAAGTGAATCGGCGCCGGAATCATAAGCCAACTATGCCCTCTTTTCTCATTTTTTGCTTTTGCGGATTCTTATTATAGCTTGCAACGATTTTACGCCACCTTGTGTTCAAGCAGGACGAAGAAAAAATCTTTAAACCGCGCCATATGCTCCCGCATATTCCGAACGAACTGCATCCGATACGGTTTAAGATCGGCCGACACGCCCTTTACATGCATGCCTAACTTTTCCGCGATATAAACCGCCCGATACAAATGATATTCTTGGGTTACCACCACAATGTTTTGGGCACCGAACACGTTTTGGGCACGATAAATGCTTTCATATGTCGAATAGCCGTTTCCGTCGGTTACAATTCGATCAGGGTCCACTCCATGCGCCACGGCAAAAGCCGACATAGATTTAACCTCATTGTAGTTTTCGCCGCTATCGTCCCCGGTTAAAAGCAGTTTGGCTCCCGGTGCTTTTTGAAGCAATTCGATTCCCACGGTCAACCGATCGGCCAGCATATCGCTGGGACTTCCGTCAGGGCGAAGGCCGGCTCCGAGGACGACAATGTAATCCACGTTGGATAATTCCGTTATCGTTTCCGCGGCCACAATTGCGTTTTCCGCACGTCTGCACATAGCAAAGCTCAGGGAGAAAACGGAGAGAAGAACGGCAAATAGCAACACAGACACACACAGAAGCGCCGTAAGGCATCGACGTCGCGTCCAAAAGTGTCTGAAACCGCTGAGAATTTGTTGCATCCGCGTTGGTTCTTGATTTGTTTTTGACGGACTTTTTGTTTCCATACGGCACCTCCTATACTTTTTTACTTTTTTACTTTTTTACTTGGTAAAAAAACGAAATGATTTTGAAGCTGGTTAAAATTTATTTTGCTATTTGAATGATTTCTTCCGCTGCTTGATCCAGCACATCCGTATTCAGCATTTCGATCAGACCTTTATCACAAAGGTTCGCCAATTCCGGATCAAACGGGATTCGGCCCAACACGCGAAGGCCGTATTCCGCAGCCACCTCGTCGATATGACTCTTTCCGAAAATATCAATATGCTTTCCGCAATCGGGGCATTTCACATAGCTCATGTTTTCTACGAGTCCGAGCACCGGAACATTCATCATGGCCGCCATGCGAACGGCTTTGGAAACAATCATGGACACAAGATCCTGAGGGCTGCTTACAATGATAATGCCATCCAGCGGGATGGATTGAAATACGGTAAGCGGAACGTCACCGGTTCCGGGAGGGCAATCCACGAACATAACGTCAATATCATTCCAAATGGCATCACTCCAAAACTGCTTTACCATGCCCGCAATAATCGGGCCGCGCCAAATCACTGGCTGTGTTTCATCTTGCAGGAGCAAATTGGCAGACACCATATCAATGCCGCTCCGAGAACGAGCCGGGTAAAAGCCCTTTTCATCGCCTTCGATGCCCCCCTTGACACCGAACATTTTCGGGATGGAGGGGCCGGTAATATCCGCATCCAAAATGGCTGTATTAAGCCCTTCTCTTTTCGTTAAAACCGCAAGCATACCTGTAACAAGCGATTTTCCGACACCGCCCTTACCGCTTACGACTCCGATGACATGCTTGACCGAGCTGAGGTCGTTCAGCTTTTCATGCATATCCTCCGGATTATTTTTTGATGCGCAATCCGCATTTCCGCAGGTTTGGCAATTGTGGGTACATTCCGACATTTTGATGATCCTCTTTTCTTTACTTGTTTTATAAATCATCGGCCGCATTTCCAAATGTCGGGCCGAAAATAACAGCGATTCTTATATATTATAC
>CAKSIP010000054.1 GCA_934462825.1 uncultured Eubacteriales bacterium | reverse complement strand
TTCGCATCTGCGCGTAGCGCGGAACGGCAAAGCCGCAAAGACTTACGTAGTAAGGCTTTATGCGTATATTATACCATAAAGCAAAAATGCTTGCTTGCAAGAGCATTTTTGCGAAGCCGTCAATTTCGCATCTGCGCGTAGCGCGGAACGGCAAAGCCGCAAAGACTTACGTAGTAAGGCTTTATGCGTATATTATACCATGAATGGGAGTGTTTTGCAATACAAAATTATTTTTTTCGCAGAAAAGCAATCGCCGATAACGCGGCATTCATTCCTTCATAAACGGCCTTTGAAATTTGCAAAAGACCGCCCGTGCAATCGCCGGCAGCGAAGAATCCGGGCACCGTCGTGGCGCCGCCGGGGGAAAGGACGATTTTGCCGTTTTCAATGTAAGCGCCGAGCTTTTGTGCCAGCTGTACGCCTCCGGCCGTGCCGATGGCTACGAATACCATCGCAACGGAAAGCGCTTCGCCGTCGTCAAGGAGTACACCGTTGACGCGATGTTCCCCCGTAATCGCCCGGATGCCGGTGTGACGCACGCCAAACCCTTCTGCGGTAAACGCCGCATCGGGCAGGTCTTCACCTTCCTCCGTTTCCTTGGCACCGTTTTTCAGAATATAGACTTGGGAAGCTAACGATTTCAACGCCAACGCTTCGTGAAGGGCGTATTTCCCGTCGCCGATCACTGCGGCCGGTTTGCCGCGGCAAGCGAAGGCGTCACAAATGGCGCAATAACTGACGCCTTTGGTTTCAAATTCCGCAAGGCCGGGAATGGCGGGCGCCCGACGACCGGCTCCCGTGGCCAATAGGACGGCATCGGCCTCATACGTCTTGGTCGCCGTTGTTACCGAAAAGCGATTGTCTGCGAGAAGCGACACGCCGAAAACTTCATCTTGTATGCACGGAACGCCAAGCGCCTCGGCCTGCTTCAAGCCGCGTGCGTGCAACTCACTGCCCGATAGGGGAGCGCCGATGCCATAGTAGTTTTCAATCTGTTCGGCTTTTTGCAAAGCGCCTGCGTCACGTGCAATCACCATAGTGTCGATACCGGCCCGCGCGGTGTAAAGCGCGGCGGAAATACCGGCCGGCCCGGATCCGATAATGATTATTTTTTTCATAAAAGCGCACCTTGTTTCCGTCCGAAAATCGGACTTTTTATCTTTTGCTTACATTATAATGCAAAGGCTTCGCGTTTGTCAAGAGAACATTTCAAGAGCGGTACGTATATTTTGCGGCGTTCGGTCAAATATTATAGTTGTACTTGATCCGAACGAAATGAAAGGAACGGGATAAGATAATATGAAAAAGATGAAATGGGTGGCACGGATTTTACTTCTTGCCATGATTGCAACGCTTTGCATCACGCTGGGGGCTTGTAATAAAGGAAAGGACAACGAAAAGGGAAGGGTATATTATCTGAATTTTAAGCCGGAGCAAAACGACGATTGGCAAGCGCTGGCTAAGGTTTACACCCAAAAGACCGGTGTTCCTGTTACAGTGCTGACCGCGGCGGATAATCAGTATGAGAGCACATTGGCCACAGAGATGGACAAAACGGAGGCACCGACACTGTTTCAGGTAAACGGCCCAACGGGACTGATGAAATGGAAAAACGACTGCTATGATCTGTCCGGCAGTACCGTTTATCAAGAACTGAGCAATGAGCAATTTGCGCTTAAGGAAAACGGAAAGGTGCTGGGAATTGCTTACGCCATCGAAACCTACGGGATTATTTACAACAAGACCTTATTGAACCGTTATTTTGCCGCCGATTGGAGCACGATCAAAAAGGTGGAGGACATTCAGAGCTTTGCCGCTCTGAAAACGGTGGCGGAAGAAATCCAAAGTCATAAGACCGAAATGAAGGTGGACGGCGCTTTTACCTCGGCCGGCATGGACGCTTCTTCGGATTGGCGTTTTAAAACACACCTGGCTAACCTTCCGATTTATTACGAATACAAGGCCGACCATATCAATACCAGCGCCGCTATAAAGGGCACGTATCTTGACAATTACAAAAACATTTGGGATTTGTATATCAACAACGCAACCTGTGATAAATCCGTAATCGCAACCCGTACCGGCAATGACGCGGCGACCGAGTTTGCCACCGGGAAGGCCGTGTTTTACCAAAACGGAACGTGGGCGACGGGGAGCATTACCGGAAACGGAAAGCTGAAGGCAGAAGAGCTTGGCATGCTGCCAATCTATATTGGCGTAGAAGGCGAAAAAGACCAGGGGCTGTGTACCGGATCGGAAAACTATTGGTGCGTCAATAAAAATGTTTCCAAAGCGGATATTGATGCTACGCTGGATTTCCTTGCGTGGGTGGTGACCAGCGACGAAGGCATCAAAGCCTTTGCGGAGGATATGAAGTTTGAATCGCCGTTCAAGAAGGCCAAGATTTCCTCCGACCCGTTGCTCAAGGAAGCCAAAGCCTATTTGGCAGCCGGCAAAACGCCGGTAAGCTGGGTGTTTACCACGATACCCTCCGAAACCTGGAAGAACGGTGTCGGTGCCGCCCTGGTTGCTTACGCGCAGGGAACCGGAAGCTTTGACGCGGTCAGAACGGCCTTTGTCAGCGGGTGGAAAACGGAATACGACAAGGCACACAAATAATCCGATAAGCAGAGGTGAAAACGCACGGTGAGTATCCGAAAATCCAAGATGCCGGCGGGACTCTCGAACCGGGATCCTTTTTCCGAACGAGTGAAAAATTATTTTCACTCGTTTCGGAAAATACAGACAAAACGATGGTTTGGGCTGTTTTTGCTCCCTACAATGGCCGCCTTTTTGATCGGATTTGTTGTACCGTTTCTTCGCGGTATTTACTTGTCGTTTTGTGAATTTCGCAATATTAAGGGAGCCACGTTTATCGGCCTTGAAAATTACCGACGCGCCCTTTCCGATCCGGGCTTTCTGCGCGCTTTTATCTATACGGTGGGCTTTACCCTTGTGTCGGTTGTTCTCATCAATGTGCTTGCCTTTGCGGTGGCCTATGGCCTGACGCGAGGGATTCGGGGAACCAATTTGTTCCGCACCGTATTTTTTATGCCGAATTTGATCGGCGGGATTGTACTCGGATATATCTGGCAGTTGATTATCAATGGCATTTTGCAGTGGTATGTCGGGCAGGACATCACGTATCATTCGTCCTATGGCTTTTGGGGACTTGTGATTTTGATGTGCTGGCAACAGGTCGGATATATGATGATCATATATATTGCCGGACTGCAATCGGTGCCGGAGCCGCTGGTCGAGGCTGCCAAGATGGATGGGGCCGGCTCCTTCGGCATCTTGCGCCATGTGATTTTGCCGTATGTGCGCACGTCCATTACCATTTGTACGTTTTTGACGCTGACCAACTCTTTTAAGCTGTACGATCAGAATGAAGCCCTGACCGCCGGTCGCCCGATTGAAATCTTGGCGGATGGAAGTCAGATCAAAACCACATCCATGATCGCCAAGAATATCGTCGATCAGTTTTCCGAGGCTTACGTCAGTTCCAACGGAACCGCGCAGGCCAAAGCCGTGCTCTTTTTTCTGATCGTGGTGGTGATTTCTTTGTTCCAGCTTTATTTTACCCGTAAAAACGAAATTGAACGCTAAAGATAAAAAAACGAGGCGTGGGAGGAACCATCTATGCAAACCGTCAGAGAAAGGGAAAGCAAGCACAAGCACAAGCCCGGCCAAAAGCACCCAAAGCCGGGCAAAAGAAAGTGGGGGCAGATCTTTCTCACATGTCTTTTCTCCGTGCTTGCGCTGATTTATATCATGCCCATTGTCGTTGTGATTTTCAATTCCTTTAAAAATACGTCCGCCATTACCACATCGCCCTTTGCCCTTCCGACGCGGGAGAGCTTTGTGGGACTGCGGAACTATATTGAGGGGATTACCAGCGGCAGCTATCCGTTTTACAAGGCGGTGCTGAACAGCGTGATCATCACAGTGCTGTCCACATTGGCTATCCTCTTGTTCACGTCTATGAGCGCATGGTATATCGTGCGCGTCAAAAGCCTGGTGGGAAAGCTGGTTTATTATCTTTGCGTGGTGTCCATGGTCGTGCCCTTTCAGATGGTGATGTACACGCTTCCCAAAACTGCCGACGAGCTATCCTTAAACAATCCGCTCGGCATTGTTGTGGTTTATCTCGGCTTTGGCGCCGGCCTTGCGGTGTTCATGTTTTCGGGCTTTGTTAAAAGCGTTCCGGTTGAAATTGAAGAAGCCGCCTATATAGACGGCTGTGGCCCCGTGCGGACTTTTTTCAGAATTGTTTTGCCAACCATGCAGCCAACGATCATTTCCGTGGGAATTCTGGAGCTGATGTGGATATGGAACGATTATCTTTTGCCGTATAAAGTTTTAAACATCAACAAATACCGCACCATTCCGATTCAAATTCAGTATCTCAACGCCGGTTACGGGATTCGGGACATGGGAGCGATTATGGCTATGATTTTGCTGAGCATTGTGCCGATCGTCATTTTTTACCTGTTCACGCAGAAATATATTGTCAAGGGAATTACCGCCGGCGCGGTCAAGGGATGACAGAACCATCCGTCGGGAAAGGGGAGAAAGGAGAGAAAATTGATGAGGGGAAGTGGAATCCTTCTTCCGGTTTCGTCCTTGCCGGGGGCATACGGAATCGGGAGCTTCGGAAGGGAAGCCTATCGTTTTGTGGACTTTTTGGCGGCCGCCGGACAGAAATATTGGGAGATCCTTCCGCTGGGGCCGACCTCCTACGGAGACTCGCCTTATCAAACGCTTTCGGCTTATGCCGGCAACCCTTATTATATTGATTTGGAATGGTTGGCCGACGAAGGCCTTGCAGAGCCGAAAAAATTGGCCGCAACGAACTTTGGCGTTGATCCTTCCCATGTGGATTATGGAGCGGTCTATCAAAGCAGAAACGAAATTTTGGCAACTGTGGCCGATCGGTTTTCGGAGCAAGACTACCCGGATTTCCCGATATTTTGCCGGGACAACCGAATGTGGCTGGATGACTATGCCATTTTCATGGCTCTCAAAGAAGAAAATGGCGGTCGATGCTGGAACACCTTGCCGGAGGATTTGAAATATCATCGGGCCGAGGCGGTCAGGCAAGCGCAGGACGGACTTTCGGATGCGGTGCGAAAGCACCGGATCCTTCAGTATTTGTTTTTCCGCCAATGGAAAGCCTTGAAGCAATATGCAAATGAAAAAGGCATCCGCATTTTTGGGGATATGCCTATCTATATTTCCTATGACAGCAGCGATGTCTGGAGCGCACCGTGGCTGTTTGAATTGGATACACATTTGAACACCGTGAATGTGGCAGGCTGCCCGCCCGACGCTTTTTCGCCCCTCGGCCAGCGGTGGGGCAATCCGCTTTACGCGTGGGAAAAGGAAAAAGATGACGTTTTCCGCTGGTGGCTTCGCCGGATGGAGCATGCCGCCCGGCTGTATGATTGGATTCGGATTGATCATTTTCGCGGCTTCGCCGACTATTACGCTATCCCATCGTACTGTGAAACCGCTACCGTGGGCGAATGGCGCACGGGGCCGGGGCAGGCGCTTTTTGACGCCCTGCAAAAGGCCCTCGGAGCTTTGCCGATTGTGGCGGAAGATCTCGGCTTTCTCAACGACCGGGTGCGGCAACTGCTGGCTTATACCGGCTTTCCCAATATGAAGGTCTTGCAATTTGCTTTTGACAGCGATAGCGCGGAGCAGAACGAATATTTGCCGCATCGTTATTCCCGCAACTGCGTGGTATATCTCGGCACGCATGACAACGATACCACGCGCGGTTGGTTTGAAAAAGTACGGCCTGCGGATGCCGATTATGCAAAACGGTACTTGCGGATTGCGCCGGGCGAGAATCCGGTGTATGGCATGATCAAGGCCGCGCTGGCAAGCGTGGCCGATACGGTGATTCTGACCATGCAGGATCTGTTAAACCTCGGCAGCGAGGCGCGCATCAACACCCCATCTACCCCGTCGGGCAATTGGGCGTTCCGATTGCCCGGTGACTATGCCGAACGCGTCAATGTGAGCGAACTGCGTGAATACGTCCGGCTTTACGGCCGATTGTAACGCCGAACCCAAGCGTTGCCGGTTTCGGAAATGCGAATGGGAGCCTCCCGATTTCAAACGAAATCGGGAGGCTCCCATTGATGTTTTGTTTAAGCGAAAAAATCAATTCTCGTTGATTTCGCGGATCGCGTCGAATATTTTCGTGAGGCGATTGTTGATTAAGGGGAGATTGAATTTCCACATGCCGGCAAAGTTTTTGTTGTTGACCGCCATGGCATTGCGGAAATATTGGAGAATATCAATGTCATCGGTGGTGGAATAGAGGAAGTCCTGATCCACGCGGAAATTTCGTATCATATTGTCAAGCATTTCCCAGGAATCGGGATCTTTGGAGTATTTGCCTTTCAGCGACACTTCAAAGTAGGCCGGCTGTACAAGATTGTAGCTTTCGCAGGCCATGGTTTCCAATACAGCTCCGCACATTTCCAGATCGCTGGCCGATTGTCCTTTTAAAACGCCGACTACGGTAAAGGCGTCACCGGCTGCGCTGTAGTAAGGGGCGGTATTTTCTTCAAGCTTCGGCATGGGGAGAATCCCATAAGAAGCGTCCATGGAGCGAAATTCTGCCTTTTCCAATTCCTGCAGCTGCATCTGTGCCATGAAGGCGCGTCCTTCCGCAAAATGCTTGCGGATGTTGTCCTGCTCTTTTTGATCTGATAACGAGGGGTAAAGATGCACGCCGGGGTTTTCCCAATACAGCTTGCGAACCGCCTCATACATGTTGTTGTTGTATTCCACATCAAAGTTCATTTTCAAATAGTCATCGTCCGTGCGATCAAACACTTTGATGTCATAAATCG
>CAKSIP010000053.1 GCA_934462825.1 uncultured Eubacteriales bacterium | reverse complement strand
AACGCTCATCACGAGTATCCATTTGGTCTGATCCACGCCAAGTATCGGCATGACCACCATCGGAAAGATCAATGCCACGATGATGCCGCTCATCATGATGGTGGAGATCTGATTGAAGACCGAAAGTCCGCCGCGCTGGATGGTGTTGCGCGTGGAGAGCGGGCACATCAGGTTATGCGACATATTGTATATAGTATATGCAAACGAATAAAACAAGTTATAAGAGAGTATGACCCAGATGACCTGAACCGTTTCCCCCGCAGCCGGAACCGTGAAAAGGAGAATCCCCGTCAGTGCAACGAGCGGCGCGGACAGAAGCAGCCAAGGGCGCGCCTTGCCCTGCTTGGTCTTTGTGCGGTCGATGATATAACCCATAATGACATTTGTGATTGCGTCTATAATTTTGGAAACAAGTGGGAACACCACAAGAAACGCGCCGCCCCAGACGGTTGTCAACTTCAGGACGTCGGTGTAATAGACGTTGAGATAGGTTGCAAGCACGGCGTTCAGCAGAAGCGCGCCGCAGGGGCCCAGCAGATAGCCGAGCCATTTTTCCTTACCTGTGACATTTTGCGAATGGATCCGGCTGTCAAACAGTTTTGCAGATAACATTCCGTTTTTCATGTTTCGTCCGCTCCTTTGATTTTGTAGGATTTACACATTGCGGCAATTCCGCGGATAATATGCCCGTTTCCGAGCAGGACAAAGCCTTCCGCGATATTCCACGGCATGGACTTCCCTGCCGAAAGGGATAGGGTTCGCACACAGTTGGTATCAAAGATCCGTTGCAGGAAGATGGCGCCTTTGATCCGGTTATCCCGTTCCGATCCCGCGGGCAACTTTCTCGCTTTTTTCAGTTGCTTCTTCGCTACGCCGCAAACGGCATTGTACAGAATTCTGCCCATAAAAGTTTTCTGAAAATCGCAGAAGCGGCTTTCCATCGTCAGGGGAAGCACGGGCGGTTCGTCGGGTAGCGGCGAGCCGAGCAAGTCGGCAAATTCGGTGTTTCCGATGCGCGCGGCACCCTTCATTGTTTCGTTTATACCGATGTCATACGGCGATTCCGGCACTTCGCCAACGGTCACCGTCAGCGGCGCGGTCAGACGGATATCCTCGCTCGATGCGCCGACTTCTACGGTGTATTCTCCGTTTTCAAGCGTCCAAGCGTTCTTTCCGACATTCCAAAATGCAAGCCCGAACAGGTCAAATGAGAGGCTGACGGCTTTTTCTTCTCCCGCTTTCAGATATACCTTTGCAAATGCGCGAAGCTCGCTTTCGGGCTTGAAAACAGCCGAATTTTCATTGTTTTTCACATAAAGCTGGACAACCTCCGCGCCGTCACGGTTGCCTGTATTGCGAACGGTCAGAGTCGCAGTAACGATCCCGTTTTCGTTTGTCACGGCAAGATTTTGGTATTCAAAATCCGTATAGGAAAGTCCGAAACCGAACGGAAACGCAGGCTCGACTTTCGCTGTTTTCGCATAGCGATAGCCGACAAAGATGCTCTCCTTGTAAAGCTCGTTTACATTTTTGCTGTATTCATCGCCGTAAGGAATATCTGCATAGTGTTTGTACCAAGTTTCCGCCAACTTACCCGATGGATTGGCTTCGCCGAAAATCAGCCTTGCCCCCGCTTCGCCACCGCATTGCCCCGGCAGATAAAGGTTCAGAATGGCGTTAACACCGTCTGCAAACGGAAGCTCCACAGGGGAACCGCCCGAAAGCATGACGACAATCTTTTTGCCCGTTTTTATCAAAGAGTTGACAAGTTCCAGCTGATCGTCCGAAAGGCGCATATGCGCTCTGTCGCCGCCCTCGCTTTCGGCAAGGTCAGTAAGCCCGAGATAGAGAAGAACGGTATCATATCTCTCCGCAAGGGCAATCGCTTCCGCAATCGGATCGCCTTCCGCAGGATCCACACCCGCGCTGTAGCCTCGCACATATTCGTATTTCACCCCACGCGCGTCAAAGGCGTCTTTGTGCGTAACACCCTTTGTCGGCGAGATCATCGAACTGCCGGATCCCTGATAGCGCATTTTTTCAAACAGCTCGCCGATAACGCAGAGTGGCTTTGTTCTGTCCAGCGGAAGCGTGCCGTCGTTCTTCATCAGCACCGCGCTGTCCGCCGCAACCTCTGCGGCAAGCTCCGCGTGACGGTCGCGGTCAAACGATTCCGTCTTTGATGCGGTTGCGAACTTCTCGGTCGCCGCAAGGATGCGGGTTACGCAGGCATTGGCTTCGTCATCGGAAAGACTGCCATCTGAAAGCGCGTCATAGACCTTTTTCAGGCTGACTGCCGTATCGCCAGGCATTTCGAGGTTCTCTCCCGCACGGATTCCGGCAACGCGGTCGTGCGTGCCGCCCCAGTCGCTCATCACGATGCCGTCAAAGCCCCACTCCGTGCGCAGAACATCGGTCAGAAGCCACTTGTTTTCGGAAGCAAAGGTGCCGTTGATTCGGTTATAGGACGACATGACCGCACCCGGCTTGCCTTCCTTCACGGCTGTTTCAAATGGTTTCAGATAAATCTCCCGGATTGCTCTTTCGTCGACAACCGAATTTCCGACAAAGCGGAAGTTTTCCTGATTGTTGAGCGCAAAGTGCTTAAGGCAGGCACTCACGCCCATGGACTGCACGCCGCGCACGAACGCCGCACCGAATTTACCCGCAAGGAGCGGGTCCTCACTGTAATATTCAAAATTTCTGCCGCAAAGCGGATTGCGCTTGATGTTCAGTCCGGGACCGAGAAGCATATGCACCCCGTAATACCGGCACTCCTCACCGATTGCACGCCCGATTTTTTCGGCGTTTTCGGCATTCCAGGAGGACGCCACGCACGCTGCCGTCGGAAATGCGGTTGCAGGCTCGCTTTTGGAAACCCCGTTGTCCCCGCTGCCGATTTGCTTACGCAATCCGTGAGGACCGTCCGCCATCGCAAGAGGCGGAATGCCCAGCCGCGGAACGCCGTGTGTGTACATAAAATCCGTGCCCTGCAAAAGCGCGGATTTTTCTTTTTTTGTAAGTTCGGAAGCCTTATTTTTCATATATAGACCCCTCCCGATTTTATTCTGCTACCATTATATCATCCGGTGGCATTTTTGTATTGCATTATTGTATTGATTGTGGTATAATTGTATTGAATTGAGGTGATGAGAATGGAAAATATTGATCTTGAATATCTTTGTTCTGTGATTGCGGGGCTTTCGGGCATTCCCGTGCGGATTTTTGACGGGGATGTTCTTGTCTATTATTCCTTTGTCGGCAGGCTTCCGCGCGATCCTATGGAAATCTGCAAAAACGAAATTTTTGCCATAGAGAAGAATATCGGTTACTATATGACCGCGCAGTTTCAGTATTACGGCGTTGTAAAGTGCGGAAAAACAAGAATTGTCATGGGACCGACAAGACAGGTAACGGTCAGCGACGCGGAACTGCGCTCGCTCGCGTTTCTTGCCGATGTTCCGACCGATGACACCGATGATTTTGTCGCCGGGATGAAAAGCATTGTCCCCATGCCGCTGGAGAGCGTGATGCAGACGCTTTGCGCCGTCAATTACATTCTCAACGGGGAGAAGGTATCGCTTGCCGACCTGACGATTTATGACGAATTGCAAACAAACCTTTCTTCGCAAATGGCAGCTGAAAAAACGGATGCCCCGACAGAGTATCCGACAGATTTGCATAACACGCTGTCCCTCGAACAAACGCTTATGAGCATGATCCGCAAAGGCGATACGGCGGCGCTTTCGGAATGGGCGAAAAATGCGCCCGCTATCCGTGGCGGAGTTATCGCCTTTGACCAGCTGCGCCAGATGAAGAATATGTTTATAGTGTCCGTCACACTTGCCTCGCGTGCCGCAATCCGAGGAGGAATGGATGCGGATGACGCGCTGATGCTTTCGGACCGCTATATTCAGCGTTGCGAGCTGATGAACACGGCGGAAGAAATCACAAATCTGCAATTCCATATGATTTCGGATTATACCGCGCGCGTTGAACGCCTACATATTGGAAGCGACCCGTCACAGCTGATCGCGGCGGTTTCAAACTATATTCAGCACCACCTCTCCGAGCCGATCACGACAGAGCAGATCGCCGCTTCACTTTATATCAGCCGCACGCACCTGTCAGCGCGTTTTCATAAGGAAACGGGCATAACCCTTTCGGATTATATCCTGAAAGAAAAAACGGAGGAGGCAAAACGCCTTCTCCGTTATACAGACAAATCTCTTGCGGCAATCTCCGCCTATCTCGGATTTTCATCACAAAGTCATTTTTCAAGAACCTTCCGCAAATACGCAGGTATCACCCCCGGCGAATACCGCACAAAGCACGCGGGGCATTGAGAGGATTCTACTTGCCCCGACCGTCGTTCCGTGATGTGCCGACGAGAATCCGAACCCGTTTTCTTTGCCTACCGCACCGCAAATTTTAAGGGCTGATCAACCAATCAGCCTCGCTGATATAAAAACAATGTTACAATGATGATATTTTTTCATTTTTCTCTTGACAAAAAAACTTCCCTGTGATACAATACCAACATACCAAGTTGGTTGGTATGTGTTTGAAGGAAAGTAAAGAGGAGATTATTATGTCAAAGATTTACACATCGGCCGATCAATTGATCGGGAAAACGCCCCTTTTGGAGCTGGTACACATAGAAAAAGAATTGGGACTGAAGGCGAAAATCCTTGCAAAATTGGAATATTTGAATCCGGCCGGTTCTGTGAAAGACCGCATCGCCAAAGCTATGATTGAGGACGCCGAAAAAAAAGGCTTGTTGAAAAAAGGCTCCGTAATCATTGAACCTACTTCCGGAAACACCGGCATTGGTCTTGCGTCGGTCGCAACAGCCAGGGGCTATCGTATGATTGTCGTGATGCCCGAAACTATGTCCGTAGAACGCCGGCAGCTGATGAAGGCTTATGGTGCCGAGGTCGTATTGACCGAAGGGGCGAAGGGTATGAAAGGGGCCATTGAAAAAGCGAAAGAACTCGCCAAAGAAACGCCTGGCAGCTTTATTCCGGGCCAATTTGACAATCCGGCCAATGTACAGGCGCATTTTGAACATACCGGCCCCGAAATTTATGCTGACACCGACGGAAATGTTGACTTCTTTGTGGCAGGCATCGGCACCGGTGGAACGATCACAGGCGTAGGACGCTATCTGAAATCTCAAAACGCTGCCGTAAAGGTAGTTGCTGTAGAGCCGGAATCTTCGGCGTTTTTATCCACGGGAAAAGCCGGTGCACACAAGATCCAGGGCATCGGTGCCGGATTTGCCCCTGCTATTTTGGACACCCAAATTTATGATGAAATCATTCCCGTTTCCAACGAAAACGCCTTTTCCACCGGACGTCAAATTGCTCTCAAAGAGGGCGTTCTGGTGGGCATCTCTGCCGGCGCGGCGCTTTGGGCAGCCATTGCGGTAGCAAAGCGGCCCGAAAACGAAGGAAAAACGATTGTCGTTCTCTTTCCCGACACCGGCGACCGCTATCTTTCCACGCCGCTTTTTGCAGACTAAAATGTTAGAGGAGAAAGTACAATGATTTCCACAAGAGGTAGATATGCCCTCCGAGTCATGCTGGATTTGGCCGAGCAAAAACGCCAGACTTACATTCCTATGAAAGAAGTCGCGGCCCGGCAGGATATTTCTTTAAAATACATCGAAAGAATCATGCCGCTGTTAACCAAAGGCAAATTGGTGGAAGGAATGCACGGAAAAGGGGGCGGTTATCGACTTTGCCGTGCCCCGGAAGATTGTTCTGTATGGGAAATCTTGAGTTTGGTAGAGGGCGACATGGCCCCGGTAGCCTGTCTGTCTGCCGGCTCACCTTCCTGCGAACGGGCGGCCGGTTGTCGCACGCTTCCCATGTGGAAAAAGTATTACGAGCTAACACGGGATTATTTCAGCGGCATCACATTGGGCGATCTTATCGAAAAATCCACCGACTACAATTATATAATCTGACAGGAACCAATGCGTCACGGCATATCTGCATCACCGATTTTCTACTTTTCAAAGTGTTTTTGCTTGATATTCATTCACAGGAAGTTTTCAAAAAAAGCTTTCGGAATGATTGACAAAAAATAAAAAGTATGCTATACTAAAATCACATCGGGATGTGGTTTTACGCAAGTTCCCGGTTTGTATGAAACGAAAATTCCCTGCCCCTGACGGAAAGCCGGTCAAGCACTGTGCGGTGGAGCACCACGTGGCGTGGGGGATTATACAGCCGACCGTCTGGGCACTCTTATCTGCATTGATAGACAAGTGTGCCCTTTTTGTTTTTTATTGACTTTTTCATCCATTTAACTTACTTCCCCGGATACAAATCCGGGAGCTGTTCCTATAATTCATCAACGGGAGGATTTCCATGAAAAAAATCGCTATCATTATGGGAAGTGACAGTGACCTTCCCATCGTCCAAAAAGCGGCCGACACCTTAGAAAAATTCGGCATTCCCTACGAGGTACACGTGTATTCCGCGCACAGAACGCCAAGTGAAGCCCAAAGGTTCAGTCTCGCAGCACGTGAAAATGATTTTGGTGCCATCATTGCAGCCGCCGGCATGGCAGCGCATTTGGCCGGGGCCATTGCGGCCAACACCACCCTGCCCGTCATCGGGCTTCCCATACAATCCGGATCCTTAAGCGGTATTGACGCTCTGCTTTCAACCGTACAGATGCCATCGGGCATTCCTGTCGCTACAGTTGCTATTAACGGAGCTGTAAATGCCGCTTTATTATGTGTTCAGATCCTGGCTGTGTCCGATATGAAATTGGCCAAAAAGCTGGATGAAAAACGGCGGACGGATGCGCAAAGCGTTCTGGACAAAAACGCCAACATTGAAAAACAATTTCACACATCTATAAATTAAACAAAAAGCGGAGGAAAATGAAAATGGAAAAACAGGCTCAACTTTATGAAGGCAAAGCAAAAAAAGTGTTTGCAACCGAGGATCCCTCTTTGGTTATCGTTTCTTACAAAGACGATGCCACCGCTCTTGAC
>CAKSIP010000052.1 GCA_934462825.1 uncultured Eubacteriales bacterium | reverse complement strand
CTTATATGATGATGCACCCTGGGAAAAAGCTGACATTCATGGGATGCGAAATCGGGGAAACAACGGAGTGGGATCCCCAAGGACAGCTGGCATGGTTTCTGACCGATCATGAAGCTCACGGGCGATTGAAGCAATATGTGGCCGAGCTGAACCGTTTTTACCTGAATACACCGGCGCTTTGGGAAAACGACTTTTCTCTGCGCGGCTTGGAATGGATTGCCGCCACCTCCCAGGAAAGAAAGATCATGATCTTTCGCCGCGTGGGGAAGCACGGGGCGTCGGTCATCGTTTTAATCAATTTGGAGGAAAGCCCGTGCGAGAATTTGATCTTGCGTTTGCCGGGAAGCTGCGGCTGTATTCGCACCGTTTTCAATTCGGATATGGCTCGCTTTTCGGAGGCGGTTTGCGTGTCGGGCGAGAGGATCTTTGCGGAGAGCGGTGATGGAAAAGACGAACCGGGCGGCGAAGCCACGGAGGTGCGCCGGTTTCGATTGTCGGTGCCCGCCCTCAGCGTCCTCGTTTTTCAAAAAGACGTCTTGTGGGAGGGCGTCATGGCGTTGAACGAAGAAAAGATGGAAAGTAGGGAAAAACGGGAGAAATGTGGACGGGAAAATAAAAAGTTTTGCCAAAACTCTTGACTAATGGGCACGTGTATGAAATAATATAACTGTGATAATTTCATCGGAAACGGATTTGGGGCATGAGCGAAAAAGCGAAGAACAAATATAATAAGCTTTTGTGGAATACTATGATTTTGGGGCTGGGTGTTTTCGGCTCCAAAATTTTGGTGTTCCTTATGATGCCGCTTTATACGGGGATTTTAAGCCCGGAGGAATATAGCCTTGCCGATCTGATCGCGCAGACCAGCAACCTGCTGATTCCTTTGGCGTGCGTGGGCATCAGCGACGGCGTTTTCCGCTTTTCTATGGATCGGGAAGCCAATCGGCCGGCGGTGTTGGCCTCCGGTATGTCGGTTCTCTTGGTGAGCAGCGCCGTTTTTCTGCTGCTTTCCCCTCTGATTGGCCTTGTAAACTATTTTTCAAGCTACGCCTGGCTGATTGCTCTGTACGTGCTGATGGCCAATTTCCACACCTTGCTGGCGCAGTATGTAAGAGCCTGCAATCGTACAAGGCTGTTTTCCCTGCAGGGGATTTTGAATACGGTTTTTGTGATTGCGCTCAACCTTTTGTTCCTTGTCGTTTTTCGCATGGGCGTAGAGGGCTATGTTTTGTCCGTGGTGATTGCCGATGGTCTGACGGCGATATTTTTGCTTTGGTTTGGCGGCGTTTTTCGGGAAATTCACTTTCGCGCCGCTCGACTCTCTTTAATGAAAAAAATGCTTCGCTACAGTCTGCCGCTGATTCCGGCCACGGTGTTTTGGTGGATTACCGGAGTGTCGGATCGCTATATGGTAACCTATTATTGCGGCGGTACAATCAACGGACTTTATTCCGCCGCTTATAAAATTCCGACGCTTCTGACGCTGGTGTCCGGCGTTTTTATGGAAGCATGGCAGTATTCGGCGGTCAGTGAGAGCAATGTGGGAGAAAAAAGAGAAACCGAACGGTTCTTCGGCAATGTTTTTACCAGCTATCAGAGCCTGCTTTTCTGTGCCTGCACTTGTATTATTGCCTTGTCACAACCGCTCATTTCCATTTTGTGCGCGGATAGCTATGCGGAAGCGTGGCGCTATGTGCCGATCCTTACGCTGTCGGCCGTCTTTTCAGGCTTTACCTCCTTTGTCGGAAGCATTTATTTGGTGAAAAAGAAAAGCGTTTTGACGTTTCTGACGGCCATGAGCGGAGCCTTGGTCAATATTTTTCTGAATTTTCTTTTTATCCCGAAGCTGGGCGCGCAGGGCGCGGCGATCGCTACGGTGGCAAGTTATATGGTGGTGTTTTTGATCCGTGTAGTGAACACCGAAAAAAGATACGTGAAAATTTGCACCCACCCGCTTCATATGGGAATCAATTTTCTTTTGCTGATCGGTCAGACCGTGCTCCTTTTGTATGGCAATCCCCGCCTGATCCCGATTTCCCAGGTGATTTTTTGTCTGTTGGTGCTCGGCGTGAACGCCTCGTTTGTCATAAAAGGGATCCGCTTGATCTTCGGAGCGTGGCGCAGGCCCCGCCGGAGGGCGCCGTCCGGGAATACGCAGCCGATGACCGGGAAAAGTAGCGCGGAGAACGAGAAAAAAGAGCAAAAAAAACATAAAACATGAAAAAAACTCTTGCAAACGCAAAGATTGTGTGATATAATACTAACGTTGCGTATTTTGCAAACGTAAAGAAGGGCAGTCCGCTGCGGCTCATGCATGAATGTCCGAAGTTTAAGGAGGGCCATAAAATGGATTTGATTAAGGCTTTTACAAATGAGCAGTTGAAAGAAACGGTTCCCACGCTGAATGTCGGTGACACCGTTCGCGTTCACAACAGAATCAAAGAGGGTGCTCGTGAGAGAGTCCAGCTCTTTGAGGGTACGATCATCGCAAAGCACGGTGGCGGCATCTCGGAAACCTTTACTGTTAGACGAGTGTCCTATGGTTGCGGCGTTGAAAAAACTTTCCCTGTACACTCTCCTAACGTTGTTAAGGTAGACGTGATCAGAACCGGTAAGGTAAGACGTGCAAAGCTTTATTACCTGCGCGACAGAGTAGGAAAAGCTTCCAAGGTCAAGGAAAAAATTGTTCAGTAAAATCTTGCTCGTGCCAAACCGCTCTGCCGGGAAAGCACAGCTTGCAGGCTTTTCCTACGTACGCTTATGAGAAAGCGGCGAGTGGCAAGCGGCAAGCGGCAAAAAGGGGCGTGCTAAAAACTCATTTGGAGTTTTTAGCACGCCCTCTGACTTTTCTTTGCCGGCCGTGCGCCGGCGCTTTTTTTGTGTGGCGGCGTTTTCAGACAATGCCGAGAGAGCGTAGCGCCGCACGAATGTCCCCGTATTCCGCCAAAAGTGAGGCGGCCGTATCGTGATCGCACCCGCTGATTTGCATAAGAATCCGTGCGGCGCGTTCCTTCAACTTTTCGTTGGAAGGGCGCACATTGATCATCAGATTGCCCATGACCTTGCCGGTTTTTATCATCGTGCCGGTCGAGATCATGTTCAGAATCAGCTTTTGCGCCGTGCCGGCCTTCAAACGCGTGGAACCGGAAATGACTTCGGGGCCGACATAAGGGGCGATGGTGACGTCGCAGAGCGGAGCCATCAGACTTTGCGGGTTGCAGGTAATTCCCACCGGAATCGCGCCGATTTCTCTGGCCTTTTTCAAAGCGCCGAGAACAAAGGGAGCGCGTCCGGCCGCCGAAAGCCCCACAACCACATCGCCGGGAAGAACGCCGTTTTCTTCGATGGCGGCCGCGCCCAGCGCCTCATTGTCCTCTGCGCCTTCCACGGCGCGAAACATGGCCGAATCTCCTCCGGCGATAATGCCTCTGACAAGATTATAATCCACACCGAAGGTGGGAGGACATTCGGAGGCGTCCACCACGCCCAAGCGCCCGGAGGTTCCCGCGCCTACATAAATCAAATGCCCCCCTTTTTCTAACGAAGCCGCCGCCAAATCGACGACCTTGGCAATTTCCGACAGCTGGGTGGCAACGGCGGCCGGAACCGTCTGATCTTCCTCGTTTATGGTTTTCATCATGTCGTAGGTTGACATTTTATCAATGGCCATGGTGCGGGGGTTCCGCGCCTCGGTTTTCAGTGCGTCATAATTGTCACGCATGATACTGCTCCTTTGCTTGTGACGTTCTCTCCCGATGAACCGGCCTATAAAAAGCGGAAGCAGGCAGAGAATCTTTTTCTATCATTGTATCATAAATTCCGTCAAACGCACAAAAAAATTTTCAAAAAGCAAAAAACAGCGAAACTTTTTGGCGTTTTGTTCGTCTGTATAGACAAAGGTACCTCAAAAGCATTTGAAATTTTTGGTTTGAAAGGAACGGAGTTATGATGAAAAAACAATTTTTACCCAAGCTTTTGTCGCTGGTTTTGGGGACTGTAATGATTGTAACGACTTTGGTGGGGTGCAATAGTGCGTCCAAGGATGCCGGGCCGTCTTGGGTTCCCAATTCGTATCATCAAAAGCCCAATGTCAAGAACGACAAAGCGGAGATTTTGCCGGGTGAAATTATCGCAGGCAGCATTTTCGGAGAGGAATATGCGGAAATCGTAGAAAATCCGTTTATCAGTGTGGCGAAGCAACCTCTTTCCACTTTTTCTGCCGATGTGGACACAGCTTCATACAGCAACTTCCGCCGTATGATTCGCGCCGGATATACGTTGGATGCCATCCCGGCCGACGCCATCCGCACCGAGGAATTTCTCAATTACTTCCGGTATGATTATGCCAAACCGAAAGACGGGGAGCCGTTCGGTGTTACGACCAAGATTGGCAACTGTCCCTGGAATGCCGAAACGAAATTGGCCGTTTTCGGCTTTCGCACGGAGGACATCCGTTACGAGGACTCCAACAAACCGTCGAATTTTGTCTTTTTGATTGACGTGTCCGGCTCTATGGCAGACGCGGATAAACTCCCCTTGCTGCAAGAGGCATTTTCGGCGCTGACGGAGAAGCTCAGTGATCAAGACACGGTTTCCATTGTGACCTATTCCGGCAAGGAAAAGGTCGTTCTGCGCGGATGCAAGGGAAGTAAAAAAGACAAAATTTTGAACGCCATCCGCAATCTGACGGCCTATGGCAGTACCAACGGTCAAGCGGGGCTGCAAAAGGCGTACAGCCTGGCGCAGGATTACTTTATTGAAGGCGGCAATAACCGCATTATTATGGCTTCGGACGGCGATTTGAATGTGGGAATCTCGTCGGCGGAGGAATTGAAGAAGTACGTTGAGGACAAGAGAAAAAGCGGCATTTATCTTTCGGTGCTCGGCTTTGGAACCGGAAATTATAAGGATGCCCGGATGGAAGCCTTGGCGGACAATGGCAACGGCAACTATTTTTATATTGATTGCTTGGACGAAGCGCGCAAGGTGTTAGGCGAAGAATTGAATGCCACCATCAATACCGTGGCCGATGATGTGAAATTTCAGGTGGATTTCAATCCGAAGTATGTGTCGGCCTATCGTCTCATCGGGTATGAAAATCGCATGCTGAATGCGGAAGATTTTAAGGATGACACCAAGGATGCCGGCGAGGTGGGAAGCGGTCATATGCTGACGGTGGCGTATGAATTGAAGCTCACCCCTCTGAATGACGAAGCCGCCTCGTCCTCCGCGGAAACCGAGCCGGGCGAAGCCGAGTGGCTGACCATTAACGTGGCGTATAAAAATCCGGGGGAAACCAAGAGCCTGTATTTGAACTATCCTGTAACCGCCGCCGCGCTCATTTCGGAACCGGATGATGACTTTTGCATGGCTTCTGCCTTGATTGAGGTGGCTATGCTGCTCCGTGCCTGCGGCTTCCGAAATAACGAGGCTGAGAAGGCGAATCTGACCGAGGAATCGCTCCGGGCGATGATTGCCATGACGCGAGCTTCCTTGGACAAATTAAATCCCAAGGGGGATAAATATAAAGAGGAATTTAAATCGCTGGCCGAAACGGTGCTGGAAAGAGCGGCGGAATACCGAGTCCATACCGAGCCGAAAAGCAAATATCAATGATCCTTGTGGCAAAGCGGCGGCGCTTTGCCGCCGAGGCCCATGTCGTCGGGGCTGTTAAAAAGCTCGATGCTTTTAACAGCCCCTCAAAAACGCCGGTCAGGATCCCGGCGTTTTTGAGCGATTCTTGGTCGGTTTTGCCTTCCATATCTTGTTTTTTGATTTTCTTTATCGGCAAAACGGCGGCGCTTGGCCGCCGAGACCAATGTCGTCGGGGGTGTTAAAAAACTCAGAATGAGTTTTTTCACACGCCCTTTTCTCAAAAAACCAAAAAATATTGACATGTGCCCCCTTGAAAAAAAGTTGCCTTTGTGGTATAATGCTAAAAACCCAAGGAAAATGATGTGACGAACCGAAAAGGAGATTTTTATGGCTTTTTTTTGCAGTGAACCATCGCATACGTTCAGTGAATATTTGCTGATACCGGGCTATACGTCCGAAACCTGTATTCCTGCCAATGTCAATTTGAAAACGGCACTTGTAAAGTATAAAGCGGGAGAAGAATCTGAAATAAGCATCAATATTCCGCTTGTTTCTGCTATTATGCAATCCGTATCCAATGATACCATGGCCATCGCGCTGGCGAAAGAGGGAGGACTGTCTTTTATTTACGGTTCTCAATCCATTGAAAACGAAGCAGCCATGGTGGCTCGTGTAAAGAATTATAAAGCCGGTTTTGTTGTCAGCGATTCTACCCTCTGCCCGGAAAATACGCTGGCCGATGTGCTGGCTCTTTACGAAAAGAACGGCCATAATACCATGCCTGTCACGGAGGACGGTACAGCCACCGGTCGCCTGGTCGGTATGGTTACCAGCCGCGACTATCGTGTGAGCCGTATGTCGCCCGACGAAAAGGTAGAAAGCTTTATGACGCCCTTTTCCAAGCTGATCACGGCGCCGATCAACACTTCGCTGAAAGAGGCGAATGATATTATATGGGAGCACAAGCTCAACTCACTGCCGTTGATTGACGAAAATCAGCACCTGGTGTATTTGGTGTTCCGCAAAGACTATTCCCGCCATAAAGAAAATCCGCAGGAGCTGTTGGATTCCAATAAGAGATATAGAGTCGGGGCGGGTATCAATACGCTTGATTATGAACAACGTGTGCCCGCTTTGGTGGAAGCCGGAGCCGATGTGCTTTGCATTGACTCCTCGGAAGGGTATAGCTGCTGGCAGAAAAAAACGCTGGAGTTCATCCGTGCCAAATACGGTGACAGTGTAAAGGTCGGTGCCGGAAACGTCGTGGACAGAGAGGGCTTCCTGTTTTTGGCGAAAGCAGGGGCTGACTTTGTGAAAGTGGGAATCGGCGGCGGTTCCATCTGCATTACCAGAGAGCAAAAGGGCATTGGCCGTGGACAGGCTACCGCTTTGATTGAAGTGGCGGCGGCGCGCGACGAATACTTCCGTGAAACCGGAATCTATGTTCCGATTTGCTCGGACGGCGGCATCGTCCACGATTATCATATGACGCTGGCCTTGGCAATGGGCGCGGACTTTATCATGCTCGGCCGTTATTTTGCCCGCTTTGATGAAAGCCCTACCAACAAGCTGTTTATTAACGGAACCTACGTGAAGGAATATTGGGGCGAAGGCTCAAACCGTGCTCGCAATTGGCAGAGATATGATCTCGGAGGCAAAGGCAAGCTTTCCTTTGAAGAAGGCGTGGATTCCTATGTCGTTTATGCCGGCTCCTTGCATGATAATGTGGAAAAGAGCTTGCACAAGGTAAAATCCACTATGTGTAACTGCGGCGTTACCACATTGCCGGAGCTGCGGCAAAATGCCAAGCTGACGCTTGTTTCGGCTACCAGCATCATAGAGGGTGGCTATCATGATGTCATTCTCAAGGGT
>CAKSIP010000051.1 GCA_934462825.1 uncultured Eubacteriales bacterium | reverse complement strand
GGAGGGAGGCGTTCTCCGGTTGCAGCGGTTTGACCTCCATCACGATTCCCGACAGTGTAACGAGCATTGGGAGGGATGCGTTCTCTTATTGTAGCAGCTTGACACATATAACAGTAAGTAACGGAAACACCGTCTACCACAGCCAAGACAACTGCCTTATCGACACCCAAAACAAAACATTGATTTTGGGGTGCAATACAAGTATCATCCCAACCAACGGTAGTGTAACGAGCATTGGGAGGGCAGCGTTCGACGGTTGTAGCAGCTTGACCTCCATCACGATTCCCGACAGTGTAAAGAGCATTGGCAAGTATGCGTTCTCCGGTTGTAGCAGCTTGACCTCAATTGTTTTTAACGGAACTAAAGAGCAGTGGAATGCGATAGAAAAAGATGCGGTTTGGAACCGCTTCACCGGCGATTACACGATTCATTGCAGCGACGGCGATATTGCAAAATAAAAGCAAAAATTTTCGCGCAATACAATACATATAGCATAAAGCGGGGGCACACCGCCCCCGCAAGTCACAGAGAAAGGTCGTGTTAAAAAGTTCATTTTGAGCTTTTTAACACGACCTTCTTTATTGTATAGAGGCGCCCCAACCGGTTGGTTGGGCGCGAAAAGGCGATGTTCCGTTTCTGCCCCGCCCTATTTGATACAATATAGTCAAAAAAGAGCAGTGAGCGGAGGCAATCGAATTATGTCAATTTACAAGGGGATTTTTTGGTACAACCCGAACGAGCATACGCTGATTACGAAGAAAGTAGCGTGCAATGCATACGGCACCGCGACCGAGGCGGCGGAGTATTCCTCAAAATCGGGAAACAATTTTAACCATAGAATCGAGTGGGAAAAGCTACCGAAAAGCATCACGGGCGGGCATCCCTACAACTATTATCCCCGCGGGCGTGTGGAGGTGAAACGCGAAGTCATGACGCTTTACCTTCACCCGGTTTTGCGAACATTTGAAATTGAGAAGCTGATCGGAGAAGAGTTTGGTTTCGTCGGAGGTGGCATACTTGTTCGTGAAGTGGCGGACGGTTCGTCACATTATGCCTATCAGATGGACTATCCGCTGAAACGATGCAATGTCTGCGGCAAGGCATTTGATCTTTGGGACAATCAGGAGGATTTCGGCTTTGATTATCATATCGGTTACGGCTCCAGGCACGACATGGAGCGGATTCAGTTGCATCTCTGTTGCGATTGCTTTGATAAAACCTTGGATTGGCTCCTTCCCCAGTGTAAGATCAACCCGATGTCGCCGTATCGCTGACGATCGGACTAAAAACAAAAAAACACCCCTGCCGATAGCGGCCGTATATGCGGTCGTTATTGGCAGGGGTATCGTTATAAAATGCGTGTTGTGATGAATTTCTTATATTGTTCTGAAGTTTGAAGCTGTATTGCCTCCTCCCGCCCCCGCAAAAACAGGGTAACGGGCTTTCCGAGCGAGAGCAGGTGGTGGGTATCCAGATAGGTACCTTTGCTTTTGCCGTCCCAGATCATGAGTCCTTCCGTTGCCTCACACGCCATGGCAATGTCTTTTTGTCGGTAAAAGTCGCGCCCCCGAAAACCCTCTGCCGGAACGGCAACAACCGGGAGGCCACACGGATTGTTCCGCACTCTCCCTTCCGAGGCATACACTTTTATATCTGCCCCTTTGGACGCAAGAAAAATCTGCGCCGCACGATCCACACCAAAGCTGTCGCCGACGATAAACCGGACATTCCCCTCTGAAAGTTTGGCATCAAGGAACGCCATCGCGCCATGCGGCAGCGCTTTAATGGTTTTGGATCCTCCGATAAAAATGATTTTCATAATAGAATACTCCTTTGCACAAATTGGGGGATATTTTAATAATTCTCCGGCGTAATTCTTACGGTTTTTCCCCATGGCGGGGTAACCTTATCGTTATTCAGCAGCCATAGCACAGGAATTCCTTCCGCCACCCCTTCTGCCGGGAATGGGGCATAACCGTCCGTCAGGATAACCATGCAGGAGGGAAGCTGCTCCCTCATGTGTTTTCGGACGTATTCAAACAGGATTCCGAAATTCGTGCCGCCTCCGCCCGCCGGTCGAATGTTGCGAAATTCATCTTCGTCGGAAAACGGTTTTGGCTCGACAATTGCAGTATCAAAGAACCCCATCCATCCTTGGAGTTTCCCGCCGAACTGATGGATTGCACCTTGAATCTCCGAATAGGCGGTAGTCATCATGGCGTCGGATACGGAACCGGAGGTGTCGATCATGAACAGAATATCTTTGACTGTATCCCCTTTATCATTGAAATCGGGCAGAAAAAACGGGCTTTCATCAAACCTTCTGTCCGGAGGAGCAAAAGAATAGTCCGTAAAGTCCTCCTGAACAAATTCATTCAAAAGCATCCGCCAATTCAGTTGAGGCGGTTTCATCTTTTCAAGGACCCGCTGTGCAAAGGGAGGAAGCAATCCTTGCTTGTTTGACGGATCTCTGATTTCGATTGCCCTTGCCGCGTCCTCAAATCTTCTTATCCACAGATCATGGAGAACGTCATCCTCTTCATATTGCCCCCATCGGGAATGGTCATCCCAACTTTCGTTTCCGTGAAAAGTTTTTTGGTTGCGCGTTCCTTTTGAGGCTTTGTCAGTTTGGCTGTTCCCGTCCGAGTGGTTGAGAAGCATTTCATAAACTTCTTCGGCAGTATATTCGTATCCTTCTCTCCCATTCGGAGCTGTGTGCATGGACACTCCGTATGGTTCAACCGCAATACTTTCGAGATCCATTCCTTTTTCGAACAGGATATTGGAATTGACGACAATGTCTGCCGCAAGGCTGTATGTCTCCGAATCTTTTGCATCGCCGCGTTCGCAATGCTGTAGAATAATGTGCAGGATTTCGTGCATCATCACAAAGTCCAACTCGTTATCCTTCAAGCTGTCCAGGAAATCCGTTCCGAACGTGATTCTGACACTATCCGTGCAGGCGGTTTCCTCGTTTTTATCGACCGCGAGTTTCGTGTGCATCAGAAGCAGCCCGTAAAAGCCGTGGTTGCTTAAAATGCGCATACGGGATAAAAGCAGGCGTCTTGCGTATTCACGGAGTTCTTGTTCAGACAGAGCCATTCATAAGCGCTCCTTTCGTCCGGATCCACTTGGTAAATGCGGGAATCGTCATCAGTTTTTCTTTGTAATTCTTGTCAATGTACATATAGTCCTTCATAAGGACAGTACTGAAATCCGCCGGCATTCTGTCCGCGTACCGGATAGAGTTGGCAATGCGGTTCAGATCGTCTTTGTGCGCTCTTGCGTAGGAGGACATGGAAGCTGTCAGCGCATACATGGCATCGGTTCCCGTCGGCAAGGCAGGTGTTTTTCCGTCAAAGATTTCTTCGATATCCGGCAAATCCCGGAAAATATTGGACCACGTTCTGAACTCAAGAGCCGTCCCGGTGCCGATAATGCCGGCGATGAGAGGATACATTTTATCCACGTCGTCGCTGATACGGTTCAGAAGGTTGCTGACCATTTCCCATGAGCGTGGTGTTGCAAAAGCCACGTCATCGGTGCCTGCGTCAAATTCCATCAGATAATTCTGCCGAAAGGACAAAAAGCCAAGCACTTTTTCGTGGATATCATTGTGAACCGCCCATTGCCTCCAGGAAGCAAAATTCTGAGAAACTTCAATGTGCAACAGTCGGTTCGCCAGAGCCTTGGGCATCTTGAAAGCAACGGATTTGTCGGTGACGCGGTTTCCTGCGGCTATGACGATACAATTTTCCGGAAGCCTGTGTTCGCCGATCACCCGATCCAACGTGATCTGATAGGCTGCCGCTTGAACCGACTGCGGCGCGGCGGTGATTTCATCCAGAAAAAGAATATTTATCACCTCGTCACTTGCATCCATCTGAAAAATCTGAGGTTTCAGCCAGACGGCGAGCGTTTTGTCCGCATTGGCGGTCGGAATCCCCCGCAAATCGATCGGATTGAAGAGAAGAAGCCGCACATCCGTTACCTGAACCCTTTTTTTCGTTCTTTCTGCAACATTTTTTGCTATTTGGCGAACCGCCCGGGATTTGCCCACGCCGGGCGGCCCCCACAGCATAACGGACGGCATCATTTTGAGGGGGTCCTTGTTTTGAATCAGTGTACAGTAAGCATCCGAGAGCACGTCTGTCATTTTCCCGACACTCATATTCGGAATGTTTGTTATCGCAATATCGTTCAATTTATGTTTACCCCCAGTTTTTTATCGATGGATGCAAGCCTTTGGCGGCATTCATCAATCTTGTACGAATAGCTGTCTTTTTTGGACAGTTCTTCTTCCAGTTGTCGTTTCTTACCCAGAAGATCGGAAAGCCCCGCTTGAAGTTTTTTCGCATGCTCCGTTAGATTGTCTAAAAAATGATCTATGCGGATCAGTTTGCCCGTTTTGGTGTCGCCAAGTTCCATATAATAGCGTCCCTTTCGTTTCAGCCAGATATACGGTTTTTCAAGCGTCATATTGGAGGGCAAAACAAGCTCGAAGCCGCGGTAAGTCATAAGGGTTCTTTCTTTCGTTTCCAGTATGTTTGCCATAATAGCACAGTGAATATGTTCCCGCAATTGCGCCCGCTTTTCTGCCTCTGCTTTCTTTGCCGTATTATCGATAACGAGAGGCTTTTTACTTTCCGAGTCGTAAATGAAGCTGATGTCTGATTCACAGGCTTTGATGCGCTCTTCTTGATTTAATATGCGGGCGGGGAGCCCCATAAGTTCCTGTTCCATTTGAAGACGCGATTCCACCAGTTTTCGCTGCAAGGTCATATAGCGGGAGAGTTCATTCGCTGTTTCAACACGTTCTTTTATAAGAGGATTTCCTATCGCAAGCGCCTTGACTTCCGCATAATTAAGAACCGTGTCGTCAATATCCGCTCCACTGCGTTCGACGATTGAGCCGGAAAGTAGGTCGGCAATGAACTTTTGCTTGGTTTCCAACAGCTGCCATGAGTATGCATCAAAGCTGCCTTCTGTAATGTATCGAAAAATTCGGATTTTTTTGTTCTTGTTGCCTTGACGTAAAATGCGCCCTTCGCGCTGCGTCATATCAGCGGGACGCCACGGAACGTCAACGTGATGCAGTGCAATTAAACGCTCCTGAATATTTACGCCGAGTCCGAGTTTGAAAGTCGAACCCAGCAGCACTCGCACGTCTCCTTTTCTGACTTTTGAAAAGAGAATATTTCGCTCTTTTTCCGTTTCGGCATCATGAATAAATGCGATTTGGTCGGACGGAACGCCCCGGCGCAAAAGCAAATTCTTTATTTCCCCGTAAATATTAAATCCTTTTTTTGGTGTGGAAGTATCACAAAAAATGAGTTGCGTTGCCTTGGATGACGACGTTTCGAAATAAATATCCGCAACATTCTCCGCACACCGTGCCACCTTGGATTGATAGGCAGCGGCGGAGAGCGGATCGACCAATCTCAGATCCAGTGCCGCCTTTCTGCCGTCAGTCGTGATTTTCAGCATGTTGTCTTCCTTTCGGCTAACGCATCCGCTTCGGACCCCCTCGGCTCTTTCGGATATTTTGTTTAGGTAACAGGTTAATTCATCGGTTTTGGATATCAGGGCATCGGTATATCCATTCGACCTCGGGATGTCGGGGGTCTTCTCTACCCGATGAAAATCTGCGATGGAGGAGAGGAGTGACGTCAGCTCCGGGAGATTGTGAAATCTGGAAAACCTGGTGGCAAGACGATAATTGCCTGTGTCCACGTCTATTTCAAATTCCGTGTTTTTCTCAGCGAACATGCCGATCCAGCTGTCAAAGCTTTGCAGATCCAGCATGGCAAGCTCGCCGCTTTGCAGATATTTTTGCATGATAAATGCGTCGGTGATGGAATTTGTAATAGGGGTTCCTGTTGCAAAAATCACACCGCCACCATTGTTTTTCTTCTGCACCGCCTGTACTTTATTCATCATGTCCTGACATTTTTGGGAGCCGACAGCGGAAATCCCGAGCACTCTGTCCGCCTTTGTTTCTATCGGGACATTTTTGTAATTGTGCGCCTCGTCAACGAAAAGTTTGGTGATGCCGAGTTCGTCAAAGCAAACCCCATTGTACGGGTCCCCCGTGGAAACAGCCGTCTCAGCCAACGCTTTCGATATAGCTTCTTGCTTCTTCTTTAAGCGAGAAGGGATTTTTGTTTTTTTGCCTGCGATTTTTGCAATCCGATCTTGCTCGAGGAGCAATTGTTCTCGGTAAAATTCTTTTGACAGAGGTATTTGTTCGAAGCAGCTGTACGCAACGATAATCCCGTCGAAATCTCCGTCACGAATATATGTAAGTATGCTTTTCCGCCGAGCCGGCAAAAACTTTCGGGGATCAATGCAAAATAGTTTTGCCTGCGGGTACAATGTGCGGAAAGTATTTTCCCATTGTCCCACGATGTTGTTCGGTACAACGTACATATTCTTGTGCGACAGGCCCATGCGCCGCATTTCCATTCCCGCCGCAATCATGACGTAGGTTTTTCCGGCACCGACGTCGTGTGCCAACAGGGTGTTTGGCGTAAACAGAATCCGTGCCACGGCGTTTTTTTGGTACGGGTACAGCTTCACTGTCGGGGACATTTGCGGGAAGTTCAGAAAGGAACCGTCGAATATTCTTCTTCGTACACAGCTGAAGTTGTTTTCATAGATGATCTCAAGGCGTTCTTTTCGGTTTTCATCCTGCCAGACCCATTTTCGAAACGCCCGAACCAATTCTTTCTGCTTTTCGATTGCAAGGATGGTTTCCGGCTGATTTACGACGCGTTTCTTGCCGGAGGCATTGGAAGTGCAGGTGACTTCATCCGTAACGACCACCGATTTCATGTTCAGCGTTTTTTCGAGAATGTAAAGTGCATTGATTCTGCTTGTGCCGTAGGTTTGTGTGGTCTTGACAGAGTCCTCGTAGCGCCATTTTTGGGGGATTTCCCAACTGCCGGTCAGGGTATCATGCTTTGTGAGATATTTCTTCTCGTGAGACTTGTTCGTCTCTCCGCCTCTCCACTCCCCGAAAAGATATACTATGAAATCATCAATGACATCGGCCGGAATCCACGGAGAGCCGAGTGTAACATAAATGTCCTTAGTTGCCACGGGGGGCGGGAGCACCCTCTCTATCGCTTTTATGTTTTCCGAAAAGTAGCCATTGTATTTTTCGTTGGCTTCTTTGGCAGCCTTCCATTTTCGCATCAGATTTCCCGACAGATATTCCTCGGAGGTCTCCCAGCCCTTGTAGAAGCATTCGTTCCATGTTTCGGGGTTTTGGTAAACAGAGCCGCGGAGCACGCTGATGACAGACTTGTAGTTCTCGCCCGTTATAGAAGAAATATACTCTATATCCACTTTTCCAAGATTGGAAAGGCTGTAAATCAGCCCGTCCGAAATGCTGTCCGCGTGAACTCCCGTGGTGCGCACGTCGTGGTCAAATGCATTGTCCCAGTCGAGCGGGAGATCCATGCTTGTTACCTCTCGGATGTGTGCCTCGCGCCGTTCTTCC
>CAKSIP010000050.1 GCA_934462825.1 uncultured Eubacteriales bacterium | reverse complement strand
CACCTTTAGCTCAGTTGGTAGAGCAACTGACTCTTAATCAGTGGGTCCCGGGTTCGAATCCCTGAAGGTGCACCATGAAGATCCGAGAAAAAGCAACTTCTCATAAACCGATTGAGAGTGCAATCAAAACACGCAGAGTTCAGAAATGAGTTCTGCGTGTTTTGTTTTTTTTGCCCCTTGCAAAGCAACGAAAAAAATGATATAATCAGTGCAGAAAATCAATCCCCACGGGGCTTGTCATGCAATTCCTAAGCTTTTCGCTGCGTTATGGGCTTTTATTTACCACCTATGAGCCAATAACGACCACCTATCGGGAAACAGTGGAATTTCTTTGCCCGATCCTTTATAATGGAACCGTGGAAAGGAGGGAGCGGATTGAAGATCGAGATCAAAATCGACGAGAACTGCACCGAACCGAAAATCGTCATCGTGACAGACCGAGTCACCGACCAGATCAACGAAATGGTAAAGAAGCTTTCAGCGGAGCCGTCGGAGGTACTTGCCGGGTTTCGGGATGAACAGGTGACCGTGCTGGAACCAAGTGAGATGGATCGGGTTTATGCTTCGGGCGGCAAGGTCTATGCCGAAACGAAAAACGGCACATATCTTCTCCGTCTGCGGCTGTATGAAGCGGAGCAACGCCTTGGAAGTTCTTCCTTCGTACGCATATCAAACAGCGAAATCATTAACCTGAAAAAGGTCAAGGGCTTTGATCTGAGCTTTGCGGGAACGATATGCGTTTCTCTCTCAAACGGAACGGTTACTTATGTTTCCCGGCGATATGTTGCTAAAATCAAACAATTATTGGGATTATGAGGTGGTAAAAATGAAAAAGAAAGTTATTTTGCGCGGACTGTTCGGACTGCCCGTCGGAATCGCCATCGGGTTTGTAATTACGCTGCTGATCTCCATCTGCATCGGAGACGGCTCTTTTTACCCTGTCGTGCCGGAGCTGATCCAAACGATGGGGAACGAACTGAATGCAGTTATTTTGCAGACGATCCTGTGCGCCATCCTTGGTGCGGGATTTGCGATGGCATCCGTGATTTGGGAGATTGATTCATGGAACCTTGCCAAGCAAAGCGGCATATATTTTTTGGTTATCTGTGTGGTCATGCTGCCGATTGCTTATTTTGCGAATTGGATGAAGCACTCAATTACCGGTGTTCTTTCTTATGTGGGAATCTTCGTGGCGTTTTTTGCAGCGGTCTGGATTTCACAGTATCTGCTTTGGAAGAGGCGCATAAAGAAAATGAACGCACGTATTCACGGCGAGGAAGAGCCAAAGCGAAAATAAGCCGCCTACACGGTGGGGCTGCGATTTTTGTTGCAAAAAACAAAATGTGCCCGAGTAGTATAGACAATCAAACGGACGGGAGGATAAAATGGAAAGCCTTTACCTCATTTTGCTTGTCCTGTTTCTTCTTGTGATTATCCCAGAGATAACACGGCGAAGAAAAATGGCAGCAGTCAGACATATTTTGAATCGAAAAAAGCAAAAAAAGGAGAACTTAACCATGAAAGAGTTGGCAAAGCAGTTTATCGGAAAAGATTGCATCGTTTACACTGTGACTTCCAATGACAGCAGCATACAGGGAGTTATCAAAGAAGTGGATGACGGCGGGATTGTTCTTGAGAAAGATTCGGGCGAAAGGGAAATCGTCAATCTCGATTTTGTTACCCGCATCAGAGAATACCCCAAAAAGAAAAACGGAAAGAAAAAGAGCGTCGTTTTGGACTAAGTCAGCATCAACGGATAGGCTATGACATCGCTTTGTAAGCTTGAAGCCTGTATCAAAAGCACAAAAGGGAGTGTTAAAAAACTCATTTTGAGTTTTTTAACACTCCCGACGACGTTGATCTTGGCGGCCAAGCGCCGTCGTTTTGCCGCCAAGAGAATCGAAAAGGCAAGATGCGGGAGGCAAAATCGACCAAGAATCGCTAAAAACGCCGGGATTTCGACCGGAATTTTTGAGGGGCTGTTAAAAACATTGCGTTTTTAACAGCCCCTCTTTATATAGATTATTCAATCGCAATTTTGCTGGCAGAAGCAAGCTTCTTTTGATCCGCCTTCGGCAGAACTACCGACAAAACGCCGGATTCGTATTTTGCCTTGACGTCTTCGGGCTTTACATTGCCGACATAGAAGCTACGTGAGCAAACGCCCGCATAACGCTCCTGACGAATAATGCGTCCCTTCTTGTCTTCTTCCTTCTTGTCCAGACCTTTTTCTGCGCTGACGGTCAGATAACCATCCTTGATATCAAGGTTGATCTCGTCTTTCTTGAAGCCCGGCAGATCCACAGCCAATTCATAGCTGTCATTCATCTCACGAATATCGGTCTTCATCAGATTTCTTGCGTTCTTTCCGTAAAGCGGATTGTGCGCGCCAAAGAAACCGCCGTCAAAGAAATCATCCAACATATTTTCACCAAAAATGCTCGGTACCATAATGAATCCCTCCATTTATATCAATTATGTTTGTATGTGAAGCGTTTTGCGGTCATCCCGCATCCACGCATGGCTTTCTTGTTTTGCCTTTTGGGCTACCAAATGAAAGTACCCATCGGAATCCCTCCGTTTCCTTTTTTCTTTTTACGCCTACATTATACGCATTTCTTCTTGAAAAAACAATGGTTTTGTGGTATAATAAATACAGATTCAATTGTGCTATCAGCACAATAACCGTTGAAGGAGGGTGAGAACTTGTCTCAACCGCAATGGCAATCCGGTGATGTGACCGCTTTGATTACGGAATTTTTTGAGCAGGATGACCTTGAGCAGCTGGCGATCGATGTCGGTCTTTTTTTGGACTGCCCTCTGCTTGTGCTTGACGATGCTTTTCGCGTTGTGGCTCATTTCGGCCCGCCCGGCTTTTCCGATCCGTTGTTCCGTGACGCCCTTTCGCAAGGCGCAATCACTTACGAAGTCAGCGCCTTGATCAGCAAAAGTCCGGCGCTTCGTGAGGGAAGTGCCGATATGATCAAATTGGAGGAAAGTCCGTTTCGGCGGCGCTTTGCCCCGCTCCTCTGTACCGGTGTCCGACTTGGTTATCTTGTATGTGTGGATACAGACGGCCATCTTGTGAAAATTCCGGCAGAAATCTGGCGACAAATGGAACGGATTCTCGCCAAACAGCTTTTTATCGAAACCAGCCGCCAGGACAAGCCGTTTGAAACGACCGAGGATATTCTGATGCATTTGCTTGACGGCGGATTCTTGTCTGCCTCTTATTTCCGACTTCAGACCGCAGGTACGTATCTGGCCGATTTTCATCCGTTTGCTTTTGCGCTGATAGATCTGACCGCGTATCACAGTCAGTATCTCGGAACGCGCCATCTGAAAGAAGAAATCGGAGATCGCTTTCCGGACTCACATTCCTTCCTTTATAACGGCGAGGTGTTCCTGTTTCTTCATAAAGAGCGTGATGCCGATATTTTCGCCGAGCTTGCCAAGGAATTTGGGTTGAAGGTGGTGATTTCGGAAGCGATTCACGATCTGTATGAGCTTCCCAAGCTTTATCGCGCCGCGCACGAAGCGCTGGCTATGATGGTGGAAAGCCATTATCACGGGGCAAGCGTCTGCTCCGTAGCGCAACTGCGTACCCCGTTGCTTCTGAAAAATTTAGGATTCCGCGAGGATCTTGTCTCACCGGAGCTTCGGGCACTCGCCGAGCATGACCGAAAAAAAGAAACACAGTATTGCGAAACTCTGTATTTCTATCTGATTTACAGTCGGTCGCTCAAAAAGACCTGCGATGCGCTGTTTACCCACCGCAACACGGTTTTGTACCGCATCGGAAGAATACGGGATGATTTCTGCATCCCGCTTGACGATTCGGAAAGGTACACCGAGCTGTTGTTCGGGGTAGCTATTCTGCTGTTTCAAAAGGAAGGGCCGGAGTTCTTTTTGCGGACAATGCCGCAAATGAAGGATGAATGAAGACGAATAAAGATGAATAAAAAAGACTGATTTAGGGGGAACTATCATGAAAGAAAACAGAAAATTATTAAAAGACGTACTTGACGATATTCGTCAGGATATGAGTGACGAAGAAGTCCTCGCTCTTTTGGCCAACCGCAAAATCTCGGTGCGCCCCGAAAAAGAGAAGGAAAAATATACAATCGGTCAGCGGGCAGCTGACGCCATTGCAAAATTTGCGGGTAGCTGGGCGTTTATATTTTTGTTTGCCGGCGTGCTGATTCTGTGGATGGTCGTCAACGCCATCCTTGCGGCTAAAGCATTTGACCCGTATCCGTTTATACTTTTGAATTTGGTTTTGTCCTGCGTGGCGGCCATTCAGGCGCCGCTGATTATGATGAGTCAGAACCGGCAAGAGGAAAAAGACCGCCGCCGCGCGGAAAACGATTATAAGGTCAACCTGAAAACCGAAATTATGATTGAGGCCTTGTATGATAAGGTGAACGCCATTCTCGCCAAACAGTCGGCGCTTGAAAAACAATGGCAGGCGAACGACGCGCCTCATGGCGAGAAACAAGAATCACACAAGGCTTAATATTCCGATTTTGCAAAAAAATACAATTATTTTACAAAAAATCGGTAGAGCATCCTATAAAAAGTCGTATAATTAGAAAAAAATGAGATAGCGGCATGAGACAAAAAAACGGACGGCCCCCCGTCATTGCAAAACCGGAAGATATAATAATGAAGGATAAGGATACGAGCGATGAAAAAAAGAAAAACAACGAAAACAACGAAAACAACGAAAACAACGAAAATAACGAAAATAACGAAAACAGCGAAAACAGCGAAAACAGCGAAAACAGCGAAAACAGCGAAAACAGCGAAAAATAGCAGTGGATTTTCAAAATATGTTGTGTCAATTTTGTTGTTTCTGTTGTTTGAAGCAGTGGCGATCACCTTGTGGCTTGCCAAGGATAACCTGTTCTATTTGTTGAATTTCAGCTATATAGGCGGCTGTCTTGCGTTGGGAACGGCGCTGTTTGCCGCCGGAAAACGCTATGCCCGGCATTTCGTGCAGCTTGCGGTGGGGAGCTATATGCTGCTGTATCTCGGCGTGATCTCCCACGAGAATATGCAGATTGAAGGCTTTTGGTACTATCTGTTCCTCGGCGTTTTTGAAGCGGCGACCATTCACTATGCGGTGGCCAAGATCTTCGGCCCGCTGCTTTTCGGGCGCGGCTGGTGCGGCTACGCCTGCTGGACAGCCATGGTGCTGGATTTTCTGCCCTACAAGCAGCCGCAAAAGCCGCGGAAAGAAAAACTCGGAATACTGCGTTATGTGATGTTTGCATTGTCGTTGGCGCTTGTGTCCGGTTTGTTTTTGTTCAAGGTCGCAAATCTTGAAAAAATTATGTTCTGGATGTTTCTCGCAGGGAACGCGCTCTACTATGCCGCGGGCATCGCTCTTGCCTTTCTATTCAAGGATAATCGCGCTTTCTGCAAGTATCTCTGTCCCATTACGGTGTTCCTCAAGCCCATGAGCTATTTTTCACTCCTGCGCATCCACTGCGACGAGAGCCAATGCGTCCACTGCGGGAAATGCCTGCGCGTCTGCCCCATGAATGTAGAGGTCAACAAAGAATCCCGCAAACGGAAAAACGGCACGGAATGCATTCTTTGCTACGAATGTAAAAAGGCCTGCCCTACGAAGGCACTTCGCTGAAAAAATTTAGAAATGACTTGCCATTCGCTGTTTGTGGGGAAGACATTTTATAAAAAACGTGCTATACTTTTCTTCTATACTCGGAAAAAATCCGAACTCAGAAAGCTTTTGGCCCATTATTTTGCTGTTGCAACTGTCAGTTGACATATTGCATGGCATCGGTTGGTGGCTGGCAACTCAAAAAAGTGCTAAAATAGGAGCACAACATCACAACAGGAGGATGAAATATGATTTTTGCCGATAAACTTATTGTACTGCGAAAAAAGGCTGGCTGGTCGCAAGAAGAATTAGCCGAACAAATGGATGTAACGCGACAATCAGTTTCAAAATGGGAGGGGGCGCAATCTGTTCCTGACCTCGAAAAAATGATACGCCTTTCCGAATTGTTTGGGGTAAGCTTGGACTATTTGCTGAAAGACGAAATGGAAGAAGCCGAGCATATGGGCTTGTCCAAGGATATGCCGTCACTAAAACGTGTCTCTATGGAGGAAGCCAATGCTTTTCTTGCTGTAAAAGCAAGAACGGCGAAAACGATCGCATATGCTGCCTTTTTATGTATCCTATCTCCGATCGTCCTTTTTATATTGAGTGCGGTCAGCGAAAGGACGGCAGGCGCTTTGAATGAAGGCATTGCCATTGGAATCGGAATGATCGTCCTGATTATTCTTGTTGCAATCGCCGCTGGAATGTTCGTATCAAGCGGCAGCAAGACCGCTCCCTTTGCCTATTTGGAAAAAGAAAGATTTGAAACCGAGTATGGCGTGAGCGGAATGGTGAAGGAACGCAAAGCGCAATACAAGGATTTGCACACGAAAAATAACATCGCAGGAACTTGTTTGTGCATTGCCGCCGTGATCCCACTTTTTGTCGGAGCAATTATTGACGCGGATAACGATCTGCTTTTTACGATCATGCTTTCCCTTTCTTTCCTTGTTGCGGGCATAGGTGTGATTTGTTTCGCTCAAACGGGTATTATTTGGGCGAGCTACGAAAATCTTTTGCAAGAGGGCGAATACTCCAAAGAAAATAAGGAAAAGCCGTCCTTTTCCTCTGCTATTCATACGGTATATTGGGTTCTTGTAACAGCCGTATATCTGGGTTACAGTTTTTTGTCCAATCATTGGGGGCAGAGCTGGATCATTTGGGGGGGGGCCGGCGTGCTGTTTCCTGCGGTCGTTGCTATTACGAATATCTTTGAGAAAAATCAAAATAAAAATTCAAAATAAAAATGCGTTTTCCCTTTTGTGGATAACCCATTCGCTGTTTGTGGGGAAGACATTTTATAAAAACCGTGCTATACTTTTCTTCGGAGGTGTAGAAAAATGGATCAAAGTAAAATAGGAAAATTTATAGCCGCCCTGCGGAAAGAGAAGGGCATGACGCAGGAACAGCTCGGAGAAAAGCTCGGCGTGACCAACAAAACCGTTTCGCGCTGGGAAAACGGTAACTATATGCCCGATGTGGAAATGCTGTCGCTGTTGTCAAAAGAATTTGGTGTCAGTATCAACGAGCTTATCAGCGGGGAACGACTTTTGACGGAAAACTTCAAAAAAGCCGCCGATGAAAATCTTGTTACCGCGCTGAGTAACAGCACTTTTACACTGAAAGACAAAATAGCGTTTTTTAAGAAGAAATGGTTGCGCGAACATATTGCAACGATTGTTTTGTGCGTCGTGGCGTGGATAGGTCTTATAGTATGGACAGCACTAACATTACGAGGTAGTGACTTTTATGCGCTTTTGGGCGCGGTTGGCAGCCTGCTGGCGGTGTTTTTCTATGTGGTGTTGTATAACCGTATGATGGCCTATGTAGAGAAACGCGCATATGATCCGGTTTCGGATAAAAAAGCAGAAAAAACATCTGACCATATAACCCATTCAAAATGAGGAGGAAACGATATGTATATTTACAAAACAGAGATTTTAACGGTCGGCACAAAATGGTTTTCGGATAAAGCAAATGCAGAGGATATTTCGATGCTGGATAAGCTGCTAAATGAGAGAGCTTCTGACG
>CAKSIP010000049.1 GCA_934462825.1 uncultured Eubacteriales bacterium | reverse complement strand
GATTTGTAATCAGCAGGTTGATGGTTCGACTCCGTTCACCAGCTCCATATGGGGGATTTCCCGAGTGGCCAAAGGGGACAGACTGTAAATCTGCTGGCTTTGCCTTCGGTGGTCCGAATCCACCATCCCCCACCAGAAAAAAGCACGCGCAAGCGTGCTTTTTTCAATGATATTCGTCTTTCGGACTTAGAATAAACGAAAAGCCGTCGGTACCGACGGCTTTCCGTTTATTCAGATCTGTTTGATTTTTTCGTAGGTGTGATTGTCGGAGGAGCGCTGTGCGGCCATGCAGAGAATGGCGGAGCGGATTCCGTACCGAAGCGGCGTTTTCGAGGGGGCGCCGTTGACTACCTTTGCAAAGTCTTCAATCATGGCGCGGTCGCCTCCGCTGTGATGCAGTGCCGGCATGTCATAATGCACGCACTTGCCCTCGTTGTGATAAAGAACGTCCACCGTGTTGTGGTAAAATTCCAATTCCAGCGTTGCGTTGTAGCCGATGATGCGTACCATGCGCTTGCCGGCGGCTTTGCGCGCAACAAAATTTTGCGTGTAAACGGCGTGCATGCCGTTTTCATAGTTCACAAGCACCGTGCCGCTGTCTTGGTTGCCGGTGTCAACGGCAAAGCAACAGCCGTCGGACACTTCGTACCGATCTCCATAGGTGGCCACGTTGCGGTCACTTTCCGGGCAGGTTGCGCGTTCGGGGCAATCGGGGCAGTGCAGGCCGGCCGGGTGATCCCCTTTGAAGATCCTTTTGGAGGCCATGGCGCAAAGATCTTTCACGTCAGGCTCGCCCAGCAGGAAGGAAATCAGATCCAAATCGTGGGTAGCCTTTTGCAGAAACAGGCCGCCGGTTTCGTGATCGTCGCGGTACCAGCCGTGGTAATAGCCACGCCCGTAGGCCACATTGTTGCAGGCCTGCACCTGGCTGATCGTTCCGAGCACACCGGAGGTTACGACCTCTCTGGCCCGAACGGCCAACGGTGCGGAACGCAGAGGGAAGGACACGACGGTTTTGTCGTCCATTTTTTCGAGAATGGTGCAAAGGCGGTCGGCGTCTTCTTCATGCGTGCAAACGGGCTTTTCCAAAAGAACGGGTACGCCGTATTTTGCGTTGAGAAGCGCGTAGTCCGTGTGCAGCGAGCAGCGCGTTGCAATAACCATGCCGTCCAAGGCTTCCTTTTCATACATTTCTTCGGGCGTTTGGTAAACGTGTACGTCGGAATAGCCCGACTTTTTCAGGTCGTCGGCCACATTGGGGCGAATGTCCATGACGGCCGAGAGCTTCAGATACGGAGCATCCTCACAGTCGGCGATGCTTTCATTGTACTCTCGGATGGTTTGAAAAATGCTGGCGGCGCGGTGGCCGAACCCAATACATCCGATTTTTTTCACTTGCGGCATGATAGTTCTCCTTAAAACAAAGCATAGAATTAAATTAAAAAAGAAGGGAAAAGAGATTCCCAAGGGTACGGGAATCTTGGCCTATTATAGCATCGAACTTTTGATAAGTCAATACTTGCCGGAGGAAAAAAAGCAAAAAAATCAAGGGCAAAACGCAAAAGAACTCTCCCGAAAAAGGAAAAAAATGGGCGCATGGATGAAAAATCTTACAAAACTATCGACTGCGGGGAAAAAATGTGCTATAATAAAGTAGAGTATAGAATACAGAGAAAAAACGGCAGACGCAACCTTATTTTGAAAGAAAGGAAACACTCGTCGGGGTAAAATGCTTTTGTGAAATATCGCATTTTCCTTGTGCGAAAACGAAGATTATGAAGCATACTGTAATTACCATCGGAAGAGAATACGGAAGCGGAGGGCACGAAATCGGCGCACGCCTGGCGAAACGGCTCGGGATTCCCTTTTACGATAAAGAGCTGATTGACATTGCCGCGGAAAAGACAGGGTGCTGTGAAAACTTTGTCCGTAGCACGGACGAAAAAAAGCCCAGCGTGTTTGCCCGCAGCGCTACGTTCAGCCGGGGCTACACGGTTTCGGCGCTGTCGCCGGAGGACAACATTTTTGTGCAACAATCGCTGATTATCCGTGAGCTGGCGGCGAAAAGCTCCTGCGTAATCGTGGGACGCTGCGCCGACTATGTGCTGCAGGATGAAGATTATCTGGTCAGCGTGTTTGTCTACGCCCCCCTGCAGGACAGAATCAACCGCAAAAAACAGCTTTCCGAGGAAGAAAAGACCGAGGCGGAAATCAAAAAAGAAATTCTGGCCATGGATAAGCGCCGGGAAAAATACTACAGCTTTTACACCGGAAGCCGTTGGGGCGACAGCCGGAATTATCACATCTGCCTTGACACCGCCAAGGTGGGTATCGAGCATGCGGTGGATGTGATCCTGAACTTTGTCAATCAAGCGGACAATTGCGGGATCCTTCCCGACTAAAGGGCGGAGAAAACGGATGAAAGATCTCGGCTACTATAATGGCAGGGTGGGGCGTATCGCCGATATGACTGTCCCGATGAACGATCGTGCCTGCACGTTCGGGGATGGGGTTTATGACGCTACGTATGCCCGCAATCACGTGATTTACAACCTTTCCGCGCATGTCGAGCGCTTCTTTTCCAGCGCCGAAAAGCTGCGGATTCGGATTCCCATGGAGCGAGAGCGATTGGCCGCCTTGCTTTCGGATTTGGTGAAGCAGGTGGACGACGGGGAGCAGTTCGTTTATTTTCAGGTGACGCGGGGGACGGCGCCGCGCAATCACGTCTTTCCCGACGTGCCGGCCAATCTTTGGGTGATGCTGACGCCGGCCAAGGTGCGTGACAACAGCCGTCCTGTCCGCCTGATCACGGTGGAGGACACTCGCTTTTTCCACTGCGATATTAAAACGCTCAACTTGATTCCCAATGTTATGGCTTCTCAAAAAGCCAAAGAGGCCGGCTGCGACGAGGCCGTGTTTCACCGCGGGGATCGCGTGACCGAATGTGCGCACAGCAATGTCAGCATCTTGGAAAACGGTCGGTTTGTGACGGCGCCGACGGATTCTCTGATCCTTCCCGGCATCGCCCGCAGCAATCTGATCCGCACTTGCCGGAAGCTCGGCATTCCCGTTGCGGAGGAGCCGTTTACGGTGGAGCGGATGATGCGTGCGCAGGAAGTCATCGTTTCCAGCTCCGGCTCGTTTTGCCTGTCGGCTTCGGAAATCGACGGGGTGCCCGTCGGCGGGGGCGCGCCTGCCCTGTTGGCCTCGTTGCGCAAAGAGCTGACGGACGATTTTCTGCTGGCTACCGAACCCGATCCGACGATCGAAAATTCATAAAAAAAGGGAAGCCTTGACACACATCCGCTAAAAAACGGACGTGGCAGGGCTACCCCTTTTATTTTTTTTTGCTTCCGGTCGGGAAGGCACAAAATTAAAGCGAAAGAAACGTGGGTGCGTCGGGACGCGCCACGGTGAGAAACACGTTCGGATCGTTCACCGCATCACGGACGGCCGTCATGGCGGCGTCGGGGCGATTGTTTTCCTCACTCAAATGCGCCAGCAACAGCGAGCGCGTACCGTGATCCACCAAATAACGCGCAAAACGGGCGCAATCCGGGTTGGAAAGATGACCGAAGCGCGAGGAGATCCGCGCCTTGAGCGAGGGCGGGTAGATCCCGTTTTGCAAAATCTCGGGATCGTGATTGCATTCCAGCACCACGCCGCAGCAGCCCGTCAGCGCCCGTGCACAGGCCACCGTTACGATGCCCGTGTCGGTGGCCACGCCAAAGGCTTCCCCCGTGGGCGTTTCGATCCGATAGCCGACCGGGCAGGCGCTGTCGTGCGAGGTGCGAAACGAGGAAATCGTCAAATCGCCGAGGACAACGGTGTAATCCGGCGCGTGCGACACCGTGCAGGCGGCGGCCGTGGGCGCAGTGCGCGCAATCGACCTTGCGCAGCCCTCTACGGCATGAATGGGAATGTGATGCTTTTTGGACAGCGTTTCCAGCGCGGAAATGTGATCGGTGTGCTCGTGCGTAATGAAAATGGCGTCAATGGCGGCAATATCGGCTCCGATGCCGGTCAGCGCGGCGGACAGCGAGCGGGCGCTTTTCCCCGCATCAATTAAAATGCGCGTGTGCGCCCCGGCAATGTAGGTGCAGTTCCCGCCGGAGCCGGAATAAAGGTTGCAGATGGTGTAATCGGACATAACACTCCTTGAAAACGATTCTTACAGGCCGAGCGCTTTGAGTAGCGGGGCGAAAAGATACATGTTGAGAATATCAATCAAAAACGTGAGAAGCAGAGGGACAATGACGGTAATCATCCATTTGGATTTTTCCAGCCGTTCCTTCGCTTCGGCCGCAAAGGCTTCTTTTTCCTCCGGCGTCATTGTGTCGGGGAGCATATCGGGCGTGATCCGCTGACGGGAAAAACCGCGGTTGTAGATCACAAAGGCCAGCGAAAAAGCGGCGGTCAGAGCAAAATACGTCCAAAAGACTACCCCGTAGAAGCGGGTTTCCACCAGGTAAGCGTAGACGGCGTAAAAAACCAAAAGGTGAATGAGAAGCGGCCACAGATACTTTTTGTTTTTCTGAAAAGCGGCTTGCCGACGGGCTTTTGCGCCGGCGGCATTGTCCGGCTCGGAGGCGGCGCGCTTGTTTGGGCGGCGCTTAGAACGGTTCCCGCCCATTACAGAATCCTCACAGCGCCGTCGCGGCGGATGCGCAGAATCAGGCAGGCGCCCTGCCCGAAGGCGGCGTCCATGCTTGTGCGGAAGTCCTTAGCCAGGTGATCCGGCACAAAGGCCTGCACCGTGCCGGCAAAACCGCCGCCGTGTACACGATACGCGGCTTTTTCTCCGGCCAAAAAGCGTTCGCAAAGGCAGAGCGCCAAAGAAAGGCCCTGCTCGCGCACATTTTTTACCGTGTAGACGTTTTGCAGATAGCAGAAGCTGGAGCGTCCCGAAGCCAGCACGCCGTCAAAAAAGGCGTCGATGTTGTTGGACTTCAAAGCCGCCACCTGCTTTTCCACCCGGTCGTTTTCCCGGAAGAAATGCAAGGCCCTAAGAATCGCCCGATCCCCGACCTCGCGCCGCAAGGCGGGAATCTCCGCCACAACCTGTTCTTCCTTCACTTCACGCAGGACGTTTTTCCCGAAATGCGCGGCCACCGCTTTCATTTCGGCGGGAACCGCCGCATAATCGTCGGTCAGATCCGCATGATTGCCGCCGGTGTTGACGATGCACAGATTGTAGCCTTGCCCGCTCAAATCAAAATCAAGCGTTTCGATCTGCGGCCGGGAAGGATCGGCAAAGTCAATGGCAACGATGCCGCCGACGGCGCAGGCCACCTGATCCATCAGCCCGCAGGGCTTGCCGAAAAATACGTTTTCCGCATATTGCGAAAGCTTGGCAATCTGCACGTTGTCTATGCGGCCGTTGTTGTAAAGATGGCTGAAAATCGTGCCCACCATGTTTTCAAACGCGGCAGAGGAGGAAAGGCCGGAGCCTTTCAATACATTGGAGGTCGTATAAGCGTCAAACCCGCCGATGGAGAAGCCTGCGTTTTCCACGCCGGCGGCCATGCCGGCGATGATGGCGGCGGAGGTGCCGAAGCTTTCACGCTTGGGGCACTTGGCCTCTGCCAGCGGCACGGTGTCTTCGGGAAAGCCCTCGCTTTTGATCCGGACAATTCCGTTGTCGGTGGGAGAGGCTACGGCGATTACGTCAAGGTCGATGGAGGCGGCAATGACGCGGCCGTGGTTGTGGTCGGTGTGGTTGCCCGAAAGCTCGCTGCGGCCGGGAACGGAGAACAGAAACGCATCACGTTCCGTTCCGAAAAGATGTTCAAACGACGCTACGGCTTCCAGATAGCGTGTGCGGGCGGCCTCGGTTTGGTGGGCGCCGTAAAGAGAGGCAAAGTGCGCGTCCAGCGCCCCTGCCGTGATTTGCTGCTTGATGGATTCGGTCAACATAATATGGAAAAACCCTTCCTTTCCCGCGGAAATGTATGCGGTATGTGTTTTGTTACATTATATCATTTCCGCGCGCCCAGAGCAAGACCTTTTTGCAGTTTTTCCGGTTTTTGTCGGCGCGAGGGGCTGTTTTCGGAAAATGCGAAAAAATCCCATTGCAATTCCGGGGGATTTATGATAAAATAAGCTTGTTCGATTGGTATGGGCTGCGCCTCCCCTTCGCCAAAAGGGAGTCGGCGGGGCGACGGCTTGATTTCGGAAAGAGGAGGACGCGGCAGTGAAAACGGGAAATGCCTGCAAAAATCTGACGGACGGATTGCTGTTGCTGATGGCAATCATTGCTTTGGTCTGCGTGATCGTCGGTGTGATTTCTTTTGACGGTATGTATTTGATGTCCCATCCGGTCACGGGAGAGGATGTGTATGTCAACCAACCGCTGGAAAACCCCTATTATGCGACGTACTTAAAGCTCGCCCTGCTTTTCGGCAGCGCGGCTGTTCTTGGCTTTCTGACACGTCGCTGGCCGTATATCAGCGTCGGCGCCTCCCTTTGCACCGTGGTCGCTTCGATGAATTACTATACGGACGGCCTGATTCGCACGTATCCGTTTGTGTACGTTCTTTTTGCCGTGACCGGCCTTTGCGGCAGTCTGGTTTATACGGCGTGCTTTTACGCCGAACGCCGTCGGACGCAGAGCGAGGAAGCCAAAACGGGCAAGCCCGGTAAAAAAAGCAAAGGCAAAGGCAAAGAAACCGGGCAAAAGCAGAAAAGCTCGCCGGCCTGAAAAGGCAAAGCGGGTTGCCCTTGGCCGGAAAACCGTTTGTTGTTGCACAAACCGATGCGGCTGAATTTGTAAAAAATAAGTAAACAGCGAAAAATCCATTGACAAAGAAATTATAAGATGATACAATAGACCGCGTCTGATAAAATAATTCTTTTAAGGAATAAATAAGGAGAAAAGGATAGTATGAGTATGAAAAAGATCATTCCATTGCTGTTGGCTTTGGTTATGGTGCTTTGCGTTTTTGCTTCCTGTCAGAAGGATCCCGATGCAACCCCCACGACAACGCCCGGCGACAACACCCCCACCCAAGGACAACCGACCTCGACCGAATCCGGTTCGGTTACACCGCCGGAGGACACGAAAAGCGAATATGAAAAAATCGGCATCCCCAAGGTAAATTACAACGACAGCACGATTCACATTTTCCATTGGAACTCCGAGATGAACGAGTTTGACATGACGGCGGATGAAGCCGGTGCTGACCCGATTGATAATGCTATTTTTGACAGAAACCTCAAAACGGAACAGCTCCTCGGTGTGGAGTTGAGCTTCTTTGAGTCCCGCGGCGACGGCGACGCACAGGAAGAATTCGTTTCGGCGCTCTCGACGCGTATTTCCGATCCCACAACGCCTGTGGACATCGTGGCTGCCTATCCGAGAACGATGGGCATTGCCATGCTGCAGGGGCTGATGACCGATCTGAACAGCTATGACGATCTCGATCTGACGAAGGAATGGTGGCCGAAAAACCTGCAGGAGGAGTTTGACCTGAACGGCCGACTGTACTTCGTTTCGGGTGATATTTCCACCAACCTTCTTCATATGATGTATGCCACCTTCTTCAACAGAGCCCAGCTGGAAGCCTTCGGTACTCCGGTAACGAGCCTGATCAACATGGTAAAAGAGAAGGAATGGACGATCAGCAAGCTGTATGAAATTACCCACGAGGTTTATTCCGACGCAGATAACAGTGGCGAGCAAAGTGAAGGGGACTTTTACGGTTGCACCTTCCGGTACTATGACCTGGACGCTTTCTGGCAGGGTACCGGCTATAAGATGATGGCCAGAAACACGGATGAAACCACGCGCGAGGAATCGCCGTTGATCTTTGATTCCGACTTCTTCGGCGAAACCGTAGGCAAGTTCATGAAAGAAGCCCATGCGTGGGTGACCTCCGCTGATACGTATTTGAGTGGCAACGACGGTATTTTCGCTTCGATTTTCAAAAACGGCAACGCGATTTTCTGCTTTAACCGCTCCATCTACGGCTTTGACCTTCAAAA
>CAKSIP010000048.1 GCA_934462825.1 uncultured Eubacteriales bacterium | reverse complement strand
GTGGGCGATCTCCGTGTAATTTCGGATAAAACACGAAAAGCGGGAGTTCTTTTTGACTTTGACATCTTGGTTTCCTCTTTACAGTCATACTACTTAAAGGCTCACTCGATTGGAGGAGAGCAAAGAAAAATGAAACAAGCCGATAAACCGGCGGCATCCTTTTGCGTTTGCACCGTCAAGCAAAGCGTCAATTGTTCAGATTCCTTTTGCGAAAGAGAGCGCGGTTTGCTTGTAAGCTGCAAATTTAGCCATGGCCTCGTCCTCTGTAGAAGCTGTGATCAGAAAATACATCTTCACTTTGGGTTCGGTGCCCGACGGACGAATGACAATGGTATCGCCGTTTTCCAACGAAAAGGAAAGCACATTGGATTTGGGAAGCGTAGAAAGCATCAAATCCCCTGTCAAAAGGTTTAAGATCTTTCTTGTGTTCAGATCGCTTACGATTTCGGTTCTGATGTCGCCAAAATATTTAGGCGGTTGATCTCGCAACGTCTGCATCAGTTTTTCCTGCTTTTCCTTGGCGTCAAGGCCTTCTGTAACGATTTCCTCCGTCCGTTCAAAGCTGAACCCGTATTTTGCGTATAAATCTTCCAAGGCATCGTACAAGGTTTTCCCTTGCAGGCTATAGGCCGCCGCCATCTCACACACTAACATAGCGGCTACAACGCCGTCTTTGTCGCGCGTGTAAGTGCCCTTCAAATAACCGCAGCTTTCTTCAAATCCAAAAATAAAGTGGCCGTCTTTGCCGTCATGAAGCTTAATCATTTCTCCAATGTATTTAAATCCGGTAAGAACATTGTACAGCCGGATGCCATGCGTTTGACAAATGGATTCACAAAGGCGGGAAGACACAATGGTTTTTACGACAAATGGATTTTGCGGCAGCGTGCCGTTTTTCTCATACGCCTGGATAATATAGTCCAACAAAAGCAACCCGGTTTGGTTGCCTGTCAGCGTAACAAACGTGCCGTCGGCTTTTCTTACGGTTACCGCGAGACGGTCAGCGTCGGGATCGGTGGCAATCATCAAATTGCTGTTTTCGCGCTCTGCCATGCGTTTCGCCAAAGTAAACACTTCGGGATATTCGGGATTGGGTTGTTTCACCGTGGGGAATGTGCCGTCCGGCGTCATTTGTTCAGACACGGTAATCAATTTTTGCAGTCCCACACGACGCAAAACCTCCGGGACAAGACGATACCCGGCACCGTGCAATGGGGTGTAAACAACGCTGAAATTTTTCGCTGCGGGCAATACGGTAGGATCTACGATTTGCGACACAACGGCATCCAAATATTTTTGATCCGTTTCCTGTCCGATGATTTCAATATACCCCGATTGCAGCGCATCCTCAAAGCGCATGTGCTTCACATCATCAAAAATGTCAATGCTTGCCGCCTTGTCGGTTACAGCTTGCGCATGCATAACAGGGAGTTGAGCACCGTCTTTCCAATAAACCTTGTATCCGTTATACTCCTTAGGGTTGTGCGAAGCGGTGATATTGATGCCGGCCATGCAACCGAGAGAGAGCAGTGCAAAAGAAAGCTCGGGCGTGGGACGAATGGCATCAAAAAGATACACCTTGATTTGATTGGCCGCGAGTACGGCGGCGGTCGTTTGGGCAAATTCCGCTGAGTGCAGACGACTGTCAAAAGCAATGACTACGCCCTCTTTTTCTCCGTGTTCTTCTCGAATCAGTTGGGCAATGGCTTGGGTAATATGGGCCACGGTATAGACGTTCATCATGGCAGTGCCCGGCCCCATGGTGCTGCGAAGTCCGCCGGTTCCGAAAGTAAGGTACGAGGAAAAACGGCGTTGGATCTCACTTGGGTTGTCTTGAATGGAACGCAGATATTCTTTATCCGCTTCCGATACAAAAGGACTATTCAGCCACAAAAAATATCGTTTCATAAACTCAGTCGTATTCAATTTGATTTACCGTATCCTTTCTGAGCAATCATGGCCTGATAGACAGGCTTGTGTGTTATTGATGATTTTTGGCAAGATAATCCGAAAGAGCAAGGGCAAGCTGGTCGGGGCAAGAGGTTGGCTTAAAGCCGCAACGAATTCCTTTCAGGCGATCAATGGCTTCCTGGATTTTCATACCGGCCACTAAGGCGGCGACACCCTGCGTATTGCCGGAGCATCCCCCGGTATAGGTGACAGAGAGTATAGTCCCGTCCTCTACGGTAATTTCAATGCTGCGGGAACATACTCCTTGCGGTTTATAGGTAAAGGTTTCTTTCATGATACGTTTGGATCCTTTCTTGTTTTTTAAAGGACGGTGGCATAGGCCCCCATAAGCAGATAGTGCGGTGTTTCCAACGCCAAATAGGTTAAAAAGGTGGTCAAATCAGCCTTGTAAATCCCGAAAGCAATATAGTAAGATATTCTTTGCTCGCCGGAAATATGAGGCGCAGTGGCGATTCGCTGGACTGTCATGCCGCAAAGCGCGGCATATTGAAGAAAATGGCATAGCCCCAAAGAATCCTCTCGCGGAATCGAAAGCTTGATTTCAAAACGGCTGTCCTTGGAGGACACCAAAGATTTTGAGCGTAGATAGGCCAGGGAGATTTCTTTCTTTAGCAAAGCGTAATTGGTAAAGCGTCCGGTTCCGGTTTGCTCCAAGGTACACAGCGACACGATTTTCAACGAAAATTGATCCATCAGGGAATAAAAGCTCATTAAAAGCCCGTCGCCGGAAGTTTCAACCGGAAGTATGCAATATTCGCATTGCCCGTCATAAACCTCCTGACAAACCGCCCGGAAGGACGAACAGTATTCGGAGCGCGGTGAGACAACCACTTTGGAAAAGCGGAGAAATGCATTGTCAGTGTAAGCGTTTTTCAAATAGGCGATGCGCCCGACCGCGTCCGCTTTACAACTGTCATCCGGCCATCCGAGAAGCGTGGATAAAAATCGAGTGTTTTGAAAGCTGTCGGATATGGCACGGCACAATCCGATCTTTTCCACCGCGGAAATGCTGTCAAAATAATGAAGCAGCTCCTCCGGGCTGGGGGAAAAGGCATAATCGGACGGCTCACCGTCATAAGGCAGAGAAGCCTTGTATTTGTCTCGTATAATATCAAATCCGGCGTTTTCGGTCTTTCCGATCTCCCGTCCCAGCTCCCGGATCATAGCCATACGGCTTTCAAAAAGGCCTGCTTGCCTTTGATCCAGCATGTTGAGATTTTCGGCCGCAATCAGCTCATTTTCCGGAAGTTCCGGAATACCTTCCGTTGTCAGAAAGCGTTTAATCTCCATATTACGAATGGGGAAGCTCGCTTACTTCATCCAGCACGGCATAGCTTTCGGTCAAAAACGCATTCATTTCCTCTGCCGAAAGACGGCGATGGGATAGCAGCGCCAGCTTGTAAATATAATCTGCATACCGCGATGCTTTTTCAGGGGCCTGCGATATAAGGGCAGGGAGCTTTTTAACGATAGGAGAAGCGGTGTTGATGACAAGGGACGCGTTCGACGGCAGGGGATTGAAGTCCTCCTGATCGGCGACGGCATACAGCTTCATCATTTCTTCTATGCGGCGGGATTCCTCCGAAACATTGAGCAGTGCCGGAACCGAAGAATCCTTCAGCGCTTCAAACCGAACTTCCGTTTTTTCATTGCCGCTTGCTTTTACAAAGAGCGCTTTCAGCTCGTCCTCCGCTTCAATGGTTTCTTCCCCTTTCATAGAGGAAGCAATTTCTGCGTCCACACGGATAAATTTCACGCTTCCGCGGAGCTGCTCCAAAAGGGAAGCAAACTGCGTGTCAATGGGAGAGTCAAAGCATACCACCGAAATCCCCTGCGCTTCAAAAAGGGAAATATACTGCGCTTGAAGCGCCTTGTCCGTGGTGTAATACACCACGCCTTCGTTGGTGGCCTTGGCCGCTTCCAGGTATTCCTCCAAAGTCACATATTTTCCGTCACACTGCTTGAAGAGGATCGCGTCCTTTACTCTTTCATAAAACTTTTTGTCGCGCAGACAAGCGTATTCGATAAAAGTTTTAATATCATTCCAAACCTTTTCATAGCTTTCCCGGTTGTTGTTTTTCATTCCGTTCAGCTTGTCCGCCACTTTTTTGACAATGTGGGCTGAAAGCTTGGCAACATAGGTGTTGGTTTGCAAATAGCTGCGAGATACATTTAAGGGAAGCTCCGGGCAATCCAATACGCCTTTCAGCATCAAAAGGTATTCGGGAATGACCTCTTTGATATTGTCGGCCACAAAAACCTGATTGTAATAAAGCTTGACCTGGCCTTCAATGGACTCATATTCGGTGCGGATTTTGGGGAAATACAGGATTCCCTTAAAGTTCAGCGGATAATCGGCATTGAGATGAATCCAGAACAGCGGATCCCGCATGTCGCCAAACACCTTGTGATAAAATTCTTTATATTCCTCGTCGGTGCATTCCGAGGCGGGCCTTGTCCAAAGGGGATGAATGTCATTGATCGGCTTTTCCTCGTGCTTGTGTTCCTGCGCCTCATCCTTGCACGTATCACATTCACAGGCTTCCTCGTGACCATCGTTAAAATAGATTTCCACCGGCATGAAAGAGCAGTATTTATTCAGCATAGCGCGGATTTTGTCTGCTTCTAAATAATCCTTTTCATCCTCCGAGATGTGAAGAACAATCTGCGTTCCGTGCGTGTCGCGCGTGCCGGCTTCTATTTCATATTCTCCGTTGTCCGAGCAAATCCAATGAACGGCCGGCGCATTGGTATAGGAACGCGTTTCGATTTCAACCTTATTGCTGACCATAAAAGCAGAATAAAATCCAAGTCCGAAATGCCCGATAATTCCGCTTTGCGCGCCGCTGTCGGCGTTTTCGTATTTTTGAATGAAGTCCAAGGCGCCGGAGAGGGCGATCTGGCAAATATATTTTTCCAATTCTTCCTCGGTCATGCCGATTCCGTTGTCCTCTACGGTCAGTGTGCCGGCCTCCTTGTCCAAAGAGACTGTAATTCGGTAATTTTCATCCGCGCCGGCTTCGTACTGACCGAGAGAGTGTAATCTCTTGAGCTTGGTAATGGCGTCCTGCGCGTTGGAAACAAGCTCCCGGAGAAAAATATCTTTTTCCGAATAAAGCCATTTTTTGATAATAGGGAAGATATGCTCGGTTTCCACCGAAATACCGCCCTTTTTTACTTCATTGTCTGACGTTTGCATAATATAAATACCTCCTGTGCGTCGGATGGCGCGTCAATTTTTGCAATTTTATTTCTATTTTGACTTTGACCTTGGATTTTATTGATCCGATGCTTGCGTGTCTTCCGCTTGACTTGCAGCTTTATCTGCATTTTCCTCTGCCTCTGCCTCTGCCTCTGCCTCTGCCTCTGCCTCTGCCTCTGTTTCTGCCTCTGCCTCTGCCTCTGTTTCTGCATCTGCATCCGCTTTTTCTTCGTTGCTTTTTGCGTTCTTTTGGGCTTTGCGCTCTGCTTTCTGCTTTTTGGATGCTTTTACAGAGGGATCCTCTTTTTTTCGGATGGAGATCGAGGCAAGGGAGCGAAAGAACCGTACGACCGCTTGCAAGGCAATTTTCAGATACTTCAACAAAAAGTCAACGACTTTGGTAAACGTATTTTTCTTGCGCGGCTTGTCCGCCAAAGAATCCAACGTATTCTGAGAATAATAATGGTCGAGATCGCAAGACAGCCCACGCGCGGCCAGCTTTTTATCCACAATGCGTTTGGACACAGACGAAATCACGGCAAAAACAGGAACGCCTATGAGCATGCCGCCCACACCAAAGTAACCGCCCATAACAACAATGGCTACAAAAACGCCAAGAGCGGAAAGGCCGGTGGAATCTCCGAGGATTTTAGGCCCGATGTAGTTGCCGTCCAGCTGCTGAATCAAAATAATCAAAAGGATGGTGAGAATCAGCTTTTTCGGCTCGGCAATCAATACAATAAAGCCTGCGGGAATGGCTCCGATAATCGGGCCAAACACAGGGATCACATTGGTGACGCCTACGATAATGGCAAGCAGGGTGGGGTAGGGAATACGGAAAATCAAAAACACAAAAAACGTAAGAATACCGATAATTAAGGAGTCAATGATTTTCCCTTGGATAAATCCGCCGAAGGTGTGATCGGTAAAACGCATAATGCCAAAAGCGCGATTGGCTTTTTTCTCTCCGACGGCGGCATAGGAGAGCTTTTTGAACTGCGCTTTCAGCTTTGCCTTGGAAGAAAGCAAATAGATGGAAAGAACAAATCCGATCAAAATATCCTTTATGATTGTGTAGGCGCTGGTGAGGATGCTGGTGGAGGACGAAGCAATGACCTTCATGATTTCCTCAATTTTCAGAAAGTTGTCCTGAATGATTTTCTTAATATCAAGGCTGTCCAGATCCATTACTTTGTTCAGCGTATGATACAGATCGGAGCCTTGGAATTGGTTGTACCAATTGTTGACCGATTCCGTAATGGAGTTTACAAAAAACTCCAACTTTCCCGGAAGCTCGCTGGCGCTCCGCACAATTTGAGGAATTGAAATCATGAAAAAGCTGGTTATGATTGCGATGGTAAATATGTAGGTGAAAACCACGGAAAGCGCCTTGTGCGCTTTGGGATTTTTGACTTTGACAAAAACACGTTGAGCAAAAAAGTTTTCAATGGGATTGAGCAGATAGGCGATGACAATACCGATCCAAATAGGATTCAGTACCGACAAAACCGACCGAACCTGCAAGTAAAAGTTGTTGAATTTTTCGTAATGGATGATAATGATAATCAGCAGCACCAACAATGCGGCCGCAATCCCACATCCGATCCATATTTTTTTCTTTTTGGGATCCATCTGAACCATATCAGCATCCTCTCCCTACATCACGTAGCATAGATTATAGGTATATTATAAACGATTTTTTATAATAAGTCAATAGCGCCCTGCCAATATCTTGCAGAGGTTGAGATAAAAGTTAAAAGTTGAAAGTTGAGAAGCCTAATGTCGACCGGAAACCCGAGAAAATGCTTAAAATATGGGTAACTTATTGACACTTTTCTTAAAGAATGATATAATGACTTGAAATATCTTTACGCCGTGGAGAGAAAGCAAATGGGCTGTGGGATGCCGGGGCACCGTCAGTAAGAACCCAGCCCTGAACGCAAGCAAAACGGCATAATAGGTTCGCATCGGGGAACGACACAAGAGGCGTTTTCTGCTCCAAGCCTTTCCGTTTCGGGCGCTCCAAAGCCTTTTCGGCAAAAAAAGACCCCGCGATAACGCAGGATCTTTTTTGAGGTGGAAAACATGAGTTTAGTCCGCCTTCGGCAGCTGCGGCCGAAGCAGCGTGTGGTAGTAGTAAACCGGCATGGCGCTCCAGCCGTGACAGAGACTGCCGGCACCGTGAAAGTCAGCCTCGCCCAGCTCCGTCTCCCAAAAGGAGGTCGCACCGGCATCCAGCATGGGCTGATAAGTTTTGCGGATGTCCTCCAAAACAGCTTCTCGGTAGCCCTCCCGGTCAACCTTCAGCAAAGCATCATACAAAAAGCAGGTCATGCTTAGGGAAATCGGCGTCATGTCGTTCTTTCCCGCCAGCTGGGCGGCTATGCTTTCGGCAATTTCTCCTTCCGCCGCGCCGCACAAAATCGCAAGCGCGTTTGCCAGCTCGCTGTAGCCGTAAGTGTCGGAACGATTGCGGAAACGTTTCTGCTCCGGGACATAGAAAACCTCAAAAATCCGGCGGTTGAGCGATGGAATACGCGCGCGGAGATCCTTTCGGATCTGCAATAGGTCATAAATCCGCTGCATCCGATCCAGCGCAAGAGACAACAAGCCGTTCAGCACGGCATCGAAATGCGCGGCGGCTTTTTTGCCGTCCAGCTCCTCCCGCCATTCGTAGAAGTTCCAATAGCTTTCCTTCGGAAAGGCGGGCACCAGACCGTCCTCCATGCGGCAAAGGAACGCCTGCAGAATTGCCTCTGCCCGCGGCAAAACCTCCCGCGCCAGAGTCAGGTCGCCGGATTGTACGGAGTATTCGTAAAGCGCCAAAATATAATGCAGCGAAAAGGACGGAATTGCATTGCCGAGATTTTCCGGCGTGCAGATGGAAAGCAAACCGTCCTCCCGCCTGTCCTGTCCCATCAGCCACAGGCAGGCGCGCGGGAATGTAAACTCCCGAAAGGCGTAATAACCGCAAAGCATCTGATTCCGGCTGTCCATGGCATACATCGCCTGCTCTCTCCAAGGACAGTCCTCATAGTGGTCGTGCATACAAAGCTCCAGCGTGCGCACCGCCACGGTATAAATTCGGTCGGTCACCTCGTCGCCGAAGGAAACCGCAACCTGTTCCAGCGGATACGGACACGGGAGCAGTGACAAAAATTCGATTTTCAAATCCGATTCCGCAGTCAGCTCCAAATAGCGCGCTCCGAGACGCCGGAAATG
>CAKSIP010000047.1 GCA_934462825.1 uncultured Eubacteriales bacterium | reverse complement strand
TGGTTGGTATACTCCGTGATACCGGCGCCGACGGATACCTCCACGCTGAAATCCCGGTCGCCAATGCGGGATCGCACCCAACCGTCCGCAATATGCTCTCCCCACGCGATGTGCAGTGTCTGCGGAACCGCAGAACGCACCGAAAGCGTCAGATACCCGACCTCTTCATGGCCGAGATCAAACAGCCGGCGGTTGCCCTCGCGGCGAACCGGCAGGCTGGGAATGCGAGGCAGGACAGACAGCTTCCGAAGCGGTCGTTCTGTTTTCGGCGCGGGGAGATCGAGCGTCCGGCTTGCCGAAAATCCGTGCAACGCACCATTTTTCCAGCCGTCCTCCCGGTCGGCCCGATAGAAAAAGCGGAACCCCAACTGATAGGTGATGTTCTTTTGCGCGTGACTGTGGTAGGCACGGCTGAGGCGGGATTGCGTTTCGGCCCCGGATACCGCAATCGGTTTTCCGGCCACCGAAACCGCATACCACAAGCCTGCCGATCCGGGATAATACGAAAAATTCCCAATGCCGTAATACCAAACTACAACCGCCATGTGATTGATGCCCCGGCGCAGATACGGGGTGATGTCGAGGCGGTCATAAACCTTGCAATAGGGAAAGTCCTTGTACTGATCGGAATTTACGAACCGACCGTTCAGAAACAGAGTGTAGTCGGAGTCGGCGGAAATCCGTACTTCCGTTTCGCCCCCTTCCCAATCAAACGATGTGTAGAACTCCCCGTAGCTGTCCGCAGCTGCTTCCTCCTGTAGCCAAATCCATAATGGTTCCAACGCTTTATCCTCCGATATGCCCATTTTTTATTTATTGTAGCATGATCGAAGCCAATTTTCAAGTGTGCAATCCACCAAAAAAGGAATCGGATTTTGTAGCAGATGCACAATCCTCCGAACCCCTTTGCGTTGGGAGAAAGAACGGTAGCATGGTTCGGCAAAATAAAAAAGCGGTTCAAACCGCCAGAATTACATCGCTTCCGTGCGGTAACTTTGATACGTCTTATGACAAAGAAAGCGTCTGCACCTGCGCGCAGACAAAAATCACATTTCCGGAGATCTTTTTATGAATTATGCAAACAAAAAAGCCGTCATTTTTGATTTGGACGGTACGCTGGCCGATACCGTCGAAGCCATTGCGGAGGCCGTCAATCTTTCGCTGGCGCAGTTTGGCTTTCCCGCCAAAACTACCGATGAGGTGCGGCGTGCGGTGGGAAATGGGCCTCGGATGCTCATCCGTCGCGTGCTCCCCGAAAGGTACTTTTCCGACGATGCCGTGATCGATCAAGTGCTGAAAGTGTACGATCGCATGTACGGGGAAACTTATATGCACACCGAAAGTACATACGACGGCATCCAAGAAACCCTGCATACGCTTTATGAAAGAAATTTCAAGCTGGCGGTTTTATCCAACAAACAGGATTTGTATGTGAAAAAGCTGGCCGAAAAGTACTTTCCGAACGGCGAAATTTTGATTGCCCGCGGACAAAGAGAAAACGTACCGCTGAAGCCGGATCCCACGGCCTTGAAAATCGTCATGGAAGACATGAAGGTTGCGCCGGCAGAGTGCGTTTTTGTCGGAGACAGCGGAGTAGACGTTCAAACGGCGGCCAACGCGGGCGTAGACCTGATTGCCGTTGCCTGGGGCTTTGCCGGACGTCAAGCGCTTATCGAATGTGGGGCCACGGTTATTGCCGACCGCCCGCAGGAGATTTTAAACCTGATTCATCAATAAAAGATAAGTAATAAATTCTATGAGGAGACAAGTAAATCATGGTAAAAACTAAAATCGTATCTTCCCTTGAAAAAATTTTTTTGAATGATCGGATTACTCGCTTTAAGGAGCTTCGGCAGATTTCCATGCTTCGCAACCAGCGACTTTCTATCCAATTGCTTTGTACCGAAACGACCACACCGGATACGGGAAGTGGACGGATTTGGGCACGTCCTACCATTGTAGGCCCGCTTGCCGAGTATGCAACGATACGCACGGTGGAATATATTCCTTCTACCATGCCGGTTTATCAGGATCGCCAGGACGTGAATTACCTTAGCACACAACCGGGGCTGTTCCCGGATCTTTTGCAACCGCTTCACAATCGAGGCTGCGTGCCGGTGGTTGCCAATCAGCTTCGTAGCGTTTGGATTGATTTCGATCCTCAAGGAGCTTTGGAAGGCGGCGTGTACCCCACCGTTATTTCGTTGGCGGATATGAACGGAACCCTTCTGACCGAAAACACGATTGAAATCAAAGTTTTGCCTGCATTCCTTCCGGAGCAGGAGCTGATTGTTACCCAATGGTTCCACTGCGATTGCTTGGCCGACTATTATCGTGTGGACGTTTTTTCCGAAGCGCATTGGACAATCATTGAAAATTTCATAAAAACCGCAGTGAAAAACGGCCAAAACATGATTCTCACGCCGATTATTACGCCGGCTTTCGACACGGACGTCGGCTATGAGCGTCCTACCGTTCAGTTGGTTCAGATCGCGGTAGAGGATGGCAAGTACACCTTTGATTTTTCGCTTTTGACACGTTGGATGGATATGTGTAAGCGCCTTGGCATTCGTTATTTTGAAATGCCACCGTTCTTTACACAGTGGGGCGCTACGAACGCACCGAAGATCATGGCCACGGTTCACGGTGAATATAAGCGCATTTTCGGTTGGGAAACCGATGCCGCCGGAGAAGAATACGGAGCCTTCCTTTCGGCCTTCATTCCCGCTTTGTTGGAATTTCTCAAGGCGCGTGGGGATGACCACCTTTGCTACTATCATATGTCCGACGAGCCGAGCAAGGATCATCTGGAGCAATATAAAAAGTCGAAAGAAAACATCAAAAACATGCTCTCCGGCTACCATGCTATGGATGCGCTTTCCAATTACGAATTTTACTTAGAAGGGGCTGTCGATACGCCAATCCCGGCTACGAACCATATTACCCCCTTCCTTGAAGGAAAAGTGGAAAACCTTTGGTGCTATTATTGCTGCGGGCAGTGTATTGATGTGAGCAATCGGCTGTTTGCCATGCCCTCGGCCAGAACCCGTATTATCGGAACGCAAATGTACAAATACAATATTGCCGGATTCTTGCAGTGGGGCTATAATTTCTATTACAACCAATATTCCCGCGATATGATCAATCCTTATTTTGAAACAACCGGAGAATATTTTGTGCAGTCGGGCGATGCCTACTCCGTTTATCCGGCTGTGAACGGAACGGCGCTGGAATCCCTGCGCATTGTCGTGTTCCATGAAGCTCTTGAGGATCTGCGCGCTATGCGTCTTTGCGAGCAATATTACGGTCATGATAAGGTTGTGGAGGAAATCGAAAAAGTGTACGGTGAGGTTCGCTTCGACAAATGTCCTTCCCGTTCGGACGAAATGCTCGCCATTCGCCGTCGCATCGACGAAATGATTGAAGCCAAGCTTTAATGCAACGGTTTGCAACGGATATAGAAAAAAAGCGGAGGTTTTTGCCATGAAAAAAGGAATTTTTATTACAGCCAATCACGATAACAATTCGGTTTGCTATGATCACCCCTGGCATGTGAATACGCGAGTGTATAACAATCTGACCATGGACTTGCCCGAAGGGCAGGGAATGCTTTGCTTAAAAAAAGATTTTTCCGTATCTGTCGGCAAAAGGCCGATTAAGGTTACGCTCAGAGCGACCGCGCTCGGTATTTTCGACTTGTTCTTGAACGGAAAGCGCGTCGGTGCTCAAACGCCCCAAGGGGAAGTGTTTGATGAATTGAAGCCCGAATGGACGGATTATCAAGTACGGGTTCTCGAATATGTATATGACGTGACCGATTGCATAAAAAACGAAAACACCCTGATGGCCATCGTTTCGGACGGCTGGTGGCGGGGACGGAATACCTTTGGCTACTACGGAAAAAAAGACCGCGCTTTTTGCATGGAGCTGGAATGTAGCTATGTCGACGGAAGCACCGAAATTGTCCCAACGGATACAAGTTGGACGTGTACATTCGGTGGCCGTCTCCGTACGGCGTCCATTTGGGACGGGGAGTATTATGACGCTACCTACCCGGATGTTGTCGCTCACCCGGAATGTTATTCATGGAAACCTGCGGTTTGCGCCGATTTTGCCGCCGACATTCAAATCGAGCCGCATCGCGGAGATCCCGTCAGGATTCGCCCATCGCTGGAGCAACATCCGATTTGCAGTACCGTTTATGGCGGCACGGAGGATAACGGAAGCGATTTCGGCAGGATCCGTATTCTTGACAAAAAGATCGGTAACGGCTGTGAAAAGACCGTGCTTCACAAGGGAGAAACCCTGCTCCTCGATTTCGGCCAAGAGTTTGTCGGATGGCCGGAAATTTGCGTGAAAGCCGCTAAGGGAACGACAATTCGCGGTTATTTCAGTGAGCTTTTGAACGACAGCGGCCTTGAGAGCCGCGGCAACGACGGGCCGGAAGGCTCTCCCTACGTAAAGAACTACCGCTCCGCGCTGTCCCGCATGGTTTATGTGGCAGGCGGGAAGGGAAAGGAGAGCTACCACCCCTCGCATACCTTTTACGGATTTCGCTATTTCTTTCTGACGGTCACGGACGATACCGAAATTTTCTCGGTCAAGGGCCTTGTGGTCGGATCCGATCTGCGAGAGACGGCTACCTTTGAAACCGACAACGATGAAATCAACCGCTTGTACTCCAATATCGTTTGGGGCATGCGCGGCAATTATCTCTCGGTGCCCACGGATTGCCCGCAGCGCGATGAGCGACTTGGCTGGACGGGCGATACGCAAATCTTTGCCCAAACGGCCTCCTACCTTGCCGACACAAGAAAGTTTCTGCTCAAATGGATGGATGATGCGCGTGCCTCCCAAATCGGATATAACGGCGCCTATGCCGATGTGATTCCGCGCGTTTGGAAAGAGGGCGCCCATGCCGTCAGCTCTTGCGCGTGGAGCGATGCCGGAATCATCGTGCCCTATAAACTCTGGCTGATGTTCGGGGATAAAAACGCACTTCGGGAAAACTATGCCTCCATGGAAGCCTACATGAAAAATCTTTTGCAGTACGGCCTGGAAGGCCCGCGCAATAACTACGGTGATTGGCTGGCCTACGAGCCTACGGATTTTGCCTATCTGTCCGTTTGCTATTATGCGTATGACGCTCAGATCATGAAAAAAGTGTCCGATGTCCTCGGAAACAAAGAGCGCGCTGCATATTACGCCTCGCTTTTGACTAAAATAAAGGCATACTTTGCAGAAAAATACATTTCCGACGGCGCACTGACGGAACAAACCCAAACGGCGTATCTGTTGGCGCTTTGCTTTGACCTTGTGAGCGGCGACGTGAAAAAGCATACGATTCGCCTGTTGCGAAATAAAATTCGTGACAATGGTTACATGCTTTCCACCGGATTTGTCGGCACAGGGATTCTCAATCAAACGCTCGGCAAGGTGGGCTTGGATCAGGAGGCCTATTCGCTGCTTATGCAGTATAAGGATCCCTCCTGGCTGTACAGCCTGCGCCAAGGAGCCACCACCGTTTGGGAGCGCTGGAATTCCTACACGCGGGAAAAAGGCTTTGGCAATGTCGCCATGAATTCCTTTAACCACTATGCCTACGGCGCTGTGGCGGAATGGATGTTCTCCACCATGGCCGGTATTCGCCCGGATGAAAAGAAGGGCGGCTTCCGCCATTTGACGCTCCACCCCACGCCGGATATGAGAAAAAAACTGCCCGACGGACAGGAATGCATCCACCATGTCAAAGCCACCTATACCACGGATAACGGAACCATTGAAAGTGCCTGGTCACGCGATCATGAGGGAATTGTGTATCGCTTTACCATCCCGGAGGGCTGTGAGGCCCGCGTGGAGCTTCTCAGCCATGCTGAAACGCTCCATATCAATGGATTGGCCTTGACAACCGAAGAACTCGGCGCCTTTCGCTCCGGCGGACGCCTTGTGTTCCGGCTGAAATCCGGGCGCTACACCATTCGGTAAAAAGCAAATCGGGGAAGAAACGCCACACCATCATAGGGAAAGACTCGCCAAGATCAAACGATAGGGGAAGAAAAGCATGAAAGAAAAAATGGGACGCGCGATGCGCCGAATATGGGCCGGCCTGTGGGTAGCTTGCGCTATCGCTGTCTCCCTGAGTGGGTGCCGCCCTGCCGCCGTTGACCGCGCGGTTCTGCACGAGCCGAACAGCGCCTATGCCATTGCCTACCCGGAAAAAATGCTGACGCTCCAAGTCCCGCTAAAATCCCCGCAATGCTTTATCTACAGCGTCGGGGAACAGAAAATGATTTTCAGCCGCGGCGAAAAGCACGTGGTATACCCCGGCAGTACAACCAAGCTGCTTACGGCGCTGTGCGCGCTTTCCTGGCTTTCTCCCGCAGAGGAAATCCGCCCCGGCAACGAGCTGGCGCTGGTAAAGAAAGGCTCTTCGGTGGCCTATATCAAAGACTATCATTGCCTAACGGTGGAAATGCTGATTGAAGGGATGCTTTTGCCGTCCGGCAACGATGCCGCTTACGTTTTGGCAGCGGCCGCCGGACGCAAAATAGCCAAGGATCCGTTGCTGGACGGCAACCGGGCCGTGGACGTTTTCATGAAGCAGATGAAAAGCTACGGAACGAGCATCGGGCTTTGCGGCACGAATTTTACCGTGCCCGACGGCTATGCCGGAAACGAGCATTATTCGACCACCGAAGATATGCTTCTGATCGCACGCAAAGCGCTGGAAACGCCCCTGATTGCCAAATATGCCGCCATGGCCTCGGATCACGTGGTGTATGCCAGCGGCCATGTCAATCAATGGCGCAATACCAATCAACTGTTGCAAACGGATAGCTTGTACTACAATTCGTATGTCACGGGACTGAAAACCGGCTCCTGCGACGGCGGGTATTCCTTGCTTTTTTCCTTTTCGTTCCCGGACGGAAGAAAATATGTGGCCGGCGTGTTCGGCGCAAAGCAGTCCGAGCACCGCTATGAGGACGCCGTTTCCTTGATCGGCTGTGTCAAAGGCAGTACCGAATTTTCATAAAAAAACAGCCGTTCCAAAATTCGTTTCGGAATTTCGGAACGGCTGTTTTTATGGAGCAGGCGACGGGAATCGAACCCGCCCTATCAGCTTGGGAAGCTGAAGTTCTACCACTAAACTACGCCTGCGGGGGAAGGAAAAGCGCCTTTGAAAATCAAAGGCACTTTATCCTTGGTGGAGACAGTTGGAATCGAACCAACGACCCCATGCATGTCAAGCATGTACTCTAACCATCTGAGCTATGCCTCCGTACAACGGAAAACATTATACCACAGATTTCCTCGTATTGCAATAGCTTTTCGGATTTTTGTTGGAAATATTTTTTGCATCCGGGCAGATAAAAGAAGCGCCAAAATCGGCCGAAGACGCAATTTTCCGCGAATGTGCGGGAAACGCTTGACTTTGGGTAAAAAATATGGTAAAATAAACAAGTAAAACAGATGGTAGACAGTAGAAATACGCAAACGATCAACCCCGAAAACGCAATTTTGCAAAGAAATGATCGAAAAGGAGTTGACAAGGCATGAGCAATCTGCGACAATTTTTAGCAAGCAAGCAAGCAAGCAAGCAAGCAAGCAAGCAAGCAAGCAAGCAAGCAAGCAAGCAAGCAAGCAAGCCATAAGTCCGCCCTTTTCGGGCTTGATACAATAAAAAGAAAGCGCACGGCTGTATAGGTTTTCCTATGCGGCGGTGCGCTTTTGCTTTTTTTCAGAACGCAAAGGCCACCGCGCACCAAAGGTTTTTCACGGTTTTTCGTCGCAAATGCGACACAAAACATAGACAAAAAACGAAAAAGGAGATACGATTATGACACACAATAGAACAAACAAATCCAAGCTCGCAACACGTGTTCTCGGCCTTGCCATGTGCCTTGCGCTTATGCTCGGCATAGTGTTTGCAAGCCCGACGAGTACGGTCTATGCGGAAGGCGGAACGGGAACGACAGGCGGACTTACTATCGGCGGAACAGGCGATATAATCGGCACAGGGTATTCCTATGACGGCAAAACACAAACGCTGACTCTGAACGGCTACAACGGCAAGGAAATTAAATTTAGCGGTTCGACAATTAAAGTTGAAGGAAACAACACCATAACGGTTGACAAAACTTCCAATCCGGTTCTCAGTTCGGGTTATCCTTATTATGTCGGTATTTATTCTGAATATGAAACCACTATCACGGGTAGTGGTTCTTTGGCGATCAACATTGATAAAACCGATATAACCGATACCACCTATGGTATTTGGGCATATAGAGGTCTTACCATAAACGGCGGTAATATCACGATAGGCAAAGACGTAGATAACGGCAGATGGGGAACCGGACTTAATTCGAACGACGGTTCCATCAGTGTAGTGGAAAAAGCGTCGCTCGACGTTACGGCTACTTGGAGCGCGATATACGCATCAGGTGGAAAAATCACGTTGGCAGGCGAGGGTAATAAAAAAATACTGATAAATAAAGAAGGCAAAAACTATCAAGCCGACGGAATTCGCGCCGGAAGTGGCGAAGTGGATATTTCGGGCGTGGATAGTCCGGACAAGGGAAAGGTAACCTGTTTATTCTCAAATAG
>CAKSIP010000046.1 GCA_934462825.1 uncultured Eubacteriales bacterium | reverse complement strand
GAACCGATTCTGTTGCCCGATGAAAAAATAGACACCGTCAACGAAAACCTCCGACTGATACAAAAAAAACACGGTTTGACCTACGGCTCGGACGCCTATCTTTTAGCGGCCTACATCCGGCAAATTCCTCATGCAAGAGCGGCTGATCTTGGAAGCGGAACCGGAATTCTTTCTCTTTTGTGTACCGCACGAGACAAGTTTCGCTTTATCTATTCCGTTGAGGTTCAATCCTCCTTTTGTTCGCTGATTCAAAGGAATGTCGATCTCAACGGCTTTGGAAATCGGATATTGCCCCTCTGCGCCGATGTTCGTCAAATCTCTGCCAAAGACACGGACGGCGAGCTTGATGTCGTGTTCTGCAACCCGCCTTACATGCGTTCCGACAGCGGACGACGCAATAGCAGCGACGAAAAATTCATTGCTCGGCATGAAGTTTTCGGAGGGATTGACGATTTCTGCGCCGCGGCCGACAGGCTCTTGAAATTCGGAGGAACTTTTTACTGCGTGTACCGCCCGGATCGCCTGGCGGCTTTGATGCAGGCGCTTCACGAAAACCATTTGGAGCCTAAGGAAATGACGTTTGTTTGTGCCGACGTACAAACGCCCCCTTCCATGCTGCTTCTCAAAGCCAAAAAAGGGGGAAATCCTTCGCTCAAGTTGACGCGGCCTCTAATCCTCCATGCCTTGCCCGGCGAATCGAGAGACACAGAAGCGGCCGGCAGTCGGCCGCTGACGAAAGAGGCCGAAGAAATCTATCGCACCTGCAGCTTTCAGGCCTTTCGCCAACCCAACGCTTAAATACTAAAAAGCGTTTGTTTGGGCCAAAGGCAAGATCGGATGCCTATATTTTTCCGAAAACCAAGCCCTCTATGAGGATTTTCGGAGTACAGAAGTACAGAAAAAATTTATTGCAATTTGTATTGTCGCCACCGCTATTGTGCCGGCGACGAAAAACGGAGATTGAGATGAAAGAACAAAAACATCTGCTCAGTTATGTGCGCCGTGCCGTGGATGACTATCACATGATTGAAGAAGGAGACAAAATCGCCATTGGTGTTTCAGGCGGAAAGGATTCTCTGACGCTGTTGGCCGCCTTGGCAGGGCTTCGCGCGTTTTATCCCCAAAAATTTGAACTGACAGCCGTCACCGAGGACATGGGTTTTCCCGGCAGCGATTTTTCCGGTATTGCCTCCTTTTGCGAAACATTGGGGGTTCCCTATCATGTAGCGCCGACAGACATTGCCAAAATCATTTTTGACATTCGCAAAGAGCCCAATCCGTGTTCCCTTTGCGCCAAAATGCGGCGCGGCGCTTTGCATGCCACAGCGAAAGCGTTAGGCTGCAACAAAGTGGCGCTGGGACACCATTTTGACGATGCCGTTGAAACCTTTATGCTCAATCTGTTTTTTGAGGGCAGAATCGGCTGTTTTAGCCCGGTGACCTATCTTTCCCGAGCCGATCTCACCCTGATCCGCCCTTTGCTGTATTTGCCGGAAAAAGCGGTGATTTCTTATGCGGCCGCAGCCAAGCTGCCTGTGACCAAATCGCTGTGTCCGGCTGACGGCAATACGCAAAGAGAATCCATGAAGCTGCTGTTGCGTGAGCTGGATCGACAAAACAAAGGGTTAAAGTATCGGATCTTCGGCGCGATGCAGCGCGGGGAAATTGATGGGTTCCGTGCCATTTCCAAAATGACCGGTATCAAGGCCTATGCGGACGAAATGCCCATGGACGACCTTACGGACGACCTTACAACGTCTACAGAAATACCGAATGAAAATTGAAATGCCAAGCGGGTGTGTGGCAAACCTGACCAAGATCGCATCCAAAATGTCGGAATCCCGGCCTGAATTTTAGAGGGGCTGTTAAAAACATCGAGTTTTTAACAGCCCCTCTCCGATTTATGCGCCAAACAAGGTTTTCTGTTATCCGGCGGCTTTATCACACCAAAAGCCATGAATGAATCCGTTGATGTCGGCCGAGCAGATGTCTCCCCCTACAATCTTGTTTTTATACACAAGAAGGTTGGCCTGCACCTGTCCCTCATAGCCGGGATAATTCGTCACGTTATATGTATAACGCATCATGGTTCTTCCCTTATATTTGCCGAGGTTCAAGCCCTGACGCTTTTGAATTTCATTATAGCCGGCAAACACCTTGTCAAATTCCGCAGGGATCGTAACCTCCTCGCTTTCCACCGCTTCGGGCGAAACTTCCCAACCGAACTGCTTCAAAAAGTTGATCCGATCCTCGTTGTTCCGAATTTTGGAATACCGAATTTCTCCATCCGGCGTTGCGGATACCGTGGCCGAAGCCGTATATCCAGGCACGGTTGCCACAAGGACAATCACAGCGACCAATGCGGCGCAAATAATTCCGAATAGCTTCAGCGTTTTGGCGCGTAAAGAATAAACAAACATAAAAGCCTCCCGTTTTCTCACATTTCAGTGTTCCCTTTTTGAAGGGATCATTGCATCATATGAAAACGAAAGGCTTTTTATCACTGTTATCCCATTCTCTCGGAATAATATTTTACCCGCCGCGCACGCACACTATGCACCATGCCGAAAATAATGTAGGTTGCCAACACCGAAGATCCCCCCGCGCTCATGAAAGGCAGGGTAATTCCGATCACGGGCAGCATACAAAGGCACATGCCGACATTTTCCACGACCTGTACAATCAGCATGCCCAGAACCCCGGCGCAAATGTACGCGCCATAGGATTTTCGTGCGCTGCGTCCGATTTGAACCACCCGGAAAATCAAAACCACGTACAGGCCGATCATCAAGATCGCGCCGGCCAGCCCGAATTTTTCGCAATACGTTGCGAAAAAGCAATCGGAGCTTGCCACGGGCAAGGTTTTATATATGGTGCCTCCGTTGATACCTCGTCCGAACCACCCGCCGTTGGCAATGGCGCTTCGGCACAGAATAGGCTGACGCCCCTTCCCGAGCGGATCAAGCTCCGGGTTGAACCCGCACAAGATTCTTTCCTGTTGATACGTCTCCAAATGCTCCCACAAAAAAGGAGCCGCTATAACCAACAGCGCCAAGGCGCCGACAAAATACCAAGGAGACAAGCCCGCCCAATACAGCATCACGGCGACAATCCCCATATACACCAGCGCGACGCCGAGATCTCCGGAGATCAGAATCAAGCCTACGATGATGCCCGCATGGATGGCAAGTCCGACTACGCTTTTCCAAGCGTTGATCCGATCCTTGACCAAGTCCAAATGCTTGGAAAAGCTCACGATAAAAGTAGCTTTGACGAACTCCGAGGGCTGAATCCCGATTTCGGTTCCGCCAAATCGGATCAAGGTCAGCCAGCTTTTGTTTTCTCCCACGCTCTCTCCAAACAGCAAAACGACGGCAAGAAATCCGACGGAGATCAAAAACATGGCAATATAAAACTTTTCCACAATCTCTTGATAATCCATGTTTGCGACAAAGAACACAAGCAGATTGCCAAGCACCGTCATAGCAAGCTGCATAATCAGCGTGCGTGTGCCAAAGGCGTCTCGCCCGCCCCACAAGGTCAGCAAGCTCAGCGCGGAAAGTCCAAACGTGCAGCCGAAAAGCACCGGATCCACCTGCCGGATTCGGTCGCCCAGCGACAACTTATACGTTTTGATAAGCTCGCCTCCTTTCGGCTTCAAAGAAGTTCAAAGAAGGGGGATGACCTTAGGAAAGTCATCTCCCCATCGTCACGCCATCCTTTCTGACAGGCGCAAAATCAATACTGTCTTCCAAAGACTACCATGTGCTTGGCAGGCTTTCCGCAGCACACGCACACATCGCTCAAAGTATCCTCATGGAACGGAATACAACGGGACTTCACGCCGCCGGTCACATCCTTCAGCTTGTCCTCGCAAGCGGCATCGCCGCACCACATAGCACGAATAAATCCGGGGTGGTTTTCCGCAAGATCCAAAAACTCTTCATAGCTATGAGCATCGCTGGTCTTTTCGTGAAGATTCTGCAAGGCTCTCTCGTACAGCTCGTCGTGAACACGGCGCAGAGCCTTTTCCACTTCTTCCTCCAGATTCTCCAGCGAAATCACGGACTTCTCCCGCGTTACACGGCTAACCAGCACGCAGGTTCCCGCTTCAATGTCGCGCGGGCCAAGCTCCAAACGCACCGGAACGCCCTTCATTTCATACTGCGAGAATTTCCAGCCGGTGGAGTTTTCGCTATCGTCCAGCTTAACGCGAATGTCCCTATCTACCAAACGGTCGCGCAGCTTTCCGGCAGCCTCCAAAACACCTTCTTTATGCTGTGCCACGGGAATGATTGCTACCTGTATCGGAGCAACGCCGGGAGGCAGAATCAGGCCATTGTCATCGCCGTGCGTCATAATAATCGCACCGATCATACGGGTGGAAACGCCCCAGGACGTTTGGTGCGGGTACTGCATCTTGTTTTCACGGTCGGTAAAGGTAATGCCGAAAGCGCGGGCAAAGCCGTCACCGAAGTAATGAGACGTACCGCCCTGCAAAGCCACACCATTGTGCATCATCGGCTCAATTGTATATGTTTCCATGGCGCCGGCAAACTTTTCCTTTTCGGTTTTGCGTCCCACAATGGCGGGAATCGCCAGGGTTTCTCTGTAAAAATCCTCATAGCACTGTAGCATGCGGAGGGTTTCTTCCCGGGCTTCCTTTTCGGTTTCGTGCATGGTATGGCCTTCCTGCCACAAAAATTCCGAGGTGCGCAGGAATGGACGCGTGGTTTTTTCCCACCGAACCACATTGCACCACTGGTTATAGAGCTTCGGCAGGTCACGATAGGATTGAATAATGTTTTTATAATGCTCGCAAAACAGGGTTTCCGATGTCGGCCGCACGATCAGCCGCTCCGTCAACGGAGTCTGTCCTCCGATTGTAACAACGGCACATTCCGGCGCAAAGCCCTCCACATGATCCTTTTCTTTCTGCAAAAGGCTTTCCGGGATAAACATCGGCATATAGACGTTTTCGTGTCCAAGCTTTTTGAATCTTTTATCAAGATCATGCTGGATGTTTTCCCAAATTGCGTAGCCGTAAGGACGGATCACCATACATCCCTTCACGCCCGAATAATCGGCCAATTCCGCTTTTTTCACCACATCGGTATACCACTGGGCAAAATCCACATCCATGGATGTAATCTGTTCTACCATTTTTTTATTGTTTTGTTTCTGTTGCTGTGCTGCCATATTCTATGACCGCTCCTTTCTGACCTCTGCTCTGACCGGATTTTTTGTCCGGGAACAACGCGGTCGCTCCAATAATAACGTATCACTTTATTATAAATCATCCTCCTCTTTCTGTCAAGACATATCGCGGGATTTTTCGTTTTTCCGAAGCAACGCGTCCTTTTTGGAAAACTGTGGAAGGCCCGTTACCTAAAGCCATAAAAATCCTGTTTTTTCCTTGGATTCTCGGTCATTTTCCACGAGAAAGACGCATTTTTGACTAAATTTATCCTTCGATTGTAACAAAATTGATAAATTTTCCCATGGGCTATTGTATATTTGTCAAAAATGCGCTAAAATATATAATTGGAAAGAAAGGGGGTTCCCCGTTCCTTCCACCAATCGTTAAAATCAAAATATATATAAAACGGAGGATTTTACCATGTCTGTTAAAGTTGCTATTAACGGCTTCGGCCGTATCGGTCGTCTGGCTTTCCGTCAGATGTTCGATGCAGAGGGTTATGAAGTTGTTGCTATCAACGACCTGACCAGCCCCAAGATGCTGGCTCACCTGCTGAAGTACGATACCGCTCAGGGTTCTTTCTGCGGCCGCATCGGCGAAGGCAAACACACGGTTTCCGCTACCGAAGATTCTATCATCGTTGACGGAAAGGAAATCAAGATCTATGCCGAAAAGGACGCCAACAACTGCCCGTGGGGCAAGCTGGATGTGGATGTCGTTTTGGAATGCACAGGTTTTTACACTTCCAAAGAGAAGTCCATGGCTCACATCAATGCAGGCGCTAAGAAAGTTGTTATTTCCGCTCCCGCAGGTAACGACCTTAAGACCATCGTGTTCAACGTAAACCACAACACGCTGACCGCAGAGGATCAGATCATTTCGGCTGCCTCCTGCACCACGAACTGCCTCGCTCCTATGGCTCAGGCTCTTAACGCATACGCTCCCATTCAGTCCGGTATCATGACTACTGTTCATGCTTACACCGGCGACCAGATGATCCTTGACGGCCCCCAGAGAAAGGGTGACCTGAGAAGATCTCGTGCCGGCGCTCAGAACATCGTTCCGAACTCCACCGGTGCTGCTAAGGCTATCGGCCTTGTTATCCCTGAACTGAACGGCAAGCTGATCGGTTCCGCTCAGCGCGTTCCTACTCCCACAGGCTCCACCACCATTCTTGTGGCTGTTGTCAAGGGCAAGGACATCACCAAGGAAGGCATCAATGCCGCTATGAAGGCTGCTTCCAACGAGTCCTATGGTTACAATGAGGATGAAATCGTTTCTTCCGACGTTATCGGTATGCGTTACGGTTCTCTGTTCGATGCTACCCAGACCATGGTTGCTAAGATTGATGACGACACCTACCAGGTTCAGGTCGTTTCTTGGTACGACAACGAGAACAGCTACACCAGCCAGATGGTTCGCACCATCAAGTATTTCGCTGAACTCAACTAAGTCAGCCTTTCACTGAATACAACGAAAATGGGGGAGTAAAAAACTCAAAATGAGTTTTTTACTCCCCCAACGACGTTGATCTCGGCGGCAAAGCGCCGCCGTTTTTCTTCCCCCAAAAACAAAAAAATAAGATATGGAAGGCAAAACCGCCCAAGAACCGCTCAAAATACGCCGGACAGAAAACGGATTTTTTCGTTTTCATTGAGCTTTCCCGGTTGGTTTAACTTTCAGGATGCCCCATAATTCGACATTTTTCTTGACAAAACGGCTTGTATCCTTTACAATAGAAAGGATGGGTGCCGGTACGATAGTAGGACTTGCAACCACAGTTTATGGAAATGGAAGGGGCTATCCGAACAACGATTCCTTATAAGTCGCTCTCGTGAAAAGCCGTTAAATGTCATGGGAAAATATTATGTTCTTTTTAATCCTATCGCGGGAAATCACACCGGCGAAGCCGAGGCCAAAAAATTGGCCGATTGCGATGCGCTGAAAGAAGCCGAGCTTGTTTTTTGCGACATGACGCAAATTGCCGATTATTCCGCTTTTTTTGCGAAGCTTTTTGAAGAGGACAAGATCATCCTTGCCGGCGGAGACGGCACCTTAAACCGCTTTGTCAATGACACCGACGGGCTTTCGATTCCGAACGAAATCTATTATTATGCGACCGGCAGCGGGAATGATTTTCTGCACGATCTCGGCAAGGAAAAAGGTTCTGCCCCGATTCTCATCACGCCTTATCTGCAAAACCTTCCCACGGTGACGGTTCAAGGTAAGGATTACCGCTTTATCAATGGCGTAGGCTACGGCATTGACGGTTACTGCTGCGAAGTGGGAGATCGGTTGCGCGGTACGACAGACAAGCCGATCAACTATGCCGCGATTGCCATTAAGGGCCTTTTGTTCCACTATCACACCACCAACGCGGTTGTCACGGTAGACGGCGTGCGCCATTCTTATCACAAGGTATGGTTGGCGCCCACCATGAACGGACGTTTTTACGGAGGGGGCATGATGACGGCTCCCCAGCAAGAGCGTCTCGGAAACGGCAGTGTCTCCACGGTACTTATGTTTGGCTCGGGCAAATTGAAAACACTGATGGTATTCCCCTCCATTTTTAAGGGGGAGCACGTCAAGCACACCGAAATGGTGGCGGTACACACCGGGCGCAATATCACGGTGGAATTTGACCGTCCCACCGCGCTGCAAATTGACGGAGAAACCATCCTCGGTGTGACCGGTTATACGATAAAAACCGGGAAAACGGCTGACACGTTCGCCAAAGTATAAGCCTTCTTATAATCAATCGAGGTCGGGTTCCTTTTTAGGAATCCGACCTCGATTTGCATTTGTCTTGTCAGAATATTCGATGCTTTTGCCTTTTCCCTTTTCCCTTTTCCCTTTTCCTCTTTCTTTGCTCTCTGCGTGAGCTTGCGACAAGATCAAGCTTATTCAATAGAGATTTTGCCCCACGAGGAAACGGTCAGCATGCACCGCTTTTGACCGATCATAAACGGTTCACAGCGTTTGATCCGAAACGGGGATGAGCGAAGCACAAATTTCTCTCCGTTAATGGAAACTGTCACACGCCCCAACCACGGGCAGGCACGTGCCTCCACGCGGTACCGTTCCCCTTCAATATCATATTCGCAACTCATCTTTCCCATAAAAGGCCTCCTTTGATGCTTACCATTGTTATATCTATTATATCGTTTTCTTTGCGATTTGTCAACGTATGCTTGACAGAAGTCCCTTCCCGTATTATAATAATATGAACATGAAAAACGCCCTGCGCTTTTCAGGCAGATTACAAGGAGAACGGCAATACATGATCGGAATTATCGTAGCAATGAAAGCCGAAGCGGCCGAAATCAAAGCGGCCATGACGGACAAGCAGACACGCACGCAAAGCGGGATCGAATTTGTCAGCGGACGTTTTTGCGGGAAGGATGTGGTAGTGGCTCAATCCGGCGTTGGAAAGGTTTTTGCCGCCGTTTGCGCTCAAACGATGATACTAACCTATCACCCCACCTATATCATTAACACAGGGGTGGGAGGAACCTTGACACCTTCCCTTTCCATCGGAGATATTGCCATCGCCTCCGATGTTGTGCAGCATGACATGGACACCTCCGCGGTAGGCGATCCTGTCGGGATGATTTCCGGGCTGAACATAATACACATTCCGGCCGACGCCACCTTGGCCAAGCTTGCCGAAAAGGCTGCCTCGCAGCAGGGCTTTCCGTACTTGAAAGGCACCGTTGCTTCCGGCGATCAGTTTGTTTCCACGGCTCCGCAGAAAGAACGAATCCGCTCTTTATTTCATTCCATTGCTTGTGAAATGGAAGGCGCCGCCATCGGCCATGTCTGCTACATCAATTCGGTTCCTTTTACCGTTCTTCGGACAATTTCGGATAATGCGGACGACAGTTCCGGCATGGACTACAGCGTTTTTCTCCCTCTCGCCATTTCTCGCTCGTTTCTCATTTTATCCGACGTAATCCGTCAGCTGTGAGCAGCCTCCCTATGCAGTCCGTCTATTGACATAGGGAAATTGCCGACAAAGCATGCTTTACCGATTGGCATCAGTTTTTCTGCTTCATTTTTCAAAAAAACTATTGACAAGGCATCAAGTTTGTGATAAAATAAGAAAGTCGTTGAAGCAATCGCTTCAAAAGCACTTTGCGGGTATGGCGGAATTGGCAGACGCGCTAGATTCAGGTTGCGTCACCTCGGTGACAACTTCTGATTCAGAGAGTG
>CAKSIP010000045.1 GCA_934462825.1 uncultured Eubacteriales bacterium | reverse complement strand
AAGCCCCATATTTTACGATGTCCGTCACAATAATTTCAAAATCGCACATCATTGTATGCACCTTGAGAGTAACGCCGGGTGCAATAGCATACGATCCGTTCAGATAGAATCCGTCCTCTTTTTCGATTCCTTGGCATCGGATATTCCCCGTCACATCCACGTACGTATCCTTTGGGTATGTGCCTTTGACCGGCGTGCCGTCGCTGGCAGTCACATAAATTTCTGCCGGCAAGAAGGTTGCGCTTCCATCCAATGTTCCGAGCATCAGGTTGGAGGAATCAATATAAACATCATTTCCGCTTGTCAAATAATCGGAAATGGTATATCGCTCGCTTTTAATTTTATAAGAGAGCTTGTAAACTTCCAAATTCTTTTCAATGCCGATCCACTGCGTAATCTTGGCGCGAAAAACAATGCCGAGAATACACAGAAGCACAAGAATCAAGATCAGCACGTCAATAATATTGAATTTTCGTGTAAAGGAGCGTCGCTCCGAGGATGTATTTGCTGCCATATTTTTCTCCCTCCTTACTTAGAATCGGAAACCACCGATAGAGCAATGCAGGTTGCTTCGCCGGAAAAATTGAGGAATCGAACATTGTAAGTATGGCCAACGGCGATTCTATCTCCGTTCACCGAGTAACCAATGCCTTCGTTATAAACCGCATCGGCCGAAACGGTAATAATAATGGTTTTCAGCTCGGGGTGCTCTTTCATTTCGGCCATCCCCGTTTGCTCATTGTAGCTGATGACGCGGAAGGATGCACTTTCCACCGATTTGACCGTTCCGATTCGATAGTTCTTGGCGGCATTAAACACTGCGTCTCCGCTCTTGATATTGGCAGAAAAAGCCGCATCCACTCCGTTAAATTCGAGCGTATACATAATTCCCCGCTCGTCAAAATGCTGGAATCGGCTGGACAAGCCGGGGATCAGATACACCAAAATTAACGCAATGGCCGCCAAAATCAAAATGATCAAGCACAAATCCACCAAATTAAAGCGGCCACCGGCGTACTTTTTGGCTCGTGTGACATTTGTGACTTCTCCCGAAGAAATCGGAGTTTTTTCATTTTTATTCATATTCATATGGTTGTTCCTCCGTAAAAGTAAGATCAATCGTTACCGAATATAATGTCAAACGAAGCCTCTTTAACGTCATCCTGTTGAGAAGGCAGCCGGACGGGGATTTTTGTGCTTCGTTGAGAATCAATAAAAACATTGACCAACGCTACAATCGTCCAAAACATGAAAAACACCTGATAATTATACCAAATGTAATAAATGAGGCCATGTACCAAAGCCGATGTAATTCCGGCAATGCCTACAGAAACCAAAAGAACATTGTCTTTATTCGATGTGCTTTTTATAAAGCCGAAGCCTTTTTGATAAAACATCAGCAAGGTGATCAGCAGAACGACCAAGCCCATAACGCCAAGCTCCACGGCAATTTCCAAAAACAAGCTATAGCAATGCGTCGTTGCCTCTGCGCCAATGTAAGAATAAAGAGGATAAATCTGCATCAAAGCGCTTTCGCCCACGCCAATGCCGCCGGCATAATATTCGGAAAGCATACGGAAGGCGCCTCGCCAGGTGAACAGTCGATGATAAACGACGCTGTCCGTCAAATTGGTGATTCCGGCGATTTGCGTGAAAATTTTTCCTTTGGGGATAAACAGCATCCCAATGGGGGTGGCGACAAGAACAATTGCTATATATTTCAATGTATACCTGTAATTGATCATCAAAAAGACAATCAATCCGGCAAAGCCGCCAATCCAAGCGCCCCGCGAACAGGTAAGCCCAAGGCACATCAAGGACAGGGCGCTTCCGATAAAGGTCAACGCACGCCCGCTTCCGGTCGTTTCCTTTCGCTTGACATAAAGCCAAAGAAAAGGCATTGTCATAATCAAATACGTCCCCAACATATTCGGCATTTCAAACAACGAAATCGTATCCGCGCCATCGAACAGCTTTTGAATCCATGGGGCTATACGTGAAAAACGCAACACATAGGTAATGACGCCGACCGCCGAAATGCAAAAGGCTGGAATGGCAATGGCACCCACGAGCCGATCCATCCATTCCGGGGTTTTGATCAAATTCACAATCAAAAAATATATGAAAAAGAGCAAGACATATCGGATGGCCGAATCGAACGAAGCTTGCCCGCCCGATGTAATCACGCCGCCGAAAAAGAACAAGATCATCAAAAGGCACACAAAGAAATCAATCAATCGCAAACGAAAGGATCGTTTCCCAATCGCCAGCTTTGTCAAATAGGCAATGGCCGTTGTCGATACCATCACCGTAAGGATCTGAACCGAATGGGAAGAAAGACTGACAAACGGTGCCATAAACACTGTAACAATTACACCGCTCTCCGGGCACACCAAAAGAACCGAAAGCAAAAGGAGCGCAGCCATGACAATCACGATTTTCAACGGGCTTACAAAATACGTCATCGCAGCCGTAAGGATGCCCAACAAAATGGCTCCGAAATATCCGCCGCGTTGCAATCGTTCGTTTTCAATTTCAAATTTTTCGTCCGAAACGCCGATGGCATCGGTTAAAATCAGTCGCAAGATGCGGCTTTCTCTGACCAAATCCAAGAGCGGTCGTTTTATGAAAAGCAACGGGATGGAAAGAGCCATGAGAATCCAAGAGCAAATCAGCGACTCGCTGATAATGGCCGTCAAAGCGATGGATCCGCTTTCAAAATAAGTGCGTATCAGAAAAATAATCCACGAGTACAGGCCGAAAACGCCGAAATAGGTTCCGTATACATTGATGGGGCACAACTTCAAAAAGAAAATCAAACGCTGAAAGTGATTGATAAGAAGGCTTTCGTCATGCGCTTTAAGCGCCATGCGGCGCAAGCTCCATTCCCTGCCTTCCGGGTTGCGTGTTTCTCCCCCGAAGATCACGCCTTCTGCCGCCTTGGAACGAATCGTTTCATAAGAGGACATAAATTTTCCCAAAAATCCGTTCCGCAAAGATTTTGTAATGGAAAGATTCCAAATATTGAGCGTACCATTGATCCATCCGCAGTTTTTCGGTTTATTGGATTTTTTTGACCTCATTTTCCTTTTCCTTCGTTTCCTTTCCGCTCTCCAAGACGCTTGTCTCGGCTTGCTAAACTATTGATACAACGCCGTACTCAATCCAAGGACTCACACTTGTCATTTGTTGGTTCCAAAAGATCCGGGCGCTTTTGTTTTGTAGCCTCTAAGGCTTCTGCCCGGCGCCAATCGTCAATTTTGGCATGATGACCGGATATAAGAATATCCGGCACCTTTACCCCATGATACTCGTAGGGGCGCGTATACTGCGGATATTCCAGCATGCCGCAGGAAATACTTTCTTCTTCGTAACATTCCGGGGCCGCCAGCACTCCGTCAAGCAACCGTGCTACGCAATCCACCAAAATACAGGCCGGCAGTTCCCCGCCCGTCAAAACATAATCGCCAATCGAAATTTCTTCATCCACAATCTCATCCACAATGCGCTGATCGACGCCCTCGTAGTGACCGCACAGAAGGATCAAGCCGTCATAATCCGTCAGGCGTTTGGCGATGCTTTGATTCAATATCTGTCCCTTAGGAGAGAGATAAATCACCCGGCTTTTCCATTCTCGTGTCGGTTGATTGTCGCTTTCCGCTTGTTTATGGAGTTCCGTTTCGATTTCTTGCTTTACGGCGCAATAGCAATTGTAAATCGGAGGGGCCGCCATCAGCATTCCCTTCCCGCCTCCATACGGCGTGTCATCCACCCGCCGATGCTTATTTTCGGAATAATCCCGAATATTATGGGTGCGAACCGTGATAATTCCGGCGGCGCGAGCGCGCCCGATAATGCTTTCCTTCAAAACGCCGTCCACCATGTCGGGGAAAAGCGTCATTATATCAAATCTCATAAAATCGTCTCAAACAAAACACTTTCAATCAAACATTCCCGGAATCGGTTGAACTGCAATTCCCTTTTCGAGGTCAATGTCTCGTATAAATTCCGCGACAGCCGGAATCATAACCTCCCCTTTGGGCGTGTCTATCAAATAGATGTCCGAAGCGCCCACATTGAGCACATCTATCAGCTTTCCGTACGTTTTTCCGGTATCAAAGTCCAGAACCGGCAAGCCCTTCAGGTCACAAATGAAATAGTCGCCTTCCTCCAGCGGGATGTCCTTTCGATCCGCATAAAGCGTTTGATTTTTCAGCTTCATCGCGGCATCCAAATCGCAAACGCCCTCCAAAGTAAGCAGGACAAATTGCTTGAACAGCGAAGCATTTTCGATTTTTCTTTCCTTCATTTGTCCGTTTTCAGACATATACACGGAAGGAAGATTCGCCAAAATTTCAGGGGAATCGCACCATGCTTCTGCCTTGACACAGCCTTTTACGCCATGCGTATTTATAATTTTCCCACATTCAATGAATTTCACGCTTAAAAAGGCTCCCTTTTCATAAGATACAAATATAATTTATTATATATTGTATCACATTTCCATTAAAATTTCAATACAAATTTCAGCAATTCTTTGTAGAAGAAGCCAATTCGCATGGCAAAACGAGCGTCCGCGCTACGGAAACAGCTGCATCTGCTGAACGAAGTTGCAAAAAACGCGTCTTGAACTCCATTTCGGATAGAAACTCTATGCCGGCAAGCAAAAAATATGTAAAATATTTTCTTAAAGTATTTACACGGGGAGAATTTTGTGGTAAAATGAATAGTTGTTATTAAAGTTGTAGGATAAATCTACCGGAGGAATAAGCATGGTACGGAATGATCTCAGAAATATTGCAATTATCGCTCACGTTGACCACGGTAAAACCACCCTTGTGGACGAAATGCTCAAGCAAGGCGGCGCTTACCGTGAAAATCAAGCAACCGAAGAACGTGTTATGGACAGTAACGCGTTGGAACGGGAACGCGGAATCACAATTCTCGCAAAAAACACAGCCGTTCATTACAAGGATGTCAAAATCAATATCATAGATACTCCCGGCCACGCAGATTTCGGTGGCGAGGTTGAGCGTATTCTAAAAATGGTAAACGGTGTTCTCCTCCTCGTAGATGCGGCAGAAGGCCCGATGCCTCAAACACGTTTCGTGCTTCAAAAAGCATTGGAGCTGAATCACAAGGTCATTGTGGTTGTAAACAAGATAGACAAGCCGGATGCCCGTATCCATGAGGTGGTGGACGAGGTTCTTGAATTGCTTATGGATCTTAACGCCAGCGATGAACAGTTAGATAGTCCCATGCTTTTCTGTTCCGGACGCGACGGAACAGCCTCCTATTCTCCCGAAGTCAAGGGCGTCAATCTGGAACCGTTGTTCCAAACCATTCTTGACTACATCCCCGCGCCCGAAGGCGATGAAAACGGGGATTTGCAATTGCTTGTGTCCTCGATTGACTATAATGAATACGTGGGCCGAATCGGCATCGGCCGCATTGATCGTGGCGTCATTCGTCAAAACCAGGAAGCCGTCATTTGTAATTACCACAATCCCGGCCAGCTAAAACGCACCAAAATTGTTTCTCTGTATCAGATTGATGGCTTGACAAGAGTTCCCGTCGATACGGCCAAAATCGGAGACATCGTTTGCTTCTCCGGCGCAGAAGACATTACCATCGGAGATACCATTACGTCGGTTTCCTGCCCTGAGCCGCTGGAATTTGTTAAGGTCAGCGAGCCTACCATGGAAATGACTTTTTCGGTCAACGACAGTCCTTTTGCCGGGCGCGAGGGCAAGTTTGTCACTTCGCGTCAGCTGCGCGCTCGTTTGTTCAAAGAGCTTCTCAAGGATGTTTCCCTGCGCGTAAAAGACGGAGATACCACCGATGAATTCAAGGTGGCAGGGCGCGGCGAAATGCACCTTTCGATTTTGATTGAGACGATGCGCCGTGAAGGATATGAGCTTTGCTGCTCCAACCCCAGAGTGCTTTACAAGGAAATTGACGGGGTAAAATGCGAGCCGATGGAGCTGGCGACCTTGGACGTTCCCGAAGAATACGTCGGGGCTGTCATTGAAAAGCTCGGCCGAAGAAAAGGCGATTTGGTAGAAATGACGCCGATGGGAAATCGCATGAGAGTGATCTATTCCATCCCGGCTCGTTGTCTGTTCGGCTACCGTTCCGAATTTTTAACCGATACGCACGGCGAAGGAATTATCAACACCATGTTTGACGGATACCAGCCCTTCCGCGGCGATGTCACCATGCGCTACACCGGCTCTCTGGTGGCTTCCGAGGATGGAGAAACCACGCGCTACGGTCTGTACAACACGCAGGAACGCGGCAATATGTTCGTGGGGCCGCAAACGCCGGTTTATGAAGGCATGATCGTAGGCGAAAATCCCAAAACCGAAGATATTGCGGTCAATCCGTGCAAGAAAAAGCAGCTCACCGCGATTCGTTCGGCCGGTGCAGATGAAAAACTGCTTCTCACCCCGCCTGTAATTTTCAGCTTGGAAGAAGCCATTGAATTTATCAATGATGACGAATTGATTGAAGTAACGCCCAAGTCGATCCGGTTGCGCAAACGTATTCTTAATACGGAATTGCGCCTCAAAGAGCAGAGCCGCATTAAAAAGATGACGGCCGGTGCCGGTCAGGCCAATTGACAAAAACGAAATCCGTGTCCCACGGTTTACCAAAGGCGCCGTTAAAAAATTCCTTCGGAATTTCTTTAGCGGCCCTTTGCTTTTCCCTTGCCGATGATGGCTCGAAGCGTTTGGATAGGCCGTTTTTTAATATTTTTTAATAAATAATATTGTTTTTTAAGGGTAAAAGCTTAAAATTTACAGGAAACCTCTTGACATTATAACCAAAAAAACGTAAAATGTATAAGTATGTGTATCGTTGCACCATACTTCCCTTTTTAATAAAAAATTAAAATAATAATATACACAATTCTTTGGAGGAAAAAAAGAATGAAACTCACCAAATCGGAAGTTATCGAAAAGAACAGATACGAATTGCAGTTTTCTGTTGAGAAGGAAGTCTTTGACAAGGCCACCCAGGCTGTTTATCAAAAGCAGGTCAAGAATATGAATATTCCCGGCTTCAGAAAAGGAAAGGCTCCGAGATCCATTATCGAAAAAATGTACGGCAAAGGCATTTTCTTTGAAGATGCCATCAACGATTTGCTCCCCGAAGCTTACTCGGAAGCGGTCAAGGAAGCCGGCATCCAAGCCGTTGGCCAACCTGAATTTGATATTGTATCCATTGATGACAATGGTCTTGCTATGTCGGCAAAAGTATATGTAAAGCCCGACATCAATGTAAAAAACTACATCGGCATAGAAGTGGAAAAGAATGTAGAGCCGGTTACCGATGAAGAAGTGGATCGGGAAATTCAGATGGTACGCGAGAGAAATTCCCGCGAAATCGAAATAACAGACAGAGCCGCAGAAAACGGCGATTCGGTTGTCATTGACTATGCCGGCAGCGTGGACGGCGTTGCTTTTGAAGGCGGTACAGCCAAGAATCAAACTTTAACACTCGGCTCCGGCCATTTCATCCCCGGCTTTGAGGATCAGGTGGTTGGCAAAAACATCGGGGAGGAATTTGATGTAAATGTCACGTTCCCGGAAGATTATCATGCCAAAGAATTGGCCGGAAAAGCGGCTGTTTTTAAGGTAAAGCTTCATTCCATCAACAAAGTGGAGCTTCCCGCTCTGGACGATGATTTTGCAAAAGATGTTTCTGAATTTGATACATTTGACGAATATAAAGCAGATGTTAAGGCTAAAATTGAAAAGAGACATGAAACTACCGCGGAAAACAAGGTAGAGGACGCTTTGATGACAACGCTGATAGATTCTCTGGAGGATGAGATTCCCGAAGCGATGTTTGTGGCTGAAACGGAAAATTGCGTGCGCGACTACGACAACAGCCTGCGCATGAGAGGCCTTGATTTGAACACGTACTTCAAGTACACCGGCTTGAATCTTGATGGTCTGCGCGAGCAACTCCGCCCGCAGGCAGAACGCCAGGTGAAGGGCAGATTGATCCTTGAAAAGGTGGCCGCTTTGGAAAACCTTACGCCTTCCGAAGATGAAATCAACGAGGAATTTAACAAGATGGCTACAGCTTATTCCGTCCCGCTGGAGCAGGTCAAGCAGAGCATTGATGCCGCTGTGATTGCAGAGGATCTGAAGGTCAGAAAAGCATTGGATCTCATCAAGGAAAAAGCAAATATTACTGTCAAGTGATTCTCCTTTTCTTTCGCTTTCGCTTTCTTGGCCATTACAAAAAACAAAAACTCATGGAGGTCAATTATGCTTTATAACAGAGACATAGCCAAAGATACACTGGTTCCGATGGTTATCGAAAACACAGGACACGGTGAAAGATCCTATGATATTTTCTCGCGTTTATTGAATGACAGAATCATTTTTCTGTCGGATGAAATCAATGATGCCACGGCATCGCTGGTTGTGGCTCAGATGCTGTTTCTTGAGGGACAGGATCCCGATAAGGATATTGCGTTTTACATTAACAGCCCCGGCGGATCTGTTACGGCGGGCATGGCAATTTACGACACCATGAATTTTATCAAATGTGATGTTTCCACGATTTGTGTCGGCATGGCCGCCAGCATGGGGGCGTTCCTTCTCTCCTCCGGTGCGAAAGGAAAGCGCTTTGCGCTTCCCAACAGCGAAATCATGATTCACCAGCCGCTCGGCGGGGCGCGTGGTCAGGCCACCGATATTAAAATTCAAGCCGATTTAATTCTCCGCACACGGGAAAGGCTGAATCGTATTCTTGCCGCCAATACCGGCAAAGATATTGAGCAGATCGCCCTTGATACGGAGCGTGACAATTATATGACTGCGGAAGAAGCCTTGAATTACGGTTTGATCGACAAAATCTTTGCAAAAAGAAGTTAATTAACGCTGAAAGGTAAACAAGATGCCCAACAACAATAACAACCAAGGGCAACCGCCGCTCAGACGCTGCGCGTTTTGCTCTCGGAACGAAAATCAGGTTAATTTTCTGATTCCTTCCCCTACCGGAATTTATATTTGCGATTATTGCATTGAAGCTTGCGCCAATTTGATTGACGAGCATCTTGCCTTTGAGCAAGATGCTCCCTCCAACGAGCAGGAAGAACTCGATGCACAGTCCCTTCCCAAGCCAATGCAGATTAAATCTGCCTTGGATGCTTATGTTATCGGTCAAGATGACGCCAAAGTGGCTTTGTCGGTTGCCGTGTATAACCATTACAAGCGAATTTTGAACCAAAAAGCAAATGACGCTGACAAAGACAAGGGCAAGAGCAAGGACAAGGGCAAGTCCGCCGACACGGCACAGCAATCCGTTATACGCGAAGAAGATGTAGAGCTGCAAAAAAGCAATGTTCTTTTGCTGGGGCCTACCGGCGTCGGGAAAACCTATTTAGCCCAAACCTTGGCGAAAACGCTGAAGGTTCCCTTTGCGATTGCAGATGCCACCACCTTAACGGAAGCCGGATATGTGGGAGAGGATGTAGAAAACATTCTGCTTCGCTTAATTCAGGCGGCCGACTTTGACATAGAACGCGCGGAACGCGGCATTATTTATATTGACGAAATTGATAAAATTGCTCGCAAAAGTGAAAATCGTTCCATTACACGCGACGTTTCCGGCGAAGGAGTTCAGCAGGCTTTGTTGAAAATTTTGGAGGGTACTCTTG
>CAKSIP010000044.1 GCA_934462825.1 uncultured Eubacteriales bacterium | reverse complement strand
ACCGATTCAAATTCATCGTCATCATCAACGGAAACAAGAAATTCCTCGCCGCCTTCCTCTTTTTCCAACTTCAAAATCACGTATTCAAGATATTCGGATTCTTCCGGGGTGTTTGATGGAATCAAAGCATAGTATTTATTTCCATCTTTTTCGCAAGTGGCGAGCAATTCATATTCCGTTTCGTTTCCGTTTTCATCTGTCAATGTGTAATATTCAATTTCATTTTCTTCCATTGATATAACCTCCTTGTCTCGATTTTTATTTCGAGAATCTTTCCTACTTTCTTATATTTTACAATAATTATAACCGTTTGTCAATCATTTTATTAAAAAACCTATTCCATTTCAATCCAAATCTAACAATTCCGTCAAGATATAATTACTCACGTACATGCCGGAATCGGAAAGCGCATAGGCTCCGTTTTCCCATGACATATATTCTGTATTCAAAAATGGCTGTATGCGTCGAACGTATTTTTCGGGCAAGGGGTATCCGAACTTTTCCAAGAAAGCAGACGGGGAAAGCCCTTGTGACAATCGCAAGCGCATCATGATGTATTCCTCACAAAGCGCTTTATCATCCAATGTTTCCTCTATTTGATAAACCGTTTGACGAGATTCTGTTTCCTCGGAAATACCGGAAATATAACTCGCTACGGAAGGGACGGCGACATACCGAGTGTGCCCAATCAACGAATGTGCAGCTGTGCCAAACCCTATATAGGAATCTAACGACCAATATTTCAAATTGTGCTTGGATTCTTTGCCGCTGCGAGCATAATTGCTGATTTCATAATGTCCGTAACTCTGTTTCGGAAGAAAATCTGCCATCCTTCTGTACATATTATATTCACAATCTTCATCAGGCAGAAGCAATGTTTCCTTTTTTTTGTAAAAATCCGTTCCCGGTTCAATTTTCAATGCATAAGCTGAGATGTGCTCCGGTTTGTATGCAATAATCGCTTGGAGTGTCTGCTCAAAGCTATTCTCCGTTTGAAGCGGTATCCCATACATAAGATCTATATTGATATTATCAAAGCCTGCCCGCCGTGCGGCAAAAAAGGTGTTTTCAAAGTCCGATAGGGAATGAATACGCCCCAGCGCTTGTAGTTCTTTATCATGAATGCTTTGCAGTCCCATGCTTAAGCGATTAAAGCCACCGTTCAAAAGTCGTAAAAACGAAGACTCATCTGCTGTGGCCGGATTGCACTCTATCGTAATTTCTGAATCATATAATACACAAAACGCATTTTTTATCGTCTTCAGTGTATCAATCAAAAGATCCGATGAAACACAAGTCGGAGTTCCTCCGCCGAAATATACGGTGTCTACAGTCATATCCGAATAGAGCTTTCCGGTTTGAAGAATATCCTTTTTTAATGCATTCATATACTGCTGTTGCAGCGCGGCCGAGCTTCCCGGCAATGAGCAAAAATCGCAATAACGGCACTTTTGGACACAGAAGGGAATGTGAACATAAATGCCAAGCGTTTGTTTTGTGGAAAAATTTTTATTCTTCATCCAAACGCAACACAGCCATAAATGCTTCGGGTGAAACCTGAACCGAACCTAACTGACGCATCTTTTTCTTGCCTTCCTTTTGCTTTTCCAGCAATTTCTTCTTTCGGGTAATATCGCCGCCATAGCATTTCGCAAGCACATCTTTACGCATGGCCTTTACCGTTTCGCGGGCAATAATCTTCGATCCGATAGCCGCTTGAATCGGTATCTCAAACAGCTGGCGCGGAATGTTGTCTTTTAATTTTTCTGCGATCTTTCTTGCGCGAGCATACGCTTTTTCTTCATGCACAATAAAGGAAAGGGCATCCACCTGCTCGCCGTTCAGCAAAAAGTCCAGCTTGACCAATTTGCTTGGAACGTAAGCACTCAATTCATAGTCCAAAGAAGCATAGCCACGGGAGCGGCTTTTCAAGGCATCAAAGAAATCATAAATAATTTCATTGAGTGGGAGATTGTAATGAAGCTCCACGCGATCACTGTCGATATATTTCATATCAACAAACTCCCCTCGGCGATCCTGGCAAAGATCCATCAAGCCGCCTACATATTCGGTAGGGGTGATAATATTGGCTTTTACAATCGGTTCCGCCGCCGTTTCGATCTCATCTTGTAACGGATAGTTGGAAGGGTTGTCGATGCGTACAATTTCACCGTTCTTTTTTGTGATTTCATAGATAACGCTCGGTGCGGTCGTAATCAAATCCAGGTTAAATTCGCGCTCCAATCGTTCTTCAATAATCTCCATGTGAAGAAGCCCAAGAAAGCCGCATCGAAATCCGAAGCCAAGTGCTACGGATGTTTCCGGCTCAAATAAGAGCGCAGCATCGTTGAGTTGAAGCTTTTCCAAAGCATCCCGCAAATCATCATAGTGGGAACCATCCGCAGGATAAATACCCGCATAAACCATCGGCTGCACTTTTTTAAAACCGGGGAAGGGGAGCTTTGTGGGATTGCCTGCCAAAGTAATTGTATCACCCACGCGGGTATCTCCGACATTTTTGATGCTGGCGGTAATATATCCGACATCGCCTGCGGAAAGCTCCTCGCACTTTTGCAATCCAAAGGGCATCATGGCTCCCACATCTACCACTTCAAAGGTCTTTCCGGTGCTCATCAGCAGAATGGAGTCGCCGCTTTTTACGTGGCCGTCTATCACGCGAACATAAACAACCACGCCGAGATAACTGTCATAATAGGAATCAAAGATCAAGCATTTTAAGGGTGCTTCCGTATCCCCTTGAGGAGCGGGAATATCCGATACAATTCTTTCAAGCACATCCTTGATATTCAAGCCGGTTTTGGCGGAAACAGCCGGGCAGTCCTCGGCCGGAATACCGATTACATCTTCAATTTCTTCTCGAACTTTGGCAACATCGGCCGACGGAAGATCAATTTTGTTTACTACAGGCACAATTTCAAGATTGGCATCAACCGCCAAATAAGCATTGGCCAGGGTTTGCGCTTCAATGCCTTGGGTAGCATCCACAATCAGCAAAGCCCCCTCGCAAGCATTCAAAGAACGTGATACTTCATAGTTAAAGTCTACGTGTCCGGGGGTATCAATCAAATTAAATTCATAGTTTTCACCGTTATCTGCCGTATAGTTCAAGCGCACGGCTCTTGCTTTGATAGTAATACCGCGTTCCCGTTCCAAATCCATATTATCCAAGATCTGATTTTCCATTTCGCGCTTTTCTACCGTTTTTGTCGCTTCAAGCAATCGATCCGCCAACGTAGATTTTCCATGATCAATATGGGCAATGATTGAAAAATTCCGTATATTTTTCTTTTTTTTGCTAAGCATACACACGCTCTCTCTGAATGCAGTCTGCCATTCAAATTCTTTCTTTTAGAATGATTTATCGCTTTAATTATATATTAAAATTGGATTTTTGGCAAGAGTTTTTTATGTTTTTCACATGAATCACGAAAACATAAATTTAACGTAGAATTATTATTGACAATTTGTGGTTCTTATGCTATACTACAGTCAATTATGGAGACATTTGTACTGTACGCAACGCAATAGAAAGGTTGGAAGGTAACAAATTATGAATTATTCTTTTGCGATAACCCTCAGCGTCCTGTTTTTCACCTTCTGCGGAATGATATTTGGGTTCGCTAAGGGCTTTAAAAAATCGATTCTCAGCCTTATCACAGTTATTTTGGCTGCTTTAGGTGCTTTTTTCTTATCCCCCCCGATTGCAAAGCTAATTGTCAATGAAAAAACAGTACAAGCCTTATTTCAAGCCTTGGAACCCGTGGTCGGGGCCGACTTCTATGAGCAGTTGAGCGCCGCAAGTCCGTCTACCATGGAGCTGATCATTGCTGTAGGCAATGCGATTATCGCCTTGGTAGTTTTCATCATGTTGTTTTTTGTGCTGAAGCTCCTTCTGCGCATTCCGCGGCTGATTATCGGGGCATGCTTTTTCTCCGCCAAAACCCATAAAGAACCGATTCCTGTTCGTTTCATCGGAGTGCCTTTGGGCGCGCTCCAAGGGTTTATTTCCGTGATGGTGACTGTAGTTGTTTTGGCCGGTGTCATAAATATCGCAGATCGTATGACGAATGAGATTATGGCGCAACCATCGGATTCAAAATCCGTACAGCAACTACAAGCGGACTGTCAAAAATATCAACCCTATTTGGATGCGCTGGCTAAAGACCCCATCATTCAATATTTGTGTAAAGATACCGATTCAAGCGGAAATAAAACCGATAATAATACGCCCTCACCTCCCAACCAAGCGCTGACCAAAACATCAAAATCAAAAGAAAACAACGCGCTGTCCAGAAATTTTGTTTTTGATTCATTAACGACATTCCGCGTCAATGGGGAAGCCGCCGCTTTAACCACCGAAATTCATACTCTTACCCAAGCCTATGTTTCTATCTTGCCCCTAAATGATGAGCCGGATATGGCCAATTGGGGAGATATACAATACAGTGCGATGGAAAATTTCCTTGAAAAGCTTTCCGATTCCAAAATCGTAATGCAAATTGGTTCGGAAATGCTGTCCGGCGCTTGTCAGGCATGGTCGGAAGGGCAATCTTTTCTCGGTCTATCCCTTCCTTTAGAAGATGTAGAAGATGACACGGTAAAGCCTATCCTTCAAGTCCTGCTTGTTTCGTTGTCTCAATCCACGTCGGAAACCTTAAAGGACGATTTGCATACAATAGCAGATATGTCTCGAACCTTGAACAAGCATCAAATTTTGCGGGCGCTTGCCTCGGATAGCCCTGATTTGATGGTTGTTATGCAACGCGCATTTCTGAAAGATTTTCTCCCCTTGGTATCCAAGAGTGATCGTTTTAACGTCATTATTCCCGAAGTAACCAATGTAGCGTTGGATTCGATTTCAAAATCGTTGAACATGGATCTTTCCAACGTCAAAATTCCATCCGGTTCCTGTAGGCTATCCGAAAATGATATTACGCATTTAAGCGAAGGCTTTGGGGATTTGGCCGAATTTATCCGCGAATACCAAAAGATCGAAGGCGAGATTACGCTTGATAATATCGAAGTGTTGAATTTGGCCTTGGCGGGTCAGGCTTTGGATCATTTGAAAGTCACTTCCTTGCTTTCCAATAAAGTTGATATATTGGCTTCTGCCTTTATTCAAAGTGTAATACCGGATACAGCCCAGGAAAGTCTCACCGATAAACTTGCTTCCGGAAACTTTTCCTACGAGGCATTGTTCAATACAGTTCAATCCACATCAAGCGTTTTAAAAAAATTGAACAACGCTTCCGCGACACCCGAAGAAAAAAAGCAAGCGGTTGTAGATTTGTTAAACAATATTACGCCGGAAACATCGGAAGTTATCAACGAAATTGTGAATGAAGATTTCTTAAAAGCGCAAGGCGTTCCCGAAGAATACGCTTCTTCTTCCACGACCGCTTTGAAAACTGTCCTGAAAGAAATGGCTTCTTTGGAGGAAGATGAGCATGAAAAAGAAATTGACGGCATTCAAAAAATTCTTGAAATCTCTACTATCGTCAACAATGAAGCAGAAAATTCCAAAGAATTAGTTGGTGAAAACGGTATATTTGAAAGTACCGATGAATTGATTACCATTGGTGTTGAATCCAAGGTTGCCTCTAAAACACTAAAGGATCTGACAACAGACAAAGACGGCAATAAAGTAACGGATGCTTTGGGAATTGCAAGCACGCTAACGGAAGAACAAAAAGAAGAAGTGACCAACGAATTGGAAAAGTATTATGAAAACAACGCCTCCTCCTTATCGGAAGCAGAACGTTCCGAATTAGCTGACAAGCTGGATTCCATTGCAACACTTCGTGATATTCCCTTGGATCTTTATCACTAATTTTTTCAAAAACTCACCGCTTATACCGAAATTCGGTATAGGCGGTGAGTTTTTATACGTTTGATGTTGGCGGAACGAGGCAACAATATTTTTGAGCCGCAAAGCGCCATGATAGCTTAGCGGCATAATAGAAGCGCAAGCCAAAGTAAAAAGGAGTTCTTATGGCTTTACGAAATAAAATCTTATGTTGTTTGCTTACAATTTTTATCTTGGGTGCAAGCGTTTTTTCCTCGATTGCCGCAGAAAACCCATCCTTTAGTTGGTACTGTAAACGAACAAAAGATCACACGCAACCGACGCTCCCCACGGAGTTTTTGTTTATTCAAGAAGAAAACGCTTATTATGTCGATACGCAACACAGCAACCCCAATGCGGAAGAAAAAGTGATCTATCTGACTTTTGATGCAGGCTATGAAAACGGGAATGTGGCCAAAATACTTGATATTTTAAATAAGAATCATGTGCCTGCCGCTTTCTTTATTTTGACGCATTTGGTGGATCAATTTCCCGATCTCGTACAGCGTATGGCGGAAGAAGGGCACTTGATCTGTAATCACACAAGCAAGCACAAGGATATGTCGAAAATGGCCAACGAAGAAGATTTCAAAAATGAAATAGAAGCGTTGGAAATTTTTTATCGACAAAAAACAGGGAAAGAAATAGCCAAATTTTTTCGTCCGCCGGAAGGAAAATTTAATCGTCAAACCTTAAAAAATGCCACCGCTTTAGGATATACGACGATATTTTGGAGCTTTGCCTATGCAGATTGGGACAATAAGAATCAAATGGCCCCCTCAGCCGCCAAAAAGAAAATTCTTGACCATATCCACAATGGAGAGATCCTCTTATTGCATCCGACGTCATCCACGAATGTAGCCATTTTGGACGATGTTATTCAAACATTGAAAGCAGACGGGTATCGTTTTGCTTCATTGAACGAACTGAGTAAAGCGTGAGGCACTTGGTTAATAGGCGGCTTTTTTCTCAACTTTATCATTTATATCGCGCGTTTTTCATTTTATTTGCGTTTATATTGGTTGTTCCGTTAGCCATTGATTGGGCTCCGCATCAAAACCTTCCTTCTGCACCGGTTGGCTACCAAGTTCACGGAGGCTATTATCATATGGCAAATGCGGAAAACAAAATTGCCTTAACCTTTGATGACGGGCCACATCCGTATTATACCCCTCAAATTCTTGCAATCCTTGAGAAATATAAAGTCAAAGCCACCTTTTTTATCGTTGGCGAAAATGCAGAGTTTTATCCTGAAGTTTTGCAACAGATTCAAAAATCCGGCCATGAAATCGGAAATCACACATTTACGCACTGCAATATCAAAACCAAAACGCCCAAAGAGATTGTTCAGGAAATTGAAAAATGCCGAAAAGCCATTTTTCAAATTTGCGGAGAAAACACGGTTTTATTTCGACCGCCCGGTGGCTTAATGACAGAAGTGGTCGCCTCCGATGCGGAAATTTTGGATAATTATAATCTCATATTTTGGAACATTGATACAAAAGATTGGACGCATCGCAAGGCGGATGAAATTGCCGAATATGTTTTGAACGAGACGAAATCCGGCGATATTATTCTCATGCACGACTATATTTCCAAAAAAAGCTCAACGCCGGAAGCGCTTGAAATCATTCTTCCGGCTCTTTTGGAAAAGGGCTTTAATTTTGTTACTGTCAGCGAATTGATCTTTGACGGAGAAAACAAAGAAACGAATAAACAAAAAAGCATCACGGGGACGCTATGAAAACGTCCCCGTGTAAATTTATGATTTTTCAGGTGGTGGAACCGGTGCCTCCGCGCCTTCCTTGGTTGCTGTGTCTGCTTTTTTCGGATTTCCGTATTCGTCATAGTACGGATCGATCATGAACTTTTTAATGATAGGATATGCTGCATAGGTCGTTGTAAACAGCGCAAAACCAGCAAAGTAGAAGAAGGGAAGAACCGCCGGAACAATAATATTCATAGGCAGCAGCAGAATAAACAGCGCAATATTGACAGCGGCCACTACAAGGATCCAAAGTACCGCCAGGATGTTGCGCTTAAATCCAAGCGCTGTAAAAATCAAAGCGTTTTTAAATATTTTCCGAATGGAAATATCAAAATTGATTTGCATTAGATAAATATAAAAATGCATGAAAAGATAAATGACAGAAACGCCACAAACGCACCAAAACATCAAATTATACAAAATACTTGTCCCAAAGCTTTTGTAAAAATAAAAGAAATCAAATACCAATACCGCCGTAATCAGAAAATCCACCACGCCAAGAATAAAGCCTTGCTTCAGATTTTTTTTCACTGCGTAAAAATAGTCCGAAAAAACAAATACCGGTCGTTCCCGTACCAATTCGCGCATGAGATAGGAAGCCCCCACGTTTTGCCATCCGTAAGTAATCAGCAAAAACAGTGCACAAATCAAAATTACAATCGCCGCTCCGCCAAAAGCAACGGTAGATACTTCAATCGACATACCGAAAGCATTGATAAGCGTAGTGGAAATGGCTGAATTAGTAATGGTATGAATACCATAAAGTGTCGGATACAAAGTATCGGTAAAAACAGGAATACGCGGCATCCACAGATAGTATGCCAAAACGCCGATCAACACCGGAATCACTTGAAACAGCATCATCAGGTTAATCGAAAGCAATTTGGAAAACTTACGCCAAAGAGACTTGAAATAATATTTGATATTGGGTGTTTTATCTTCATTAGGATCAATCTCTCGCGGCGTACGAGAGATCAAGGGAAGCTTGAATTTTTTTTCTTTCAATTTTTTACATCCTTACTATTGATAAAATTATATTATCCCGCTAAAAAATAAATCAGCAGAGAATAGACAAGATTGATAAAAAGAATCATCCCCAAGGTTACCGCAAATCGATACGTATATTGATACGTAGCCGGGGCACGGCGCAGTACGGATTTTTTTGACTTTATGGCTCTGAAATCATAGGAAAAAGAATAAGCCGCAGAAGCCAGCTCCAGCATCACACATAAAAGCGCCGCTTTACAAAGAAGAAACACGAGCAAGCTTAAAGAAAAGGCGCCGGCTGTGGACAAGATAGCATAAGTAATGGCAGTTCCCAAAATCAATCCCTTGACAAAAATTACAGTGGCTGAAGCAAAAAAGCAAAAATAGGTAAAACCGGAGATAAAAATCAAAAAAGTATGCCGAATATCTGAAAAAGAAAGCTGAAAAACAAAGGAAAAGCACTCGGAAATTTTTTTGCATCCCACAAACATCCCCGCAAAATGCTTTTCAAGAAGGCTCGAGTCCAGCACTTTTTCCGCCTGTGGAAAAAGGATACTGATAATAATTGTCCCTAAAAGAAGGCCGATTATAGCGGGGGCCAAATATTGCTTTCGAATTTTTCGATATAAGTATAATTCGCTATTTTTTCTTTCAATCAGCTTAGAAAATTTAGTTTCTATCGAATTTTGCATAATCCTTTCCTTTCACCTGCGCCGTATATTCAACACATAGTATGAAAAGAAAGAGGGTATTATTCTTAGTCCTTAATCAAGAGAAGTATTGCGATGCATGATCTCAAAACCCATAATGGAGGCTGTTGCAGCGGATGAGAGGCTACCGCGAAAGCCGGAAGCATACACGATACGCACAATTTGATCGGCTTGCTTCAAAACCGCAGCAGAAATCCCTCGTTTTTCTCCACCAATAATGAGTAAAAGAGGTTTTTGCAGATTGGCATCATATAGAGAAACGGAATTGCGAATCCCTGCGCAGAGAATCCGATAGCCTTGTTTTTTTAATATATCCACCGTTTCCTCAGCATTGCCCACAAAGATATTCAGCAATTCCGAGGCGCCTGCCGATGAACGAGCCACGATGCCTGCCGCTGTGCCGATCCAATTTCGCTCTGGCAGCACAATTCCGTCTGCTCCTGCAGCATATAAAGAGCGCAGAGCATATCCAAAATTATAAGGATCCTCAATGCCTTCCAACATGACATAAAAGCCATGAGCGGGAGATTGAGGAAAGACATCCGATACCTTGGGAAACTTTCGGTCTGAGCAAAAGGCAATAATGCCTCCGTGTGAGGTTCCGGTGGTCAAGCGTTCCAGCTCGTTGGCATCGGTTGGTAAAATCGGGAAACCATACTTTTCAGCCTGCTTGTTTAAAAAAGTCAGCTCTTTTTTTTTCGCTTTTTCTTTTTGCGAGTCGTATAGAATCTTGATAATTTTTCTTGTAAATTGCGGATCTCCTTGTTCCATCGCATGAATGGTGGCAGA
>CAKSIP010000043.1 GCA_934462825.1 uncultured Eubacteriales bacterium | reverse complement strand
TCCCCCACACACCCCCTACTCCGTGGCTGGATGCGCGTCGCGCCGCAACGACGCGGCGCTTTGGCGCATTGGGGAGGACGCGGCAGAGCCGCAAACCCTCCCCAGACCCCTCCCGGCGCTTGTCGAGATTTAAAAAGTTGAGTGCGCGGAAAACGGCAGGGCGCCGGCAAGAGCGTGGAAAATCCGGCGATATGTCACGGATTGGCACGGTGTGTCACTGTCCCGCGGGCGCTTTTGGTGTATGATAGGGGCACCGTTTCCGACGACTGCCACCGCTCGGGGCGGAACGAAAGGGGATGCGCATGAAAAAAATTCTGGAGAAGCTGGTTTCCCGCAAGTTTCTGGTGTCCGCGGTCAGCATGATCGCGGGAGTTGCCGCGCTGTGCGGTGCGGATCTGGACACGGTTCGCGTGCTGGCGGGCACTGCCATGACGGTGCTCCCGGCGCTGATCTACTGCATCAGCGAGGGGAGAGTGGACGCCGCCACGGTGGACATGCTGACGCGCGCGGTGCAGGAGATGATCCGCATACTGCCGCAGTACGGGACGTCGGAGGGGGAAAAGTCGGACTCGTCCGCTCTTCCCGCGCCGTCGCCCGCGCAAAATCCGTCGGACGGGTCCTCGGACGACGGGCAAAACCTCTGATCCGTTGATTTTCTTCGGGTGAGGGGCGGGGTGTCGGAAATTCAAAATGAGTTTTCCGGCGCCCCAAAGCCCGGGGCGCGGCGGGACTGATCGACGTTTTACCGCCGATCAGACCGGAAAACGGTGGTAAGCGGGAAAATATGACCGGATTCGCGCCAAAAAAGCCATCCCCAAAATCAAAAAAGCTCTTGACATCATGGAAAATATCCGCTATAATGAGAAAGGAGACCATACACAAAGGAGAGTGAAGCAATGAAGCAATTCAAGATTCGGTTGTCTACCATCGTGGACGTGCGCGATTTTGTGAACGCGGTGATTTCCTTTAACGGAGATGTGGATCTGGCGTCGGGACGCTATGTGGTGGACGGCAAGTCGATCATGGGAATCTTCAGCCTGGATCTGCTCAACCCCATTGATGTGACCATTCACGGCGACAGTGGCGTGGACGAGCTGATGGAGAAGATCGACCGGTTTATCGTGAAGTAATTTCGATTCCGGAAACCGGGAGCAGAGTATTTTGCGGCGGAGCGTTTTGTGGCGCTCCGTCCTTTTTTGTGTCGGCACAGAAAAAGGGGCGACTGCACTTGCGTGCGATCGTCCCCTCTTTTTTACTTTTTATATCGGATGCGCGGCGCGGACTCAGCAGCAGCCCTGCGCTTTCATCGCCTCGGCGACCTTGAGGAAGCCTGCGATGTTGGCGCCCGCCATGTAGTTGCCCGGCATGCCATATTCCTTCGACGCGCTGTCGCAGGCGGCAAAAATGCTCTTCATGATGCCGTGCAGCTTCTCGTCAACCTCCTCAAACGTCCACGAATACCGGATGGAGTTCTGGGACATTTCCAGACCCGAGGTTGCCACGCCGCCGGCGTTTGCTGCCTTTGCAGGTCCGTAGAGCATGCCCTTGGCAAAGTAGACCTCGATTGCCTCGGGGGTCGAGGGCATGTTGGCTCCCTCGGCAACGGCATACACACCGTTCGCCGCGAGGTTCTCGGCATACGCGCCGTTGATCTCGTTCTGCGTGGCGCACGGCAGGGCGATGTCCGCCTTAATCTTGGCGCCCCAGACGCTGCCCTCATGATATTCCGCGTTCTTGTGGGAGGTTCTGCCGACATATTCCTTGATGCGTCCCCGCTCCACTTCCTTGATTTGCTTGACGACGTCCAGGTCGATGCCGTCGGGATCGTAGACGTAGCCGTTGGAGTCGGACACCGTTACGACCTTGCCGCCCAGAGCGGTTGCCTTCTGCGTTGCGTAAATGGCAACGTTGCCCGAGCCGGAGACGAGCACCGTTTGTCCGTCGAAGCTCTTGCCGCTCGCGCGGAGCATTTCGTCGGTGAAGTAGCACAGACCGTAGCCGGTCGCCTCGGTTCTGGCGAGCGAGCCGCCGTACGTCAGACCCTTGCCGGTCAGGACGCCGGTGAACTCATTGCGCAGTCTCTTGTACTGCCCGAACATATAGCCGATCTCGCGTCCGCCCGTGCCGATGTCGCCGGCGGGAACGTCGCAGTCCGCGCCGATGTGGCGGAACAACTCGGTCATAAAGCTCTGGCAGAAGCGCATGATCTCGCCGTCGGATTTGCCCTTGGGGTCGAAATCGGAGCCGCCCTTGGCGCCGCCCATGGGAAGCGTGGTCAGGCTGTTCTTGAACACCTGCTCAAAGCCGAGGAACTTGATGATGCCGATATAGACCGACGGGTGCAGGCGGATGCCGCCCTTGTACGGACCGATGGCGGAGTTGAACTGCACGCGGAAGCCGCGGTTGACGCGGACCTTTCCGGCGTCGTCCACCCACGGCACGCGGAAGATGATCTGACGCTCCGGTTCGACCAGGCGGTCGATGACGCCCGCCTCCACGAGGTCGGGGCGACGGTCGATGACCGGCTCCAGGGTTTCGAGGACCTCGGTCACTGCCTGGATGAATTCCGGCTCGCCGGGGTTGCGCGCCTTGACGGTTTCGAGGACGTTCAGAAGATAAGCGTTTTTCATGAGACTCTCCCTCTCTTTACGTAAAATTCCGACCTCTGTCGTGCCGATCGGAGCGGGCTTTTGGCAGTGGGCGGTGTGATTCTTTTCAATATGAGAATATTATAGTCACGCGCGGGGGTCTTGTCAATAGTTTTTGCAAGATTTCGAATGTAAAATTTCATATTTCGTCAGAAAAATCCAAAACGCGGGCGAAAATCCGATTTTTTTGGGGCTTTTGTGAATTGCATGGGAGCGTTTTCGTCAAAAGGGACGGGGAACCGTCGTAGAACGTTCGCCGCCGGGCTCGGAATTATGGCAAAATGACCGAAGATTTGGGAAAACTCTTGACTTCCGCCCCGGAATACTATATAATGAAATGGTCAAATTCTGCATAAGGAGCTTTCTTATGAAAAAAATTCTGTGCGTCGGGTCTGTGACCGTGGACATCATGGTCAAGCCCGCTTCCTCTGTCCCCGCGCCCGGAACGCTGCGTTCGGTGCAGTCGATTTCCAACCATGTCGGCGGTTGCGCGACCAACTGCGCCAACGATTTGGCGAAGCTGGGCGTTCCTGTCGCCATTTCCTGCCTGGTCGGTACGGATATGATGGGCGACTATGTGAAGAAGGAGATGTCCGCCTGCGGCGTGGACTGTCGCAGCATCGTGTTCTCGGACAAGGTGGAAACGACGGTCTCGGTCGTCTGCATCCACGAGTCCGGCGAGCGGAGCTTCCTTTATAACCCCGCGTCCTCGGCGGCGTTCACGCTGGACGATATTTCCGAGGAGGTGTTCGCCGACTGCGACATCATCTTCGTCGGCGGCGCAATGCTTCTGTCAAGCTTTGACGGCGAGCCGACCCGCAGACTGATGAAGCGTGCCCGCGAGCTGGGCAAGATCACGGTGCTGGACACGGCGTGGGACTTCGACGACGTGTGGCTGCCCAAGATCAAGGCGTGCCTGCCCGAGCTGGATTATTTCATCCCCAGCGTCGAGGAGGCGGCGAAGCTGACGGGCGAGGAGGATCCGTACCGCATCGCCGAAAAGCTGCATGAAATGGGTCCGACCAACATTGTAGTCAAGGTGGGCAAGGACGGCTCGCTCGTTTCACCCCACGGCATGCCGATGACGCTCGTGCCCTCGTTCCGCGTCGCACATCCCGTGGATACGACCGGCGCGGGAGATTCGTTCTGCTCCGGCTTCCTGACGGGACTTGCCAACGGCTGGGATATGGTGCGTTGTGCCGAGTTCGGCAACGCGGTCGCGGCACATTGCATCCAGGCGATCGGCGCCTCGACTGCCATCCCGAGAATGGAAAAGGTGCTGGAATTTATCGCGGCAAGCAAATAATCCGATCAATTCGGAGGAAAAACAATCTCGCGGGGGGCGCCGTACGACTGTGCGACGCTCCCGCCGCTGTTTGCGGCTGGGAGGTGAGGTTATGCGGGTGAAAAAAGAGCCGGAGGGTACGCCGGGCATGGCGGCGGAGAAGAAGCCGGGCAGGAAAGCCCAAGCCGGGCAGGGAACATTGTCGGGCGCGGAGGGTGCCGCGTCGCGCGTGAGTGCGGCGGAGAGGGAACGCTTTGCGGCGCTGTGCGCGGGCGAGCTGCCCGAAGTCGCGAGCGGAGAGGACAACGAGGCGGGTATCAACATTTTCGGCGAGAAGCGCATGCACGCCGTGCTCAAGAATTTTTACTGCCCCGACGTTTCCCGCCACGAGATCCGATTGACCGACGACCGTTGCCGCGGGCATTACCGCGAACTGACCGACGCAGCAGGGCGACGTGAGGCGTCCCGGTATATCGCCGACATCCTGACCGCCGACGGCGAGATCATCGAAATTCAGACCGGGGGACTGTACCCTCTGGTGAAAAAGTTGCATTTCTACCTGTGCGCGACCGACTGTCGGGTCAGCGTGGTGCATCCGATCGCCGCGGCGCGCAAGCTCCGCTGGATGGATCCGCACACAGGGGAGCTTTCGCCCGGGCGTACCTCGCCGCGACGGGGAAGCGTCCGCGACATCGCGCGGGAGTTGTACTGGATCGCGCCCTACCTCGCCGAGCCGCGGTTCTCCCTGCGTGTTCCGCTCCTTGCCGTGGAGGAGACCCGCCTGCGCGACGGCTGGGGGAACGGCGGCAAACGCGGCTCGCACCGCTACGTCAATATTCCCACGGCGATTCTTGACGAGTGGGTCTTTGCGTGCCCGCAGGACTACGCGACCGTGTTTCTGCCCCCGCCCGACGCCCTCCCGTCCCCTTTCACCGCGGTACAGTACGCCGCGGCGAGCGGCGTGCGCGGAATGGCAACTTACAGTCTGCTCCGCATTCTGGGCGACCTCGGCTTTGTCGCTCCCGCGGAGAAGCAGGGGCGCGCCGGACGCTGGACGAGGGTGTGACGGGGGCGCGACGTGGGATGTGACGTGGGAAACTTTTTGGGAAAAAGTTTCCCACACCCTTGGGCAACATTTATAGAGAGAATCGCTGTTCGAGCAGGCGGCGAAATCCCACGGCATTTTCTTTTTTTTGTGGAAAAGAAAAAGCGGCGAAGCCTCTATCGACAAATTCTTTTCCGGTTTGCGGGAGCCGCTCGAAGCCGGACTGGGAGCCTGTGCAATGTTCAGTCATAATCGAACACACCCTCAGATTTTTGACAGTCTGTGGGCTGTTTTCTGTTTGCAGTCTATCAGCAGCATTACCACGCATAAAAACGGGGGAACCGATATTTCAGGTTCGTTCTTTATAAAATCTTAACACCATTCGTAAAAAATCTAATGCCATCTTTACGGGAAATGTGATAATATAATGCCGATAAATGAAATCGAGGTTTTTACATGGGGATACTAAAGAGAAAATTATCGTCCTTTCAGCTGATACTATTGGGATTCGCAGGGGTCATATTACTCGGTGCGCTGATATTAACTCTGCCGATTTCTTCAAAGTCTCATGAATGGACTTCTTTTATCGATGCGCTTTTCACTTCGACGTCTGCCGTATGCGTAACGGGACTTATTGTGTTCGATACCGCAACGCACTGGACGATATTCGGGCAGAGCGTCATATTGTTGCTAATTCAAATCGGCGGTATGGGCGTTGTAACAATTGCCGTTTCACTTGCCGTTGCCTCCGGTAAAAAAATCGGGCTGTTCAGCCGTGAAACGATGAAAAACGCAATTTCCGCGCCGAATGTGAGCGGAATCGTTCGGTTGACCGGATTTATAATCAAAGGGATCTTTTTGATTGAAATGATCGGCGCACTGATTATGTTGCCTGCGTTTTGCACGGAGTACGGCGCAGAAGGTATATGGATGGCTGTTTTTCACTCCGTGTCTGCATTTTGCAATGCCGGATTCGATATTATGGGAACCAAAAGCGGCGAATTTACTTCTCTGACTCACTACTCCGCACAACCGGTTATCAATATTACAATTATGCTGTTGATTATTATCGGCGGTATCGGTTTCCTTGTATGGGAAGACATTTGCAAACACAAGTGGCGAATAAGAGAATATCGCACACAAAGCAAACTTGTTTTGATTGTTACGGCTGTGCTGATTGTTTTACCCGCCGTTTATTTCTTCTTTTTTGAATGTGTCGATTTGCCTCTCGGAGAACGCATACTTGCGTCTTTATTTCAATCCGTAACGCCGAGAACGGCAGGGTTTAATACGGTAAACCTTGCGGCAATCCGTGATACGGGATTATACCTGATGATTATTCTTATGTTAATAGGTGGTTCACCGGGTTCGACAGCAGGCGGTATGAAAACGACGACGATAGCGGTTCTGTTTTCTTCTGCTTTTTCCGTCTTTCGAAAAAAAGACAACGCCGAACTCATGAAACGTCGGATTGATGATGAAACCGTAAAAACAGCTTCGGCAGTGTTTTTGATGTACATAACTCTGTTTTTGGTTGGCGGAATGGCTATCAGTACGATTGAAAATTTGCCTATCACATCATGTCTTTACGAAACAGCCTCCGCCGTAGGTACGGTAGGACTGACACTCGGCATTACTCCGACACTCGGAAGTGCTTCTAAAATGATTCTGATTATGTCCATGTTCTTCGGTCGGGTGGGTGGATTAACGCTGATCTATGCCGCTTTCGGAGCAAATAAAAAGCAAGTAGCAAAACTTCCGGCGGATACAATTGCCGTCGGTTGAGGAGGGTATTTATATGAAAACAAAATCTGTTTTATTGATAGGTCTCGGACGTTTCGGGAAATACATAGCAATGAAATTGCACGAATTGGGACATGAAATTATGGCGGTAGACGAAAACGAGGAAAGAATTAACGATGCTATGCCATATGTGACTAACGGGCAAATCGGTGACAGCACAAGCGAAGCGTTGCTGAAATCTCTCGGTATAAAAAATTACGATGTTTGTATCGTAACAATCGGTGGGGACTTTCAAAGTTCTCTTGAAACGACCTGCCTGCTCAAAGAGCTGGGCGCGCAAAAGGTTGTGTCTCGTGCCGAACAGGATGTACAGGCGAAATTCCTTCTGCGTAACGGCGCGGACGAAATTATCTACCCTGAAAAGCAACTTGCCACATGGGCTGCAATCCGATATACATCCGACCATATTCTCGATTATATAGAACTCGGTGATTCCTGCTCGATTTTTGAAGTGTCCGTTCCGCAGGCATGGGTGGGAAAATCAATTGCAGAGATAGATATTCGCAAAAAATACAATGTAAATATCATCGCTACAAAGAAAAACGGAAAAATCAATGCGGTCATTACTGCCGACACCGTCCTTTCCGAAGAGGAAACGCTTTTGGTGCTCGGACAATACAAAGCACTGCGAAAGTGTTTTGATATTTAACCGCCTTAAAAGAAGGTGTCTTTTATGGGAGACGTAATACTTATTATTGCAATAGTAGCGGTTATGATTTTCGGTTTTTTCATTATGAAAAGGCTCGATGCTTTCTTGGAGGAAAACAGGAAAGCAATTGAAAAAGAAAATCAAAAGAAAGAAATTCCTTTGATGTTTCTTGATGCCGAAAACAATGAAAAAGCCATATCGGATATCGAACTATTCAGACAAAAGCACCGTGACGTCAGAATCGTCGTTTACGATGAATCCGAAGTTGACCTGACCGAAACCATAAAAAGCTACTTGAACGATTTTGCAGATTCTTGAAAATTTTCTTTTACGCTGCATAAAAAGCCATTCCGAGTCCGGCAGAAAGAAGTATTAAAAAAATCGGAGAGGCAGCCTTTTTTCTGACTTTTTTGAAAACAATCGCAAAAATCGCAATAATAACAAATATAACAATGCCCTTTACATCAAGAACGAGAGAATTACCTGCGCTTTTAAATCCGAAAAGAACGCCAATCAGCATTGTAAACGCCGTCGCAAGGATCAAACCGATTACGCACGGACGTATGCCGCTTAAAAACGCCTGAACGCCCTGATATTTCAAAAAACTGCGTATAAGCGAGGCAATGATTAAAATGACGATAAAAGAAGGTAAAACGACGCCGAGCGTGGCAAGAAACGAACCGAGAATTCCTCCTTGTGCAGAACCTATAAACGTTGCCACATTGACAGCGATTGGTCCGGGAGTTGATTCCGAAACGGCAATCATATCGAGCAACTGTTTTTCTGTGAGCCAGCCGTGAGTTAGAACCTCCTCCCGAATCAGCGAAATCATACCATATCCGCCGCCGAAAGAAACAGCACCGATTTGAAGGAACGTTAAAAACAGTTCAAGGTATATCATTTTTTATTTCTCCTTGCATGAATCAAACGTATCGTATAGGCAAAAAGCCCGATAAATCCGCTTATTACAATATAAAATATGCTCGAAAAATTAACGGAAAATACTGAAAATGAAATCATACACACAAGAGTGGTCGTAAGAATAACAATGTTGAATATGTTTTTTTGCATATCATTCAACATTTTTAAACCGGCGGACATTATAAGATATATTACGCACACCTGTATTCCGCGAAAGGCATAAGAAACCAACGTCAAGGATAGGAAAGAATCAAAGAAAAGAGAGATAAAAAATATAATAACGAAAGACGGAATACAGACCGCTACCGTGGCGAAAAATGCTCCCCAAAAGCCGAGAAGCTTATACCCGATATATGTGGCGGAGTTAATGGCCACAGGTCCGGGCGTAGATTCGGCGATCGCAACCATATCGATGAATTCATCTTTTTTCATCCATTTCTTTTTGGAAATAAATTCGTTTTCAAGCAATGCGATCATTGCATAACCGCCACCGAAGGTAAACAGTCCTATTTTCAGCATAGTAAAGAAAAGATTAAGATGTTTTTTCATACCCGACTTTGGCAACATAGCGATTCCTCCTTGATTTACTTTATAATTATAACACTTGACTTGTCATAAGTAAAATAGTATAATCTAATATAGTTTATATTCATTCTGATATGAGGTGACGCTATGACAATACGCCATTTGAAAATTTTCATCTGCGTATGTGAATGCGGTGGAATCACAAAAGCCGCCGAAGCCATGCATATGGCTCAGCCCACGGTAAGCACAACGATATCTGAACTTGAAAAATATTATAATGTTTTGCTTTTTGACAGAATCAATCAAAGACTTGTGCTGACACCTACGGGAAAAGATTTGCTTGTCAAAGCGAAAAACGCTCTTGCCGGATTTGATGATTTTGAAACTGCCGCAAGCTTTGGAGGACAAAATCCGTATATTCGTATCGGCTCATCTCTTACGCTCGGGAAAACGGTTTTGCCGAGATATATTTCCCTGATAAAAGAGAGATTACCGAATCTAAAACCTTCTTTTTTTATCGATAGAACCGCTGCAATCGAAGAAAAAATAGAATGCGGAGCCATAGACTTCGGAATCGTTGAAGGAATTGTACACTCTCCCTATCTGAAAATCACTCCTATCGGCGGAGACCGCTTGATTGCCGTTTGTTCTCCAAGCGATATGAAGAAGTCTGTTTGTTTGGCAGAACTTATCAAATATCCTTTATTGCTACGTGAAATCGGAAGTGCATCACGAGATTTGCTTTCTAAAAATCTTGCCGAAAGGCATTTATCCGTGAAACCCTTTGCGGAATCTGTCAGCAACGAAGCACTTGTTTCGCTTGCCAAAGACGGGCATGGTATAGCGGTATTACCGGAAGGAATCGTAAAAGATGCAATTAAGCAAGGCTCGCTTTGCGAACTGACAATTTCCGATACCGTTTTGATGAGAACGCATTATATCGTGACTCATAAAAACAAGCGCTTTAATTCTTTGTGTCAAGCCGCATTTCATTTGCTTTCTGAGCAAGTTACATCGTGTTGCTAATCACTTTTCGGGAGGTCAATTGATATGGAGGGAAAAATAATCAATCCTACTAAAAAAGAACACATTCTGGTCTGTCTGTCATCTGCACCTTCCAACACAAAAATCATTCAGACTGCGGCAGCCATGGCAAGGGCGTTTCACGCGTCCTTTTCGGCATTATATGTAAAAACTCCCGCTTCCGAATATATGGAGGCAGAAGACAAGAATCGCTTGCTTGCAAACATTCATTTCGCCGAAAAGTGCGGTGCGACAATCGTTACGGCGTGCGGAGATGATGTGCCATTTCAGATTGCCGAGTATGCGCGGCTTTCGGGTATCACAAAAATAGTGATCGGAAGAAGCGTTGTGGGCAAACGGCGCTTCTTCGGAAGACCTACCTTGACGGAAAAGCTGATATCGCTTGCTCCTAATGTCGATATTCATATTATTCCGGACAGTGATGCCGTTATAGCCAAAGGAAAGAAAACGCTGTTTGAAAAGCCGCATTTTGCAAAACTCCTGAAAGGCTTGGCGGTTTCGGCGATTTTACTATCGTTTTCAACTCTGCTCGGTTTCCTTTTTTCAAGCCTTGGTTTTACGGAGGCAAACATCATTACAGTCTACATGCTCGGCGTTTTGATTACAGCTATCCTGACGGAAAGCAAAACCTGCTGGGTAATATCATCTGTTGCGAGCGTATT
>CAKSIP010000042.1 GCA_934462825.1 uncultured Eubacteriales bacterium | reverse complement strand
AGAGAATTTCAATCGGATCAAACAAGAATATGAGGAGAAGTATGCCGCCAAGCGTGAAGCGGCCGAGAGAAGGAAAGCAGAGGTGCAGGCGTCCGTTCCCGGTCTTGCGGCATTAGACCGGCAGCTGGAAACCACGGGGGCACAGCTGATGCGCGTCATTTGCTCCGGCGCGCCGAATGTCAAAGAAAGCGTGGAACAGATCCGTCAGCAAAACGCCCGGTTTGTTGCGGAACGCAAAGCCCTTCTCGCGTCTCACGGCTATCCGGAAAATTATACCGACATTCAGTACGATTGTGAAAAATGCGGAGACTCCGGGTATGTGGACACCAAAATGTGCGACTGTATGCGGAAACGTCTCATTTATGCCGGATATGAAAGCTCCGGCATGGCGCACTTACTCCGGGAACAATCCTTTGATAACTTTTCCCCTTCTTATTTTTCAAACAAACCGGAGCTTCATGCGATTATGAGCCGAAATTTCGCCATCATGAAGGATTTTGCCGAAAACTTCCGAACCGGAAGCGGAGAAAATCTTGCTTTGTTCGGCGGGACAGGCCTTGGAAAAACGCACCTTTCCAGCGCGGTAGCCGGCCGCGTGATTGAAAGAGGCTTTGATGTGGTATACGTCAGCGCCGTTACGCTTTTTTCCGACTTTGAAAATCGTCGTTTTGGCAACGGACAAAACCCAGAGGCCGGCAATGTGGAACGCTATACAAGCTGTGATTTGCTGATTGTGGATGATCTCGGCACGGAAGTGATCAATCAATTCACGGTTTCCTGCCTCTACAATATTATCAACACACGGCTGAACAAAAAGCTTTCCACCATCATCAGCACCAACCTGACACAAACCGAATTTCGGCAGAAATATTGGGATCGCATTACCAGCCGGGTGCTTGGCGATTATCTGTCGCTTTTGTTCTGCGGAACCGATGTGCGAGCGCAAAAGGCGCGGGAAGCCACCCAAAGCAAAAAATCACAGATTTAAGAGCCTTTCCCTCATAAAAATCGGGCTACGACAGCATACTAAGCTGTGTAGCCCGATCTTTTTTTACCGAGAACAAGCCCTCGGCGATGGATCACAGTCGAAAAAGCATTGGGACATCAAAAGAAAGGATTTCGTTGCTGTCCTTCCCCGGCCGGCTCGACCGCAGGCAGCACGGAAAAGTCAAAGAAATGCAAAAAAGAACCGATGAAAAAGCCACTGTAGCACTTGCGTCTCATGTGTATAAAACGGCACGCATGGGCGCAGATTCCATTACGGATGTTCTTCCGAAGGTACAACCAAAGGGAGAGCAAAACACCGCCTTGCGCGAAACACTGACCTCACAATTCGGGCAATATGAAAAGATCGCTTCCAAAGCGGAAACCTTTCTTTCCGGCATGAATGAAATTCCGAAGGAAGAAAGCCTTTTCACCAAAGCAACCGCCAAAATGGGAATTGCCATGAACACGTTGCTGGACGCCACGCCCAGCCACATTGCCGAAATGATGATTGAAGGACTGACCATGGGGATCACCGACAGCACCAAGCAAGCTCGGGAAGGAAAAATGCATCACGCCGATGAAAAAGCCATGGATTTGTGCCATGAGCTGATTTCGTTCCAAGAACAAAGCGTAGACAAGCTGAAAAGCTTTCTTTAAGCCAAAGGGGGAGTTAAAAAACTCATTTTGAGTTTTTTAACTCCCCGATGACTTATTTTTTTCGTTTCCACCAGCGTTTCACGCTTTCCATTCTTCGTTCCATGGCTTTGCGATAACGGCGCAAGCGAAGGCTGCGGTGTCGTCGAATGTACGTTTGGTTTTCGGCCGAATCGGCCGGAACGGTTCTTCCGTCAAGGACAAAGCGATCCGCCAAAGCGAGAATTTGTTCCCGTCGAATCCCCGGCTCCGGCTGATACTGATTATCTCCGCACATCGTATAAGTTTCGCCGTCGATTCCGACAATCCGATGCAGTACATAGGCGCCGTTTTCCCGCTGATAAAGCACCACATCCCCCACGGACAGCACAGCCGGGGGCTTGACAAGGATCACGGAATCCCGCCCTTCCTGAAGCAAAGGAAGCATGCTTGTCCCTTTCGGGGAAAGCTCAAACTCTCCGCCGCTATCCAAAACCCGCACAAGAAGCTTTCGCATGGCCTCTAAGGGGTAGCTTTCAATCTCCCATGACAATTCCGGCATCTTTCAACATCTCCACAATCCGTCGGACATCCCGCTCCGCACAACTTCGGTCAACCTCGTAGTGGGCCAGCAACGCATCGACAATCTGAGCCTCCGTTACGTCATTCTCCAATTGATCCCATATAAACCGTGCCGTATCGTTCAGCCGAATCATTCCGTGAAAGGCCTTGGACATTTCTCCGATGGGAACGGCCACATACTCCCCGGCAATTTGATCTGCAATAAAGTCCTTGTTTCGTTTCATTCCGGTCTTTCTCCTCTCTTTTCAAATCTCATGCGGAAAAGGGTTTATTTCTTTATACAGGACGCATCCCGGCATAAGCGACCTCGACAGCCTCCTCTGACACATTGCATTGCAATTGATAACACGGAACCTTTTCAACCAAAGCGTTCAGCAAAGGAAACAGCCTTGTCACATCGGTTGCACGTTCCGGCATGAGAATCTGCGGAAGCAATAGAGAAACCGCCTCGCTCTTTTCCAGCCGTTCTATACGGTTTGTCTGCCCGCGTACAAGAAAGCAAATCGCCTCCAGCGGAGCGGATGCATTGACCTGCCATCCCTCTTTTCCGCACCACGGAGTTCCGAAAGCGAAAAATCCGTCTTTGTCACGTCGAAAGATCGGCTTGTCTCCATTGAGGATGCGGGCGCGATCCCCAAAATGCCGCAACCACAGCGAAGCATGCGTAGATTTTCCGGTTCCGCTCGGCGCGGCGAAAGCATAAGCCCTCGCGTCGCACTCCACCACCGCCGAATGAAAAAGAAAGGCTTCATAGGCCGGGAGTCTGCGGCAAAGATTGCGATAAATACAAACGCTTTCGGCGTAGGCATCGGACACCGCAAAAAGTGCCGCTTGCTTTTCGGCTGCGATCTCAGCTTCCGTCGCCCAAACGGTAAAAAGCGGTGCTTCCTCGCACACATAGGCTTGGCAGAGCTTTGCCGTCATTTCATAGCGGCTTTCAATGCCGATCGGCAATCCGGCCAGCTTGATCACCAACATAGCCATTCTCCTTCTCCTTTCTTTTCCTTTCTTTCCTTTCTTTCCTTGCTTTTTCCCTTTCATGATTGGACGTATGGCACCACGAAGGCTCTCCCCTCGCTTAAGCGTACAACCAATAGGGTTCGGCTTTTTTGTGGAAAGCACGGTTGGCTTCCGCCGCCTCGGCGCAAAACTTCTCTGTATCATAATTCGGATCGGCCAAAAGATTGGTGCCAAATCGGATGGCGAAGCCGTCCGGGCGACAGGTAAAGGCCTCGTATCGGCGCAAATGAGCCAGCATATACAGCATGGTTCGGATGGGATCGTAGGCTTCCCGGTCGGTAATCAGCATCTCCAGACCGCCGCAGGTTTGCCCGGCATATTTTTGGAAGCCCGGTGTAAAATACGCCTTGCGGAACACCACACCCGGCAATTGATGATCCGTCATCTCTCGATAAAAGGCAGGGACATCCACAAAGGGCGCTCCCACCATGTCAAACGGCCGTGTTGTTCCCCGCCCTTCCGACACGTTGGTAGCTTCAAAAATGCAGCTCCCAATATAGTTCAATGCCGTCCCGACTGAGGGGATGTTGGGCGATGGATTCACCCAGGGCAAATCGGTTTCATCGTAAAAAACATCCCTGCGCCACCCTTCGCACGGAATCACCGTCAAATCACAGCCAATCTTTCCCTCTGCATTGACAAAGCGGGCCAATTCTCCCGACGTCATGGCGTATCGCGTGGGAATGGCATATCGTCCGATTCCCGAAGAAAAATGAGCGACATCCAGGATCGCGCCGTCCATGCGCACACCGCCAATCGGATTGATGCGATCCAAAACAATCAACGGCTTGCCGTATCGCTGACAGCACTGCATCAGGTCAGTCAGATTGTATAAATAGGTGTAAAAGCGCGCCCCGACGTCTTGAATGTCATACACGGCTGTATCTAAATTCTCAAAAATCGCTCTGACTCTCGCATCGTCCGGATTGGCCAAAAGGCCGGCATCGCAAATGGCTGCGCCTGTCTCCGGATCCCACGAATCTTTTCCGTACAAGCCGTCCTGCAGGTTGGCGTAGAGACCGTGCTCGGGCGAGAACAGATAAGACAAGTGCCCGTATTCGGACAAAATTTCAGATGTGGGGATTCCGCTTCGATTGATTCCCGAAGCGGAAGTCAAAAGGCCGAGGCGACGTCCCTGCAAAAAGGATTTTGCCGTTTCCACCCGGTCAATCCCGTTATAAACCTTCCATCGTTTCATCGGGCTCTTTATTTCTCCTCCATCGTTTTTATCAGAGACAGAAAATACGCAAATATCGGCAAAGCATCGGGCGTATCCTCCCGTTTTTTTCGCAAGCACATTCTTTCCGGGTGCCATTGCACGCCCAAAACCGGAAGGCTTTCGTGCTCAATGGCCTCAATGACGCCGTCTTTTTGGCTGTACTGTGTGACCTTGAGTCCCTTTCCCGGCACTTTGATGCCTTGATGGTGGCTGGTATTCACGTAGGGGGATGCACCGAACAGGCGATGCATCACGCTCCCTTCCACCGTCACGGTGGGGTGAATCAGGTCGCCTTCCGGCGAGGAATGCAGGGCGGCTGTGGGCAAATCCTGCACCAACGTGCCGCCAAAATAAATATTGATCACCTGATGCCCGCGGCAAATGCCGAGCACCGGCTTTCCCTTGCGGATAAAGCAATCGCACAGCTTCATCTCCGCCGCGTCACGAACGAGATCCGGTTCGTCGGAGCCATGGTTTTCTTCCCCAAAGTAAAAAGAAGCCATGTCGCCGCCTCCCGACAAAAGCAACGCGTCAAACCCTTCGTCGGAATCATGCGCGTAAAGAGACACCGGCTCTCCCCCAACGGCACGGATGGCATCAATGTAAAACTCGCCTGCGTAATCCTTCGATTTTGAAATCAGAATTTTCGGTTGTTGACTCATGGTATCGCAAACTCCTCCTTTTCCTGTTCCTGCGTTTTCGCGCCATTTCGGCATGAATTTCGTGCCCCTGCATGGGCAAAAAGGCCGCTCCAAAATTTCCAATCCATTTGGGAGCGGCCTCTGTACAGAAACGCTTTTTTATTTCAGCATCTTCCGCAAAACATCGGCGGCAATCGCCAAAGCTTCTCGGATTTTGTCTGTTTCGCGTCCGCCGGCCATGGCGCTGTCGGGGCGTCCGCCGCCTTTGCCACCTGTCACAGCACTGACTTCTCCGACCAGCTTCCCTGCGTGCGCGCCGGCTTTGACGGCCTGTGCTCCGCATGCCGCAAGGAAATTCAGCTTTCCGTCACTGACCACAGCCAAAACCGTTACCATATCCGGGCAACGCTCTTTCATCTCATCGGCCAAGCTGCGTGCCACGCTGATCTGCATGTCGTCAAACTGTGCCGTTGCCAGCCGAACGCTGCCCACCGTCACGGCAGAATCCACAAGGGCGCCCAGCTTTGATGCGGCCAGCTTTGCCTGGAGCGCGTCGATTTCTTTCTTCTTCTCCGAAAGCTCACTCTGCAAGGCCGAAGCTCTTTGCACAAGATCATGCACATTCGGGGCTTTCAGTTCCTTCGCGGTTTGGGCGAGCAAGGCGTCCTTGTCTTTGAGAAGCTGAAGCACACCCTCGCCTGTCACGGCTTCAATGCGGCGAACACCGGCGGCCACCGAGGCTTCCATCACGATGCGGAACAAGCCGATACGAGATGTATTGGAAACGTGCGTACCGCCGCACAATTCACAAGAAACATCCCCCATTTTCACCACGCGCACCCTGTCGCCGTATTTCTCTCCGAACAGAGCCATTGCGCCCATTTTTTTTGCGTTCTCGATGTCCGTTTCCTTGGTAATGACATCGTATGCTTCCAGCACCGCATCATTGACAATCGTTTCCGCTTTGCTCAGCTCTTCGGCTGTCATAGCGGCAAAATGGGTAAAGTCAAACCGCATTCTTTCCGCATCCACATAGGAACCTGCCTGCTCCACATGGTTGCCCAAAACACGGCGCAGCGCCGCTTGGAGCAGGTGGCAGGCGGAATGGTTGCGGCGAATCGCGTCTCTGCGTTTCCGATCCACTTGGGCTGTCACGGCAGCGCCCTTTTTTACGCAACCGCTCTCGACGGTGCAGATATGGAGGTACACTCCGTCCACTTTTTTCGTATCATTGACGTTTAACACAAAGCCGTCGCCGGTAATAACGCCGGTGTCACCCACCTGGCCGCCGCCCTCTCCGTAGAAGGGGGTTCGATCCAGCACTACCGTCAATTCGCCTTCCGTAGCCTCGTCCAGCAAATCTTCGCCCACAATGGCTACGATCTTTGCCCGGCTTTCGGTTTCGTCATACCCTGTAAACTCCGTTTTCGACAAGCCGGAAAGCAGCGTTTTGGAGGAATCGCTCCATCCGCTGATATTGCCGCGCGCATTTCTTGCCCTCATTCTTTGCTCTTGCATGCGCTGATCAAAGCCTTCCTCATCCACAGCAAGGCCTTTTTCCGCCGCAATTTCCCGTGTCAGATCCACGGGAAAGCCAAACGTATCGTAAAGTTTGAAAGCATCGGAGCCGGAAAGGACGGAGGCTCCGCTTTTTTGCGCGTCCTCAATCATTTGACCGAGAATGGAAAGGCCGGCATCTACCGTGGCATCAAAGCGATCCTCCTCCATAGAAATCACCTTGCAGATATAATCATGCTTGTCCACCAGCTCCGGGTAGGCGTTTCGGTTTTCCCCGATCACGGTATCACACAGCTCTGTGAGGAATTTACGATGGATGCCGAGCAGCTTTCCATGACGAAGCGCACGGCGGAGAATGCGGCGCAACACGTAGCCGCGCCCTTCGTTCGACGGGATTACGCCGTCGCAAATCATAAAGGTCGCACTGCGGATATGGTCGGTGATCACACGAATCGAAATGTCGTCGTCCTGATTTTCCCCGTACGTTTTTCCCGCAATGGTGCAAACATGATCAAGGATCTTTCGGATTGTATCTACCTCAAACATGTTGTCCACGCCCTGCATGATGCAAGCCAGCCGTTCAAGGCCCATGCCCGTATCAATATTTTTTTGCTTCAGCTCGGTATAGTTGCCTTTTCCGTCGTTATTGAATTGAGAAAAGACATTGTTCCAAATTTCCATGTAGCGATCACAATCGCATCCCGGTTTACAATCGGGGGAGCCGCAGCCGTACTTTTCGCCCCGATCAAAATAGATTTCGGAGCAAGGCCCGCAAGGCCCCGTTCCGTGTTCCCAAAAGTTATCGGCTTTTCCAAGGCGCACGACATGCTCCGCCGGAACTCCGATTTTTTCTGTCCAGATGCGGTACGCCTCCTCGTCATTTTCATAGATGGAAGGCCACAAGCGATCGGCCGGAATGGCAAGGCACACCGTAAGAAATTCCCATGCCCACGGAATGGCCTGCTCCTTAAAGTAATCGCCGAAGCTGAAATTGCCCAGCATTTCAAAGTAGGTGCCGTGCCGTGCCGTATGTCCGACGCGTTCCAAATCCGGTGTGCGGATACATTTTTGGCAGGTGGTCACACGCTTACAAGGCGGTTGCACTTCCCCTGTAAAATATTTTTTCATAGGGGCCATACCGGAGTTGATCAACAAAAGCGATTTATCTCCAATCGGAACCAAAGGAAAAGAAGGAAGCCGCATATGCCCCTTGGATTCAAAAAAGCGCAAGTATTTTTCACGCAGATCATTTAACGAAGTCCATTTCATAGCTCTGTTACCCTTTCATGCCATATATCGACACTTATAATTGATTTTTAAACAAAAACATTATATCATTCCTTTTTCCTTCTGTCAAGGGTTCTGCTGAGAGCTGTCGGGGTTCCTTCATTTTTTCGTTTTGGCAAAGCAGAATTGCCGTACCAAAAGCCCTTGACATCCCCCCAAAGTTCTGTTATAATTGATGCTGGATAAGAATTTATTTTGGAGGTACCATAGAATGCGCTTGGGGAACGGAAATATCATCGGCAACGAAACCGTTTGTCAGCGCTTATATGAGGACATCAAAGCAGGCACTCTCGCCCATGCTTTCATTATCGAGGGCAAGCCGGGAAGCGGAAGGCACACGCTGGCTCAGAACATCGTGGCCGCACTGGCGTGTTCCGGCACAGAAACGCTTCCGTGCGGCGCATGTAAAAACTGCCGTGATATTTTTGAAGGCAAATGCCCGGATGTCTCCGTCATCGGACGCGAAGGAAAAGCCAGCCTCGGCATTGAAGCCATCCGCACACTCAAAAGCACTCTGCTTGTTTTCCCTAACAATTTGGAATTAAAGGCCTATATTTTAGAGGATGCGGACACGATGACCGTGCAGGCGCAAAACGCCTTTTTGCTCTCGCTGGAACAGCCTCCGACCAACGCTTACTTTTTCCTTTTGTGCGAAAATGCCCGATTGCTGTTGGAGACCATCCGCAGTCGTTGTCAAATTCTGCGCACCGACCTGCTTTCCTGCGCCGACATTGCGGAATTTCTTTGCTCGTCGCGCGTGGCTCCGGCCGTTTCCCGGACGGCGAAAAGCCTGCAAGCGCAGGCGCCGGAGGAATTTGACGCCCTTCTGCTTGCCGCGAACGGCAGTATCGGACGTGCCATTGAGCTTCTTTCTCCCAAAACCAGAAAGCCCATGGACGACAGCCGCGCGATGGCGCTTCGCTTTATCGAAGCCTTGCAACGCCGTGGATACGATGCCTCGGTGCTTTCCCTTTTGAATGTATTTCCCCCCAAACGAGAAGACCTGCTCTTTCTGCTTTCCCTCATACAGGCGCTTCTGCGCGATCTCATTCTGGTAAAGAAATACGACGAGGCTACACTCTGCTTTTACACGAACCGGGAGGCGGCTCTTGATACGGCGGAAAGGTTCCGTGAAAAGCAATTGCTTTCTTTCTACGACCGCGTCGAAAACGCCGCCAACGCCCTACAGAAAAACGCCAACGTAAAGCTCACGTTGACCGATCTTCTCACCTCTTTTTAATTCCCGTTTGTCCATTTATCCATTTGCCCATTTACCCACCCTTGTAAACAACAGAAACAGAGCCGTATTTACGGCACGGAGATACAAACGCATGAACGAAAACGAACAAAAAAAGCAAGAAAACGCCGCTTTTCACGCCAACGCGCCGACAGAAAAAAAGGATGCGCCGCGTAACAGCGGACGAAATCGCCCCCACCGAGGCGGAAAAAATCGAAATAACGGCAAAGATCGTCCTGCCGGCAACCGTCCCGGAGCACCGGGAAACAAAAACACTGCCGGCAACGGCAAGAATGATCGAGCGCCGCAACCCGCGCCCCAAAACGCCCCGCCCCGAAATCCGAAAGGCGGGAACGAAGCGGCGCAGAAAAACAGCGGAAACAAGCGCCGAGATTTCAAAGATAATCGAGAGCCGCAAACGCAACAGCCCAATGTCGGGCCATCGCAAAAAAAGAACGACAACGGTCGTCCCGATCCCAACCGCAAGAAAAATCAAGGCGGAGGGCGCGACCGTCGCAAGCCTCCCGCAGAGGCACGCCGCCCGGAATCGGCGCCGACGCCGGGGGGAAGCATTTTGGATATTGCCCCGGAAGAAGATGCGCTGTTCGGACGTCTCTCTGGTCAAGGCACGCCGCCCCCTCGGCGCGGGTTGACAAAGTCCACTGTCATTGCCCCGGAACCGGAGCCTTTTGAGTTGCGCGAATTTACCGACGAGGAAATCTTCGGAACCTCCCATCTGCTCTACACACCGATGGATGAAAACGGCGAGGGCGTGGATGTGGTAGGCGTCCGCTTCAAAAGCGGCGGAAAAATGTATTACTTTGATCCCGCCGGCTATACCTTCAAGGCAGGCGATTTTGCCATTCTCGACACGGCTCGCGGCCTTGAATTTGGAGAAGTGGTGTATGCCAACCGCAAAGTGCGTGCCGGAGAAATTGTACAACCGCTACGAAAGGTTGTGCGACCGGCTTCCAAGGCGGATATAGAACAAAACGAAGAAAACAAAGAACGGGAAAAGGACGCTTTCAAAATTGCGCTGGAAAAGATCCGTCAGCACAAGCTGGACATGAAGCTGGTCGATGCGCAGTACGCCTTTGACAACTCCAAATTGCTGTTCTATTTCACCTCGGCCGGCCGTGTGGATTTCCGCGAGCTGGTACGCGATCTCGCTTCCGTTTTCAAAACGCGAATTGAGTTGCGTCAAATCGGAATCCGCGACGAAGCCAAAATCATCGGCGGCATCGGCATTTGCGGCAAGCCGCTGTGTTGCTCCCGGTTTCTCTCCAATTTTGCCCAGGTTTCCATCAAGATGGCCAAGGATCAGGGACTTTCTCTCAATTCCAACAAAATTTCCGGCAACTGCGGCCGCTTGATGTGCTGTCTGAATTTTGAAAACCAAACCTACTGCGAAGAAATCAAGAAAACACCGCCGGTCGGTTCCATCGTTCGCGTGGACAACGCTGTAGGAACCGTCACTGAAACGCATCCGCTGATCGGCATGTTGAAAATCCGGCTAAACGACACGCAAAACACGGAATATGTGGTGGCGCACCGAGACAGCGTCACGCTCCTGTCTAAGAAGAACAGTGGCAACGCCGCAGAAGCCTCGGAGCCTCAAGCCCCCTCGTACAACGGCAAGAAAAAAGGCGAGGAGCCTGATCCGTCCCTGCCTGACGACTCTTTACAAGAAAGCCCATCGGCGCCGGCCGAAGAACCGGAAACAATCCGATAAGCAAAAAGAGCCGTCAAAGCTCCCTTTTTTCGCGGGTTTGACGAAAAAATCAAAAAAAATATTTTTTTGAAGAAAATTTAATAAAAAGGTATTTTCATTTCCCGTAAAGTATGATATAATTGATGAAACTTAAAATTTATGGAGGATAATATCATGGCATACAAAATTGATGTAGATGTCTGCATTGGTTGCGGCTCCTGCGCTGACGAGTGCCCCGTGGGTGCCATCAGCGAAAAAGATGGAAAATATGTAATCAACGCGGATGAATGCATGTCCTGCGGTGCTTGCGCCGGCGTTTGCCCCGTAGAAGCACCCAAGGCTGACTAATTTTCGCCTAATCTACCCTTATACTTAAACATCAGAGGGGGGAGCCGGACGGCCGAGTTAGCGGCCGTCCGGCTCCTTTATTTCAAGCTTCACGAAAGGAAAATGCGATG
>CAKSIP010000041.1 GCA_934462825.1 uncultured Eubacteriales bacterium | reverse complement strand
TATTCAATTTCAAATCATGGCAGCCTTTCGTCAAAGAAATTTACAGAAGTGCATATTTCGGAGCTTGTACTCATAAAATGAATTACAAAAACAGTTAAAAGAGGAATTGCATATGATGTATTTTTCGGGAAGCAAAGAACGGTGCGTTACTTTGGCTACTTACTTGATCGAAAATAAAGCTACGGTTCGCACCGTTGCGCAAAAATTCGGTGTCAGCAAAAGCACTGTACATAAAGACATTACGCAAGCATTACGAAAAATCAACAAACCGCTTTATTGGGAGGCTCGTAAAATTCTTGAATTGAACAAGCAGGAGCGTCATATCCGCGGCGGGGAAGCCACCAAGCGAAAATATGAAAGGGAACACCACCCACACCAATAGGGCACTCGTTTCAAATAGGAAAACGCAATGCGCGCAGATTCATGTTTTTATATCGTTTTTCTCCCAAATTTTTCTTCAGCTGATCCAAATTCTTTGCAATTTCTTTAGGATTTAGCTTGTCGTGTCCGCAATCTGTTCCAAGAAAAACCGTATTTCCGACTTTTAAAATTTGACAAACACTGTTTAGATTGCAAGGATCGTTGATGCATCGCAAAGAAAATTGAAATGCCGCTCCTGGAATATAATATAATTTTTCAAGTTCCGATTTGTCATACATCAGTGTCAAAAGCTGAAAGTCCAGGAAAACGGGAGTTAAACGGCAATTATACAAAATTTTATTGATAATTTGAGCAAAGTCCGGAAGCACCTGCAAAGCGGACGGCTCCAATAGCAAATAGCGATTACGCAAGGAAGGCTTTGATACGGACAAGGTAGTAAGGTTTGTGATAAACGGCGTTTCTGAATTGAGTGTCACAGAAGGATAAAAAGAAATTTGAAAATTACGTTTGTCCGTTCGTGAAAGATACTTTTTATAGATCGCACGGTATTGTCTTACCAAGGCCATCGTTCGGGAACAGGAATACTGATCGTTATACCGAACGCTGAATCCCAAGCGAGAAAAGCCAAGCTGATCCAACACACAGAGATCACGCGATATTTTTTCAAATTCAAACTGCAAGATTGTATCGTAATTCCGTGGCTCGTTGTAAAAGAGCAAGTAACGATCCAATTCCAAAGCGCCGCATCGAAAGTCTGTCAACATTATAATGATAAACTCACTTTTTATTTTAGAAAGTAAAAGTGTCTACAAATAGGTTTTTAATAGATATGGGCTATAGCACTCAAAAAAGCATTTGTTTATAAAAAAATAGGGTTCAAGGCCGGTTGGGGCCTTTTTGAGGCCGTTTTGCTTCCCTCTATTATACAAAATTTGCATTTTGTATAATTTAATGCATATAATTCCCGACCGCTTACAATGGGTTTCTCTAAGCCTTTCGTTGTTTCAATTTACATAAACCAACGTATATAAATTATCAATCAAAGATGTTCCTGAACGATTGCTCATCACGATGAACTGTTTTTTAGAACAATCGCTTCCCATATCGTTTCGCAAGGTTCCGTTGTTATGCCGAATAAAATATTCCAAAGTATAAACATGTTCATCGTACAAGTTTCCGTTGCTGTCTTTTTTTTCGGTTATAGAAATTTCTGTAATGGTAATGGCATAAATTTTTTGTTTGGTAAACTGCCCTTTCGGAGAGGCTACCTCATAATACAACGGACTGAAACAAGCGTTGTAGCCTTCATGGTTTCCGTTTTTTATATATTCGACCAATTGATAAAGCAGATTTACATATTCGCCCCGAGCCACGGCTCCGCTTTCATCTAAAGTTTCCGATGCACCGTTGACACTGTAATTGACAGTACGATCTTGGGCCATATAAATTTCATCTTCTTCCGGATACTCGCTTAAGCGTTCTTCGTAAAAGAAAATAGGCGCACGGGTGTCTGAAGGCGTTTTTTTCGGAAAAAGCTTGTCAAAATCAATTTGGACTATGGCAAAATATAAACCCGCAAAAGCTAAAAGACAAGCTATCACAATCAAAATGGTTCTTTTTTGTTTATTTACAAGTTCCCTGTTTCTTTCATTTTCTTTCTGGGTTAAATTTCCATTTTCTGCTTTGTTGGCATCCGTTTTATTGCCGTTGGAATTCATAAAGAAGCGTGCCTCCTTTCTATAATTTTCCTCACGGTAATTATGATTGGGTAATAATATCCATGGGGATTGAGTTAGCCAACTGCATAGCACCGTTAAAATTGGGATGCAGATGATCTCCGCAATCATAAAGCTCACACATTTTTTGCGCGTTTTCAGGATCACGCACATATGCTTCAAAATCCAGACATCCGTCTATCGGCGCTTGCGTTCGGATCCAATCATTGATAGCAAGGCGAATTTTCTCTCTTTCCCCATTTTCCATCAAGCAATACGCGCAAGGCATAATAGTAGCTAAATAAATCTTTTTTTCTTGCCGATGGGCTTCATCAATATAATAGGTATATCCCGCAATCATTTCTTCTACAGTAGGCAAATCGCTCATGGGCGAATATTTTCCGCTGGGAGTCGGATGAATCAAATCGTTGATTCCGTGCAGCACGAATACTCGATCAGCACCGGCCACACGAATGGCATCAGAAAATCTCTCAACACCGGCGGGGCCAAAATGCTGACGATTGGCAAATTTATATCCTCGTAGAATACGATTCCCACCAATGCCACGGCGTATGACGGTGCGGTTCACAATGCCGGATTCAAAAATTCGGTGAGCTAAGCAATCGGGCCAAGGCTGGGCTGTAATGGAATCGCCAAAAGCCACAATCGCTTTTACATCGTCCTTGGTTTGTGTAAGAAAATCAATGGTATTCAGGAAAACATATGTTTCGCAGTCAAGAGTTCCGTAATAAGAAAGACTTTCTTTTGTTGCATAATTGCCTTTGCACGCATATTTTTTGATGTACTTGGTATTTCCGTTTGAATGGCCCGTAGCCGCCTGCGTCAGTTTGCGAAAGTAAAGGCTGACGGAAAATTCCTCACCGGGCGTGCAGACAAAATGGATGGGATCACTGACAACATCTGCCGTGCCTGCTTTTAAAAGCAACGATGAATTGCCTCCGTGAAAGGTTACTTGTGTCGAAGTGTCCGAAAGAATTTCAGAAGAATCTCCGTCCTGCTGTTTGGTTTTTGCAAGAAAGACTTGCGTAATTTCAGTGTCTTCGGTATTGTATATAGCAGAAAAATGAAGCCGCAATGCCTCTGCCGCCACAGTGGGAAAAATTTTATAGCGGAATGTGACATCCGCAAAATATTCTCGATAATCGGCTCTAACGGCAGATATGTCCGCCCCCCAACCTGCAACCCATTTCTGACTATCTGTATTTGAATTTGTACCCATCATAACATTCAATTAACCCTTTCGATTTTTGCATTTCTCATGCTTTTCAAGTAATTATCTTATCACAATCCTTGAAAAATGTCAATCATTTTCAAAGCTCCACGATCGTATAATCATGGTTTACAGCCGGCAAAAACACATCTGTCAAATCCGATATTTTGATTTTTAGCGTGGATGTATTCAGGCACGGGTGACAGCCGAAAAATTCATTGTCCAAAACGTCTCGGTCAATCAGCAACTTTACATGGTTCTTTGTATCATTCATCAAACCTAACACGCTGACAGAACCGGGATGAAGCGATAAATATTGCATCATAAATGCTTCATCCGCAAAGGACAAACGGGCACTTCCAATTTGCTTAGAAAGGTTCTTGGTTTTGAAAGCCTTGTCTCCCGGCAACATCAGCAAATAAAAAGCTGTTTTTTGAGAATTACACAAAAATAGATTTTTGCAAATTTTAACTCCCAGCGCTTTTTCGACTTCCAAACATTCTTCAATTGTTGCCGTGGTAGCATGATCCGCACGCCAATACGGAATTTGCAACTGATCCAAAAAATGATACGTATTTTCTTCCGTTTCCGATCTGTTTTGAAGCGGACGTCCTTTTTCTATTACAATATTCATAAAGCTTCTCCGTTACAAACAACTCCATTAAAACATAGACAATTGGTCTGTTTCGCTCAAAGTATCCAGCACATGATTTTTACGCAAAATGTCAATTACGCTTTTTGACACTTTTCCGCGAATCTGCAAATCCTCTACCGAAAAGAACGGAGATTCATTACGTGCATCAATAATATTTAAGGCTGCATTTTCGCCAAGACCGCCAAGGGAAAGGAACGGCATACGGATGCCGCCGTTTTCCGGCAAGAATGCACGCGCATCGGACTTTTCAAGGCTAATAGGAAGGAATTTGATTCCTCTGGCATAGCATTCGTTGACAAGCTGCAATGTGGAAATCATTCCCTGTTCTTTTTGAGATGCATCCCGCCCCATTTTTTCGATTTCCTTGATTTTTCTGATAACGGCGTTCTTTCCCCCTGATACGATCTCTGCGTCAAATCCGCCGGGAGCAACCGTAAGCATAGCGCAATAAAACGCAATCGGCATATGTACTTTGTACCATCCGAGACGAATTGCCGACATGACATAGGCAGCTGCATGGGCTTTGGGAAACATATATTTAATTTTTTTGCAAGAACTGATATACCATTCCGGCACACCGCTGGCTATCATGGCTTCTTCCCATTCCGGTTTCAGTCCCCTGCCCTTTCTGACCGATTCCATGATTTTAAAGGCGAGGCTGTTTTCCATGCCGTAACGAATCAAATCCAGCATGATACCGTCACGTGTTCCGATAACCTGCGAAATATCGCAAGTCCCGTTTTTAATCAAATCCTGTGCATTTCCCAACCACACGTTGGTGCCGTGCGTAAGACCGGAAATCTGCATAAGGTCAGCGAAGCTTTTGGGCTTGGCGTCCAAAAGAACTTGTTGAATAAAGCGCGTGCCAAATTCCGGCAATCCAAACGTTCCTATCTGAGCATCAATGTCTTCGGGAGATACGCCCAAAGGCTTGGTTGACAAAAACAGCTCATATACCGATTTGTCATTCATTTTCACGTCCATTACGCTGGTGTTGCTGAATTTTTCCAACCATTTATATTTGGTCGGAATATCGTGTCCGAGTTCATCCAATTTCAAAATCGTATCATGCAGATAAGAAAACGCGAAATGGGTTGTAATAATATCAGATTTCGGATCGTCGGCCGGATGCTGCACCGGAGTAAAGTCGTACACTTCATATTCCGAAGGTACAACGATAATGCCGCCGGGATGCTGCCCGGTTGTTCGCTTAACCCCTACGCATTTGAGGATTAAACGATTCATTTCTGCCCGACTGATGCTAACGCCTTTTGTTTCAAAGTATTTCATAATAAAACCGTAAGCCGTTTTGTCCGCCAGCGTACCGAGAGTTCCGGCACGGAACACATTTTCCGCGCCGAAAAGTTCTTCCGTATACTTGTGAACTTTTCCCTGAACATCCCCCGAAAAATTCAGATCAATGTCCGGGGACTTGTCGCCATAAAAGCCCAAAAATGTCTCAAACGGGATGTCTTGCCCATCTCCGTTCATTTTCGTATGGCAAACGGGGCACTCCTTGTCCGGCAGGTCAAAGCCGGAGCCGTAAGAACCATCCAAAATAAATTCATTATGCTGGCAATTTGGGCAGTAATAATGCGGCGGCAAAGGATTGACTTCGGAAATACCCGACATATTGGCCACAAAAGACGAACCTACGGAGCCGCGTGATCCGACAAGATAACCATTGCTTTCGCTGAAATATACCAACTTTTGGGCAATCATATAAAGCACAGCAAATCCGTTTTTAATGATAGATGACAATTCCTTTTCCAGACGCTTGGACACAATCTCCGGCAAGGGATCCCCATACATTTTTCTTGCTCTTGTCCAGCAAAGATTTTGAAGTTCTTCTTCAGCGCCTTCCATATGAGGCGTAAAAGAGCCTTTCGGAATCGGACGCACGTCTTCAATCATATCATTGATCAGGTTGGTGTTTTCCACCACCACTTCGTAAGCGGCATCCTCGCCAAGATAGGAAAATTCCTCCAGCATTTCTTCTGTCGTACGAAGATACAAATGCACATCTTTATCAGCATCTTGGATTTTCAAGCCCGACAAAAGAATTTTGCGGCAAATCTCATCCTCTTTGTTTAAAAAGTGCGCGTCGCAGGTTGCCACGACGGGTTTATTATATTTTTTCCCCAACTCATAAATTTTTCGATTATAATTTTTTAAATCTTCTTCGTTTCTTGCCGCGCCGTTTTGAATTAGAAAATGGTTGTTGGATAGCGGCTGAATTTCAAGATAATCGTAAAAATTCACGATGTTTTCAAGTTCATTTTCCGGCTTCCCGTCAAGAATTGCCCGGAACAATTCTCCCGCCTCACAGGCCGATCCAATCAGCAAGCCTTCACGATACTGTTCCAACACTGATTTCGGAATCCGCGGATGACGATAATAATAATCCAAATAGCTTTTAGAAACGAGTTTATACAGATTTTTCAAGCCAACTTTATTTTTTACAAGAAGAATCTGGTGGTATGTTCCAAGTTTCAGCGGATTGGACTGCGTACCCATTTCCTTGTTGATTTGCGAAAAAGTTTTAATATCAATTTTATGAAGTTTTTCCACCATGCAAAAGAAAATTTTCGCCAAAACGGCCGCATCGTCACATGCTCGGTGGTGATGGAAGTCATCAAGCTCATAAAACCGTGCAATTGTGTCCAGCTTATGGTTGTTGAGTCCGGTATTTAAAAATCGAGAAAGTGCCAAAGTATCAAGATACGGGTTTGTAAAAGGCAGTCCCAGGTCGCGTGCGGCTTTTCTAATGAATTTTGTATCAAAGTCCGCATTGTGAGCCAGCAGCATTTTGTCACCGATAAATGCGAAAAACTGTGGCAAAACAACGTCAATGGTCGGTGCGTCTGCCACCATTTCATTAGTAATGGAAGTCAATTCCGTGATTTTGGGCGGAATATCGCATTCCGGATTTACAAACATGTCAAATTCCTCAAGGATTTCTCCGTTTTTGATTTTGACAGCACCAATCTCAATAATTTTACATTCATCCGCAGACAAACCGGTGGTTTCTATATCAAACGCCACCATTTCATCCAAAAAAGTCATATTGGCACAGCTGCCCGTTACTGCCCCGGCTGTGTCATTCACAAAGTAAGCCTCTATGCCGTATATGACTTTCATACCGCATTTTTCGGCCGCCAGCATGGCTTCCGGGTAGCCTTGTACATTTCCGTGATCCGTAATGGCAATGGCCGGATGTCCCCATTTATGAGCCGTTTTCACAGCTACATCTGGAGGAATCAAAGCATCCATAGCCGACATATTCGTGTGCAAGTGCAATTCCACACGCTTTTTTTCGGCTTTATCCTGTCGCCCAATCTTAGAAATTTCCGCAATAGAGTCGTAATGAAAAGTCAGATCCTCGTCTCTTTTTTCTTTTCTGATTTCAAACTTAGCATTTCCTTTGATAGCAAGAACGGCTCCGTCGTGAATCGTTTCCGACAATTCATTGGCCGCGTCCATGTCTAGACCGAATTTTTTTATTTCAATAGAGGCATTCCCGTCTGTCACGTAAAAAATCATATTGATTTTATCACCGGTACGGTTGGTATCTTTGGAAACGCCAAACACTTCTCCGAGAACCACAATGTTTCTTTCAGGTTTAGTAAGAAGTGAAATCGGCGTTGGACGAATTTCAAAGTTCTCTCCAATGACATATCTCGGATTGGAAATATCAAACTTTGCGTGCCCTATGGTTACAATACCGTTCTGCACCTCCGGTGACACTTTTTCATCATAGATAGAAGAAATTCTTGGAAGTGTTTGTTTGCTTTCGTTCGCTTCTCCTTCACCCGGAGCATCCTCATGATACGATTTATATTGCTCGTATTGTTGATCCGCTTGTTGCAAACGCTTGTCCCACGCTTCAAGCTCGCGCTGCATGGATTCGGAATAAGTGATTCCTTCCGCCGTTGCATCGTTATCTTTCGTGTGGCATATCTTCACTTTTCTTTGAATGCCAAATTCACTGAAAATAATTTTTTCAATTATTTCCGGCGTTTTTGCATCCTCAAGCAATAAAACTCCGTTGCGCGAAAAAGGAATGGAGACGGAAAGCTCCTCCTCCGTTAGTGTGTAATCATAATCACTGAAAAAGCCGCGTGCCACAATTCCGATCGTTTCCGCTTCAATTAAAATCTGCGGAACATAGGAATATTCAAATAACTCTGATGGATAGGAGGGCAACAATCTGACATGCTTTAGCTCGTAAGCCTTTTCAATTTCCCTCTCAATTCTATACAACTTTTGTTTATTGACAAGAAAACTCAGATGGATTTTAGCTTCCAAGATCCTTCTTTCTTTGTCCACTTTAATTGTATAATTTGAGACATTTTCAAGTATTTCTCGTTGCTCGTCTGTGGGGACAAACTTCGATATTTTTTCAAGAAAGGTTTTGACCGGCATTTTTCACGTCCTTATATCTCATGATTTATGAGCCTTAACTTCGGCAATGAGAGTTTCAACAATTTCATCTTCACGAATTTTTTTGACAATTTCTCCTTTGCGGAAAAGCACAGCCTCCCCGTTTCCGCCAGCAATTCCGAAATCCGCTTCTTTCGCTTCTCCTGGGCCGTTAACAACGCATCCCATGAGCGCCACCGTAACCGGAACATCCTCCAATCCATGCTGTGCAACGGCTTTTTCAAACTGCTGAACAATCGGGATTAAATTGATATGGGTGCGTCCGCAGGTTGGGCAACTGACAATGTTCAATCCATGCTGCCCCTCGATTTCCAATGCGTTCAAAATGGCTTTTGCCGCTTTAATCTCATTTTCCGGCGCATCTGTTAAGGAAACTCGGATAGTATCTCCGATTCCCTGGGAAAGTAGTGCACCTACCCCGATGGAACTCTTGACTAACCCAATTCGTTCGCTTCCTGCCTCGGTAACTCCAAGGTGCAACGGATAATCACAACGCGAGGAAAGCAAGCGGTTAGCTTCTATCATGGTTTGTACATCCGATGATTTGATTGATACAACGATATTTTGGAATCTGTTTTTTTCCAAGATATTGATATGATGCCATGCGCTCTCGCACAGTGCCTGGGGTGTCGGTGCGCCGTATTTTTGCAAAATTTCTTTTTCCAAGGAACCGCTATTCACGCCGATTCGGATGGGAATCCCTCGTTCATTGCAAGCGTCGCAAACCGCACGAACGTGCGCCTCGCTTCCGATATTGCCCGGATTGATCCGAATTTTATCCACTCCGAATTTGATGCACTGCAAGGCAATCCGGTAGTCAAAATGAATATCCGCCACAATCGGTATGCTTATGCCGGAGGCTTTCAAGAATTGAATCTGTTTGGCAGCCTCCATATCGGGGATCGCCAGGCGAACAATATGAAGGCCAGCCTGCTGCAAAGACATAATCTGGGCATAGGTTGCCTGCACATCGTGCGGATCCGTATTGGTCATGGATTGAATGGCTATGGGCGAATCTCCGCCAATCCAAACATTCCCGATTTTTATTTTTCTTGTCTTTTTTCTGATTTCATTATAATTCATAGTCTCTCGGAGTTTATCCTTGTTATTTAAAAAGTTGAAGAACGTCTTTCAGGCTCACCAATACCATCAAAGCAAGCAATAGAATGATACCAATAAAATGAATATAGGATTCCACTTTGGGATTGATCTTTTTGCGGGTAACTGCCTCGATAATAACAAACAGAATCCGTCCGCCGTCCAGGGCGGGCAAAGGCAACAAATTCATAACGCCAAGGTTTATCGTAAGCATAGAAACCAAGTAAAGAAATCCGGTACTGCCTGCTTTCGCTGTTTCGCCAAGCTGTTTGGTGATTCCCACCGGGCCGGACATAGCATCAAATCCGTATCTTCCGGTAATTAAGTCAAACAACCCGTCCCAAACCATTTTAATCGTGGAAATCGAGTTGAAAAACGTATGTCGCAGCAAGTTTCCTATATTGGATCGCTCACCGTAAACATAAAAATCCACGCTCCCGAAAACGACACCTTCTGCCGTAAATGAACCAAAGGTTACATTTTCCAATTTGACTTTTTCACCATTGCGTTCCACGGTAATATTGACGCTTTTATAGCCTTGATGCATAATCTCATAAGACAGTTCGTTTCCTGTATGAATAGGAACATTTCCCACCTTAATGATCTTATCATTGGGCAATAGACGCTGATTGTCATTACTTCCGGAGTTGCTGATAGCGTTTTCCGAAAATGCATGAATCGTGTTAGAAGCCAAATAACCGAGGTGGTCTTCGGTTCGATTAACAATAGCCGAGCTTGTGAGCATGGCAAACATCAAAACAAATCCGAGAACAATATTCATACCGGGCCCGGCAAATAAAATCAGAAATCGCTTCCAAAGCGGCTTTTTATTAAACGCATTTTCATCATCGCATTCCCCGTCTTCCCCGGCCATGCTGACAAAACCACCGATGGGAAACAAGCGAAGCGAATACTGCGTGTCATATTTTTTGGATTTCCACGAAAACAGCTTCGGCCCCATACCTATCGAAAATTCAAAAATTGTCACTTTACTGAGTCGCGCAACGACGAAATGTCCCAATTCATGAAGAAAAATCATAATGCCAAATACAACTAACGCCAAAAGAATGCGTAAGATGGTTTGAATTACTGCAGCCATAAAAACGGCCTCCGTTCTGTTTTTTTATCTGCTGGATGGATGACAAAGCCACTCTGCCGTGCGCCGTCTGGCTTCACGATCCGCCGCCAAAATTTCTTCCAGGGAATGGTGCTTTGAAACCGATTGCATTTTTTCCATGACCTGTAAAACCGCTTCTGTAATTTGAAGGAATCCGCAATGCCCCAAAAGAAATTGTTCTACAGCTACTTCATTGGCTGCATTCAATACAGCCGGCAAGGCGCCGCCCTTTTCCGCCGCGCGAAAGGCAGCCGAAAGTAGTGAAAATGTCCCGGTGTCCGGTGCGCGGAAGGACAACCTACCTATATCGGTCAAATTCAGCGGTTTTGACACGGCCCTCGTTCTTTCGGGATATGTCAGTGCATATTGAATGCAAAAACGCATATCCGGCGTCGAAAGCTGTGCAATTACACTGTTATCAATATATTCTACCATAGAATGGATTATACTTTCCCGGTGCACCACCACGTCAATTTGATCAATACCGACGTTGAAAAGATGCATCGCCTCAATGGCTTCAAATCCTTTATTCATTAAAGTAGCACTGTCCACTGTAATCTTTGCTCCCATGCTCCACGTCGGATGGGCAAGTACATCCGAAATGGTAACATTTTGCAAGTCCTCTGCTTTTTTATTGAAAAAAGGGCCGCCGGATGCTGTCAGAATCAGTTTTTTTACTTCCGCTTTAGTGCCCGCTTTTAAGCACTGATGTATCGCACAATGCTCGCTGTCTACCGGAACGATTTCGGTGCCGGAATTTCTCGCTTCACGCATAACTGTCTCACCTGCGACAACTAACGACTCCTTATTTGCCAAAGCCAATCGCTTTCCTGAGCGAATGCAAGCCAAAGTCGGTAACAATCCCGC
>CAKSIP010000040.1 GCA_934462825.1 uncultured Eubacteriales bacterium | reverse complement strand
CCGTATGTCGGAGAGAAACCAACATATCGGAACGAATATCGAGCTTGCTTGGCATGGATTGAATTTGGATAGCGCGTTACGATCAAACCGCATGTGTCGCCAAGCCAAAGCAAAATCAAAACTTTATATGCTATGAAAAACAGAGAAACGGAGAAAGAGCATGGCAGATTACGTAATAGAAATGCTCCATATAACAAAGGAATTTCCGGGAATTGTCGCCAATGATGACATTACGCTCGGACTGCGCCGTGGTGAAATTCATGCGCTTCTCGGAGAAAACGGAGCCGGAAAGTCAACACTGATGAGTGTGCTTTTTGGCTTGTATCAGCCGGAAAAGGGAGAAATACGGAAAAACGGAAAAACCGTTGCCGTGCGAAATCCGAACGATGCCAACAGCCTTGGCATTGGCATGGTGCACCAGCACTTTAAATTGGTAGAAAATTTTTCTGTGCTTGACAACATTATTCTCGGAGAAGAATCAACAAAATTCGGGCTTTTGAGTAAAATCGAAGCAAGAAAACGCGTGATTGCGTTGGCCGAGCGGTACGGCTTGGCCGTAGATCCCGATGCATTGATTGAAAATATTACGGTTGGTATGCAACAAAAAACCGAAATATTGAAAATGCTGTACCGGGAAAACGAGATTTTGATCTTCGACGAGCCAACGGCAGTTTTGACGCCACAGGAGATCACAGAATTGATGGATATTATGAAAAATCTTGCCAAAGAGGGAAAGTCAATTCTGTTCATTACCCATAAGCTCAATGAAATTATGGCTGTGGCAGACCGATGCACCGTGCTTCGCAAGGGCAAATATATTGGCACGGTGAATATAAAAGATACGACCAAACAGGAGTTGTCCCGCATGATGGTGGGGCGTGATGTGCAATTGCAGGTGAAAAAGCAGGCAGCAACGCCCGGCGATACGGTTTTGTCCGTTCGCAATCTTTCCGTGACCTCCGCTCGTCATAAAAATATTGAAGCGGTCAAGAGTGTTTCCTTTGATGTTCGGAAGGGAGAAATTGTCTGTGTTGCCGGCGTGGACGGAAACGGGCAGAGCGAACTGATCGGGGCGATTACCGGCCTCGGCAAGGTTAAATCGGGTACGATCCGTTTGTGCGGGCAAAATATCGAAAAGCATAGCATCCGTCAGCGCTCCAAATGCGGGATGAGCCATATCCCGGAGGATCGCCATAAATATGGCTTGGTTCTTGATTTTTCCCTGGAAGAAAATATGGTTTTGGAACGGTATTGGCAACCGGCTTTTGAAAACCACGGCATTATACGCAAAGGCGAAGTTCGGCATTACTGTCAGAAATTGACGGAACAATTTGATGTTCGGAGCGGGGAAGGCCCGGTTACTGTCGTGCGTAGTATGTCGGGTGGCAATCAGCAAAAGGCCATTATTGCAAGGGAAATGGATAAAAATCACGAGCTTCTTGTGGCTGTGCAGCCGACACGAGGATTAGACGTCGGCGCCATTGAAACCATTCATAAAATGCTGATTGACGAGAGAGATGCCGGCAAGGCCATTTTGCTGGTTTCTTATGAACTTGAAGAAGTGATGAGCCTTTCCGATCGACTCCTTGTTATGTATGAAGGAGAAATTGTCGGAGAATTGGATCCGTCCCAAATTACCATGGATGAATTAGGGCTTTACATGGCAGGCTCGAAGAAAAACGCCCCGACAAAAATCAATGCAGAGAAGGATCAACGGGAAGGGAGGAAAGAAATATGAACGCTTGGATGAAAAAAGTCCAAAATGTGTGGAAAAAATATACGCAATCCAAAGCTTTTGCCTCTCTGACTGGTTCTTTGATTGCTATTTTTATCGGTTTGATGGCAGGTTTTCTTGTTATGCTGATTGCAAAGCCTTCGGCGGCTTTTCCCGGCTTGGGCACTTTGCTTACCGACGGATTCCTCCGTATGGGCGACGTGCTGTTTTACGCGACACCGGTGCTGTTGACGGGACTTTCCGTTGGCTTTGCTTTCAAAATGGGACTGTTTAACATTGGAGCTTCCGGGCAGTATACCATGGGCATGTATTGTGCAATGGCGGTCGGGTTTCTCGTAAAAGGCCTGCCGTCGGCGCTTCATGTGGTTCTGTGTCTGGCGGCGGGGATCCTCGGCGGCGCCCTCTGGGGCGCGCTTCCGGGCTTTTTCAAAGCTTTTTTGAATGTCAATGAAGTCATAACCTCCATTATGTTCAACTATATCGGCATGTATCTTGTGGATATTATGATAAAAAACAGCTCCACCATGTACAACACAAGCACAACCCGTACCAATTACATTCCGCAAAGCGCACAGCTTTTGCCATTGGATGCGGGGAACTCCAGCTTGAATATCGGATTGATTTTGGCTTTGATTATCGCGGTCGCTCTGTGGTTTGTCCTTTCCAAAACGACGTTTGGCTATGAACTGCGCGCTACGGGCTTCAATAAAAATGCCGCTTTGTGTGCAGGAATGAACAGTAAACGCAATGTGATGCTGGCCATGGTAATCGCCGGGGCACTGTCCGGCTTGGGCGGCGCATTGTATATTCTTTCCCCCTCCAAGATATTGGGGGCGAGCATGACCTATGAGCCGATTAACGTGATTTCAAGCTACGGATTCAATGGAATTGCAGTGGCTTTGTTAGGCGGATCCCATCCGATCGGTATCATCTTTTCCGCTATTTTCATCTCTTTTATCCAGCGCGGCGGAACGGCTACAGCTATTCTTGGATTTAAACCGGAAATTGTAGACATCGTGATTGCCGTGACCATTTATTTAGCTTCTTTCTCGATGGCGATTCGCTTGGCTTTCAAAAAGTTTTTCAAACGGAACAAGCAGCCCACTAAAGAAGCAGCCTTCCGGGAAACGGCCTCAGCCGGCGCAACAAACCCTCTCCCGGGCAAGGAGGAAGCCGAAAGGGCGCCCGAAGAACAAGCACATTTAGAGGACAGTGGACAGGCGTTGGAGAAAGAAAAGCTTGCTTCGGAAGAAAAAGGGAAGGAGGAACTATAATGGATACGTTGGTTTATTTGATTCAAAATACATTGCCGGTCGCTGTCGCTTTGATGCTGGTCGCTTTGGGCGGCATGTATTCCGAGCGTAGCGGAGTGATCAATATTGCGCTGGAAGGCATTATGCTGGTAGGCGCTTTTACCGGTAGCTTGACCGTTTTCCTCATTCAAAAAAGCGGGATTTCCAAGCAGCTTATGTTGGTGATTGCTATGATGGTGGCAGCGGTTATGGGCGTTTTGTTTTCTTTGCTGTTGGGATATGCGGCAATTCGCTTGAAAGCGGATCAAACCATTGTGGGAACGGCACTGAATATGTTGGTTCCGGCCATTGTTCTGCTCTTTTCTAAAATGAAATTTAACAGCGACGGTGTCACCACTGAACCCGATTTTTATTTGCGTGAGGTGCCGGGCCTTTCCAAAATTCCGGTGATTGGGAAGCTGTTCTTTCAAAATACTTACATTACTGTGTATATCAGCTTTGCTTTTCTTATCATTGCGACCATATTGCTTTATAAAACGAAATTTGGCTTACGGTTGCGGGCGTGCGGAGAACATCCGGCCGCTGCGGATTCCGTGGGTGTCAATGTCTATAAAATGCGATATGCCGGCGTCATGATTTCCGGATTTCTTGGAGGAATTGGCGGATACTTTTATGCGGTCGGCGTTATGAACGGAAACTGCAACGGCCATACCGGTGTAGCCGGATTTGGATTTCTTGCGTTGGCCGTTATGATTTTCGGACAATGGAAGCCGATTTATATTATGCTGGCATCCCTCCTGTTTGCCTTTTTGCGTCAAGTTGCCTCCTCCACACAGTTGATCCCGCTTTTGAGCAAGTGGGACATCAGCTTGGATTATTATAAAATGGTGCCGTATATTGTTACTATGGTGGTGCTGGCGTTTACTTCGTCTCGGTCGAGAGCGCCCAAGGCAGAAGGTATTCCTTATGACAAAGAAACGCGCTGATGCTTGAAAAGAAGATCGGACAAACGGATAAACAAAACGAACAGGCAGGAGGTTTTTGCAAAGATGGAAAAGGACGAAAGATTGATCATCGGAATTGCAGGAGGCACCGGAAGCGGAAAAACAACGCTGACGCGAAAGCTGGTAGAAACCTTCGGTTCCGATGTAGCGGTGTTGTGTCACGATTCTTATTATAAAGCGCATGATGACTTGCCATATGAAGAAAGAGTGAAGCTCAATTATGATTGCCCGGAGGCTTTCGATACGGATCGCATGGTTGCAGATTTGAAAAAGCTCAAGGCCGGTCAAGCGATTGATTGTCCCGTTTATGATTTTTCCGCTCACAATCGTTCTAAGCAAACCTGCCATGTGGAATCGAAAAAAGTCATTGTTGTAGAAGGAATTTTGATTTTTGCGGATCCCCGACTGTGTGATCTGATGAATATTAAAATTTTTGTGGATACGGACGCCGATGTGCGTTTGGCGCGACGGATCAAGCGAGATATGCGTGACCGGGGACGGTCGCTGGAGTCGGTGGTTTTTCAATATGTAGAAACCGTAAAACCGATGCACGAAAAATATGTGGAGCCATCGAAGAAAAATGCCGACATCGTGGTGCTGGAAGGCGGCAAAAACATGGTGGCGATTGATTTGCTTTTGTATCGAGTGCAAGGACATATTGATCAAATCCATTTGCCCTCTTTAGTCGGTTGTACAAAGTGAAAATAAAAACGGGCTGCTTCAAAGTCGAAACGGATGTTTGAAGCAGCTCGTTTTTTAATATTATGATTCATACGAGACAAATTAAACCGATTTGATGAGACTTCGCAAAGCGGAAAGAGCGTCGGAAAGTCCGCCGATCCGGTCGATCAATCCAATAGCCACCGCTTCTTTTCCGTCTACAATGGAACCGATGTCAGTGGACATTTCATCGGGGCGCATCATAAGCTCTCCTAAGCGCTCCGGGGAAATCGAGGAATGAGAAACAATGAAGTTTTCAATGCGATCCTGCATGTCTCTCAGGTAATGATAGGTTTGCGGAGCGCCGATAACAAGTCCGTTGATCCGAACGGGATGCAACGTCATTGTGGCCGATGGAACAATAAAAGAGCGCTTGGCGGCCACCGCCAGCGGAACGCCAATCGAATGCCCTCCGCCGAGCACCAAGGAAACGGTTGGCTTTTTCATGGAAGCCAGCATTTCGGCAATGGCAAGCCCCGCTTCAACGTCGCCTCCCATGGTGTTGAGTAAAATGAGCAGGCCGTCAATTTCGTCGCTTTCTTCCACCGAAACTAAAAGGGGAAGAATGTGCTCGTATTTCGTGGTTTTTTCGCGTTCTCCCAATGCGTAATGCCCCTCAACTTGCCCGATTACCGTCAAACAGTAAATTTTTTCTCGCGTGTTGCCTGTAATTCCGCCGCCGATTTCTGTGATGTTGTCCAGCTTCTTGGCTTCGCTTGTATCGTTTTCACCGTGCCCCTTCGGATCCAAAGCTCCCTTATCCAGCATTTTTGTCAAAAAATTTCCCATGTTTCTCTCCGCCTGTCTTTTTCATATCAAAAAATCTTGCCTTTTCTGCTGGTTAGTATGGCCATAGTAACAGCAACTTATGTTTCATTGAATCAATAAAATGGATTCTTTCAATTTTTTGACGTCTTCACACGAAAAAATTGAAGATATGCCTTGCGAAAAATAAAGAATTGTGATATAATAAGCAAGAATGTGGAATCGGTTCAAGCAAACCGGCATCCGTTTTCTGCCGCTATAGAAGCAAGGCAGAAGAAACATTATTATATAGGGAGTTGAAAGGATTACTGCCATGGAAAAGAAAGTGATTATTGAAACCTCCGCCAGACATATTCATCTGACGCGCGAACATGTGGACGTGCTTTTCGGAGCCGGCCATGTGCTTACAAACAAAAAGGATCTTAGCCAGCCGGGTCAGTTTGCCTGCGAGGAAAAAGTGGAATTGGTCGGCCCGAAGGGAACACTGAAAGTCAGCGTGCTGGGGCCGGAAAGAAAAGCTACCCAAGTAGAGCTTTCTTACACGGATGCAAGAACACTCGGCTTGAAAAATGTTCCTGTCCGTGAAAGCGGTGACATTGCAGGAACTCCCGGTTTGAAGCTGGTTGGCCCTTGCGGCGAAGTGGAAATTTCCGAGGGCGTGATCATTGCTAAAAGACATATTCATATGACATCATCGGATGCGGCCGCTTTTGGCGTTGCGGATAAGCAGATCGTCAGCGTAAAAGTAGAGGGCGACAGAGGACTTGTGTTCGGCAATGTCGTGGTTCGCGTCAACGATTCGTTTGCATTGGCTATGCACATTGATACCGATGAATGCAATGCCGCCGGTGCATTCGGCGTTGTTACCGGGGAAATCCTTGCTTGAATTGAATGACGAAAATGTGTAAGATGAAGCTTGGAATGATTAGCGGCGAAACGCCGGATTGCTTTGACTATGCGAAATCAAAGCATTTGGATTTTATCGAAATTTGCCGCAATTACGACGAGGAAACTCTGAAATTTATTGATAATATAGCTTCCGTAAAGGAGAGCATGGCGCGCACCGGCCTTTCTGTGCAATCGGTGGGACGCTGGAACTCCTTCCCGAATAACAAAGGCGAGCTGAACCGAGAAGTTTTTGAAATGAACTGTAAGCTGATCGATGCTGCGGCTGCCGTGGGATCTGAGATTTTTGTTTGCGGATGCAATTATGACGAGTCAATCAGTTTGTACAGAAATTATACCTTTGCGATTCGCTATTTTGCTGATATTATGGCCTATGCGGGGAAGTACGGCATGAAAACGGCCGTGTGTAATTGCAGCTGGAATAACTTTGTTTATTCTCCCCGGGAATGGCAGGTTGTGCTTGGAGAATTGCCGGATCTGATGATCAAATTCGATCCCTCGCATGCTTTCTATCGCAATCCCAATACGTATATCGAAGAATTGCAGGAGTGGATTGGCCGAGTGGCTCATATGCATGTCAAGGGCGCTTGTATTATCAATGGCAAACAGTATGATGATCCGCCGGTAGGCATGGATCAGATTGATTGGAAAACCATTTTTGCCATTCTTTACCGCGAAAAGTATGAGGGAGGGCTGAGCTTGGAGCCTCATTCCTCGACATGGCACAGAAAAGAGCTGAAAGACGGTGGGGTGGATTTTGCCCTTCGGTTTATTCGTCCCTTTCTTATGAAGTGAGCCCGGCGATTTTTCCTGGATCACAAATATAAATGCAATAAAAATAAATTATAAAGGAGATAAAAGACAAAATGAGCAACATTGCATATTCGCATGAAGTTGAAAATATGTGTACCGTTGCCAAAGGGCCGAAGCACGGCCCGGCCCCGATTCCGGAAGAAGGAAGATGGGTAAAGGCATATGAGGTTAAGGACATTTCGGGCCTGTCTCACGGTATCGGTTGGTGCGCTCCGCAGCAGGGTTGTTGCAAATTGACGCTGAATGTAAAAGACGGAATTATTGAGGAGGCTCTTGTTGAAACGCTCGGATGCTCGGGTATGACACACTCGGCAGCTATGGCCGCTGAAATTCTTCAGGGAAAAACAATTCTTGAAGCTTTGAATACGGATCTTGTTTGCGATGCAATCAACGTGGCTATGAGAGAAATCTTCAAGCAGCTGGTATATGGCCGTAGCCAGACCGCTTTCTCTGAAAACGGATTGCCGGTAGGAGCTTCGCTTGAGGACTTGGGTAAGGGACTTCGCAGCCAGGTCGGTACTATGTTCGGTACTCGCCTGAAAGGCGTTCGTTACTTGGAGATGGCCGAGGGCTATGTTCTTTCGGTTGGTCTTGATTCCGATGATGAGGTTATTGGCTATAAATTCGTACACCTCGGCAAAATGATGGATGCCATCAAAGCCGGCAAGGATCCGAAAGACGCTTATGAGTCGAACATCAAAACATACGGACGTTATGAGGATGCTGTCAAGTACATCGATCCGAGAAAAGAATAAGAAGGAGGGCGCATATCATGTCTAACAATGTAGTATTTGAAGGCAAGGAAAGAAGAATGGCGGGCATTGAGGCGTGCCTCGCAGAATACGGAATCAAGGATCTTGAGGAAGCTCGTGATCTTTGCCTCGCAAAGGGCATCAATGTAGATGCCATTGTAAAGGGCGTTCAGCCGATTGCGTTTGAAAACGCAAGCTGGGCTTATACGCTCGGCGCAGCGGTTGCCTTGAAAAAAGGCGTAAAGACGGCTGCCGAAGCATCGGAAGCAATCGGTATCGGCTTGCAGGCGTTCTGCATTCCCGGTTCGGTGGCTGCCAACCGTAAGGTCGGTCTTGGTCATGGTAATTTGGGTGCTATGTTGCTCAGCGAGGAAACCAAGTGCTTCTGCTTCCTGGCAGGTCACGAATCCTTTGCCGCAGCAGAAGGTGCTATCGGTATTGCTAAAACCGCCAATAAAGTAAGAAAAACACCCCTTCAGGTTATCCTGAACGGACTTGGTAAGGATGCAGCTTACATTATTTCCAGAATCAATGGCTTTACCTATGTGCAGACCGAGTATGACTTTTACAAAGACGAAATCAAGGTTGTAAAAACGAAGGCTTATTCGGATGGAGATCGCGCCAAGGTTCGTTGCTATGGTGCCAATGACGTGCTTGAGGGCGTAGCTGTCATGAAGCTTGAGGGTGTGGATGTTTCGATCACCGGTAACTCCACCAACCCGGTCAGATTCCAGCACCTGGTTGCCGGAACCTATAAGAAATGGGCACTTGAAAACGGCAAAAAGTATTTCTCTGTGGCTTCCGGTGGCGGAACAGGTCGTACGCTTCATCCCGATAATATGGGTGCAGGCCCGGCTTCTTACGGCTTGACCGACTCGATGGGACGTATGCATGGCGACGCACAGTTTGCAGGTTCGTCTTCCGTTCCCGCCCACGTGGAAATGATGGGCTTGATCGGTATGGGCAACAACCCGATGGTTGGTGCTACCGTTGCAGTAGCGGTTGCTATTGCCGAAGCTGTGAAAGCTTAACTTTAAGGATACAAAAAACGGTATCGCAGTTTCATTCTGCGATACCGTTTTTTGTATGGATCAATTTTTTTGCTCAGGTAGTAGAAGTGCGGTTTAATTTCCACATTCAATGCTGATGGTGTTGAACAGATGCAAAAGATCCTCCACCGTTTCGGATTTCTTATCCTCTCCGGTTTTGTCCAAAACAATTTCACCATTGTGCATCATAATCAGCCGAGAACCATACGATACGGCAAAGCGAAGATTGTGTGTCACCATTAAAGCGGTAAGATTTTTGGAGCGGACAATGCGATCGGTGATTTGCATGATTAACTCCGCGGTTTTGGGATCCAATGCCGCCGTGTGTTCGTCCAAAATAAGAATGTCGATGGGCGTCATTGTTGTCATCAAAAGTGCCATCGCCTGCCGTTGACCGCCGGACAGGCATCCCACGGCCATGTCCATTTTGTTTTCTAAGCCCAATCCGAGAACGGAAAGCTGCTCTCGATATTCATGGATTTTTTTGGATGATACGCCACGCCCAAGACCGAAAAACTTTCCTTTGTTGTCGGCTAAAGCCATGTTTTCAAGGATGGTCAGATCGCCGCAGGTTCCCATCGAAGGATTTTGATAGACGCGCCCAATGCGAGCATATCGTTTGTATTCCGGTAAATGCGTGACATCACGATGGCCGATGTGAATTTCCCCTTTGCTGATGGGAATAGAGCCGCAAATGAGATTCAAAAGAGAAGTCTTTCCGCTTCCGTTAGAGCCGACAATCGAAACAAACTCGCCTTTTTCAATTTTTAAGGAGAAATCCCGAAAAAGACTGATTTCCGTGACCTCGCCGGGATTGTATATTTTGGTAATGTTTTTCAGCTCAATCATGTCGGATCTCCTTTCAGAACCGTGTCATCGGTGCTTTCCGTGTCGGCCATCGGAGTTGGCGGCGTGGCCGGGGGTGCCGCACTGTGAATTTTTTCTTTATGACTGCTGAGCACCAACGCAATGGTAAAGAGAACGGCCATAATGAGCTTGTTGTAGGCACTGGGAATTCCCATTTTGGAGGCGAGAACTAAGCAGGCCTCGTAAATGATGGCACCAAAAATAACCTTGGTGGTCGGTTTCATAAAGTGAACCTTGCGAAAAACGGAAAGGCCGATAATCAAGGAAGCCAGACCCATAACGATTATGCCAACTCCCATGCTTTGGTTGACGTTCCCGGAAGCCGTGGCAAAAAGCACGCCCGAAACGGCGGCATAGCCGTTTCCGATGGCAAGCCCCAAAATTTTGCTGTTGCCGGCGTCTTTGGCCAAAGAGGTAACAAAAACAGGATTGCCACCGGTTGCCCGGAGTAGCAGACCGCATTTGGTTTTCAGGAAGAAATCAAGGAGAAGCTTGAACAGAATAGCAATGACCAAAAACAGAATCAGATCTCGGAAATTGATAACCTGTGCCAGCTTTGCCGGGAGCAGGTTGGCGGGAAAGCTGTTGTGCAGTGTGGCGGAATCCCGTCCGAAATTGATGGTGGAATATAACTCTCCTTTGAAATCCAGCGCTTTGTTGAGCGCCGCATTGACGCTGGTGCTGGTTGCAACGAGGTTGATTGTAATCAGCGCTGTAGATACTAAAATGCCGCAAAGCAACGGACGAATGTGAAGCTTGACATGCAGAATCCCGGAAAGCGCTCCAAAAAGGCTTCCTGCCAGAAAAGCCAAGCAAAGGCCAATCCAAGGATTGATCGAAAAATTGACCAGCGCACCGTAAACAACAGCGCCCGTTAAAAAGGTACCCTCCACCGTCAAATCGGGGAAGTCAAGAATGTGATAGGTGATATAATATCCCATGGCCAAAATCGAAAGGGCAAGACCTGTTTCGACAAAGACCTCCGTTGTAGCCAATATGGCAAAAAAATTCATACATATCTCCCGGCCGGTCAAAGACAGCGATTGCATCCTTGACGGCGTTTTTAAATTTCAAATCGGTGAATAGGATCCCAAGGGAAAGCTTCTCAAAGAGGCGGTTCAGTTTTTCTTGCCAACGTCTTCAATGTCGGCGTACTGAGAGGGCAGGGTTAGCCCCAAAGCATTCAAAACCTCGGAGTTATATACAGGCTTTGCGTCGGAGATTGTCTGCACAGCCATTTTGGTAATGTCGGAACCGCGCAAAACCTTGACAGCCATTTCACCGGTGGTTTTGCCGAGCGCAACATAATCAATGGAAACCGAAGCCATGCATCCGTTAATCACCTGCTCCACCTCGGAACCATACACGGGAATCCCCCTGCTGTTGGCTGCAGAGAGCACAACCGACAGATTGTTGACAACATTGTTGTCGGTAAAATTGAGCAGGCAATCGACTTTGGCACATACATTGTTGGCGGCAGCCGCCACTTCAGAAGGATTTTGTACGGCGGCTGAAACGATTTCAATTCCGTTTTTGTCGCAAACGGCGGTCAAGCGACGGAGCTGAGACAGGGAATTTTCTTCCGAGGAGGTGTAAATCACACCGAGCTTTTTGACATTTGGTTGAAAAGCCTTGATCAGAGCAAGGTGAGCGTCAAAATCCAGCACATCAGAGGTTCCGGTAGCAAGATTGCCGGGTTCTTCCAAGGATTTTACAATCTTGGCCTCAATAGGATCCGATACGGCGCAGAAAATCATCGGAATATCGGTGTCGGCGCAGGCTGCAAACGCGCTTTTGGCGGCCGGCGTAGCAATGGTGATGATCATGTCATAGTTGGAAGCAACCATATCCTTGGCATAGGTGGTACAATCGGAAACAGCGGAATTGGCAGATCCGGTTTTATGATCCAGGTCGTATTTGATACCGGAATCTTTCAGCGCTTGTTCAATGCCGGCATAGCAGTTGTCCAGGGAAGGATGGCTCATCAGTTGAATGATACCGATTTTTAGCGTTTCGCCGTTGGCAATTTTTTTCGCCGTGTCTCTTTGCTTCAGACTGCCTTTGTTGGTATTGCAGGCAGAGAACAAAAGGCAAGAGAAAGCCAGGAGGAGAGAGAGCAGGAAAGCAATAAATTTTTTCATTGTGAATACCTTCTTTCAATTCAAATTTTGCAATGCATGAATAAATTTATTTATAAATATATTTATAATACTGAAAAAACAAAAAAGCCCCGTAATGCCATATGGCATTATGGGACGAACAAACAAGGTCCGCGGTACCACCCAAATTCAGAGGTTCCTGCAACTTTATGGCGCATACATACATATACGATGCCGATGATAACGGAAGCACATCCCGTCGGAGTCTACTCGCCCAAAGGCTTTTGATCCGCCCTCAAAAGACCATTCACGAAGCGCCCGTGCCGCAATCACACCCCCTGCGGCTCTCTGTAACGGGGAAGTCAGTCGCTACTTTTCTTTCTCGTAGGTTTTGAGGAATTATATCACACTCCCAAAGGGTTTGTCAAGACTTTTTTTCAAAAAAATGATTTTTTTCATAAAAAAGTGTTTCCGCTGTGTCCGAGCCTTCTGCGTATTTGAACAAAATACTTGAATTTATGCGAAAAATGTGATAAAATAATTTAATGATAGCTTCCATGGGCGTGAGGTGTGTGCGCCGGATGATGGAGATCAAAGATTTCGGAGAGGAGATGAGCGCTTGCCCCCTTTTACCAAACGAGCTATTATTGCTTCTTTTTTGAAGTTGGCCGCGCAAACTCCCCTTGACAAAATCACCATTCAGGAAATTGTGGATGATTGCGACGTCAATCGAAACACATTTTATTATTATTTTCAGGACATCTATGCTTTGGCCGAGGAGGTTTTGGCGCAACGAGCGGAAGTCTTCTTCAAGGATTGCC
>CAKSIP010000039.1 GCA_934462825.1 uncultured Eubacteriales bacterium | reverse complement strand
GTCTACCAGAACGATCAGTTCATTTTGCCGGTTCGGCACTGCGTAAGCAAAGGTCATACCGGCCATCATCGCCAAGCAAAGAAGCATCGCTACCGTGTGCGTAACGACCGAAATGATTCTGTTTCGGTTCCGGCGATATTTTTTAGAAAGCCGAAAGAACGGAAACAAACTGAAAAACAATATCGGAATCAACAGAAGCAGAAGCCACGGGTGTTCCCATTCAATTTTGAAATTCGTCATTACAAAAACTCCTTTTTCACATCGATTCCTTCGAGTGTAGCCACCACTCAACAAACATAAGTATCAAAGCCGCCGATGCAATCCACAAAAGAAGATCCGTGTTTGTATCTACCGTTGTTTTTTCATAGCGCAGCATGGGAAGTTCATCCACCGTTTTTGTAATGTTGCTTTCTGCTTGCGGAACGTGTACAAAAAATTGTTCAAGCTCCGGGTTGCCTCTCATATCGGTCTGAGTTACGGTATAGTCGCCAGGGGACGTAACTTTTATCGTAGCGGGAAGGCTCTCAAAGGTCGTTTTCCTGAAGCCGGGGCCATCCAACATCATATTCTCGCCTCTTGCATTTACAGCAACGGTGTCCCCCACTTCAAACGCGTTGCCTGTCAGAGTTGTCGGGAAAAAGTAGGAAAACATATTATACATCAATGTGGGAAAGTCAAGCACGATTCCGAGGCTGGAATGGTTAAGATCCAATGTCAGAACGACGGCCTTGATATTTCTTTCGTTCTTAACCATCAAAATCGGATCGCCATGGTAGTACATAAGGTTTTCATAGCCTTCCGCTTCTGAAACACGGCGATATTTCGCAACCGTAATTCTGTCCGGGTTGATATTAGCCGTCAACGGGTGAGCGGTACCGGATGCCAATGTAGACGAGCTGTCAATCGAAACGGAATCGCCAAAATCCAATCCGCTTCCAAACGGAGCCTTATCGGGATCCACGAGAAGCACCACGCCGTCCACCGGCATTTCTTCCGGCATTGTATGTTCAAAAATATACAGGTCAAATCCGCTGGTTTTGGCATTTTCCGGACTAACGGTGGACACCCAGATGTTAAAATTCTCCTTCTGCATTTGCTGCATTACACGAAGAACGCCGGAGAAGAAGTTATTCGTTCGTGAGCTTGCATATTGCACACGAAGAATCGGCTTTTCTCCTCCATAAAGGTTAAAGGTATTGTCCTTGTCAAAGCCGTCCGCTTCATCAATATGAACAAAAAGATATTCATAACTGACAATCTGCTCTGCAAAAGCGAAATCTTCTATGGTAAATTCCAATGTTTTGGTAGGCTCCGCGCTGCTGAAATATTCGGTTTTTGTAGCGCGCAAGGTGGAGCCGGGACTTGTTACCGTGCCGCTCGTATCGGTTTTTTTATTGACACCGTACAGCTCACAGGTCACGGCAATAGCCTTGGACTTTCCGTAGCATCCGATGGTCGTCAGGAAAGAATAGGTATTCGCTTCCGAGAGCGTCGGAACACAATCCAGCACCGCGGCGTTCCAATCTTCTTCGCTTGAAACATTCACGACGTTAAATTCGCCTTGATTGAGATAATTGGTTGCCGTGTAGAAAAGGACTTCACTTTCGGAGTTTTGCGAAAGAACCGTTTCGGCCAATTTTGCCGCTCCGTCCGTATCTGCATTTCCGAAGCCGCAGGCAATTTCATCGCCACACAATGCGGAGAGCTTTGCATTGACTTCGTCCATGTTTTCTGTCGTCGCGCGCGACACCAAAAGATACGCATCCGAATCTGCCACGATAATGCTCATCGTGCCGGCGCCTTGGGACAGCGTTTCCTGTGCCAAGGTACGAACTTCCTCCACGGCACGTTCAAACCGTGTTTTTCCGTCGGTTTCCACGCGCATAGATGCCGACGCGTCGATAATGGCAATCTTTTCGTTTTTCGGGGATGCCGTCAAGGATTGAATCACCGGTTGTGCCAGCGAAAGTCCCAATGCGGCAAGTATCAAAAATTGACACACGAATATAAGGATATTTCTTAAACGGCTGACCGGCAACCGTTTCTTTTTATATTTAAGGCTGAGCTTCCAGATATAAGTGCTGGAAACTAATTTTTGCTGGTAATTCGGCTTGATTAAGTATATAAGAATCAAAACCGCCGTTCCCAGCAGGCCCAAAAGACCAAGAGGGGCAAGAAAACTCATTGCATGATACCTACTTTCAGCAATTCACCAAACAGCACCCGCTCAATAGGCTCTTTGCTGTTTACCATAATATAGCCCGCATCACGTGACGAGCAAAACGATTTTATATCGGCCAGAAAATCCCGCAGTGCTTCCTCATAGGCGGAAAGCATACCCGACGTAATTTTCAGGCGCATGTTTTTTTCATCAAACGGATCCACCGCTTCGGAGTCCATAAGATTGACGTTTCCCGTGTAGGAGGGATCCAATTCCTCCGGGGTTAAGATCTGCAAAAGCAGAACTTGACGTTTTTTATATTGCAGGAAATCGACTGCTTTTTTCCAATTACTCTCGGTCAAAAAGTCCGAAATAATCACCGTCAGGCCATCGCGGGAGCCGGTTTCACAACCGGTCACGGCAGCCCCTATATCTGCGCTGCCGTCAAACTTTATTTCTTCAAGAGTCGAAACCGCGCGAAAAAAAGCTTTCTTTCCCACGAGAACGCCGAACGGATTCTCTGCCTTGTCCTCCCGCATCAAGTGAAAGGAAATTTTATCGGTATTATGAACCGACAAAAAGCCAAGAGCGGCAGCCGCGGCAATCGCATAAGCGGATTTTGCGGGATTTACTTTACCGACGGAGGCAGAGCAGTCCAGAAAAATCTGTGTGTGCATCTGCCTTTCATCCGTAAAGAGCTTCAGAAAGTATTTTTCAAATCGGCTGTATAGGTTCCAGTCAATACGTCTTATGTCATCGCCAAGCTGATATTCACGATAATCGGCAAATTCCACAGTTTGGCCGTATGTTTTTACAAGATGCTTACCACCGAAAAAACCCGCCAAATCCGCCCTCAGATGAAGGGCGCAGGTTTCTAAACGGCTAAAAAACGCATCATTCAGGTAGGATGTACTCATTCCGATTGCTTACCAACTTTTGCTACGCAAAATCCTTTCCTAAACAGGATGGTTTCGGAGAAATGCCCGTTAGGCTTTCTTTCCTCCAAGACGTCCTTTTTTGGTTTCCGCCTTATCGGCAGATGTTTCTTTTTTCGGATTCAATCCGAACCGCTCGCTGACTTCGTTTACAATTTTATCGACAATTGTATCAGGTGAGACACGATCGGCAATTGCTTCAAAGTTCAATTTCATTCTGTGTCTTAAAACCGGTGTGGCAAGCGAATTGATGTCGCTGTATGCAACATTGTAACGTCCGTTCATCAGCGCCTTTACTTTAGCCGCGGAAATCAAAGCCTGACCTGCACGCGGACTTGCGCCAAGACGAACGTATTTTTTGGCCGCTTCCGACGCACAGTCGCTATCCGGATGGGTAGCGGAGCACAGCGTCATGGCGTAGCGCATAACTTCGTCTGCGACCGGAATTTGGTTGGCTGTTTCTCGCATTTTCATAAGCTCCTCCCCGCTACATACCGGTTCGGCCACTTCCTCCATGGTTTTCTGTGTCATATTGACAATATCCATCAGCTCGTTGAGGCTCGGATTCGGAACAATCAAGTTAAACATAAAGCGGTCCATCTGCGCTTCCGGCAAAGGATACGTACCGTCCTGCTCAACCGGGTTCTGCGTTGCGAGAACGAAGAAAGGTTCTTTCATCTTGCGCGAAACGCCCATAACGGTTACCGTATGCTCCTGCATGGCTTCCAGAAGTGCGGACTGTGTTTTCGGCGTTGCACGGTTAATTTCGTCCGCCAAAACTATGTTGCTGAAGATTGGGCCGGGCTGAAAGCGGAACTCGGAATTTCCATCATCGCCCTTCACAATAATATTGGTGCCGGTTACGTCTGCCGGCATAAGATCCGGCGTAAACTGTATACGGGAAAACGGCATATCAAACACGCGTCCGAGTGTTCTTACCAAACGAGTTTTACCAACGCCCGGCACACCCTCAAGAAGGACGTTTCCGCCTGCAATCATTGCGATAACCGTTCCCTCGACGACTTCTTGCTGCCCTATCACGTCCCTGCGTATCTGCGTGAAAATATTCTCGCAGTTCTGTTTGAACTGCTGGATGCTCTCCTCTGTAATCATGCTGTTTTTATTCCTTTTCTTTATGATTTTTCGGTATTTACCGAAGCTTAAATGCTTCCGTAATATTTTTCAATAAAATCTTTCAGATAATCCGGTAGCTCCTCGCCGTTGCGGATAATCTCCATTGCCTGGTCATAATAGGATTCATACACATCGCGGTAATCGGTTTTATTATCAAGGACGTTGTTGTTATCACCGGACCAACCGCCGCCGGCACCATCGCCACGGCCTTCGCCGTTTCCCTCGCCCTGCTGACCGCCGTTACCCGAACCACTGCCCGGTTTCGGATCTCCGTTTCCGTCACCTTCGCCTCCCTCGCCGTCGGAGCTTCCTTCGGAAGATGCACCGTCAGTTTTGTTTTCGTCCGGGACTTCCTTATCGGCCGAGGAACTATCGTCCTTATTCCCGGAATTGTCATCGTCATCGCCAGCGGAATCTTCATTGATTTCCGCAAAAACCGCCGTAACCTCCAGATCCTCACTGAGTGTGCAATCCGTACGGGCGGGATCTTTTACGCCATCGCTCCATTTGACAAACACCCAACCGTCCGCTGCAACGGCAACCACCGTCGTGGCATCGCCTCCGGCAGGCACGGTTTGGTCGGATTCCCCTTCTATGTCTCCGTCTCCCTCGGTGAGATAAGACACTGTAAAGAAGGAGTCCCTACGGTCGCTTCCCGGCAAAATATCCGGCGTTGGAAGCACGCCGGAATCTGTCAATCCGACAACGGTGATCATTCCGCTTCCCATAATCAAAGAAAGGCAGAGAGCTATAGCCGCCCACTTCTTAAAGCGCAACCACGGAAAAGAGGAACGGATCTGTTCTTTCGTAACGGCGCCGACCTTTTCACGCGTGTCCTCACGCTGTTTCAATGCAATGTAAGAATCATCGTGTTCAAGGGAAAGCATGGTAACCGTGCGTTCCTCAAGATTCATGCTGTCGATTCTCTTTGCTACTTTTTCCTCGGTGGGGCGAAGCTTCAAAGCAAAGAGCAGAACAGCACTAATAAGCCAAACGCCAAGGCCAACGACAATCGAAGGCCAAATTTTCAGGAAATTCAGAAGCCAGCAACCGAGGCCGACCGCAAAAGAAGCATAGGCGCCTATCATCAAGCCGTAGCCGGCAGCCGTCAATATGCTCTCTCGCATCATACGACGATAATACGTTTTGAATATTAAATCATTTTTTAGCATATTTCACTCCCCTCCTTCCGTCGGGAACAAGTAAATGTGAATATTTCAAGAATCCTAATGCAAAAAAACGGATAACTTTTCGCAATTCCCATAAAACAGCACAAGCATTCGCCGGGATTTTACCCGGCGAATGCCGTGTCCGACTCAAAAGTCGTGATTATGTCAATTACTCGCCTGTGTAGCCATAGACAATGTTAGCCTTACAATATCTGTTCCAGCGATAATCAAAACTATCGGGAACCGAATCTGCGTCAAAGTACACATAAATGGTCTGATCGGCCGTCCAATTGTAGAACACCATGTTGCCAACGTAGGTTACAGCCGCAGGAAGCACAAATTCGGTAATCGAAGTACATCCGTAAAACGCACGATTTCCAATGGATACCGTTTCTGCCGGAAGTGTGACACTTGTAAGTTTCTTTGCGTTGTAGAAGAAGTAAGATCCAATGGTCAGCTCTTGTGTGCGTCCTTCCTCAAAACGCACCGTCTGCAAATCACTGCCTGAGAATATGGAGTTAGAAATCGGACAATACAGATACGTTACATCCTTAGGAATAACAAATTCAGTCAAATCTTTCGGGATGTACATAGGAATCAATCCCATATCTTCATACTCGTAGTAGATTACACCATAGAGAAGCTTACAATCCTTATTCTCAGCCGAAAGTGTTACCGATTCAAATCCGTAATCTGCAATGATTTGAAAGAACGTGCTCGGATCCATCGCAGACGGAATTCTCTCCGGGATGACAAATTCGGTCAGACCTTGTGAAAGGAAGAAAAGCGTTGTCATATCTGTATCGTAGAGTGCGCCGCCGATCAATTGGAACGCTGTGTTGCCTTCCTCAATTTCAATCGACTCTATCATGTAGTCTTCAAAGAATTTATCAGGCAAGTTCTTTGTTCCTGCGGGAATCGTAAAGCTCGTCTTTCCATACGGGAACAATACGAGATTCCAATCCATATCGTAAACCACTCCGTCTTGAACGCGGAAAGAAGTATTGGCAGGATCCACGGTAAAGCTTACGATCGATTCACATCCACGAAGCGCGCTGCTATCAATGGAATTTACCGATGCCGGCACCGTGAAGCCCGACAATTGTGCACAATAAGCGAACACTCCATCCGGCAAGGCTTTGATACCGGAAGCAATCGAAACCGTGACAAGGTCTTCACATTCAAAGAATGCGCCTGTACCGAGAAGCGTAAGCGTTGACGGAATATAAAGAGTCGTAAGCTTTGTCTTTTCAAATGCGTATTGACCAATTTCCGCCACACTGGACGGGAACGATATGGAAGTAAGCGCGGTATTCTTAAATGCAAACGAGCCTATTTTAGTAAGTTTTGAGCCTTCTTCAAAGGTCACGCGCGAAAGAGAGGTACAATCGGTAAACAATCCCTCGTATTGATCGCCGGACGCGTCAAGTCCCTTGTCCGGGATCTCAGTCAGGCTTGCCGGCAGTTCAATGCTCGAAAGCGAAGTGCATCCGTAGAAGGTTCCGACGTAAAGCACTTTGATAACCGAGTTCTTGGCGAAGTTCACATTTTGCAGTGAATAGCAATTCTCAAAAGCAAAGTTGCCAAGCGTTTGGAGCGTTGCAGGCAAATTGACCATTTCAAGGCTGGAAGAATCCTTGAAAAATTCGGTTCCGACAGACTGCAGGCCTTCGGGAAGCGTTACATTGACAAGATTATAGCAGTTTGCAAATACACGGTTCCCCATGGTACGAAGGCTGCTCGGCAGAGAAACAACCGAAGTAAGCTGTGTTGATTCAAAGGCTGCGTCACCAATATAAGAGAGCTTGCTTTCATTATCAAACGTAATGTTCGCCAAAGCAGAGGCACTAAAGGCCGACTCGCCAATTGCTGCCGTTCTGGCCGGGATATGAATGCTGGTCAGAGCCGTTCTGCTGAACGATTGTGCACTGATAACCAAAGGCTCTGTTCCACCATCTGCAAAGGTTACAGATTGAAGATTTGTGCATCTGAAGAACGCGGATTTGCCCACGCATTTCATCGAAGCGGGCAGCGTGACGGAGGTAAGGTTTTTATTGCTGTTAAAGGCAGAATCCAAGATTTCCTCTGTTCCGTCGGGAACCTTGTATTCCGTATCGGTGCGCGTAGGAAGATAGTAAACCAAAGTCTTTCCGTCTTTTGAGAACAGCACACCATCCTTGGACATGTAGTTTGCGTTATTCGGGCTGGCGTTCAAGCTTTGCAGCGCCTCACAATTGTTTAATATCAAAGAGTTGAAGTATTCAAGCCCGGCCGGGATCGTGAAGGATTCCAGGCTACGGCTACTCATAAAGGCGTTTTGCTCAATAGACACAACTGTATCAGGAAGAACGATTTCCTTAATTGAATTACAGAAGCTAAATGCCTGTTCCCCGATTTCCTCGCAGACACTTCCCGAAGCAAACTCAATCGAGGTCAGATTTTCACAATGATCAAAGGCCATAGCGGCAATTTTTTTGACGCTTGCGGGAATGGTTACGGTTCCGGACTTCTTTCTCGGGCAGAAGATAAGCTCTGTCTTGTCGGCGTTAAACACGCACCCGTCATAAGAAGTGTACTCACTCTTTCCGTTGCCGGAAATCTCAATGGATTCAATACTGCTTCCAAACACGAGCTTACTTCCGCCAAGCGGAGCAATCGTATTACCGTCAGCATCGGTAAAGGAAGTAAATCTTGCGGGAAGAACCACGGCCGTTAAAGAGGTATTTCCATTGAAGGCATCCTTGCCGATGGTCAACGGTGCGGTGTCCGAAGAACCGCCCATTTCAAAGATAATGTCTGTAAGACTTGAAAATGCAAAGGCTTCCGTACCGATTGCAATAGAATCCGCGGTGTTTCTGACCGAAGCCGGAATCGTCACGGTCGTCAGACCGGTACTGTAGAATGCTTTTTCTCCAATGGTGATCAGGCGGCTGGGAGCGCCTTCCGAGCCAAAGGTAACGGTTTTAAGATCGGAGGCGTAACGGAACGCTTCACGTTCAATCACAGTAAGTCTTGCCGGAAGATGAAGCTCTTTCAAGGAGTAGGTGGAATAGATCACGTTACCATATTCCACACTGTAGCCGGTGTTATAAGGAGCACCGAGTACAAGATCCGCCGTTCCCTCCTCAAAAAGCAAAGACTGCAAAGAATCGTTTTCAGAGAAGGCATAGGCGTATATAACTCTTACAGAAGCAGGCACGGTAAAGCTGCTCAGGGATGTTTCGCTGAAAGCATATGCACCTATCGTTTCAAGAGCCGACGTTCCATGGAACGAAGCTGTAGCAACTTTCGCGCCGTTGAAAGCGTAATGGCCGATTGTTTTAAGGGTTTCGGGAAGCACAAGTTCCACGCCGGAATCGGCATATTGCGCCATCTGCTCGAATGCATGATTGCCGATGGAAACCGTTTTACCAAGCGAAACACTTTCAAGCATCATGTTATCGGCAAAAGCATAATCGCCAATGGTAATTTCTGCATTGGCAGGCAAATTCAGCACCTTAAGGTTAAGCTGATAGAATGCATAATCGCCAATGGCCAGCTTACCCTCGGTCTGATTAAAGGTTACAGAAGCAAGCTTTGTGCTTTGGCAGAAGGCTTCCTTACCAATCGAGGTAAGTGAAGACGGGAAAATAATTTCTTCAAGCCATGTATTTCCCTTGAAAGCGCCGTCCGCGATAGCGGTTACGCCGTCCTCCACGGTGAAGGACGCGTCGGTCTTCCCGGAAGGATACAGGAGAAGCGAAGCAAGCTTGCCGGCTGCATTCTTAGAATAAAGAACACCGCCACGCGAAGCAAAGAACGCGTTGTTTTCATCCACTTCAATTTCCGACACCGACATGCCGCTGAAGAAGTTTGCAACCGCAGTAACATTGGCCGGGATCTTAAGCGTTCCGACGGTGCAATCATAGAAAACATGATTGCCGAATTTAAGAGTAGAGGATCCGGGTTCAATGGTAACATCAAGTTTTCCGAATCCGGCAAAAGCTTCATCACCAACCTCGGTTACGGTAGACGGGATAATCAGTGTCTTATCGGCAAGCATGCCGCTGTAATTATCACCTTTTTTGAACGCCCGCGCGCCGATTTTGGTAACCCGGCTTCCCTTCTCAAACGTAATTTGAGAAATTCCGGTTGCATAGAATGCATAATCGCCAATTTCAACATTGCTTATGCCGTCACCAAAGATAACAGCTGTCAATCTGCTGCAATTTGCAAAGGCAGCCTGTCCGACGGAGATCACGCGGCCGGGGAGACGAAGCTCTCCTTTCAGCCCTGCGCCAAGGAAAGCACTGTCGCCGATTTTTGTGACACCGGCGGGAATTTCATAATTTTCTGCTGATTTGGCTGTTGGGAAATAAACGAGGGATGTTCCCTTTTCGCCAAACAGAACACCGTCAACAGAAACAAACTCTGTGTTGGCACCCTTTGAGACAATCACATCCGTCAGATTTGTGCAGCCTTCAAAGGCATTCGGCGTATTTGTAAATTCCATTTGGCCCGAAAGTGTCGTGTAGCCGCACAGCGAAATGCTATACAATCTTGCAGGAAGTGCAATGACGTTGAGGCCGGTGCAATTCAAGAAGGCACGATCACCAATCGTCAGCGGTTTTACTCCCACTGTCGCGCCGGCATCGGTAAACACAACCGATACAAGGTTCGGGCAATTGGCAAACGCCTCTGTACCGATTTCCGTTACGCTGACGGGAATAATAATTTTGGAAAGCTTGGAATTTGCGAAGGCGGAACGAGGAATGGAGGTAACGCCACCCGGAACCGTATATGTACCGGTCTTTGCTGCCGGCATGAATACCGGTTGCATAGCATGCTCGGCACCGCTCGCTCCGTTGTCAAACAGAACGCCGTCTGCCGAAGAATAGCGGGAATACTTCACTTCGCCGCTCTCGTATACCTCCACCGATGTAAGGTTTTCACACCCCTGGAAGGCGGAATCTGTCGCAATACGCGTCAGTGTATCCGGCAAACGAATTTCAGTAAGCGTGGTGCAATTTTCAAACGCACCGCTGATGATTTCCGTAACCGGCAGGCCTTTGTAGGTCGCGGGAATCGTTATCGACGTAACAAGGTCAATACGCGCCCCTTTGGCCACCATATAAGCGTTTCCTACCTTTTCATAACGCAAAACCGCGTCAACCCAAAATGCATATACCGTCACATTTTCATCAACGAAATTCCAAGGAGCCAGCGAATTTCCTTCTGCATCGGTAAATGCGATACCCGCACCATACGGTGCGCTGTACCAGCCGCCGAAGGCACGTGTTCCGCTAGTGGATTTTGGCACGGTAAGCTGATAATGTTTCCCATAATAGACAGTTTCCGTTCCGTCGGTATCGTCGCCATAGTCACACCGGATGGTGTACGCCTTGGGGGTATAGTATGCATAAAGAACCACTTCGCCGGATTCAACAAAGTAACTGTCGGCATAGAGTCTGCCGTTACTGTCGGCGCCGCCGGGCAAGTTGTACCATGCGTCAAAAGTATATCCCGACTTCGTAAGCTTCGGCAGAACCATCGGATCCCCGACCGCTTTATAAATCGAATCGACGCTACTGCCACCGCGACTGTCAAGTGTTACCTTATAAGCGGTTACGGTAATCGTGACCCACTCGGAGGTAAACACGCCATTGTGGAAACGCACGCTCAGCGTGTTCTCTCCGGCTTTGGCAAAGCTTGCGATTTCGTAGAAGGCATTGCCGTTTTCGATGCTGACAATCTCGCCGTTCCCTATCTGAACATCATAGCTTGTCGCTCCAAGAACGGGCATCCAACGAAGCACGCCCGATTCATAAGAAAGCGTGGGGTTCATAGCGTTATAGCGAACGACCATGGTCTTTTCGGCCGAGCCGCTTGCATTGATTGCTTTGAAAGTAATGGTATAATCAATTCCCTCGGAAAAGCTCATAACGCCTGCAAGATCCACTTCGGTTGCGTCCTTGGCAACTGTCAGCGACTTGCCGTTCAACTTAACTTCATAGGAAGTTGCGTCCGATACCGCATTCCACTTAAGAAGTGTTCCGATCAAGGTCAAATCGGCAGGCAACGCGGGAGACTTTTTCTCATAAGTAAATACATCCGAAGCGACAGAGGTTGCGCCATGCGCCACAGGAGTTACGGTAATGGAGTACGTTCCGCTTTCAAGCGCCGAAAGATCCAGAGTGTTTCCAAGAACCGTATAGGTTTTGTCGGCCGTGCGAATGACATAAGAGGTTGCACCCGAAACCTGATTCCATGTGAGACGCCCATCGTCAACGGTAATACCGTTGACTTTGTCAAGCTTTCTTTCATATACAAATGTAGTTTCGGAGGAAGCGTACCCTTTCGCCGTTGCTGTAACGGTAAAGACAATTCCGCCTTCCTTCATGTCGCAGTTAGCGAAGTTATAGTACAGAGCGGATCCGTTATCAAACGCCTTGTGCTGATGCTTGGGATTGCCGCACTCTACCGTAATATAGTACTTCTCAGCATGCTCCACTCCGCGAAACATGAGCACGAAGGAGTCGGAAACGGTAAAGCCGGTCACGCGATTCAAAGCCTTATTTGTAAAGACTCTGACCGTTGCTTCCGTCAGTGCCGTATCGCCCTTGACCGCTGTAACCTCAACGGTGTACTCGCCGGCCATTTCAAGGCTTAACGGGAAAGTCGTGCTTGTTGTGCGATTATCCACCAGCACAGAACCATCGGGAGATGTCACTTTGATAAGGTAACCATTGGCGCCCTCAAACGCATCCCAAACAACCGCCTTTTCAGTCACGCTGACCGTGAGAGTCGGCTTGGAAGCTTTCGGCTGCCAAACAGCGAACAAGGTGGTGTCGGCAGTAAAGACCGTAGCATCTGCCTCGCCGCCCTCAACCAAACGGAAAGTCAGCTTTCCGCCGAGGTTTCTATCGCTGATCCACCATCCGATAAATTGGTATCCGGCTCTTTCGGCAGGCTTTGCCGCATTGTAGAGCTTGCCTCCGATTGTTTCCGCATCCGGAATCGTCTCGCCGTCATAACCCAAGTCGTAGTGAATCTTAAATTCCAGCACATCCGTAGGCTTTTCAGCCCAGCGTGCAAACAAGGTACAATCTGCCATCACAGGGGTTGCATCAAAAAGGAACGGGGTTTTGAGAGCTTCGTCACTGTACCAACCGAGAAACACATAGCCCTCTCTCGTCGGCACGGAAACCGCGCTCAGAGTTTTTCCGTTTACAACCGTCTTCGTCTCCACGGCGCTACCACCATTAGAGTTGAAGGAAACGGTAAAGTTCACCTTCTTCAAAAAGCGCACCTGTGCGCCGTTTATATCAATGGTTAACTCATTCCCACCGAATGTTGCGTTCTTTGTTCCCTCGCCTTGTTTCAGGGTAAGTGTCGCTCCATCGAGAGTATAAGTTCCGATTTCGGTTTTTCCATCCATCACCAAAGTGTACGTACTCTTTCCGCCCATCGTGAAAAGGTACTCATCACCCGATTCCGGGGCAAAATAATAAATGCCCGCTTCATTGCCGGAATCCGGAAGTTCTGGTTGATCCTTTGGCTTGGTTTTGCACCCGGCGAATATCAAAGCAAACATTCCCAAAAGAGCCAAAAGGACGAGGATAACACCGGTAGATCTTTTTTTCATATTTTTCCCTCCTACGCTCTACGCATAAATTCAAACGATTGCACCGCTACTTTACCAAGCCATTGTCCAAAATCGCGCTTGAAAAAGTAGCGGTTCGTTCTTATAAATGTAAATAATACCGTTTGTTATAAAATTGTTGTATTACCACTGTATTTTACTGCATTTTAATTCGATTGTCAATTGTAATTTTCGACATGATTTGGATGCCGGAAGTCTGTAATTTTGCCAATTATGAACAAAATTTACCCCCTTCTTTTGAGGGTTTTTGATTAAAAATTCATTCAAGCACGAATGTTCATCTATCCCTGCCATACACGCTCAAACGGCAGGCAAAATTCTATCTATAAGCGATATGATGGGATGACGATGGAAAGCACATTGGCGTATTTTTTCCTATTTATTATACATAGGCAAATAGTAGGTTCCTGCCTTTTTCAAGCAATCACATCATTCGCGTCCTTGCTGCTTTTTTATTTGCGAAACCTTTCTTATCAATCCGTAGTATTATACCGCATTTTTGGACAAACAGCAATAGGAAACCGAAAAAAACTTTGGCTTTTTCGACATTTTTCCAAAGTCGGGCAAAAATAGCGGTTTTGGTGTATTCGCTTCTGCTGTTTTTTTCTTTATAATGCACTATACACTATATTTTTCATTATATTTCAAAAAATTACAACAACGTCTGCTTTAGGTTGCGGAATCACGGCAATCAGACACCCCCATTGTTTTTTTGCGCGGCAACGTAACGGCAATCATTTGATTTTGATTGCTATTTTTTCTTGCTGTAACACATCTATTGTAACACTACAAAATAAATCTCATTTTTCGCAAAAAAGCTATTGAAAAAGCCGTCTAATCATGATATAATAGTCAAGATGATGAGAATTTTATTTGCGAAAAAACGCGAGGTAAACGCTTGAAGCAGCCGCCACCGAAAAGCTCGGTTTTCTCGCCTTCCCCGCCCTTTTCGCTGCCTCCATATTCGGCAAAAAACTTTTGACCACAGATTTGACCACTTACACGACCACAATTTAATAACTATCGGGGTGTAGCGCAG
>CAKSIP010000038.1 GCA_934462825.1 uncultured Eubacteriales bacterium | reverse complement strand
GTGACGGAGAAGCCGATGACATCCAGACCTTTCATGGTAAGAGAAAAGCCGACATTGAAGGTGTCTTTGTTTTCTGCCAACCAATTTCTGAAGGATTTGAGCGCATCAAAAACGTCGATCTGAGGCAGTTTGTCGAGGTTTGTTCCGCTGAATTCCTCGTCCGGTTCTTCTTCTTTATCACCGGCACCCAACAGCTCGTTGATCGTAACCGTATCGACAGCGCCCTTGATCGTGCCTACAAGCGCCTCATAAGTAATGCTTGGATCTTTGGTGAGCATGGCGAGCACATTGTTGACGGTCATTTTTCCAAAATGAGCGAGGAAGAATGTCTTGAGCGAGTCCGCTGTCACAGAGTCTTTGAAAGCATTGTTGAAAATACCGTTGAAGGCGTCCGTGATTTTGTCATCCTTCGGGTTGGCGGCCAAAATCACATTGATCATATCGGCTGCGATCAGGAAGGCGTCATCCACCGAGAGATTGAATTTTTTAAGCTCCGTATCCAAGCGTTCCATGAGCGCTTCTACCGTATCGGTGCCGTGGATGGAATCCAAAACTGTCAAAATCTTTTCGGTTGTGCCCTCGCCGGCCAACGCGTCGATGGCTTGACGAATGGTTTTGCCGTCCAATGCAATCCATTTGTCCAGTGTCTCAATCATCTTGTCGATGAGATCGGACAAGGAAAGGGAAATTGTCGTGGTGTCGCCGTTGACTTCCCACTTGAAGTAGGGAGCGAGAAGGCGGAGAACCGAACCGGAGGTTTCGGGGGGGACGACCGTGGATTCATACCCCAGGTGTTTCATGACCTGCTTGTAAGCCTTTACGTTCAAAGCAACCATGGCCATCATGTCGTCGTAGGAGTAGGGGCAGTTTTGATTCTTCATCCATTCCCGTACAGCGGTTTCGGACTTCTGGTAAAGGGCAAGATAGTCCGTGATGAGTGTATCAAGCTTGGGGCCGACTTTGGAAACATCAATTTGGGAAACCGTGGGAAGGTCTGTTTCGGGATTTCCCGGGTTTCCAAAGTTCGGATCGTCCGGTCCTTTGAATTGATCCAGGATTTTGCGAACCACCTCGGACAGAAGCATCTCGGTGTACACGACCTCTGCTTCTTCTTCCGAACCGCTGGACACTAAGACGTAGAGCTTTTCGCCGTCTGTGTATAGTGCGAGCGTGTTTTGGTCAAACTTGGCATCCAAAGAACCCTTGAACCCATTTTCCTCTTTGGAAAAAGCACCGTTTATTGTGCCGGCAATGGGCTTGAAGGTAGCCATGTCGTCCTCGCCTGCGTCCTCGGAAGGCTCTTTGGCAAGGTTCATGGTAAAGCTGAAGGTGCCTCCGTTGGCCTTTTGGATCGATTCAAACGCAGCAGCCAAAGCGGCTTCCTTCGTTGTCGGAATGGTCGGTGCGTCAGGCAGGTTGGGGTTTTGCGAATCAATGGGATTGACAGGATTGTTTTCGCAGGAGGTCAAAGCGACCGTTACGACGGTCAGGCACATGACCAGTGCTAAAAACAAACTACATAATCTTTTCATATTCATAACATTATCTCCTTTTTAGAATGATGGGGAAGAATCCACACGTGCCAATGGGCTTGGATTCAGCAATTTCATTATAGCATGTTTTTTGGTTTTTGTCAAGAAATTAGACTGTCAAAATGTAGCATATTTTGCGGGAAGGACTTGCGAAGCAAGAAAAGTTCTGCTATAATCATATCAGATGCAAAGACGGGGAGGCAGACATGGCCAAGGGAGTAGAAAAAACCAACGCAATGCGAATCCTGGAGCAAAAGAAAATCCCGCATAGGTTTCATAATTATGCAGAAACCGGTGCTGTCAGCGGTATGGATACCGCTGCGGTGCTGGGAGAAAATCCGAATGCCGTTTTTAAAACATTGGTGACAGTCGGAGCTTCGGGGACGCCGTATGTTTTTATGGTTCCGGTAAACCGGGATTTGGATTTGAAAAAAGCGGCTCGTTGCGTGGGCGAAAAATGGGTGGAAATGATTAAATCCAAAGACCTTTTGGGGTTGACAGGCTATATTCACGGCGGGTGTTCGCCTGTGGGAATGAAAAAGCAGTTTAAAACCGTGATTCATCAAACCGCCAAAGATTTTGACACAATTTATTTTAGCGGCGGCCGAATCGGCTATCAAGTGGAAATGCCGCTGGCCGCCTTGAATCAAGTGATTCCCGTGGAAACGGCGGATATTGTGCAGGCATAAGGGATAAAATAAATCCGAAAGCCAAGCTTCAAATAAAAGAAAGGGAAAAAAGAAAGGAAAAGAACCATGGCAGAACTGAAAATTACAAAGGAAAATTTTGAAAAGGAGGTTCTTCATGCCGATAAGCCGGTGCTTTTGGACTTTTGGGCTACATGGTGCGGCCCGTGCCGGATGTTGGCTCCCATTGTCGAGGAAATTGCCGAAACCCATCAAAACGAAATCTATGTGGGCAAAGTCAATGTGGATGAGGAGCCGGAGCTGGCAGAAAAATTCGGCATTGTCAGCATCCCGACCGTGATTTTGATGAAAAACGGACAGATCAGCGCCACCTCGGTCGGATATAAACCGAAAGAGGCGTTGGAGGCCCTGCTTCATTGAAAAGGAACGGCATCGGCTCGCATCGGCAAGCCTCGCCGGCAACCGGCAGGGAACCTCCTGCGATGAAAATCAGTGCAGCTTCTTTTTGACTTTTTCAAACGAGTCCTTAATATCCTTCAAATGATCGGCCAAAGGCGTTTCCATGTGGAACGGGCGGAAGAAGTTGTACCGTTTCTTGGCCTGCTCGCGCTTTTGGCGGATTTCCGCTTTGATTGTCTCAAAGCGGACAATTACATTGTTTTCCTCGGCGAACTTCTTCAGCTTAGCCACAAGCTGGGCCGAGTTGACGACATCCACGATAAACACGCCGAAAAACAACCCGATCACGAAGGAAAACGCTAAATTGTTGGCAAGCCAATCCAAAGCGTCCAAAATGTGCGGATGCACGAGGAAGTAATAGCAGGCGCCAAACAGCGCCCAAATGGCGGAGAACTTGGGGCAGATAATGCCCTGGATGTTCCCCCATTCCTTGGTGTAATCCCAAAGACGCACCTTGGCGATTTTCAGGCTCAGAATACCGGCAATATACTCGATGACGGTCATGCAGACGGCCATGAAGGCAAACAGCAGGATTTTGTTCCAAAACGGATTGGCGATCCAGTGCAGATCCTCCAGCCGCGCAATCAGGTACAGAATACACAACCCGCATCCGTACAGAGGCAGGTAAGGTCCCGTGCAAAAGCCCGGGTTGATCCATTTGCGTTCCGGGTTGGCGGAGGAAAAGAACCGTCTGAAAAAAAGCTCCAAAATCCAGCCGGCCACGGAGCCGATAAAAAACAGAAAGGCAAGTGAAAGAAACCAATTCATAATGCTTCAACCTCGCAATTTTTTGATAAAGTTGGATAGGGGATAAAAAGCAATGTGGATTTTTCTGTTTTTCAACAGAGAAATGAATGTATGCGCCGGCGCATACATTTATTTTTTTGCCCACAGAAGGCTTTTGGGGACTTTTGCAAAACGTAAAATCTATGGGACACAGACCAAATTGACAAAGACAAAAGGCATGGAAGATTTTTACAAAGCCAATGAAGGTTGACGAGCGCCGCCGCCCGGCGACACATGACAATGAGATCAATGCCGGATACCTCATAAACATAGGTGTCCGGCATTTTCTGGGTTGCTTTCGCTTACAAATTATAGCTTTAGGGATTATTCCCATTCGACAAGCATAAGCCAAACGTCGGAGAATTTACCCGTTTTTCGGGGAAATTCTCGGGAGTGGGACAGACCACTTCACTGTTCAGCCTGTTCTCATTCCCATTCGCCAAGTATAAGCCAAACGTCGGAGAATTTACCCGTTTTTCGGGGAAATTCTCGGGAGTGGGACAGACCACTTCACTGTTCAGCCTGTTTTCATTCCCACTCAATCGTAGCCGGCGGTTTTCCGGTAATGTCGTAAACCACACGGTTTACCCCTTTGACCTCGCCCGTAATACGGGTAGAGATGCGGGTAAGCATCGGATAGGGAATCCGCGCGTATTCACACGTCATAAAATCGTTGGTGCGGACGGCGCGCAGAGCCACAGTGTACTCGTATGTGCGGAAATCGCCCATGACGCCTACACTCTGTACGTTGGTGAGAACGGCAAAATACTGATCGGCTTTGGTGCGGGAACGCCCCAATTCTTCACGGAAGATGGCGTCGGCCTCGCGCAGAATGTTCAGCTTTTCTTCGGTCAGCTCACCGATTACCCGGACAGCAAGGCCGGGGCCGGGGAAGGGCTGACGGAATACAAGCTTTTTGGGCAGTCCCAGCATCAGGCCGAGCTTTCGGACTTCGTCCTTGAACAGACCGGCCAGCGGCTCGATCACGCCCTCAAAATTCATGTTTTTCGGAAGGCCGCCGACGTTGTGATGGCTTTTAATAACGGCCGACTTGTTTTTTCCCGACTCAACAATGTCGGGATAGATGGTGCCCTGCGCGAGAAATTCGGGATTGCCCAAACGCTTGGCTTCATCTTCAAAGGTGCGGACAAATTCCTCGCCGATCAGTTTGCGCTTTTGTTCGGGATCGGTTACGCCGCGGAGCTTGGTTAAGAAGCGTTCTTTGGCGTCCACATAGACGAAATTGAGCTTGCGTCCGGCAAAAGCCTCGCGCACTTCGTCCGTTTCGTTCTTCCGCATAAAACCATGATCAATATAAACGCAGACCAACTGATCTCCGACGGCTTCGGAAAGAAGCGCCGCGCATACGGAGGAATCCACGCCGCCCGAAAGACCGAGAAGGATTTTTTTGTTGCCTACGCGTTCCTTGACGGCCTGAAGCTGGCGCGCCATATAGTTGCCCATGGAGTAATCTCCGGTGGCTTGGCAAACACGGTACAGGAAGTTTCGGATCATCTCAGTACCATGACGTGTGTTTTCTACTTCGGGGTGGAACTGTACGCCGTAAAATTGACGGTGCAAGCATTGAACGGCCGCGGTAGGGCAATTTTCCGTGGAGGCACAGATGGAAAAGCCATCCGGCAGAACCGTTACTTTATCCGTATGGCTCATCAGAACCGGCTGCTCAGAGGAAAGGCCGGTAAACAGCAGGCAATTTTCGTCCACGTTGGCAGTTGTGCGTCCGTATTCGCTGGTTTCGCAGGGGGAAACCTCGCCGCCCGAAAGCTGGCAAAGAAGCTGCATGCCATAGCAAATACCGAGAACCGGAACGCCCAGCGTCAGCACGGCGGGATCGCATTTGGGCGCGTCCTCCCCATAAACGCTGTTCGGTCCACCCGTAAAGATGATACCAATGGGCTGGATTTCACGAATTTTTTCTATCGAAATACTGTACGGTTCGATAACGGAATACACGCCGCATTCTCTTACGCGACGCGCAATCAGCTCTTTGTACTGACCACCGAAATCGAGGATCAGAATGGTTTGATTTTTCATATAAAATTCCTTTCTTTATCTGATGCGTGGAAATTGTCTGCATAAAACATGTATATATTATAATGAAAACTTGTAATCAAGTCAACAACGCCTTGTGAACAATCGTGCGATGATTGCAAAACGAGATGTGGCGAAGGTTCGACGGCTCAGGCCGTGGATTGCTTGGGCGGCGAGGAAAGAAGCAGGGTTGCTGTTCCCTCAAAGACAACTGACGTAAGGCCAGCCGGCAAAAAGTAACTGTCCCCCGCGACAACAGGATAGCTCTTTTGAGCGTCCCTTATACATCCGCTGCCGCCAAGGCAGAGCACCGAAAGAAAAGCACGGTTGACGGGGAGCGGCGCTTGTCCGTGGATGGGGAGAATTTCGGCTCTGAAAAATTCCGTGTCAGCCAACAAGGTGGATTCGGTGATTGGCGGCTCACTGCCTTGGCAAAGGAAGCGAAGGTGTCTAAGCTCGGATTCCCGGAAGCAACGAAAGGCGTTAAGCGCCTGCTCTGTATGAAGCTCGCGCAAGCATCCGTTGGCATCGCGACGGTCATAATCCCAAAGGCGGAAGGTCAAATCGCAGTTTTGCTGAACCTCGGCCAAAAGGATTCCTTTCCCGATAGCATGAATGAACCCGGCCGGAATAAAAAACGCATCGCCTGCTTGAACGGGAACGAAATTCAACACGCTTTCCACGTTCTTGTCCTTCAGCGCCTGAGTTAAGGCGGCGCGATCCACGCCGGGAAGCGTGCCGTATACCAAGGTGGCTCCCGGTTCTGCGTCCAAAACATACCAAAGCTCGTTTTTCCCGTAAGGGAAACCAAGGCTTTGCGCCATGACGTCATCGGGATGCACCTGCACCGACAGATCCTTTCGGGCGTCAATGAATTTGATTAAAAGCGGAAAATCCTCGCCGGGGCAAGCATTTTGCGCCTTCCAATATTCGTTGAGCGTGCGGCCGGCCCAAGCTCCGTTTAAGATTTGATTTTTTTCGTTCGGGCGAACCGTCAAAACCCATTCTTCGCCAATGGCACGTTTTTCGGCGTTTTCGGCTTCGTGCTTGAAAAAGCGCGCAATCGCGTTTCCTCCCCAAAGCGTTTCTTTTTCATATCCTTTTAATCGAATGGGATACAATTCATCCATGGGCGGGCACCTGATCGCAGCTGGCCCCGGAGGGGGTATCGGCTTGCTCGTCCGGCTCCTCAAAGGAAATGTCCTTCAATGGGCCGCGATAAATTTGTCTCATGCCCGGAATGTCGATAAGATCCATAGGCTTCATCAGAGAGGCGTCTTTGGGGAGGACGACGTCTCCGGAGCTTTGCAGGACGGTAGCGACAAACTGCGCGCAGGTATAACGGTATTTCAGCCGAAGCCTTACTCCGAGCTGGCTGGTGGCCGCGCCGATAAAATTGTATTTGAACCGTTTGTATTGTGCGTCGAAGCGTGTCACGGTTTCGCACATGTGGCAATACCCGGCATCGGATACGTCCAAAGCGTACACGGCGCACGGTGCATCGGAGTATTTGGCAAAGACAAAGGTTTCGGTGTCTTCATGAATGAACCCGGCAACGAAAAAATTGTGCATCCGCCGCCGAGCGAAGCTGTACAGCTTGTGCTTGGAGGGCAACAGCGCCAAGGAAGAATGCGTAAATTCCGCATGCGTGACCGCGCCGATCAGATGAGAGGGGCCGGTGCCGGTGCGGGATAAAATAACGTAAACCTTTTTCATAGAAAGCTCCTGTGTTGATCTTTCAACCTTACAATCTTATTTTTCGTTTCCGTTTTCGTTTTCGTTTTTATTTTCGTTTGAACTCGGATTTTCGGCCTTTTGGGGTTCGTCGGTGCCTGCGCTTTCACTTTTCGGTGACTCTTTTTTGGTGGCTTCCCGGTTCACAAAATACCGATAATGGAATACGCCCACGGTACTGCATATCAGAATCACGGAAAAGATGATGACCGCGTTTTTGTATTCTTTGAAAATCAGCGCATTGCCGCTCATAACGGAAAGCACGATGGAGGGGAGCCGGGCAATCGTGGTCAATAGCATAAAGCGCCAAAAAGAGATTTTTGTCATGCCGCAGACATACGTTAAAAGATCCTTCGGCGCCCCCGGAATCAGGAAGCAAACAAAAACAATAAAATCCAAGCGCTTGGAATCCTGTAAAAAACGGATGCTTTCGATTTTCTCCTTGGGGAAAAAGACCTCCACGGCGCGCATGCCGAGGTATCGCGCCAAAAGGAAGGCCACGGCCGAACCCAGCTGAATGCCGACAATGCACCATAAGGAGCCTTCGACAATTCCAAAGGCATATCCGGCCGCAATTTGCACCGGCCCGCCGGGAATGACGGCAAAAATGACCTGAATGGCGGCCAGCCCGATGAAAATAAAAGGAGCGAGCCAGGTGAAGGAAGAAATCCAATCCCGGAAAGCGGCGGGGTCTTTGGCAAGCTCTCCGATTTTGGCACCGGCAAAATAGGTGATGGTTCCTGCAATGACCAAAAACAAAGCGATTCCGCCGGCGGCTACCAGCTTGCGTGTCCGTTCGTTGTTTTTTGTTAGGTTCTCTTTTTCGCTCATTCTGTGCCTCCGCCATTTCTTTCTTCAAATTATACACTATTTTTCTTTTTAAATCAACAGAAAACGATGAATTTTGAATGGGAAAAATATAGTTGCGGGAATGGAAAAAATGTGGTATACTTATCATGCCTTCTTTCGTGCCTTGAGAAAAAGACGGGCGAGACGAGGACGAGAAGGAAAAAGACAAACAAAGGATTTATGCAACGAATTAAAAAATATAAGGAGGAATCCGCTTGAAAAAAAGAAATCATTTCCGCTGGCTTGCGATCTTTCTTTCGTCGGTGATGACTCTTTCATTGTTTGCGCCATGGGTATCTGCGAGGAAAACAGAAGATAACTTGCTTACAGTATCGCAAACGAATTTTCTTTCCAAATCTGCTTTTGCTTCCGGGGGAACGGCCGAGCTGACTGACGAACAGGCCGTGCGCCTGAACGTAACGGATCCGAGGCCCAGCCTCTCCATGACGATTACCCCCATTGCGGCCGTAACCCGCGCCAACGCTTTGCGCATCGTGCTGGAAAACAAAACGGCATGCAATGAAATGGTGGTGGAATACGTTTTTAAAAATTCGGCCAATAGCAGTGAAACCGGTAAAACTACCGTCAAGCTGGAGCCGTATGCAGGCAAAAAAGAATACATTTTCCGCGTCACCTCGCCCGACACCATGACCGCACTGACGCTCACCTTTCCTTGTGACGGCTCCGGGAGCGTTACCGTTTTCTCGGTGGGAGCGGTTTCCTATGTGTTTGAGGAAGAAAACCTGCGCGGAAAAATTACGATAGCCGAATATAACGGTAAGACCTCGGAGGGGCGTTTTGCCGGGGAAGTGGACTACAATACAACCTTGGTAAACCGTGACAGTACGATCGTTCTTTATAAGTTGGAGCCGGACGAGAGCATTTCCGATGTTCGCCCGGTGCATAAAAAAACAGCCGAATGCCCGATGACGCTCAATTTTGACTTTACTTTTCCCGTGGAAGGCTTGCGGGATGCGTGCGCACGGTATTTTGTTGCCATGCTGACCTCCGACCGAGAGGTGATTCCGCTGACGGGAGAGCGCTATTTGTCGGAAACCGTCATAAAAGGGGAGGAGCTTCCCGCCGTCGGCTTCAAGGGCGTTGAAACCTCGCTGTACATAGGCGCGTCGGAATGTGAGCCGGCCGTCGCCCTTGTGGACGTGTTTATCAATCGGCTGCCTGCGTCCGGCAATAACGGATTTCAGTTTGCCGTTGCGGGGGAGGAATATTACTTCAACCGCGATGAGGTCATTGCCTTGGATAAAGAAATTCAAACGCTGAAAAATGTGGGAGCCGCCGTGTATCTGCGGTATTTGGCCGGAACAGAACCCGATCATAAAACGGATGCCGCCCCCGATATGCGTAAGCCGGGGGAAACGGAGCGCCTGTATGCCTGCACGGCCTTCCTGCTGTCGCGCTATTCGTCGCCGGACGGCAGTGGCGTGCGCGGCGTAATCATAGGCCGTGCGCTGAACGAACCGGAACTTTCAAGGGAGCAGACACCGCTGGCCTTGGCCGAATATGCGGATCAGCTGGCGCAGACCTGCTCGGTCATTCGCCGGGCCGCCGATACGGTTTTCCAAAAGCTTGAAATTGTTTTGCCCGTGCAGGAAGCGGACTTCGGCTATGACCTTCCGGTGACGGCGGAAACGAGAGATTATCGCTACCCGCTGGATCTGCTTTTGCAATCCGTAGCGCTCCGCCTGACGCATTACGGCACCGCGTCTTCTTCCTTATACTTTATGCTGGAATCCACACGCTTGACATGGCCGACCAAGGAACAGCCGGTTCTGCCTACGGAGGGATATGCCAAGTTTGCCGATTTGGTGCAGAGCCTGTCCAAGCTGAAAAAGGAACTGCCGTCGAAATTTTTGACCTGCTGGTATCCCGACATCGGCTTGGCCGAGGGCGACATTCTGACCGCCTACTTATCTTATTACAATTTGGTTGCCCATTTATACGAAGTGCGCACCTGTATTGTTTCGTTTTTGGACGCCGATGAAAGGGAAGCGGCACTGTTTTCCGCCTTCCGGGACGCCTTCAAGTATGCGGACAGCTATCGCAACGCCGAAATCGGCAAGGATATTCCGACAAAATTGGAAGTGGCGAGCTGGCAGGACATCGTCAGAGGCTTCAATTCCAAACGGGTGATCCGCCGCCGGCTGGAGCAGCCGTCGATGATCTATGATGAAGAACCCTTTGACATCAGCGGATCCTATGCCCTGTGGGATTTTTCAAAAGCAAACGCCTCGCTTGGCTGGAACGCCGGGGATGGCTGCGACGCCCTTTCGGTTTATACAGCGGCGCAAAATACCTCTCGCTCCTTGGTGGCGCATCTTGCACCCGATGCCTCGCTCGGAGCCGAGTTCGGCAGTATCGTCTATTACACCGACGGAGCGCTGTTCCTGAACAATATTGACTGCCTTTGCTTTGAAATCTTTCTTCCCGATTCGGCCGGAGAAAACGGCACAAAGGGAAGCGTGTATGAAGTGGCTATTGCTGTGCGCTCGGACGACCTTTTGGTGGAAAGCGTGGGCGTGATGAACAGCGGCTCCGTGCGGCGCCTGTATGTGGACGTCCGGAGCGCCACCTCCGTGGACAGTATTCGCCTGTCCTTCCGCAATCTGAGCGCGGGCGCCATGGATCAGAGCTTTTATGCCTGCGTCAATAAGATTTCCATACTCAGTGAGGTTTACAGCAATGCTGATCTGGAAAAGAAAGTGCTGTCAGGCGAATTGAGCCGGGAAAATACGTCCGAAGCCAAGAAAAACCAAAAGAAGGAGCTTCTTACCGTGGGCCTGCTTGTCGGCATCAGCGCAGGCGTTGTGATGGTCGCCGGCGGCGTTTATCATTGGCAAAAAAAGCGCAACGCAAGACGTGCGGAGAACCGTTAACAAAGTGATAAAAACTCTGTAAAATGGCCGTAAAAAATGGCTTGACAAATTCCCCAAAAAAGGCGATATATAATAGGGTATTTTGAACAAACTTTTTTTGGGGGGGCGAAAAACGGGGAAATGATGTTGACACAAATCGCAAAACGTGCTATGATATAGCAGTCCAAAGTGGACGTAGAACTTTATTTGCAGGAGGAATCCAAAAATGAAAAAAACAGTGGTAGCAATGCTTCTTTGCGTTGCCATGCTGGTTGCTGTTGCATTGCCTGTATTTGGTGCATACGACTTGGCCAACATCAACAAGTATTCGGTGTATGTAACCGATGAGAAAATCACGGTAGACGGTAACCCCGATGACGTTTACTACAAGAGCACCAAGATCCAGAGCGTTGTGACAGAAGACAGATACTATCGTACCGAAGACGACAACGGCGTTCCGCTTCCCGATGAAGTGAAAGCAGCCGCTAAGGGCGAATTTGTGGCTTACGTTGTAGCTACAAAAGACGGCCTTTACATTTATGCCGAGATCGACGATTCTACTATGCATCCGAACGATCCCGATTACGATACCGACCCCACTTCGGGCGACGGCTTCCAGATGTTTCTTGATTGGGTGCCGGATGAATTTGCCTGCAGCAAAGATGTAGTGCCGGATGCCAGCAGCGATGCTTACAGACAGACCTACGGTATGGGCAGCGGTCAGTACCTCGGTTGGATCCACATCGACTATGATAACAACGTTCGTTCCGCATGGGGCTTTGATGGTTTCCTTGCTCAGGGCGGCGAAACGGCCACTCGTATTCGTGAAGGCGAAGGCTGGGCTTGCGAGCTGTTTATCCCTTGGAGAGAGCCTGTGGAAGGCATCGACGCTGAGGGTGGTATGTCCGGCTTGATCCAGGCTAAGAAGCAGTTCAACTGCAACATCGGCTTCCAGTCCTGCGATGACTCCTACACAAAGGAACAGGCTATGGATCCCGCTTACGACAGAATCAGAGACGAAGTAATTGTGGAAAAGAACACTACACTGTTGTTCGACCAGGTTCCGGATCATGGTCTTGCCTATTGGTGGAACTATGAGCTTCTTTCCGTTCTTCAGTTTAACTACGGTGAAGGCGGCGAAGATCCCAACCCGCCCACATCGGATGCAACGGTAGCTATCGTGGCTGCTTTGGTTGTAGCCGGTGCCGGCTTGGCAGTTCTTACCATGAAGAAGAAAGAGAACTGAGTTGTAATTTAAGATCAGAGGAATGTTGAAAAGCAATTTTTGACATTCCTCTTTTTATTGTTTTTGCAGCGTTGCGGTCACGCCGCTACCTTCATTTGGATGTGTGAAAAAATGAATTTTCTACCCAAAAAGTATTGACAAACCGATGCAAATCTGTTACTATATAAGTGATTTCAGATACCCGAGTATTCAAATCACATTATTTTAAGGAGGAATTTTCCAATGAAAAAGACGCTGCTTGCAATGCTTGTTTGTGTTGCCATGCTGGCCGTTGTTGCATTTCCCGTGTTTGCAGCTGAACCGACCGAATGGGTGATCCCGACGTATACCGTTCCCACCGTAAATGATAATGAAGTTGTCGTGGACGGCGCGATGGATGAAGCTTATTTTAAGGGCCAAAAAATCGAAGGCAATACAGACGAACAGAGATACGATCGTAAAAACGGCCAGGACGGTGAGGCGATTAGCGATGAAGTTAAAGCAAGAAGTGACGGTAGCTTTACGGCCTACATGCTGGCATCCGAAAAGGGGCTTTATGTGTACGCTGAAATCAACGACACAACCATGAAGCCCGGCAAATTGGATAGCGATTCGGAAACCGGCGACGCTTTCCAGATCTACCTTGATTGGGTACCGGACGACCTCAAGCATCCGGAACCGGCAGACAGAGGCAATTTCCAGGACTCCGCTTACAAATCGCAGTATGCGCAGTCGGCGGCCGGTCAGATGTTCATGGGTTGGTTGATGGTCGACTATGATAACAATCTGAAGGGCAACTTTGGTTTCGCAAACCCCAAATCCTTGGGTGTGGAAACCGCCGCTAAGGTGAATGACGCAAACGACGGCTGGAGCTGTGAGTTTTTTATCCCGTGGAGAGAAGAATTTGAAGGCATTGATGTACCGGGCGGTATGGCCGGTCAGTTCAAGGCTAAGAAGCAGTTCAACTGCGACATCGGCTTCCAATCCTGCGACGACGCATACTTGGAAGGCGAAAGAGACTTTGAGCAAAACACCTCCATTTACTTTGACCAGCTGGTAGGTCAGGGACTCAGCTACTACTCCACTTACTCGATTCTTTCTCATATCCGCTTTGCCTATGACGGCGAAGATCCCGTTCCTCCTACTTCGGATGCAACCATAGCTATCGTGGCCGCCCTTGTGGTGGCAGGCGCCGGCTTGGCCGCTCTGACTTTGAAGAAGAAAGAGAACTGAGCGAGACGAATCGTCTTAACAAAATCCTAAAGCATAAGATTGATTTTTTGTGAATAACCCAAAAGGGCGTGGAAAACCGTTTCGGTTTTTCGCGCCCTCTTGTATATTTTTCAATCGTCCTCTCCCCCAAAGCCCGTGCGGCCGGCCCTTTCTTCCCAAAGCGCAGGGCGCATCGAGGGAAAGGAGTTTTTTTGTACAAAAAAATAAAATAAAATAAATAATTTTTGTTAAAAAAGCATTGACAAATGAACGGATTTCTGCTATGATATAGACAGTCCATTACGGATGAAATATACAGGAGTACATTATTTTAAGGAGGATCTCCCCATGAAAAAGACACTGCTTGCCGTGCTTCTTTGCGTTGCTATGCTGGCTTCCGTTGCACTGCCTGCGTTTGGCGCATTCGACTTGGCCAACATCAACAAGTATTCGGTGTATGTAACCGATGAGAAAATCACGGTAGACGGACAGCCCGATGACGTTTATTACAAGAGTACAAAAATCCAAAGCATTGTGACGGATGACAGATACTATCGCGGAAAAGATGATAACGGCGTTCCGCTTCCCGATGAAGTGAAAGCAGCCGCTAAAGGCGAATTTATCGCTTATATTGTAGCTACAAAAGAAGGTCTTTACATTTATGCAGAGATCGACGACGCTACCATGCATCCGAACGATCCCGATTACGATACCGACCCCACTACGGGCGACGGTTTCCAGCTTTATCTTGACTGGGTACCGGATGAATTTGCCTGCAGCAAGGATGTACTGCCGGATCCCAACAGCGACGTTTACAGACAGACCTACGGTATGGGCAGCGGTCAGTATCTCGGCTGGATCCATATAGATTATGATAACAATGTTCGTTCCGCATGGGGCTTTGACGGCTTCATTGCACAGGGCGGTGAAACGGCTACTCGTATTCGTGAAGGCGAAGGCTGGGCTTGCGAACTGTTCATCCCTTGGAGAGAGCCTGTGGAAGGTATTGATGCTGAGGGCGGTATGTCCGGTTTGATCCAGGCTAAGAAGCAGTTCAACTGCAACATCGGCTTCCAGTCCTGCGATGACTCCTACACAAAGGAACAGGC
>CAKSIP010000037.1 GCA_934462825.1 uncultured Eubacteriales bacterium | reverse complement strand
TCGCTGACGCCGCCATCCAAGGTGATTTCATCCTTGTAGATGCTGTAAATGCGGCTGATGCAGTTGATTTCCGCATCCTTGAAGTTCAGTCCTTCGGGCAGATCGGTTTTTGCGTTGTAAAGCGAGGTTTCGGTGGGAGTAGGGGTAGGCTCGTCGCCTGTGCCCGACGTGGCGGAGGCCGACGGAGAAGCAACGGTGCTGGGCGTAGGAGTTGGATCCGGTTTCTTTTCGGGAGCGCATGACGCGCAAAGGGTTACAAGGGTAGCTAAAATCAATAGAAGGGTAAGTAAGCGTTTCATAAGCGGTTCCTTTCTGATTTCAATCATGATATTTTTTTCCGCCGACCGTATCCTTTTATGATTAGTGATAATTAGAAAAGCAGTGGCCGGCGGCAGGGAAAAAGCCGATGATCAATCGCCGTTCATCGCTCTTATAGCGTCGATATGCTTTGTCAAAGTCCGTTTCTGCATGGTAAGAGAAAAGGTCGACCACATGCCGGCACAGTTTTTGTTGTTGCCCGCCATACCATTACGGAACATCTGTAAAATATTAATGGAATCTGTGGAAGAATAGAGAAGATCCTGATCCACACGGAAATTTGTCATCATGTTGTCGAGCATTTCCCAAGAATCGGGATCCTTGGTGTACTTACCTTTCAGCGACACTTCAAAGTAAGCCGGCTGTACAAGATTGTAGCTTTCGCAGGACATAGCTTCCAGGAAAGCACCGCACATAGCGAGATCTTGATCGGACTGTCCTTTCAGCACGCCGACAACCGTGAAGGCATGGAAGGCGGAGCTGTAGTAGGGCAGCTCGTTTTCTTCCAGCTTAGGCAGAGGAAGGACGCCGTACTGATCCTGCATACCGCGAATGTCAGCCTCCTCCAATTCTTGGAGCTTCATGTGAGCCATGAAGGCGCGTCCTTCCGCAAAATGCTTGCGGATTTCGGCTTGCTCATCGCCTTCACCCACGGGCGGATAGAGAAATACGTTGTCATTGTCGCGGTACAGCTTGCGAACCGCTTCAAAAATGTTGGAGTTTCTCTCTGTGTCAAAGTTAAATTCCAGATAATCATCGTCGGTACGAGTGAAAACCTGAATATCATAAATCGTCCAATAAGGATCGCTGGAAAGGTTGGTGTTGGAGATAAAGCCATACATATCGCCTTTGGAGGGGCCTTCTTGGGCCGAATCAAGCTTTTCGTACATGTTTTGAATGACGTTGCCTTGATATTCCAATGTCCAACGATTTTCTCTGACAACATCATACAGATTTTCGACCGCGTAATTTTCGGCCAGCTTTTTGTTGAACATGGTGGCATAGACCATGCGCTTCAGCGAAAGCGAGATAGCGCCGGTGGCGAAAAACTGACGGTTGCCGATATGAACCTGCTCGTTGTAAAGCTGCGACCAATATTCTTTGCTCAGGTTCAGGTTATCTACGGTAGTCAGATCCTCCCACAGGGCGTCGGCTGTGCGGTATACGCAAGCAAACGAGGGGCTGAATATGATGTCGTAATTGTAGGCCTTGGCTCCCATTTCATTTTGAAGAATGTTGAGGATGTCAAAGTTGGACATGAAGTCGCCGCCGGAGGAGGTCTTGAAATTGTTGATTTTAAGACCAAGCTGCTGCTCCACGTTTAAGTTTCTCTGATAAATGGAGTTGAGGATCGGATCGCCGTCGCTGACGCCGCCATCCAAGGTGATTTCATCCTTGTAGATGCTGTAAATGCGGCTGATGCAGTTGATTTCCGCATCGTTGAAGTTCAGCCCGTCGGGCAGATCGGTTTTTGCGTTGTAAAGCGAGGTTTCGGTGGGAGTAGGGGTAGGCTCGTCGCTTGTACCCGACGTGCTGAAGGCCGACGGAGAAGCAACGGTGCTGGGCGTAGGGGTAGGGTCGGAATCCGGTTTTTTGTCAGGGCCGCAGGATGTAAAAAGTACCGCCACCGTGACGAATGCTAAAAAGAGGGTGAGTATGCGTTTCATGAAATGAGAGTCCTTTCTGAGATTTAAGGCAACATATAAACCATATAAATATTATCACATTCTTATAAATTTGTCAATATAAATACCCACAATTTTATAAATAATTATCACACAATGGAAACATTTAAAATAAGGAAAAGGGGCGTGTTAAAAAGCTCATCCTGAGTTTTTTAACACGCCGACGATATGGATCTCGGCGGTAAAGCGCCGCCGGTTTGCCACCCAAAAATCGAAAAAAGACAGGAAAGGCAAAACCGACCAAGAATCGCTAAAAACGCCGGAATCCCGACCGGTATTTTTAAGGGGCTGTTAAAAACATTGAGTTTTTAACAGCCCCGATAGGGAAATGATGGAATTAACGAACGAGAGCGTTCAGATCTGCTTCCAGCTTTTTCAGCTTATTCTTATACATGGTCATTTGGAATCTTCCGAAAACGGACGTAGAAATCGTAGTGCTTGCGTTTTTGGTTGCGTTTCTCAAAGCTTGCGTGGGGTCACCGAGAGAGATGGTATAAAGGCTACCGCCGTTCGGCTTGAGGTTGTTGATGATCATATCAAGCATTTCCCAAGACTCAACATCTTTGGAATACTTACCTTTCAGTGCCACTTCAAAGTAAGCGGGCGTCACGGTGTTGTAGCTTTCAATAGCCATACATTCCAGCACGCTGCCCATGTCGTCGAGGAGTCCGTCGGGAACGGAAGAAATGATACCGTACACGGTGTATTGGTCGTGTGCGTGGCTGTAGTAATCCTCCTGATCCTCGTCATATTTCGGGATGGGAAGAATGCCGTACTTATCGGTCATCTTGCGGAAATCTTCGGATTCCACTTCTATCAGACGGAGTGTGCAGAAGATGGTTTCCGCGCTGGTGAACTTTCTGCGGATCAAATCCTGCTCGGCGTCACCCGACATGCCGGGGTAAAGGAATGTGGAGCCGGAGTCATAGTAAAGAGTTTGGATCTTCTTCAAAACGCTGTCCATTTTTGTCAAAGCCGCTTCGTCTGTGTTCCAATAATAAGTATTGGTGTCGCGGTCTTTCTTCAAAACTTCCACGTTGCAGGCTGTCCAATAGGGGTCTACGCAGATGTGCGTGTCGGTCACAAGACCATAGAAGTCGGCCTCGCTGCGTTCGCCGTCCGCGTCAACGTCGTCATAGGTGTTTTGAATGACGTTGTATTGATAGTCCAGCGTCCATTCTTTGTCTTTTACCACATCATACAGATTGTCAAAGCCATGGTTTTCGGCCAAAGCCTTGTTGAAGAACGTAACGAAGATGAGGCGACGCAACGAAAGAGAGATTGCACCGGTTGCATAATATTGTGCATCACCAAAGGAAGCTTCCTCGTTGAAGTAACGCGACCAATACCCTTGATCAAGGCGCAGGGTGTCGATGTGGGCCAGATCCTGAACGATACCGCGTGTGGTATATTCAAAGCTGGTATAGGCGGAGTTGGAAATGATCTGATAGGGGCAATCCGGGCCGAGCGTTGTTTCCACTTTTTTCACAACGCAGAGGTCGCCGTCGCTACCGTTGTCGATCATAACATTTTCAAGCTCGCAGTTCAAAATTCTTTCCGTATCCAGATTTCTTTGGAAAATGGCGTTTTTGATCGGGTCACCGTCGCCGCTGTTTTCCACCGACACTTCATCCCGGAACCAATCGTGGCTGCGGCTGATGATTGTGATGGTTCTTTCGCCCAAGTCAATACCGCTCAGCGAAGGGTAGGTCTTGCCCGATTCGGACGGTGTGGGGGAGGGCGTTTGGCCGGAGGGGGAGGGGGAATTTTCCGATGCGGACGGATCGCCCTGGTTTTGGGACGGCGTCGGCGTTGCGGAAGGCTCCGGATCTTTTTTGCAAGCGGCAAACACGCTGACAAGCATGATGACGGCCAAAAACATAGTGAAGATTTTTTTCATGGTTTTCTCCTTGCTTCCATATTCTTTTGCATTCTACAGAGGCTTTTCTATAATTTGTTGCATTATCATTATAATTCATTTACACTGTTTTGTCAATAATTTATTGTTTGACGCCCAAATTACCGGCAATGTGTACAAAAAAGTGTTCATAAATTATGCAAAATCAACGCGTGCCCTCGGTCGAGGAACCGATTTTTAACGGCTTGGAATGAAAAATCACCCGTCCAAAGCATGGCTTTAGGACGGGTGACAAAGCTTAATTTGTAAGGCTTACGGAAGCTTCTGAAGCGTTGTAACTACCGTTTTAAGCTGCTTGTTCATGGTAGCTACCTTGAAGCGGATGGAAGCGTTCCAAGTGGTGGAAGCGGACGAGAAGATCTCGGTAAATTCATTGTAACCGCTGAGGGCTTTTCTGTAAAACATGACTGCGTCAAAGACCAGGCTTTCACGAATGATGTCATACATATGGCTCAATCCGTCTACGCTGGTGGGAACGTACTTGAATTTCAGTGCGATTTCAAACAGGGCAGGCGAGATCTTGATGTAAGCGTCTGCAGCCAGGGATTCAATCAGGCGGCAGGAGTCGTCTACATTGGTTGCTCCGACGGGTACCGACCAGAAGGAGGAGGGGTTACCGTAGTAGGAGTAATATTCGCCCTGATCCTCGTCCCACATGGGAATCGGAACCACACCGTATTTGGCTACGGTCGAGTTGGCAAAGCTGGTGCAGGGATAAGCAAAGTTACCGACAACGAAAATCGAGCTTCCGTTGATGAAGGATATACCATAGCCGGCGGGATCCACGCAAACGCCGTCGTTGCTTGTGATCCATTCGCCCAATTTTTTCATAATGCTGTCAGCTTTTTCATTGGAGTACTTGGGAGAAATGACATAACCTTTTTCACTGTCCGGCTCTACCACACGCATGCCAAGACCGAAGGGCAGGCATTTGCCATGCCACTGGTCGCAGAGCGTGAAGGCAAAGAAGTCACCGCTGCTCGGTGCGGTCTCGGAAGGATTCAGGTCTTCATAAATGCCGGCTGTCATGCCGATAAGCTTGTCGATTGTCCACCGCTTGTTGCTGGCCAGAGAAATGGGATCCTCAAAGCCGTAGGACTCAATCAGGCTGCTGTTAAAGAAAATGCCATAAGTCTCATAAATCAATGTAGGGGAAATATCGCCCGATACAAAGTAGACCTTGTCATCAAAGGAGGAGGCTGCCAAAAGGTTTTTCGGCCACCAGGGGTTGCTGAGGTTGAGGTGCTCATTGTCGGCGATGTTCTGATAGAAGCCTTCCAGCGTGAGCAGCCCGGAGTACTGCGAATACTGCGAGATGACATCCACCTGCTCAGCCGGATCCGAGTTTTTAGCGGCATTACGGGCCTTATTCAAAAAGTCTTCCTCGTCGGTACCAACAGTGATGCGAAGATCAAGTTCAATGCCGAGGTTTTCTTCAACACGTCTTTTTCTCTGGAAAAGCTCGGTTCTGACAATATCGCCATCGTCGCTTTCCACCAGAAATTCATCATAATAAAGTCTACCGTGCAGAATGGACATTTCACGGTTGAGATTGACAGGAACCGGCATCAGGCTTTCCAGGGAAGTTCCTGTGGGGGAAGCGGAAGCGGACGGTTCCGGATCTCCTCCGGATGTGGACGAAGACGGCTCATTCTCCGAAGACGAAGCGGAGGGCGTGGGCGACGGGGCCGGATCCTTTTTACAGGAAGCAAAAACCGTCACGCACATGAGAAGGGTTAAAATCAAAGCGATAAAGCGGATATGATTTTTTTTCATGCGAACTCCTTTCTTTTTTTGATGATCCTGCCATCAAAACACAAATTACTTATAAATAATATCACAACCCATGCGGTTTTCACATTATTATTCGTGCCCTATTACATTATTATTTGTGCGCAATTTTTCTATCCCCCAAAAGAAGGTTTTCCAAGAATGGAAAAATATTTTAAGGGAAAAGAGCGCCCTTGCCAACGGGAAAGCCGAAAAACAAGGGCGCAGTTTCTTTTTTTTGTTGAGAAAAATCAGAAGTTGTAATTGGGATGTACGGGCATACCGGTCTTGGCCGACTCAATGATAGCAAAGCAAGCCTCGATGGTCTTTGCGCCTTCGGTAGCGGTCATTTCTACGGGAGTGTCCTCCATGATGTGTTTCGCAAACACTTCAAACTCGCCTTGGGCATTGTGGTTGTTGATGTCAACCGCCAAACGATCGGGCTTGCTGAAAACGGTGTTTTTGCCGCCGCGGAGGCTGAACACTTCAATTTCGGGGGAGGTGTTGTCACAAATGATGGTACCCTTGGTGCCGTACAGGCAGGTACGCATCGTGTAGTTGCGTTTGCAGCCGGTCGATACGAACACCTTGCCGATGACATCGTTCGGGAACTTCATAACGGCAATGTTGGCATCGTCGTAGGGAACCTGCGGCAACAGCTTGTGAACTCCGTAAGCGAATACTTCATAGGGATCGCCTACATACCAACGGAGCAGGTCAACGGCATGGCAGCCGCCGCCCACAACGCCGTTACGAATCGGATCGGTTCTCCAATTGCCGGGGCCGAGAATGTTTACATAGTCATGCGCATACTCGGATTCCACAAAATAAAGCTCTCCGATTTCGCCGGAATCCAAAATTTCCTTGGCTCTGATAAAGCCGGGGGTGAAGCGGCAGATCTGTCCGACCATGAATTTTTTGTCGGAACGGTTTGCGGTCTGGACGATGGCGCAAAGATCCTCTCTTGTGAGCGCCAACGGCTTTTCGCACATGATGTGCTTGCCGGCCGCGATAGCTTCTTCAATCATCTGACGGTGCAGCTGGTCGGGGGTGGCAATAATGACAACATTGATGTTCGGGTTGGCGATAATCGCTTTATAATCGGTTGTCAGCTTGGACTCATCGATGCCCAGCTCCTTGCCGACTGCCTTGAGCTTGTCAGGATTGGTGTCGCAAACACCGCCGACTTCGGCTCCGCAAGCAATGGCTCCTTTCAGATGAGCCTTGCCCATGCCAAGGCCGATAACGCCTACTACAAGTTTTTCTTCTTTCATTGAATAAGACCTCTCTTTCAAAACATGATATTTAAACTTACTTAAAGGAATACTCAATCAATACAGGGTGGTGGTCGGAAGCGTATCCGCCGAGAATCTGCTCGCTGCACACCTTATACGAATGTACCTTGATTTTTTCGGGGGTAACAAAAGCAAAGTCAATGGTAGCGACCGCCGGAGAGCCGTCCATGGAATGGAGCGTTTTTTCGCATACGGCCTGCTCGGCTACCAGCGAGGAATCGGCAAAGCCGTTCTGAATCATGGTTGCATATCCTTCGGTGGTGGGATCGCAGTTGAAGTCGCCGGTGACGATCATCGGGTATTCGGCGTATTCCTTTGCAAATTTCAAAAGGTACTTAATCTGCGTAACGTAGGCCGCTTCTTTGTAGTCAATGTGCGTGTTGGCGTGAACAAAGCGCTTGCCGTCCGACTTTCTTTCCAGAAGGGCGAAGGTGACGATGCGGATATAATCCGATCCGGGAATCACCGAAACCTGATCGGGCGTGTCTGTGAGCCACAGGGTTTTCGTTTCAACGAGCTTCAGCTTGTTTTTGTTGTAGAAAATGCAGCTGTGCTCGCCCTTGTCTTCACCGTCGCGTCCGAGGCCGACGCACTCATAATCGGACAGAGCCGGCTTCAAAAAGCTGAGCCAATAAGGCGTGACTTCCTGCATGCCGATGGAATCCGCGCTGTATTTCTTTGTCATGGCGATCAGGCGTTCTATGCGTTCGTCAGACGGTTTGTCGCAGAGAATGTTAAAAGACATGAGGGTTAAATTTTCGTTTTTCATCATTGCACTCCTTTGCAGTTTGGAAAGAAAATGAATTAGTTATATGCAATAGAATCGACCGCATCGGCGCCGAAAATTTCGGTGTCGCTGAAATCAATAATATCCCGAACAAAGCCCGGAACAAAGCCGTGCTGGCGGCAATATTCAATACCGGCACGCAAACGCTGCTCGTAATCGGGCAAATAGCTGCAATAATCCGTATAGAAATACTCCTCGTGAATCAGAATATCCACAAAGCTGCGGTCGCCGTAGGTGTCGGCAAACCAATTCATTTCCTGCACGATTCCTTCCGGCGGGTAGCTGTTAAGCACGGTGTCGCAGGGGAACATAATCATTTCCGTTGCGGGATCCTTCCAGAAGGAGTATCGACGAACCGTGTCAAATTCTTCTTGGGTTGCAAAGTAGCAAATTTGTTTTTCGCCATTTTTGTTCAGCGAATAATCTCCGAGAAGGGCACGGATGCCGCAATCGTAGAGTGCACGAATACATTCCTTCGGCGCTTCGGCAAAGTGCAGCGTGGTAACGGGGGTGATGTAACCGGCAAAGCGCTTGATTTCCTCGTTTACCTCATGGCAGTGCTTATACACGGTTTTATAGTTGGAGTGCGCATACGGCCAATCGGGCAGATTGGCTTTGGCGTGAAAAGAAAGCGTCAGCCAAGGGAGAACGCTTTGCCATTCCGCCTTGAACTTGTCCGAAAGCTCCGGCAACGAAAAGCCTCCGTGCTCCGGGCAGGTGTAATAAATATTGAAGTGAAATTTGGTGCCGTATTCTTCATGGAGCTTTTTGTAAAGCGCCAGATAAGCGTTGTCAAAAATGCTCTGATAAACATTTTGGTTGCGGGCGAGATCCTGCAAAAACCAAATGTTATCGTCTACCGACACGCGATAGACTTTCTTGGGCGTGTACAAACGGAAAACATGGCTTTCGTCCGTTTCACCGTAGGTTTCGTTGGCGGCAAGGAGCGTGGTCTTTTTGCCGGTGAAGGGAACGGAGGCACGATAATAACCGTCCGAGAATTGACAGGGTACGCCGTTGACGGACACCCGGCAGTTGACGGGAGCATCCACAATGCAATCGATGTGATCCAATCCTTTGGCGATTTTTTCATCGGTGAGACAAATCATCGTTCCGGGAATTGGTTCTTTAAATTTAACTGTTTTCATAAAGCACCTTTTTTCTTCCGGCAGCCGCCGGAAATTATAGTAAAAAGTAAAAAGAATCAAGTCGCTTTTCAAGTAATATTATAGCACAGCCGCGGAAACAAAGTCAAGATATTCCCGAAAATAAAGCGTGTTTTCGGGAAAAACTTTGGCGGCGAAAGAAGGCAAAGCCGAGGTGCGGATTCAGAGCAACAGCGCGGCTATGGCCGGGATGGTCAGAATGCTGAGAATGGTTCCGAGCAAAACGACCTTGGCGGCATATTCCTGCCCTTCGCCCAACACCTCGGAAAGGTTGAGAACCACAGAGGCTACGGGTGTGCAGGCGAGGATCAGCAAGGCCTGCTTCATCACCGCATCGCCGGGAAGAAGAAGCATAAGCGCAAAGGCGGTCAGGGGCATGAGCAACTGCTTGACGGCCACGGAAAGATACAGAGAGGGCGTGCGAAACACCTCGGAAAAGCGCATGGTGGCCAAGCGCATGCCGAGAACGAACATGCAAAGCGGCGTGCTCATTTTCACCAAAAGCTCCAGCATTGCGTTGATTTCTGCCGGGAATTTCACGCGAAACAGAAACAGGGGAATCGCCAGAAGGGCCGGAAGGATGCTGGGGTTTAGAAGAATTTTACGAATTTTGATATAGCTTTTGTCTTTGGAAATGATAAACGCCCCCAAGGTAAAAGCAAAGAAATTCATCAAAATGGAATAAACGGCGGAATATACTACCACGCCGGGGGCGCCGGGAATCAGCGCCTTCAACAAGGGGATTCCGAAAAAGCCACAGTTGCCGAAGGAGCAGGCAAGCACGGCGATTCTGTTTTTTACCGCGTCGCTCTTTTTGCGAATCACGAGATACGCACCCGTCAGCATCAGCAATTGAATGATGGCGGCGCCGAGGGCAAAGATACTGAGGTTTTTGAGCATTTCCATGGAAAAATCCACAGCTTGAAACGAATGGAGAATGATCGCCGGTGTGCATATGTAAAGAAGAATACCGGCAATTCCCGGAATACAATCGGGCTTCAAAAGCTTTGCTTTGATCAGGGCAAAGGCCGGGATGGCGTAAGCCAGCATAGTCGCAACGGCAATCAGAGTGACGGAAAAACTCATGACATAAACCTCATTTTCGTTGTGTTTTTAATTATGGTAGAAATGCTTCGGCGCTTCGGCCGACACATCGCTTCATGGAATGGTATTTTCATCATATTTAATCATATCACACTATTCTCGCCGGGGCAAGAGAGGAATTGTAAAAAATCCTCGGATCGGCGTTCTCGGGGCTTTTTTGTTCCGCTTTTAAGCCGGGCGGATCCGCAATTTTCGGCGCAATTTTCGCTCGTTTCGGAAAGTTTTTTGAAAAAAAGAAAAAAATGAGAAAAAGTATTGCAAAAGAACAGAACTTGTGCTATAATTACAAAGTCGCTGGTGTGGCTCAGGGGTAGAGCAGCTGATTCGTAATCAGCAGGCCGTGGGTTCGAATCCCACCACCAGCTCCATGTTGCGGAAAGCTCTGCGATGACAGCGCTTTCTCGCAACTGTTTTTCAATCCCTCTGCGGGGGGGCGGTCGAACGTAAAACGCGAAAACGCAAAAGCGAAAAAAATATTGAAAACGCATTGACAATACAAACCTTTTTGTGATATAATGTTTCCGTGATGATCTGAAAATAATTTGGAAAAAGCGGAGGTCGTAAGTCGATGGAAATCGCAATTATAGCACATGACTTGAAAAAAGAGTTGATGGCACAGTTTTGTATTGCTTATTGCGGAATCCTCAGCAAACACAGGCTGTGCGCGACCGGTATTACCGCGAATTATATTTCCGATGCAACCGGATTGGAAATTGAAAAGCTTTTGGCCGGGGAGCACGGCGGGGAGCAGCAGATTGCTTCGCGCATTGCATACAATGAAATTGATGCGCTCTTGTTTTTCCGAAACACAAGACCGTATGAGGCCACGGACGAAAACGATATGGAAATTCTCCGGATGTGCGACCTGTACAACGTTCCGGTAGCCACCAACATTGCGACAGCGGAAATTTTGGTGCAGGCGATTGATCGCGGCGATTTGGATTGGCGTGCTTACCTCAATCCCCATGCCAAAAATGCAAAAAATGCAAAATAATAAACAATAAAACGGCATTCGCAAGATTGCCGATTCGGAGGCGTAGCTCAGTTGGTTAGAGCGCACGGTTCACATCCGTGAGGTCAAGGGTTCGAGCCCCCTCGTCTCCACCAGCGGCAAGTTGCCGCTCCCAATCGTCGGGGACGTCCTGATAAAACCGTTTCCTCGCCACGCGATGGGATGTTCGGTTTAGATGCCCTCGTCTCCACCAGCCCGGAAGGCCGGGCAGCCAATCGTCGGGGAAGCTCCGATAAAACCGTTCCCTCGCCACGCGATGGGATATTTGGTTTTGCATTTTATCTTTATCGACGGCAAGTTGCCGCTCCCAATCGTCGGGGGCGTGCAGTTTTTGCCAAGCTTTACACCGCAACGGGTGTTCGGCTTCGATGCCGTTACAATCTACGGACTTTGATGAAACGTCAGAGTCCGTATTTTTTGTCAAAAGAGCCTTTCCAAAGCCAAGGGGCGGGAGAAAACGAAAAAATGAAAAACCGGGCAAGCGATTGCTCGGTTTTTTTGACAAAAAACGGAAATAGCATTTGACAAATCAAAAAAAATGTAATATAATACAAATGCTATAAATCAGAGCACGGCGGAATGTCCGATTTTTTGGGACAAGCTTCGCTGTGCTTTCCATACACTGCAAAGACAGGCGTAGCCGGTCTTTGTTTTGAATTGTAATGTAAATAAGCGGAGAGGGGGAGAGCGCATGCCGCGCTTTTTTGTTCATTCCGACGCCGTTCGGGACGGAAAAATTGTTATTACGGGCGACGACGCTTACCATATCTCACGCTCCTTGCGTATGGCGACCGGTGAGCCTATTACGGTCTGCGATTCGGCCGGAAGGGAATACGAGTGTGTGCTGGAGGGTTTCTCGGATCGCACGGTGACGGCACGCGTTGAGGACGTACATGCCTCTGCGACCGAGCCGGACTTTTACGCACATGTTTTTCAGGGGCTGCCCAAAGGGGACAAAGCGGAAACCGTCATACAAAAATCGGTCGAATGCGGCGCATCGGAAATTACACTGTTTGAAAGTGAATTTTGCGTGGCCAAGGCCAAGCCCGACAATGAAAAAAGCAAAACGGAACGTCGTATGCGGATTGCGGCGGAGGCGGCGAAGCAGTGCGGCCGCGGTTTGCTTCCGGTTGTGCATAGTACGGTGAGCTTTCGGGAGGCGTTGCAAATCGCGGCGGAAACCTGCGATGCAATCCTTTTTTGCTTTGAGGGCGAGGGGACAAAACCGCTCGGCGACTGTCTTATCCCCCTTTTGAAACGAACCGGCGAAAGCGCAAAGGCGAAACCTAAGATTGCCGTTTTTGTCGGCTCCGAAGGGGGCTTTTCCTCACGTGAAGCGGCGATGGCAGTCGAAGCCGGCGCGCAGCTATGTAATCTCGGACGACGGATTTTGCGCACGGAAACCGCCGCCTCTTTCGTGTTGGCGTGCCTTGTGTTTTGTACGGAACTGTGCCGGGAGGTTTTTTGAAGGGACGCGAAGCCCCGGTTTTGCACCGAAGTTGTGAATAATACATAATTTTCAAAAAAATAAATGTGCCTTTTTACAAAAAATATCGAAAAAGCTATTGAAATTAGACAAAAAATAGTGTAATATATATGTAAGAATACACAATAAATGTGATAGAGGGGAAAAGATAATGTCAAACAGATTGTTTCAGAGCATCATTCAACAAATGAAGGATGCGGTGGAAAGAGTCATCGGCGTAATCGACGAAAACGGCGTCATTATTTCATGCTCCGAGTTGGGAAAGATCGGTGAGATCAAGCAAGGTGTGCGGGATGAGATCGCCTATACAACGGACGCAATCGTTTCGGGCGGATATACATATCGTCCGATCCCGATTGGAACGAGAAGCGAATATATTGTGTTCGTGGAGGGCGAAGATAAAACAGCCATCAAAACGTCCAAGCTGCTCGCCATTTCGCTTGGCAATATCAAAAGCCTGTATGACGAGAAATATGACAAAGGCTCCTTTATTAAAAATATTATTCTCGATAATATTCTTCCCAGCGACATATATATAAAAAGTAAAGAATTGCATTTCAATACGGAAGAAACACGTGTTGTTTTCTTGATTAAGTTCTTGAGCAAGACGGACATCATGCCCTTTGAAATGCTGCAGAATATGTTCCCGGATAAGGGCAAGGATTACGTGATCAGCGTCGGCGAAAGAGATATTGTTCTTGTCAAGGACGTACAAAGCGGCGTTGATGCCGAGGAATTGGAAGAAATCGCTACCAATATCGCGGACACGCTGTCGGCCGAATTTTATACGAAGGTATCCATCGGTATTTCTTCCGTGGCGGAAAACATCAAGGATTTGGCGCGCGCTTACAAAGAAGCGCAGGTTTCGTTGGAAGTCGGCAAGGTGTTTGAAACGGATAAAAACATCATCAGCTATGATAATCTCGGCATCGGCCGCTTGATTTATCAGCTGCCTACAACGCTTTGCGAAATGTTTTTGCAGGAAGTGTTCAAAAACGGAAGCCTCGATTCCTTGGATCGTGAAACGCTGATGACAATTCAGAGCTTCTTTGAAAACAACCTCAATGTCTCCGAGACGTCACGAAAACTGTTCGTACACAGAAATACGTTGGTTTATCGCTTGGAGAAAATTCGCCGTCTGACCGGACTTGATTTGCGTGAATTTGAACACGCCATCACGTTCAAGGTGGCTTTAATGGTAAAAAAATATTTGAATTCCAAACCGGCAAAATTTTAACTCGGTTTGATAATCGAAATGTCGGATAGCCGTGCCCGATTTTATCGGCACGGCTGTCCATATGAAAGAAAAAGAAAAAGTAAAAGTAAAGTTAACAAAATGAAGCAAAAGAGTCTTAAAAAACGAACGCGGATTTTGTCCGCTTTTTTGGCAGCTTTGGCTTTGACCTTCGGATTGTGCGCATGCCGGCAAAACGATCCTATCATCAGTGATAAGGAAAAAGGCAAATTTTCAGAGCTTACGCTGATTGATCAATTCTTTCAAAAATACTCTCTGTTTGAATTGGACGAAGCGGAGATCATGAAAGCGGTTCTTAAAGGATATGTGGCAGGCACGGGCGATCGGTATGCGGAATACTTTACCGCGGAAGAATATGACCGCTTGACCTCGGAAAGCCAGGGGGAAAGCGTGGGCGTCGGCATCAATGTGATTCAGAATGTCGAGAAAAACGCCATAGAAATCATCAGCGTGCTGCCCGATTCACCGGCTTCGGAGGCCGATCTTCGGCCGGGGGATTGCATCACCTTTATTAAGACGGAGCAAGGCTATCAAAGCGTGGCGGAAATGGGCTATACCAAATCCTTGGAGCTTTTGCGCGGCGCCGAGGGAAGCGTGGCGGAGTTTTCGGTGGAACGCGGCGATCAAAAGCTTGATTTTTCGCTTGTCCGCCGTCAAGTCATTTCTCTGTCCGTGCAGGGGCGCGTTTGCGCAACGGATCCCGGCGTGGGTATCGTGAAAATTACAGAGTTCAATCTGACAACGCCCACCCAATTCCGCGAAGCCGTGGAAAGTCTCTTGCAGCAGGGGTGCGATCGGTTCGTGTTTGACGTTCGGTATAATCCCGGCGGCGATTTGAACTCGATCAAGGCCGTGCTGGCTTGCTTCCTTTCCCAAGGGGATGTTGTGATTCGCACTTCGGATCGCAAGGGAAACAAAACCAGCGATACCATCCATCCGGAAAATTTTTCGGGAGACTATGCGGGTTGCAGCATTAAAAAGGAAAACATCGGAATTTATAAAAGCTTGCCTTTGGCGGTGCTGACCAATGGAAGCACAGCCAGCGCGGCTGAGCTTTTCACTTCGGTTTTGCGCGACTATGGCTTGTCGATCACGGTGGGGACGAAAACCTACGGAAAAGGAACCATGCAAAGCACATTCCGGTTGAAACAATATGGCTATGACGGAGCCATCAAGCTGACCACCAAATA
>CAKSIP010000036.1 GCA_934462825.1 uncultured Eubacteriales bacterium | reverse complement strand
CGTCCCCTCGGCGGGACTTTTTCATGCCTTGCGCATGAAAATTTTCGTGTTCTCGGCGCAAAATGAACAATTCCGCCTGTGTCTCGCGGAAATGAGGTATTTTATGGAACAAATCATCATTAACGGCGGCTTCCCTTTGCGGGGCAGCGTCGAAGTCAGCGGAATGAAAAACGCGGCTCTGCCTATTATTTTCGCGTGTATCTTAACCAAAAGCCAATGCACCATTGAAAATATTCCTTTGATCAGCGATGTATCGCTTGCCATTGAAATACTTCGGGAAATGGGCGCTTCGGTTCATTACATAAGTGAAACCTCGGTGGAAATTGACACCTCCTCTCTCCGTTGCGGACATTCGCCGGATGTGTTGGTGTCCGGCATGCGTGCCTCCACCTATCTGATCGGGGCTGAGCTGGGAAGATTCGGGCAATCTCACATGGGCTTGCCCGGCGGCTGCAACTTTGGCGAGCGGCCGATTGACCAGCATATCAAAGGTTTCAAAGCGCTCGGAGCCGATGTTGTGCTATCGGAAACCGGAATTGACGGGCATACGGACAACGGGATTCATGCCGGCTCGGTTTATTTTGACATTACCTCGGTCGGCGCCACCATTAACATTATGATGGCGGCCGTTTTGGCGGACGGCCTGACGGTCATTGAAAATGCCGCTTGCGAACCGCACATTGTAGACCTTGCCAACTTTTTCAACACCTGCGGAGCCGCGATTACCGGCGCCGGTACCAATGTCATTAAAATTCGCGGCGTCAAGGAGCTACACGGCTGTACCTATGAAATTATTCCCGACATGATCGAAGCCGGCACTTATATGACGGCCGTGGCCGCAGCGGGCGGGCGCATTGAAATCCGAAATGTGATTCCGAAGCATTTGGAATCCATCTCTGCCAAGCTGAGGGATATGAATGTCACGGTGGAAGAATTTGACGATTCATTGGTTGTTTCCTCTCCCGGCCGAACGGCCTTACGCCCCACCAATGTGCAAACCAAACCGTACCCCGGGTTCCCCACCGATATGCACCCGCAATTCAGTGCGCTGATGTGTCTGGCTCCGGGCGAAAGCACGATGACCGAAACCGTGTTTGAAAAGCGGTTTCGCTATGTAAGCGAGCTTTTGCGCATGGGCGCTGACATTGACGCGGACGATCGGTGCGCTCACATCCGCGGAGGCAGTCTGCATGGCGCCGACGTACACGCGATGGATTTGCGTGCGGGCGCCGCCATGATTGTGGCCGGACTTGCCGCCGAAGGCACCACCTATGTAACCGGTGTGGATTACATTCGTCGCGGCTATCAGGATATTGTTAAAAAATTCCGCGGACTCGGCGCAGACATTTCGGAAATTGACCGATAAAAAAGCAAAGAGGCAGTACAACGGTTCCCGGATGGAGCTTACATCCGGTCATGCCGTTTCTGCCTCTTTTTATTTTTTCTTTTTTGTTTTTTTATTTTTTCAAAATCGGCTACAAAACATACCGCAAGGCGTTTTAATCACCGTGCGGTCTGCAGATCACAAGTCAAAATTTTGATACGTCAAAGGGATTGATTTATCAAAGCGTATGATATGTAGTCCTGGGCTTTTTTCAGTTGTTGCCCTGTCTTCTCTTCTCGAAGCACTCGCTGCAGTAAACCGGTCTGTCGTCGGAGGGCTTGAAGGTTACCTTTGCCTCACGACCACAGTCAGCGCAAACAGTTGTGAAGTATTCACGGGGCGCCTTGTCTGCATTCTTTCTTGCATCGCGGCAAGCCTTGCAGCTTTTCGGCTTGTTCTGGAAGCCCTTCTGCTTGTAGAATTCCTGCTCTCCGGCGGTGAACACGAACTCTTTTCCGCATTCCTTGCATACCAGAGTTTCATCCTGAAATTCCCCAGCCTCTGCTCCATCAACTTTTACTTCTTCTTCGTACATTGCTTTTTCCTCGCTTTGTAAAATGGTATTTTGCCCTGAGACGGACTTTAACCGTCACCTTTGACGAAAATCAACGCTCTTTTTAAGCTACCTAGGCATGAAAAGGAGACGCTTGACGCTCCTTTAATGGATCATTATGTTTCATCTTGCAGCAAAACCTTCAGTTTTTTTCGGATGCGATACACCGCATTCGCCACTGATTTTTCGCTCATACCGAGCTGTTTCGCCATATCCGATTGTCGCATTCCCGACACGTACATGGAAAAAACACGGTTTTCATAGGGAGACAAGGCGGCGGCAATCCTCATTTTCAAGGATCGCTCATTTTCCCGTGCCATGATAGCGGCCACAGGATCCTCATCCGACACACGGGTAAGCACTTCCTCTTGATTCAAAGGAAGGTAGCCATAACGAAGGCGACGGCGAATACCGCGCATTTCGGATGACAGGCGGTTGCAAAGACAAATCTTAGCGTAGAGGCCAAACGCCACCTCGGAAATACCCGCATCGTACGAAACCAAGGCGCTGTAAAAAGCCAACAGGGCCTCCTGCCGGAGATCCTCCATATCCGCTTCGGTCATTTCGGCGATCCGAAACTTTGCCACAGTGGCACGGATGAGCGGATCATAAAGCTCCGCCAGCGCGACAAAAGCACTTTGGTCGCCTTTCTGTGCCGCGGCAATCAAGGCAAGTATGTTTTCTTGCGCTTTATCTTTGTCTTTATCTTTGCCTTTTTCTCCGACGCAGACTCCGCTTTTCACGCTGTCTTTGGCATCGTCGTTGACGCGTTTCTCGCATTTCGGCTTTTGCACATCCTTATATTCAGGTATCAATGCTTCTGCCGGTGCTTGCGCTTGCACTTTCGTCTCCGTCTCCGTCTCCGTCATTTCTTTTTTCATTTTTTCATGTTTCGCTTCTTAATTCCCTATTTTTCCGAGCCGAATTTGTCAAGCTTATTATTATTATAACATTAAAATTTCGCTTGTCAATACCCATTGGAAATATTTTATTTGAAATTTGGTAATAATTCTTGCTTTTTTTGCACATTTTGCACAAAAATCGCAAAAAAAGTACGAGCCGCTGAACTTCCGACTTTTTGCGCAACCCGATGCAAAAGGTGTTTTTCAGGTAAAAAGATAATTCACATCCCCGGCAAACAAAGCCACAATCCCGCGATACATGGATTCGGGGTGATCCTTGAAATTTTCAATCATTCTTTCGGCGCGATTGGACGTATCTACGGCCAGCGTAGCAGAAAAGATCAACTCGCGCTTGGCATTCGTTCCCGGCTTTTTCTCGGTAAAGGAGAAAGAAACGTCATAGCGTCCATCCGCTCTCGGTCGGCTGGTACAGTGCGCCTCAATGCCCCGCTTTTTGAAGTCAAGATACCGAAGGGCGCTCCGAAGGCTTTTATCCAAAATCGTGGACAGAATGTCGCTATGCAGTTCCTGTGCCACGCATCTTCCCTTCTCGCTGACGCAATACAGATTTGCTTTTTCGCCCTCGTCATATGTTTCAAGGATCAAGCCCATGTCAAGCATCTCATGGAACGCCTCGGCAAAATCCAAGTACATCACATAATCGGTCTGCATGACAATATCATTCAACGTGGGAAAATCCAGAGGGTAATCAATATTTTCCATCAGGTACAAAACAAATATTTTTACATTTCTTTTGCTTCCGATTGGTGAACTCATACATACCCCTTTCCATTTTCAAACGAATTTCGGATGCGGCTTTCAAGCCGCGTTGCTCCGAAAAAGCCTCAACAAAAAATTCCGTTCTATATATTTTATCATATTTTTGACTGTTTTTCAACCGATTTTCGGATCTTTTTTTCAAATCGAAAAAAAGCATCCTCACTCTACACGCATTTTCTCGGAAGCGTCCAAAAGCTTGATGAACAAGCCTCCCTGCACACTGCGATGCTTAAAATGCATCCGACCGGCCGTTCTCGTTCGATACCAATCGGTCATCGGGCCGCGGGATTCCGAATTGTTATAGGCGTCCCAAAGGCGTCCCACCATTTCCTCAAAGGATTCCTGATCATCGGCTAAGCTGGCCACCCAGACCAGCCAATCGCTCTTGGTATAATCCGCACGATTGTCAAGCGGCAAGCCGTACGTTTGCTCGCGGCGGCGATAGCTTGCCACTTCGCTTTGCAGCATCCGGTTGGGCATCAGACAGGTTCCGAACACTTTATCCCAAACAATATTATACTTCATGCTGAAAGTACCGGGGCAATCAAAGGCCAGCCGATAGCTGCCGTCATCATTGGCGGCACGTTGCTCCCAATCTATGGCCATTTCGTGAGCCAAAGCGTATTTTTCTTTTCCTTTTTCCGTCAGGCCGAGCCTATTATAAATGATACCGAGAGAAGCGATTCCCATAATGGCCTTCAAAGCCAAATTGCAGTTGTGCGCCAAATGTCCTGTAAAGTCATCGGTGCAAAGCTGTTGTCCCGGATCGCGGCCGTATTTTTCAAGGTAAAGTACCCATTGTTCCAGCAGATCCAAATTCTCCTGACAAAAGCGCACATCCCCCGAAGCCACGGCCTCCGCCGCGAACATAATCAGCATATTGCCGCATTCCTCCACCGGCATCTGGGCTTCCAGAAGGTTGTCGCGGTAGGTTTGCACCCGAATGTGCGGATAGTAGCCGACATCATGCGGAGCAAAATCATATTTCCATTCGCCGGAACGCACATAGCGCAGAATGGGGCGCAGCATGCCGCGAATCAACGAAGGGTTATAAAGAAGGAACATGGGAATGGAGGGGTACGACACATCGACCGTCGCGCCGAAGCCCCCGGAGCCACATTCTTTGGATATAAACAGCACTTCTCCGTTTTCGTCCAAAACCAATTTATGCGCCGCGCAAACCTGCCGATACGCCAATTCCAGCAGTTCAGCATATTTTTCGCCGCCGGCCCGTGTGGCGTCCACAAACAATCTTTCGTCAAAGGCAATGCTTTTCATTTTGCAATAAGCATAATCCGAAAAGGTCTTTTGGATCTCCTCTTCGATGGGTGCGCCGTTCCGGTTCCAATAGGAGCGCAACGGTTGATCCCAATAAAGGATGGAGGCCACGTCATCATAAGCAACCACGAAAAGTGTCTCACTGCCGTCATTTTTCAACGTGTTTTCGGCAAAAACAAAGGTCATTTCCGAATGATCCCCATGCGTTTGCCCTTCTGCAAACGGCACCTCGGCTGTGTAGCATCCGGTTTTGGCATCGACGCCATCGGTGGCAATATAAAAATATCCCCAATTGATCCGCACTTGGTCGCCGGTCTGTTTCAGCACGGGCTGTGTGGTGCTGCCGATTTTGGCCATTTGGATTTCCGCAAGCTCCGGAAGCTCCACTTCCACCGTGTCCTCGCCGCGATAGTTCAGGCAAATTTCCTCGGAAACAGCCACGTTTGCCACAACCGTATGTTCCTTTCCATCCATCGAGCGGAAAGAAAGCGCCAAAGTACAGGTCGGACGAGAGAGATAGTATAAATCATCCAAAAAACGAGGCGACAAAAACTCGGCTTTCAATTCCACGCCGGCGCCTTCAAAGCGATATTCCGTGGCCATCGCCGTAATCTTACAAGCCGTCTGACGGAGCGCTTCTTCCTCGCCCTCTCCCATAAAGCGATACGGCTTGCCGTCAATATAGATTTTCCCGAGAATGGTATTGTTTTTTTCCGTCCAATGAATCGTGGTTCGATCTGTCAAGCAGGTAGCCGATGACCAAACGGAAAAATACGGATCCACATTAAACAGCGGTACGCTCGGTGCTCTCATTTTCATAGCTCTGTTTCCTTTCGCTTTGCCGAAGCATTGGCTCTTTTTCCAACAATTTCGTGTGACGATTCTACTTCTTGATAATTATAACATATCCCCTCGGATTGTCAACCACGAATTTCGATTTCCCGAATTTTTCATAGTTCCTTCTCTTTTTGTAGGAAAAAATTCCTCGGACAATTTTCGGTCAATGCTTGCATTTCCATACCCCATATGGTATAATATTGCACATAAAGCCTTATTACGTAAGTCTTTGCGGCATCGCAAAGATGCCCTTGCAAGCAAGCATTTTGGCTTTATGAGATAACAAAAAAGTGCCCCGGGCCTTCCCCATCCGGCGCTTTACACAAAGGGGAACGTGGCCCAAAGCCACGAGAAAAGCGAAAAAGAAAGGTCGTAAAGATGAAAAAAATTGCACTGTGTCTCGCACTGATTTTATGTCTCCTTCCGTTGACCGGTTGCTTTGAAAAAGGCTTGTCCGCCTACGAAATTGCCGTTAAAAACGGCTTTGAAGGCAGTGAGCAGGAATGGCTGGCCTCTTTGAAAGGAGAAAAAGGGGAAAAAGGCGAAGCCGGCGCTGCCGGGCCGGAAGGCAGCCGCGGCCTTTTGGGACTTGAGGGAAAGCCCGGCCAAGACGGCGCGCCCGGCAAAGAAGGCTTACACGTAACGGATGCCAAGGTAAACGACCTATTGCACCTGATTTTGACAATGAGCGACGGCTCCGAAATTGATGCCGGCTATGTCGGTGTTGACCGTGAAGAAGGAACCGGACTACCCGTGTTTTCCTCCGATTCGGAGTGCATCCGTCCGGGGGATGTATATATTTTGGACACCAACATGCGCCGTCTGACATGGGAATCCGACAATCCCGCGGTGGCGCGCGTCACACAGGACGGCTTGATTCTCGGCATTTCCGAGGGAGAATGTGTGATTTCCGCCACCTCTTATTCAGGCGAAAAAGCCGAGTGTCACATCCGCGTGGCCGCTTTTACATATAGCCTGAAGGCCAACGGATGTATTGCCATCACCGGCTATGACGGAATCCTTGAAAATGTGGTGATTCCCTCCGAAATCAACGGCCGCACCGTCGATGAAATTGCGCCGTATGCCTTTATGATGAAGGAAACCATCACCACGCTTCAGCTACCCGACACCGTAACCCGGATCGGATCCGGCGCTTTCTCCAACTGCACAAAGCTATCAAGCGTTGATTTCGGGGAAGGCTTGACCTTCATCGGAAGCGCCGCCTTTTCGCTGACGGCCCTTCGCTCTCTGACTTTACCCGAATCGCTTTTGGAAATAGACTACACCGCGTTTTGCGAATGCTCGGAGTTGGAAAGCGTCAGCATTCCTTCTAAAGTCAAGGAGATTCGCGCGTACACCTTTAGTGATTGCACGAAGCTGACCTCGCTTTCGCTCGGCAGCATCGTCGAAATCAAGGCCTCCGCGTTCCGCGGCTGTACGGCGTTGAAAGCCGTTGTGCTCCCTGCCACGCTGGTCAGCGTGGGCGAAGAAGCTTTCAAGGGCTGTTCTATGCTCGCCGATGTCACAATCCAAAACCCGGCGACGATTTTGGATCCCACCGCCTTTAAGGACACGCTCTATGAGCAGCCTCCGGTGGAAGATGTCTTTGTGGAAACCGATATGACTATGTACGCCTCGGGAACGACCAATGTGCGCCCCTCCCCGGACTTCGATAACGAACCTGTGGATTGGCTCACGGCCGGACAGGCCGTTCATGTCATCGGCATCAATGCTTACTCAAAATGGTATAAGATTGAACTGAACGGCAAAGAACTGTATGTGCGGATGTCTACGCTTCAGGCGGTCGCTCCGCTCCCCGACAAAACGGGGCGTGAAGTGTTTGACATCGCCATGGCGTATCTCCAAGCCTTGGAAAACTTCCACGTTGAAAGCAAAACCGTTTCTATCCTTTCGCAGGAAGGTGCCGGCGAAAATCAAACCTCCCGCCAAACCATATGGGAAATCATAAATGCCAAAAATTACAACAAAGAGGCTCCGGCTTTCTCTCTGCTCACACGAGTGGGCGACGATGTCGAAACCGCGGCTTTCCTCTCCGAAATTCTCTATATAGACGGCTTTGCTTACGTCAAAGCGGAAGATGCGCGTCAAAAAGTCGCTTGCTCCTTTGCCGATCTGAATTTTGATATAAGTGCTTCCGTTTTCCCCACCGGGCTTCAATTTTCCGATTTCTCACAGGTTTCCGTGCAAAAGGAAGACCGCACGGGTACTTACCGCCTGATTTTGACCGGGATCTCCGAAAGCGCTTTCACGACTTATATTCTCAAATTGACCGAAGACCAATTTGAATCGAAGGAAGAATACGAAGCCACCAAGAAGCTCGTCACCCCGCTTTACCAAAATTTCACCATCGAGTTCTGCGTCAACCGCGATCAAAAGCTCGTCCGTGTACAGCAGACCGGGGCTGACTTTTCCCTGACCACGGAAGATGGGCAAACGCAAATCCGCCAAACGTCCTTTGAGGCTGTGTTTTCCGAAAGCCCCGAAGAAATCAAGGCGCCCGCCGATGCCGATTCCTACGAGCTTGTTTCGTAATTCATTTTTTCAAAAAACTCTTGACAAAAGGCAAAAGCCGTGATAGAATGCTCTTGTAAAAGAATATTCTATGGGGGAGTAATTCCACATTTTGTGCGGCAAAGTCAACAGCGTGGCGATTTTTCGTCTGGCCTGCCGATAATGAATGAGACTCATATACCGAAAGTAACATTTTGCGTATATGAGTCTTTTTCTTTCGTAAAATAATGTCAACGGAAGCCCCTACAGACACAAAGGAGGTATAATATAAAAATGAAAAAAGCCAAACCTATCGAATCGGCCGCTACGGAGCCCAAAGAATCCGAAGCCTCGCGCGCTTATTTGTGCGACAGCGATGCCGTGCTGAAAGCGCTCGATTCTTCCCACAACGGCTTATCCGAACAAGAGGCGGCCGCGCGGCTGGCAAAGCATGGCCTAAACCGGCTCAAGGAAGGAAAAAAGGAAACCCTTTTGCATCGGTTTTTCAAGCAGCTTGCCGAGCCGATGACCATTATCCTGTTGATCGCCGCTTTGATTTCGGGCGTTCTCACGATTTACAACAGCGTTGTAGGCGGCGAAAAAGAATTTCCATCCGATGTAATCATTATTTTAGCCGTTGTGATTATCAACGCCATTCTCGGCGTCGTACAGGAAAGCAAGGCCGAATCGGCCATTGCCGCGCTGCAGGAAATTGCCGCTGCCACCTCCAAGGTGTTGCGGAACGGCAAGATGCAAACCGTGCGCAGTGAAGATTTGGTTCCCGGTGACGTCGTCATTTTGGAAGCGGGCGATGCCATACCGGCCGATGCCCGGCTGTTGGAATGTGCCAGCCTGAAAATTGAGGAGGCCGCTCTGACCGGAGAATCGGTTCCCGTTACCAAAACCGCCGATGCGCTGGCCGCCGATTCCAAGGAAATTCCGCTCGGCGACCGCAAAAACATGGTTTACATGGGCTCCACCGTCGCCTACGGGCGCGGCAAGGCCGTGATAACCGGCACCGGCATGGACACCGAAATGGGAAAAATCGCCGACGCTTTGCTCACAGCCAAGGACGGACAGACGCCCTTACAAATTAAGCTCTCGCAGCTTTCCAAAATTCTCACCTACTTAGTCATCGGCATCTGCGGGATCATCTTTGTCGTATCCCTGCTCCGCGCCGGGGCGGTAGATTTCACTTCGGTTTTGAACACCTTTATGATCGCCGTTTCCTTGGCTGTGGCCGCCATTCCCGAAGGCCTTGCCACAGTAGTAACGATTGTGCTTTCCATCGGCGTAACCAACATGTCTAAGCGAAATGCCATCATCCGAAAAATGACGGCGGTGGAAACGCTGGGATGCACACAGATCATTTGCTCGGATAAAACCGGAACGCTCACGCAAAACAAAATGAAAGTGGTGGAGCATTACGGCGCGGACGAGGCGCTTTTGGCCACAGCCATGTCGCTTTGCTCCGATGCGCAGATGGATGCGGAAAAGCAAATGGCCGTCGGCGAGCCGACGGAATGTGCTTTGGTGGACTACGCGTACCGCCTTGGTCTTGACAAAAACAAGCAGAGTCAGGAATGGGTGCGCATCGGCGAAGTCCCCTTCGACTCCGGGCGCAAAATGATGACAACCGTGCATCAAAAAAGCGATGGCTCGCTGATACAATTTACCAAAGGAGCCACCGATGAAATTCTCAAGCATTGCACCGGCATTTACCAAGACGGGCAGATACGTCCGCTCACGGACACGGCGCGTGCGGAAATCCTTGCGGCCAACAAATCCATAGCCGACAAGGCTTTGCGTGTATTGGCGGCCGCCGAAAAGGGGCTGAAAAGCCGTCCGACGGTTTATGAGGCAGAGGCGCTGGAAAACGATTTGATCTTCCTTGGACTTGTCGGAATGATGGATCCCATTCGCCCCGAAGTGAAAGAGGCAATTCACGAATGTCGGCAAGCCGGGATTCGTCCCATCATGATCACCGGCGACCACAAGGATACGGCCGTGGCCATTGCCACGCAGCTGGGGATCATTCAAAGCCCTGATGAAGCGATCACGGGCGCGGAGCTTGATGCGATCAGCGATGCAGACTTTGATTCTGCCGTAGAAAAATACTCCGTATATGCGCGAGTGCAGCCGGAGCACAAGACGCGAATCGTCAACGCCTGGCGCAAAAAAGGCAAGGTTACCGCCATGACCGGAGACGGCGTCAATGACGCCCCGTCCATCAAAAACGCCGACATCGGCGTTGGCATGGGGATTACCGGCACCGATGTAACCAAAAACGTAGCCGACATGATTCTGGCCGATGACAATTTTGCCACCATCGTTTCCGCTGTGGGCGAAGGACGGCGCATTTATGACAACATCCGCAAAGCCATTCAATTTTTGCTTGCCTCCAATCTGGCGGAAGTGTTGTCCATCTTTATCGCAACCATGTTAAATTTCACGATCTTCAAGGCTCCGCACCTTTTATGGATCAATCTGATTACCGATTGCTTCCCTGCGTTAGCGCTGGGTATGGAAAAGCCGGAAAAGGACATCATGCATCGCAAGCCGCGGCCTTCCAAGGAAGGAATTTTTGCCGACGGGCTTGGCTTTGCCGTAGCGTACCAAGGACTTTTAGTAACGTGCATTACCCTTGCCTCCTACTTTATCGGACGTGACGTGCTTTACGATTTGCATGCGGCCGAGGGCGCGTTGCACTACAGTGCCGCCGACCTCGGAACCTCCATGGCTTTCCTCACGCTTTCCATGTGCGAAATCCTCCATTCCTTCAACATGCGTTCCCTGCACGGTTCGATCTTCCGCATGAAGCATGGAAACCCTTGGCTTTGGGGCGCCGCCGCGCTTTCACTGCTTGCCACCACGCTGGTCATTGAGGTTCCCTTCCTTGCCCAAGCTTTTGACTTTGCCACGCTGAACTTCCGCGAATATCTCATTGCCATCGGTCTGGCCCTGTCCATTATTCCTATCGTTGAAATCACCAAATGTGTGTATCGGCTTTGGATGGAAAAGAAAAAGAAGGCCGAGTGTTAAAAATCATCTTTGATCGCATCTTATAAAAATCAAAGGGAGAGTTAAAAACTCATTCTGAGTTTTTAACTCTCCCTTTGCTATTGGGCTTGGCCAAGATCGCATCAAGGGGCCGGGATCTTGACCGGAAGGCTTGAAGGGCTGTGGAAACCCCTCGCGGGTTTTCCACAGCCCTTTTGTATTGGATTGAAATCCTATGTTGCTTAAATTACTGCTCTGTGTAATCAGCAGCGTCCGAAGGAGCTGTAATAGCCTCAACGGTTGCTTTCTCAAGCTCAACCGTGGAAGAAGTATCCATGGTATAGAATGCATCCTCTGCCGTGAACATCTTGTATTTCACACCGCTTACGGAAACGGATGTCAATTCGCCCAGTGCATTCACGGAAAGCGTTACCTGGAATTCAGACATATCCACAGTCAGGTTCTTCATCAGTTCCTTGTAGCCTTCCATATCGGAGGTAAAGCCGAGTACCTTGGCAATGAAGTTAGAAGCCGACATTTCGGACAGTGTAAGAATAAAGCCATCCTTACCGGCGGTTACTTTCTTGTTTGCGAAGTCCTCAAAATCCAAGAGCTTCAGATTCAAAACATCCGTAAAAGGAACGGTCTGCTTTACCTTGTTGCCGGAAGCGTCTTCGGTATAGAGAACGCCGTTTGCATAAACAAGGTTGAGAGCTACGCTTCCTACCTTGCTGGTACCCTTAGCGGCAACGGTATCTTTACCGAAGTCCTTAACGGCAAGATTCAGCTCCATGTCTGTCGAAGTGGTGGCTTCCCCTTCAACCTTGGTTGACTTTACGGAGCTCTTTACTTTGAACTCGCTCAGCTGTGCCAGGTAAGCCGTTGCCATATCATAAACTTCTTTGGCAGACTTTTCGGTAGGATCTTCAGGCGTAGGTGTGGGAGTAGCTTCGCCGGAAGCAGAGGGAGTAGGTGTAGGGGTAGCTTCGCCGGAAGCAGAGGGGGTAGGTGTGGGGGTAGCTTCGCCGGAAGCAGATGCCGAAGGTGTAGGTGTAGGCTGATTTTCAGACTGCGTGGGAGTGGGCGTCGGCTTGGGGTCCTTTTTGCAGGATGCGAACGCCAACACGAGAACGAGTGCCATAAGCACCGCAATCAGTTTTTTCATTTCAATAAATCCTCCATGAAATAATATCCGCGACGGGCATATTCGATTTTGAACATCCCAATCTCCGGTTGTGTATTATTTTATCACAAACAATAGACTTTGTAAAGTGCTTTTCTTGCTTTTTGTAAAAGTTAAAAAATCATTAATAACCAAGTTCTTTTCATTTCATTTATCCAAAGGCTCTTTTGACGCTTAAACCTCTTTGCGAGTGAAGGCGTCCCATGCCGTAAGCAGGAACACTACCATATGAGCCAAAATGACACACACGGCGGTTCCGATGGTCTGATTGGCAAAAACCGTGTTGCCTGCGGCGATGTCCGCCAGATTCAGGTTGGAAAAGATAAAGTATCTTGCCCAATCCAGCCCCAGCGCGGCAAACAGCGTAACAAACAGGTTGCCGGCCAGATAGGTAAACAGGCCGACGCCCACGGCCAACGGCACGCTCCGCATCAAAGCCGAGATAGCAAAGGACATGGTGGAAATCACCAGCACTTCGATCCAAGAAAGCGCATAACGTCCCAGCACGGCCAAGAACGGCGATGTTGCATACGCCTTGCCGTTGTTCGCCTTGATAATCATATCTCCGATCCCTTCTCCGCAGAAGATGGCCGACAGGATCCCGGAGCAAATGTACAAAAGCAACGTAAAGCCCAAGCCGGTTATCACGACTGTAGCGTATTTTGCCATGAGGATCTTCCAGCGCTTCACGGGATTTACCAGCAGAAATTTCACGGTTCCCTGCGAAAATTCCGACGCCACGATGCCGCCCGCCACCACGATGACCATAACGCCGATAATCATAATCATAGAGGAAGAAGCCAGGAACGATCTCCAGAACTTCGATTTGGCGGAAGATACGTTGAAATCGGAATCCGGTTCAAACAACGTAGCCGCGTTGTTTTCTATACCTTTATCCAACTGATATTCTCCTATGGCGATTTGGTCAATCAAGCGGCTCATGGCCTTTTGTTCTGATTCCGTCAGGCTGACGCTGTTCGCTTGCTTCTCTTGATAAGAGGCAAGGGAACGCTTGGCATCGGCCACGGATTGGATCAGGTTGTCCTTCCACGGCGTATCGCCGGGACGCAAATTGTGATTCAAATGATAGTCGAACTCGTAGACGGCGGCTTGCTTCATGTAATCGGAAACGCCCTCATAATTCCGCAGGGCCTTGGTCTTTTCCTCACGGTAATAGGCTCGCCAATTATCATTTTCCACCATGTCCTTGAGCCGGGCGTAGAGATCGGCCGTTTCGGTGGAGCTATCGCCAAGCGTGATCGCCAGCTTGGTTTTATACATATTTTGAATCACTTCTTTGGTATAGCGCCAATCTTTAGCGCTGACCTTGTTTTTCAGCAGATAGTCCAGCATTTCAAAAGTGGAGCGCTGTTCATAGGCGTGCGCGCTCTTATCCAAATACTCGCCGTATTCATCGGTGGCGAAAACGGCCGTGTCGATGCTGTCGCGTTGGACCTGCCATTGCTTTTCTTCTGACGCTATATCAGGAGCTTCGTAGGTAATGCGGTAACTCATGGTTGTCAAAAAGGCTGTCAGAACAACTACCCCTACCATAATCCAAATGGATTTTCGTTTGAACAGCTTCACAAACTCGTTTTGGATCAATTTCCCGAATTTATCCAATTTGATCACCTCCCTGTACGCCGGTAAGCTCGATAAACACGTCCTCCAACCGCTTGTTTTCCTTCGGAGAAACGGTGTAAAGCGCAATATTGGCTTGTACAATTTTACGGTTCATCTTGGCCAGCATTTCGGCCGCGCTGTTTTTCGTCAAAATCACTTCAAAGGTGCAATCCGACGTTTTCTTTTTATCCGCGTCGGAAATAAAGTCCAGCAAGGCAAGCGCGCGGTCGGCCGAATCCACCTCAAAAACGAAGTCGGCTTTGTCGGCCGCCGTCACGGAAACCAACTCGTCAATCGGCTTCACATCCACCAATTCTCCGTTTACGATCACGCCCACGCGATCACACATCAGCTCCATTTCGCTCATCAAATGGCTGGAAACAAAGACCGCTGCGTTTTCCTCATGCGCATATTTTTTGAGAATGTCCCGCAACTCTTTAATTCCGGCCGGATCCAGCCCGTTCGTCGGCTCATCCAGGATCAGCAATTTGGGACGCCCCATAATCGCCAGCGCCACGCCGAGGCGCTGACGCATACCGAGCGAGTATTTACTCACCTTATCTTTGATGCGTTTATCCATGCCCACCATGTGAACCACTTCCGCCACACGCTCCCGGCTTACGCCACGCAAGCCGGCATACTGCATCAGGTTATCCCAACCGCTCATGTACTTATAAAACTCGGGATTTTCTACAATGGCTCCCATATCGGCCATGGCTTTCTCATAATCCGAACGAATATCGTTTCCATCGACCAAGATGACGCCTTCATCAATCAGCAGATGCCCGACAACCAATTTAATCAACGTCGTTTTTCCTGCGCCGTTGGGGCCGAGGAATCCAAATACTTCTCCGGCGTACGTGTCAAAACTGATGTCCCGTAAAACTTTTCTCTTTCCGAAATTTTTAGACAAGTGCTGAATCCGAAGAATCACCGGTCTTTCCTGTGTATCGGGGGACACTGTATCGACCTCTGTATTCGTAGGCATTGCAATTATATTCTGCTCATTTTCATTCATAATCAATTACCGCTTCAAAAGCCCCTTTCCTTTGAATTTTGTCATGCTTCGCTCCGGCTCTCAGGATTGTTTCTCCTGATATGGCTCTTTTTCCGCCACTTGGGGCGTGTGCATATACAGATTTCTTGTGCTGATGATTTTCCACTCTTTCCCTTGCTTCTCAAAAAACAAGGTTCCTCCGATCGAAATGTTCACCGTGAATGTGTAAAGGTCCTTTGTCTCGGTCGGATTCTCCGTCTTGTCGCCTTCGTTTGTGTTTTTGTCTTGGCTTATCATCACATCCGCAAAGCTCCACTCGGATGACGGCGAAAAGTAAGCAAA
>CAKSIP010000035.1 GCA_934462825.1 uncultured Eubacteriales bacterium | reverse complement strand
GAGCCGACGGAGAAATTTCAAAGGACGAATATCAATCTATGAGAAGCCCTATTGATAAAGAGATTAAAGAACTCCAAAAAGCTCTTGAAGATACGCCGACAAATAAATGTTGTCCGAGAGGTCTGGATTTAGAGGGTATCCGTTCTACGCTAAACAGCCTTATTGATTTCAGCGGCAGTACGATTAGCCACGATGTTATCAATCAATTCGTTTATATGGTAACACCGACTTCGGATACCACTTTTGATTGGTATGTTAATCTGAACGGAACGGCTGATGTAAAGGCGACCTTCACCGCAGAGGGCAGAAAGAAAAGCTGTATAATCAAATTAGAGGAAATTGAAAAGATTTCCTCGGTACATAGGAAAGAGAATGAGGACAATGCACATCTCATTAAAAACCCCATTGTTTTTGCCTTTCTGCACAGGCTGCATTGAAAAACAAATAAGAAAGCTTCGCCTTTTCTCTCCTGCCGGACAAGAAAGTCCGGCAGGAAAAAAGCAAAGCCCAAAGGGGCTGTTAAAAACTCAATGTTTTTAACAGCCCCTCATTTTATGCTGTATGCGCTATGGGGTCAGTATTTCATTTTGGTTATATTCTTGATCAACGGAATCAACAGGACGAGAGATGCGGCTATCCATGCTCCGGGGTCTCCAAAGCAAACCGCCGCAAAGGCCCAAAGAGAAGCCGAGTTGTCAATCGGCGCCCCGTTCACAATAGCCGGCAGAAAAGCGCAAATTCCAACGCGCGCCACCAACTCCGCAATACCCGCTCCGAACACATAGCCTGATTTTCCGATGCCTTGCACGGCACAGCGAGACACGATCAAAAAGCCTAACACAAAAAACATGGAAACATCTATAATAAGGCAAATATTTCCGAAACGAAGCGATGCAGGCGAAATTTTTTCTTCACTCAAAAAGATATGCTGATACGCGCCGTTAATTAGCAAAAGCCCGCCTACAACAAGGCAAAAAACAAACAAAATCATCATTAAGCCAAGCGTTTGCCAAGTTCCCTTGCGGATACGATCATAGGAGCCCTTGCCAAAATTCTGCGCATTGTATCCAAGCAAGCCCGCCGCAAGTCCGTTGAAAAAAGCGATGAGGAAATTGATCAACTTGCTGGCGGCGGCGAAACCGTTTTGGGCCGGCGTGCCCGGCGTCATAATCCCATCAGGGGCAAGGTCAAACCGCACGACAGCGGCTTGCATAACAATAATTCCTATGGCAAGAACGGAAAATTGCAGTCCCAACGGAAGCCCCTGCTTCAAATGTGCTATCGCATCGGCCACATCGATTTTTAAGTCCTCCCTTTGCGGGCGAAGCTCTTTATACCGAAGAAACACATAGCCAAAGCATGCAATCACGCTCAAAGCCTGTGCCAGCACGGTAGCTATGGCCGCCCCGGCCGGCCCCATGCGGAACACCACCAAAAACAAAATATCCAAAGCAACATTCAAAAAAGTAGAAAAGATCAAAAAGACCAACGGCGTGACGGAATCTCCGTAGGCTCGAAGGATTCCGCAAATGAAATTATATCCCATTTGAGCCAAAATTCCACCAAAAATAATCACGCAATATTCATAAGCCGCCTTGTACACAACCAGATTTTCGGGTGTCACATGAAGCAAACCGAGCATCCACGGAAGAAGCAAAATGGATATGACAGTCAAAACCACGGAAATAGCGAGTGTCAGATAAATCTGCGTAGCAAAGGATTTACGAACCCCTTTTACATCTTTATTCCCGGCATAGCGGCCGGTGATTACACTGAAGCCGGACGTACATCCAAAGGCAAATTGCAGAAAAACAAACATCAGCGGGAAGGTATCGTTCACCCCCGCGACCTGCTCCGCTTGCAAAACCTGTCCGCAAATAATGGCATCGGTCAATGCGTAGACCTGCTGAAGCAAATAGGACAGCATGATTGGCACAGCGTAAAGCAAAATGACCTTCCATGGTTTTCCTTCTGTCAATAGAACCGGGCGGGACAGCCGTTGCAAAAAACTTGTACCTGCTGCCGCCGTTGTTGTTTCGTTATGTTGTTCGTGTTTCATGTGAGACTTTATTTTATGCTTGCCTTATCAAAATAATTTTCAAAATTCAAATGGATAGTCCTCTGCACAGTTTTGGGGGGCATCAGTCCATATGTGTCAAATACTCGTTCCGCGATATATACATGACCGGCCGACTTTGCGTCAAAATGTTCTCACCCAAGATTTCACTCACTGTTACCAGCTCAAAGCCTCGTTCAATCAGTGCATCGGCCGCACGGATAAAAATGTCCACCGATGACATATAAATGTCGTGCATCAAAATAATGTCTCCGTCGTCGGCCTTTTCCAAAATCCAATTGACTTTTTCCTGGACAAATGCCTCATAGGCAGCCTTTTTTTCGGGATTACTGCTAAACTTATCACTGGTTTTCGGATGACCGTTCCAATCGTTGGTATCAATACTCCAGCCAATCGTGATATAGCCGAGAGAAGAAATATAATTTAACTGACTTTCGCTCACTGCCCCGCCGACAGGACGGAAGAATCGGGGAGAGGACACTCCGGCCGCAGAAATAGACTCCGAGGCCTGATTCAACACTCGGCTTATCGTTTCATTACTTGCTCCGACAAAAGAGCTGTGCTCATAGGTATGAGATCCAACATCACAGCCCAGCAAAGCCGCTCGCTTCAAGGCATGGGGATAGGAGCGTGCACGGCTCCCGACAACAAAAAATGTCACGTTGGCTTTATGTCCTGCGCGTTGCAAGGATTCCACTTTATCAAGAACATACGTTGTATAAGGGTAAAGCCCGTTCTCACGATCCTCTGCGGGAGCGTGTGGCCCATCATCAAACGTAAAAGCAATTTTTTTCTTATATTCCGATCCGCCGCTCGGCGCACTTCCGCTTGCATCGGGATTTTCCGTCGGATCTTTTTTATTACAGCCCATCGCCGTAAGCGACAGCGCAACAGCCAGCGACGCCGCTACCCATCTTCCCCATTTTTTCCTCATTCTTTACCCCCTGACTTGTCTTTCCCGTTTTCTATTATTATTAACCATCAAACTTTACTTTTATGGAGATATTATAGCACCGATTTTTTACGAAGTCAATCGAAAAAAAGCGTAATTTCGATCGTTTTTTCAGAACTTTTTTCTTGATTTTTTCCTGTTATTTTTTCGCACAAAAGTTACATTTTTGTCTTGAATTTTTTGGGAATTTCACTTATAATAGATAAGTTAAGATATAAATAAAAAAGAAAGGACGAAAGAAAAAAACATGTTCAAAAAATTCGTCGGATGTGTGCGGGAATACAAGCTCCCCACCATACTGACCTTTGTTTTTATTGTGGGAGAGGCCATCGTTGAAACCTCGATTCCCTTCATCACAGCCGATTTGATCAACCGCATTCAATCGGGAGCCGGCATGGAAGATATTCTGAAAACCGGTGCTTTACTGATTCTTTTAGCGCTTCTCTCTCTTTCCTGCGGAGGCATTGCAGGCTACACCTGCGCTAAAGCGTCGGCCGGATTTGCGAAAAATCTGCGCCGTGATATTTTTCACAAAATTCAGTCTTTTTCGTTTGAAAACATCGACAAGTTTTCCTCGTCCTCTCTGGTAACTCGTATGACTACCGATGTTTCCAACGTGCAGATGTCCTTTATGATGATCATTCGTACCGCCATCCGTGCGCCGTTGGTTCTGATTTTCTCGATTATCATGGCATACAAGATGGGCGGCTCTTTGGCCACCTCCTTTGTTGTCATCATTCCCATCCTGGTTTTTGGACTGTGGATCATCAGCCGCAAAGCCATGCCCGCCTTTCGTTCCGTTTTCCAAAAATACGACCGTCTCAATGAATCCATTGAAGAAAATGTTCGCGCCATGCGCGTTGTCAAAGGGTTTTCCCGTGAAGACTATGAAAAGGAGAAGTTTGGGAAGGCATCCGAGGACATCCGAAGCGACTTTACCCGTGCAGAACGCATTGTAGCGTTGAACAGTCCCTTGATGCAAATTTGCATTTACTTCAATATGGTTTTCGTCATGTTTGTCGGCTCTAAATTGATCATTTCCACCGGAAGCATCGGTGTTGGTCAGCTTTCCGCCATGCTCACATACGGATTTCAGATCCTCATGCAACTGATGATGCTGTCTATGATTTATGTGATTCTCACCATGTCCTCGGAATCCATGAAACGAATTTCCGAAGTGCTGGATGAAACGCCGATGCTGCATTCGCCCGAGCATGCCGTTACGGAAGTGCCAAACGGATCGGTGGATTTTTACAATGTGAGCTTCAAATATTCCGCCAAAGCGGAAAAATTTGCTTTGGAAAACATCAATCTTCACGTTGCTTCCGGCATGACGGTCGGTATTCTCGGAGGCACCGGCGCCAGCAAATCCACATTGGTACAACTGATTCCCCGTCTTTATGACGTTACCGAAGGCAGCGTACAGGTAGGGGGTGTGGATGTGAAAAACTATGATTTGGAAACCTTGCGCGGTGCGGTTGCCATGGTTCTTCAGAAGAATCTGCTGTTTTCGGGCACCATCAAAGAAAACCTCCGTTGGGGCAATGAAAACGCCACGGACGCGGAAATGGAAGAAGCCTGCCGACTTGCACAGGCCGACGATTTTATTCGCTCCTTCCCTGATGGCTATGATACAAAAATTGAGCAAGGCGGCACCAATGTTTCCGGCGGTCAAAAGCAGCGGTTGTGCATTGCACGCGCCTTATTGAAGAAACCGAAGATTTTGATTCTTGATGATTCTACCAGTGCGGTTGACACCAAAAACGACAAGCTCATCCGTGATGGATTTAGAAAATATATTCCCGAAACCACCAAATTCATCATTGCACAACGCATCGCTTCCGTGGAGGATGCCGATTTGATTCTCGTCATGGATAACGGCAGCATTTCCGCGACCGGAACGCATGAACAGCTTCTCGCATCCAGCAAAATTTACCGCGAAATTTATGAGCAGCAGACAAACGGAAGAAACGGAGGTGCGGAAGAATGATGAGTAAGGCCAATACGAAATCGACCATGGCGGCGCCCGGCCGTCACGAGAAACCGAAATTCAACGGAAATGTTTTCGGTCGCGTAATAAAAACCCTTTTCAAAGCTTACCCTGCCCTGATTCTTTTGACCGTCCTGTGCATTGTTTTTTCCGCTGTCGTTTCCTCTATCCCGTCGATTTTCACGCAAAAAATCATCGCCATAATCGAGGCTCATGTGACAGATGTAAAAGACAGCGCCGGAAACATTTTGCAGTATGCGGATCACGATTGGAGCAAGGCTTCTGCCGAAATCGTACCGCTATTGATTACGCTGATTGTTTTGTATGTCATCTCTTTGCTTTTGATTACCCTTTATTCGCAAATGATGGCCTACATCACGCAAGGCTATCTCTGCAAAATGCGTCGCAAAATGTTTGACGGAATGCAAAACCTGCCCATTCGCTATTTTGACACGAACAAGCACGGCGACATTATGAGCTATTACACCAATGACATTGATACGCTTCGGCAATTGGTTTCGCAGGCGCTTCCTAGTCTGCTCCAATCCGGCATCATTATACTCACGGTGCTTGGCATTATGCTTTGGTACAGTGTTTGGATGACGCTGGTTGTTCTGCTTGGCGTTATCACCATGATTTTCGTTTCCAAGCGAATCGGAGGCGGCTCGGCCAAATATTTCATCCGCCAGCAAAAATCCATCGGACAAACGGAAGGCTTTGTGCAGGAAATGATGAACGGACAAAAGGTCATCAAGGTTTTCTGCCACGAAGAACAAGCCAAAGAGGATTTTGACAAAATTAACGAGCAGCTGTATGAGGATGGGTTCCGCGCCCACGCTTATGCCAATGCGCTCGGCCCGATTATCATGAACATCGGAAATATTCTCTATGTCGTTTGCGCGACGGTCGGTGGTCTGTTTATCGCTACCGGCGCCACAAACCTCAGCATCTCGGGGCTTGCCTTCAGCATTGACATCATCGTTCCCTTTCTGAATATGACAAAGCAGTTTACCGGAAACATCAATCAGCTCTCTCAGCAAATCAACTCCATTATTATGGCGCTGGCCGGTGCTCAGAGAATCTTCGCTCTAATGGATGAAGCTCCCGAAGTGGATAACGGATATGTAACGCTGGTCAATTGTACCGTTGATCAAAACGGGCAAATTACAGAAAGCGATCAAAGAACCGGCCAATGGGCATGGAAGCATCCGCACGGCGACGGCTCTCTGTCCTACACGCTTTTGCGCGGCGATGTAAGATTGGTTGATGTGGATTTTGCCTATGAAGAAGGCAAACCCGTGCTACATGATGTTTCCGTTTATGCAGAGCCGGGACAAAAAGTAGCCTTTGTCGGCGCTACCGGTGCGGGCAAAACCACGATAACCAATTTGCTTAACCGTTTTTACGACATTGCCGATGGAAAAATCCGCTACGACGGCATAAATATCAATAAAATTCGCAAATCCGATTTGCGTCGTTCCCTCGGCATCGTATTGCAGGAAACCAATTTGTTCACCGGAACCGTCATGGACAACATCCGTTATGGACGGCTGGACGCTACAGACGAGGAGTGTATTGCGGCAGCCAAGCTGGCGGGCGCCGATGACTTTATTGTACGCCTGCCCGAAGGATATAAAACCGCTTTAACTAATAACGGTGCCAACCTTTCGCAAGGACAGCGACAGTTGATTGCCATTGCGCGTGCGGCTGTTGCCGATCCGCCTGTCATGATCCTTGACGAAGCCACTTCTTCCATTGACACTCGTACCGAAGCCATTGTTCAAAAAGGTATGGATAAGCTCATGGAGGGGCGCACGGTGTTTGTCATTGCACACCGCCTGTCCACCATCATGAATGCGGACGTAATCATGGTGCTCGATCATGGGCGAATCATCGAAAGAGGCAATCACGAAAAGCTATTGGCCGAAAAAGGAACCTATTATCAGCTTTATACCGGCGCTTTTGAGTTGGAATAAAACCGCAAGCAAATCAAAAGAAGGCAAAAATCATAGCGCTTCTCTGCAACGTGCTAACAGAAGCGGCGGAAAATCAAAAGGGAGCGTTAAAAAACTCATCCTGAGTTTTTTAACGCTCCCTTTTGTACGCTTATTATATTTCATTCAAAATACAAACCGGAGAATGGCAAAAATAGAAACCGCTCTCAACCGGATCCGGCAAAAACAGCGTATAAAGGCTTTCCGCCTTTTTTGTCAACTCGCTTTGGCGTATGGCGCGTTCCCCTATGCAAACGGCATCTGCCGGTTTTACAACAAAAGGAATTTTTTTGTCCTCCTTCCGTCGTTCCGCCAACAGCGCTCTCCCCCTTGAACGAAATCCAAGTACAGTGGCATAGGCCGGCCCCGCAGAAACATCCGAGGCAGTCACGCCTGTAACGGCGGCGAAAACCGCCCGTCGGATTCGGGAAGCTGTATATTTCTTGCCGGATGCCTTGGCAATCCATGTGTCATAGGACAAACAGGAATCGGCTGTTTTGCAAAGTCTTTCCGCAAGGCCCCCTTCCATGCCGTAAATAGAATGAAGCTGCTGTGGATTCATCAAGCGAAAAAAGCCAAGCAACACGTTGCCGGCCTGCTTGGTGAAAACAGGCGCTTTTCGTTCCTCCACCGCCTTTTGCAAAAGAGCAAAAGAGGCGCTTGGCATATGCTTTTTCACCGTTTGGCAAAGCCCCTCCCTGCGAATACACTCTCGGAGCATCAACGCGGACGGGTAGGCATCGGAGCTATCGGAAGTAGCCGCTCGGTAATCCATGCCCTCACGCTTTAACACACAAGCCTCCATATCAAAGCCATAGGCGGCAACCGCGCGCAAATAAGCAATTCCCAGCAAATCATTGGCGCCGCCGGGGAGCGGTTGTCCGCAAACGCTTTCGTATGCATCAAAGTATGCCTTGGCCATGCCACAAGACGAGGTGCTTATACGCCGATAGGCCTTGACAAAAGCATCCTCCTCGCAAATTGCGGCGGCCTGAGCCAGCATTTCGGCATTGCCGCATTCACTGCCAAAGCAAACCGTTCCCACGCCGGCTTCATGGAGAATGGCAATGGCGGCACGGGCAAACGTCTCTGCCCCCGCGCATGCATAAGGAAAGGGCAGCTCCAGCACCAAGTCGGCGCCGGCAAGCAAGGCACATTCGGCACGCAGATATTTATCTGCCACGGCAAATTCCCCGCGTTGGACAAAGTGGCCGGACATCACGCAAACAATCGTCTCATACCCGCGGCACCGAAGCTCGTTGATTTGATAGGCGTGCCCATTATGAAACGGATTGTATTCACATATGATGCCTGCAATTTTTTTGCTGTTCATGGTCTTGGAATCCTTTCCCCAAAGCCGGCTCCGGCTGTCGGCTTTTTTCTGCCGGCATACCTTTTGCCGCTTTTTATCCTGATATTTTCGGATTTCTGTTGAAATCTATTGAAATGTTGAGAAAAAAAGTGTATAATAATAAAGTTAGTATTGTTTTTGGAGGTAAATTATGAACGTACTCGTTGTAAATGCCGGCTCCAGCTCCCTAAAATATCAACTTTTTGATACAGCTACCAATGCCGTTTATTCCAAAGGAATTTGTGAAAGAATCGGCTCTGCCGGCTCTTTGATTGATCACAAGCAACTCGTCAAAGATCTGCGAATGAAAAAGGAACTCCCCATGCAAAATCACGCAGATGCCATGAAAATCGTTGTAGACATGCTTACCGATCCCGAATATGGCTGCATAAAAAGCATGGATGAAATCGAAGCCGTTGGTCACCGCATCGTGCATGGCGGCGCCTTTTTCTCGGAATCCACCCTTTTAACCGACGAAGTGCTTGAAAAACTCAAGCTCTGCTATGACTTTGCTCCCCTTCATACAGGCGCGCACATCCAAGGCATTCAAGGCTGTTTGGCCGTTATGCCCAACAAGCCGCAGGTTTTGGTCTTTGACACGGCGTTCCACCAATCCATGGCTCCCGAAGCCTATATGTACGCCCTGCCTTACCGCATGTATGAAAACTATGGGATCCGTCGTTACGGTGCCCATGGAACTTCGCACCGCTTTGTTGCCGGCGAAATGATTCGTATTCTCGGCAAGCCTGTCGAAGAAACCAAAATCGTCACCTGCCACATTGGAAACGGCTCGTCCATTTCGGCTGTCAAGGGCGGCAAGGTGCTTGACACCTCCATGGGATTTACGCCCTTAGCCGGTGTTGAAATGGGCACTCGCTGCGGAGATATTGATCCGGCCATCGTCCCCTACATGATGGAAAAAGAGGGCCTTTCGACGGCGCAGGTCAACAACCTGATGAACAAAGAAAGCGGATTTATCGGGATTACCGGTTTTTCTTCCGATTCCCGCGATCTGGAAGCGGCGATTGCACAAGGCCCCTCCGATCCCAACTATGAAAAGTCCAAGCTGGCTGTGGACATATTGAAGCATCATATCAAAAAATACATCGGCGCTTATACCGCTTTGATGAACGGGCTTGACGCGGTGGTATTTACAGCCGGTATCGGCGAAAACAACCCGCACCTCCGTGAAATCGTATGTGAAGATATGGAATACTTCGGCATTGAAATCAATAAAGAGCTTAACGCGAAAATGTTGCGTCAACCTAACATTGTCAAACTCTCCACCGATCGCTCCAAAACGGCCGTATATCTCATTCCCACGAATGAGGAGCTTGTCATTGCCAAGGACACCGAAGCTATTGTATCAGCCATGCACAAATAATTGCATAAAAGCAAATCGCTCCTCCGGGCCGAGCAAGGCCGCCGGAGGAGCCTTTTTTTACTCTTGTAACAACATATATCCTTTGCCGCGAATGGTAAAAATCAGACGTTTTCTTTCTCCCGCCTCCAATTTGGAACGAAGGTGACAAACATACACGTCACACATATTACCTCTGTCCGAGGTTAAAACCGAACAAATTTCGTCTCGGCTGACACACTTTCCGGCATTTTGAAGCAACAGGCGCAACACAGAAGCTTCATTCGGCGTTAAAAGAACCGGTCGGTTATGAAGAAAAGCGATGTTTTCCTTCAACGACAATTTGGAAAATTCGGATGTCTTGTTCTCTTGAGAAGAATCACGAAGGGATGCGTCTGGGTTTTCACAAACAAAATCTCCATGACTTTGTTGTTCCGTTTTTTGCTCGGCTGCTCTTTCTCTCATGGCTTCTTTTGAGAAGATGCCCCAAAGGAGTGTTTGCAGGGCTTTAAGCCGGAAAGGTCGCTGCAAAATTCGGTTGTTTTCTGAAAAGCCTTCCTGTTGTTCAAAGGCCGACGGAGTAAAGGAAAAAGCAAGAATCGGCCCGTCAAAGGATTGCTGGAGGTAAAACGGTGTGTCCAAATCCTTGATAAAGACGTCGCAAGTGGTTGTAGCATCTTCCTCATTGATGAAAACAGAACAACTCATCCCCATGCTTTCTATCTCAGCGCGAAGCATTCTTGCAAACAACAAGTCCGAGGAAAGGATTCGAGCTTTTTTTTCGGGCTTCATAAAAACACTCCTTTAATTGCATCATCATCCCACGGAACCTTGCCGCTGGTTTTACAAATATAAAGCTTTCCGTTTTGTATGGTCAACGTAAGACAAGCATACAGCGTATGGGTACCGTCACTTTGCTGCAAAATGTAGTGTTTCTTCTCTTGTTTCAGTATTCCGTCATACGTGTTCTCCAAGCCGAAGGAATCGGTTACACACACCATAGCTTCTCCCTCCCGATTGATAGACAGCGTAACCTTAACTCCGTTTTCCTTGACAAATTGCCATTTTCCGATCAAATTTTCGATCAGCGGAGCAGAAATATCGGTATCTTGGGTTCCCGAACAGAAAGAAAACGCATCTCCAGGGACTTTTATATCCGAAGGCGACTGACTTGGCGGCTGCCAACGATTCGCAAAAACACCACCGCCAATCAACACGGCCAACAGGAAAACGGCCGCCGCACAAGAAAACCGGCGTAAAAAAGCGTAGCGCTTTTGCGTTTGGACTTTTTTCGCCTGAACCGCTGTCATAATCTTTTTGTGAAGCCCGCAAGGCGGCATTTCCATCTCTTGCGCGGCTTTCTTTAGGCCGAGCAAAAATTCATATTCTTTTCGACAATCCGCACAGGAGGCCAAGTGAGCCTGCACAGCTTCTTTTTCCTCCGAAGACAATTCATCGGATATGTACAAATCCAAAAGTTCCGAGATTTGTTCGCAATGAGCCTTTTCCATTTTTCTCAGCCTCCCTTCTGTGATCGGCTTTCCGTTTTATCATGTTTCTTAAATATATAGACGAAAAACATCAAAAAAAGTTTTGCTTTTGCAGGATTTTTTTCAATTTTTCTCTGGCGCGATTCAAGCGGCTTTTTACCGCCGATTCCGAAATTGCAAGGACTTCCGAAATTTCTCTATACGACAAACCGTTTATATCTCTTAACACTACGATTTGTCGTTGATCCGCATCCAAGGTGTTGATGGCCCTTCGGACTTTTTCCGCGTGTTCTCTGCGTAAATAGCTTTTTTCGGGATTGTTTTCTTCGTTTTCATCGGGAAGCTCCCACGCGCCTTCTTCTCCGTCCTGATCATAAACCGACAAAGAAACGGTTTTTCGGCGGCGATTCCGGCGCATCAAATCCACGGATATGTTTTTCGTCAGGCGCATCAGATACGTCAAAAGTGTCGATTCGCCGCGAAAGGATGAGAGGCTTGTCCACAGCCGAACAAACACCTCCTGCGAAACATCCTGCGCATCCTCCCGGTTTCCTGTCATGTAGAGGGCCATCCGATAAACACGGGTTTCATAAAGAAAAACGAGTTGCTCAAACGCGCGCTCATCGCCACTTGCTGCCAAGCGGACGAGTTTTTGCACAATTTCCTCTTTCGGCCATGCACGATTGTCACGATCCGCTTGCATAAAGTTGCCCCTCCCTTCTCAAAATGTTTCCCAGATTACACATAATATTATAGCATGTTATGCTGACAATATCAAGTCATCCCAAACGACATTTTTTCGGGGAGGGGCGTTGAAGACTTTTTTAACTTTGAGGGACGAGAATTTGATGCAAAAACATATCAATAAATTGTTCTGTATATTTTTCTTTTCTTGAAAAATCCATGGCCTCGCCATACAGAGCTTCAATGGAAAAATGAATCTCGGCCGCCTTTCGATATTGTTCAAACGCCTTTTGCAGGCACTGTTGTTCCAAAAATAGGTTTTCCTCAAGACAATTCTTTTCCAAGCGAATTTCCGGTGCAAAAAAGGCTTCTGTGAGTGCCTGCGGGGCATCGGCCTCCAAGGAAAACGAAGCCACTCCCGGAATGGAAACAGAATCAATATTTCTTTTCCGCAAAGGAGCATAAGAAATATCGGCCGCGGCACCTCGCTTTCTGATATGCGCGACAATTGCTTCTGTCAGCGCATCCCCAAGGCCAAACGGATCCGCCAACGCAAGCCTCTCATCGCCGGGTTCGGCGTTGCTCCTTGTCTTTTTTACAATCCCGTTTTTCCCGGCCGCTGAACGAATCCGCAGGCGGACACAACCGGAAGCTTTCGCATGCTTTTGCACCCATGATTCAGAAAACTTTGCGATTTTGTCTCGCATGATATACTTTTCGCCGATGATTTTTCTTGCTTCCCACAACCTTCCTGCCGCTTGCATATACTGCTCTGCCAAGGCAAAGCACTCTTTTTTAGCCAACATACAGGTTTCGATTTCTTTTCGCTTTTCTTCCAGCATTGTCACCGACCAAAAGGCTCCCAAATTGAGAATGTCCTCAAAAGCGCCGGGCAGTGCAGGCTCCCACACATGCGGAGCCGTCCCGTCCACCAAGGCATAGGCATGATCTATCAGCACCCCGTCCAAAGAATCCGGATCAAAGGAACAATAAAAATACTCCGCCGCATGCCCCTGCCGCTCGGCCGCCTCTGCCACTTCTCTCATAAAACGGCTTTTCCCCGTGCCGGAACCGCCTTTAATGATAAACACATGGCGGCAGTTGTCCTGCGAAAAAATGTCCCGATAATAACTGACAAAACCGCCGTAAGTATTGGCAGCGGCAAAGCTACTGTTTGTGATCCGATCGCACTTCCGGTCAATATTTTCATCCAACATAAGAAAAGCTCCTTTTTTACAAATTTACTGTCATTCCTTATCCTATGCCGGGTTTCTCTTTCTCGTTCTCGGATATTTTTGTTATTATAATTCGTCCGCCCTCGTAATCCCACAAAAGCTTTACGCTATCGCCTCGTTGCAGCTTTCCGGCGGTTATTTCATTGGCCAACGGATCCTCAATTGTATGCAGCATGGCCCGGCGAAGCGGTCGGGCACCATTCCTTTCATCATAACCGATGCGCGCCACTTCGGACAAAACTTGTGGCTCTGCTTCCAGGCGTATGCCCAGCCTTCCCATGCGTTGACGAAGTCCAAGGAACATCTGCTCGGCAATTCGGCTTACATTTTCCGCGCTCAACCGATTAAAAATAATAATTTCATCTACACGATTGAGAAATTCCGGGCGAAAGGTGGCGCGAAGCTTTTCTTTCATTTTTTCTTTCTCTTGCTTCTGCCTTCCTTCGGCGTCCTTCATTTCCGAAAATCCAATTTGTCCGGATTCGGTCGCACAGGAAACCCCCACATTGGAGGTCATAATTACAACTGTATTCCGAAAATCTGTGCGCCGCCCCCGTGCATCTGTCAAAACGCCTTCATCCAAAATTTGGAGCATCACATTGAAAATTTCAGGAGAAGCTTTTTCAATTTCATCAAAAAGCACAACGGAATAAGGCTTTCGCCTCACGCGCTCGGTCAGTTGCCCGCCTTCGTCATATCCTACATAGCCCGGCGGCGAACCGATCAGCTTGGATACGCTGTGCTTTTCCATATATTCGGACATATCAAACCGAATCACGGCGTCAGGCGAACCAAACAGCTCCTCCGAAAGCGCTTTCGTCATTTCGGTTTTTCCTACGCCGGTCGATCCCAAGAAAATGAAAGAACCGATCGGGCGGGACGGATCGGAAATTCCAACGCGTCCGCGGCGAATGGCGGCCGCCACCTTTTCTGCCGCCTCCTGTTGGCCGATCACCTTTTGTGACAGACGATCCGCCAAATACAGCAGCTTTTCGCCTTCGCCCTCCAACAAACGTCTCACCGGGATTCCCGTCCACTGCGTCACAACGGCGGCAATATCCTCCGCCGTTACCGTTAGCGAACTACCATGACTTCTCTTTTCCCATCGAAGCTTTTGTGCTTCATATTTTTCTCTTTGCAGGTTTTCTGCGTCACGAATTTCTCCGGCTTGCTCAAACTTTTGCGCAAGAATGGCCTTTTCCTTTTCGGCATGCAATCGAAAAAGCTCCTTTTCCGCCTCTTTAAGCTTGGGCGGGAGTGTACAAGCGTCCACCCTCAGCCGAGAAGCCGCTTCATCCATCAAATCAATGGCTTTATCCGGCAGAAAGCGATCGGAAATATAGCGAGCGGACAGCCGAACGGCCGCCTGCAACGCTTCCTCCGAAAAAGCCAAGTGATGATGCTCCTCATACTTCTTTTGGATGCCCTTTAATATACGCAAGGTTTCTTCAAAGTTCGGCTCCTCGACTAAAACGGATTGAAATCTTCGCTCCAAGGCGGCGTCCTTTTCCACATATTTACGATATTCCGCAATCGTGGTCGCTCCGATCATTTGCAATTCCCCGCGCGCCAAGGCCGGTTTAATAATGTTGGCCGCATCCACAGCACCCTCAGCCGCGCCTGCACCGATCACCGTGTGAAATTCATCAATAAAAAGAATGATGTCAGCATTCGCGGTACACTCCCGCATAACATTCTTCATTCTTTCCTCAAATTCTCCCCGGTACTTGGCACCGGCAATCATAGAAGAAATATCCAGCATAATAATTTTTTTATGCCGAAGGGTTTCCGGTATTTCGCCAAGCGCAATGCGTCTCGCCAAGCCCTCCACGACCGCCGTTTTGCCAACACCCGGTTCTCCAATCAGGCATGGATTGTTTTTGCTTCGTCGGGACAAAATCTGGATCATTCTTTCCGTTTCTTTTTCGCGTCCTATGATAGGATCCAAACGATTTTGTGTCGCCATCGCGGTCAAGTCCCGTCCGTAATCCGACAGAGCCGGGCATCCGCCAATGCTCCGCTCTTTTTTGCTTTCTTCCTCTGTTCCTCCCCCGTTGGATGCGTTGGGAAGTGTCATAAAGCCAACCAACTCATTTTTCAGCTCATAGGCCGGAAGGCCCGCCATCTCCAAAATCCGTGTTGCTACGCAATCCTTTTCGTTCACTATGGCGGAAAGAATATGCTCGGTTCCGATCCATCTTCGGTTATACTCCGTGGAAATATGCGCCGCCTCCTCCAAAACATGACGGAGCTTCGGCGTCATATCCGAGGCACGCACAATCCCTGAAACGCCGATGCCTGAAATTTCCGCAATCGCATTGCGGATTTTTTCGATTGTCATACCGTGGGACATCAGCAGTTTTGCCGCCACGCTTCCCTCCGTCGAAAGAAGTCCCAACAAAAGATGCTCCGAGCCGATATAAGTATGTCCCAATTCTCCGGCGATTCGTTGTGTGTGATTCAAAGCATTTTGCGCTTTACGAGTAAATTTACTTTGCGATGCGTACGGCAACATAACAAGCTTCCTTTCCGATTGGTATTCCGATTGTTGCCTCTCTCACAGAGCGTTTGAGGCCCCATCGTACAATCCGGTAGTATTTTTGCCCTGCTTCCCTGGTTTCAATCACTGACACCGTTTTTTTCCTCCCTCGGCTGAAGCGGATAAACGTCAATACTGCGTTTTACGGTAATCCACGGAAAGATCGGAATGCCACGCACCGATGTTTTGACA
>CAKSIP010000034.1 GCA_934462825.1 uncultured Eubacteriales bacterium | reverse complement strand
ACTATCTGCCCGACGTTGTAACCAAATGTATGCGGGGCGATGGCATTTGGGCGAACACCTGGTCGTCTTTCCAAATCTCGATTGCCCAAAACAACCTGAAAAAGCTGAACAAAAACATCGTTAAGATTCTTTCCGAATAAAAGCTATTCCTCAAGGGGCGGTTAAAAGCATGCTGCTTTTAGCCGCCCCCTTAAATATGCCGGCTCACTTTCGCAGAAAAGATGGAAAACACGGCTTTTGTTCAAAAAAAATTCACTTTTTTGTGTTATGATAAACAGAGAAAAACACAGGGGGCCTTGGGCGAAGCGCCCGGCGCAAAGTGCGGCGCTTGCCACGCCCCCAATCTATGGGCGGAAGCAGGAACGCTTTTTTAGGAGAGAATGCCATGATGCAAAACGTAAATGTAAAAGGAAAAACTTTGGATGAGGAACGGGCGCTGTACGGCTTGCGCGACGCTTGCGTGACCGACTGTACCTTTGCCGGGCCGGCCGACGGAGAATCCGCGCTCAAGGAGGCGGAAAATGTGCGGGTGGAGCATTGCCGTTTTGCGTTGCGCTATCCGTTCTGGCACATGAAAAACTTTCGCATTTCGGATTGTACGCTGGCCGACACCACCCGCGCGCCCCTTTGGTACGCGGAAAACGGAAGCGTGGAAAAGACCGAGATCCTCGGCGTGAAGTGCCTGCGGGAGTGCCGCGCCGTTTCGTTTGACAACGATACCATCGTGTCGTCGGAGTTTGGCTGGCGATGCCGGGACATTCGGATTGAAAATTGCAATATCACCTCGGAATATTTCCTTTTTGAAACCCAAAACGGCACGATGACAAAGACGGCCATGCGCGGGAAGTATTCGTTCCAATATGCGGAAAATTGGTTGATTGAAAATTGCGATCTGGACACCAAGGACGCTTTTTGGCACGCCAAAAATGTAACGGTTCGCAACTGCCGCATCAAGGGGGAATATCTTGGCTGGTATTCCGAAGGCCTGACGCTGATCAACTGCCATATTGCCGGCACACAGCCGCTTTGCTACTGCAAAGCACTGACGCTGGAAAACTGCACGATGGAGGGCGCGGACTTGGCCTTTGAATATTCCGATGTGCAGGCCGATGTGCGGGGAGAAATCCTTTCGGTGAAAAACCCGAGGTCGGGCTGTATTACGGCCGATTCCATCGGAGCGATCATTCGCGGCGACGCCGTCATTCCCACCGATTGCCGGATCGAGATTCGTTGACCTCGCAAAAGCGGCAATCCGTTGATTTATAAATTGAGAAACAGAGAAACCGAGAAACAGAGGAGAAATTCCATTATGGCGAAAACAAGAACCAAATTGTCCGACCGACAGCTGCCCGATTACACCAAGGGGGAAGAAATTTTCAACATGGTGTCGCATATCGTCGGGGGAGGGCTTGGCGTGATTGTGCTGGTTGCTTGCATCGTGGTTGCCGCTTTACGGCACAGCGTTGTCGGCATTATCAGCGGCAGCGTGTTCGGCGTTTCCATGATCACACTGTACACCATGTCCAGCATCTACCACGGCCTGCGAACCAACCTTTCCAAAAAAGTATTTCAGGTCATTGACCATTGCACGATCTTTTTTCTGATTGCCGGAACCTATACCCCCATCACGCTGTGCGCCCTGGCGCGGGAAAACCCGGTGGCGGCGTACGTGACCTTTGGCATCGTGTGGGGCTTTTCCGTTCTCGGCATCGTGCTCAATGCCATCGACCTTTCCAAATATAAGCTGTTCAGCATGATCTGCTATGTCGGCACGGGATGGGGCATCATTTTTTCGGTGGTTCCGGCTTGGCATGCGCTGACGCCGGCCGGATTTACCCTCCTGCTTTTGGGCGGCGTGTTTTATACAGGGGGCGTGCTTTTCTATCAGTTCGGAAAGAAAGTCCGTTATTTTCACTCGGTTTTTCACCTGTTTGTTTTGGTGGGAAGCATTTTGCATTCTCTGTGCGTCCTTTTGTATGCGCTGTAATGTATCATGCAAAGAAAAAAGGAAATTATATATATAAAAAAGTAAAAACGAAAGAAATGAGGTAAGACGATGGCAAACATGAAAAAAATCAACAACGGTGCGGTGCTGACCGCGATCCTTTACATTTTGGTGGGCGTTTTGTTTATTGCCTTCCGCGGAGAGGTGCTGAATTGGCTTTTGACCGTTGTCGGGATTCTCTTTGTCGTGCAGGGGATTCTCAGCGTGGCAAACAAGGACGTAACGAACGGAATTATCAGCATGCTGATCGGTGTGGTGATTATTCTGGGAGGATGGCTGTTTGTTGATATTGTTATGATCGTATTTGGCATACTGATCATTGTCAAGGGACTTGGCGATCTGTTCAACAGCCGGCAAACCATGAATATACTGATGGCGATTTTAACCATTATCGTGGGCGCGCTTTTGATTTTTAGCCACTGGTTTATTATTGATTGGTTCTTTACGTTGCTGGGCGTTCTGTTCATTTTGGACGGCGCTTTGGCGCTTTTGGGAAAAAGACTGAGATAAGCGCCGGGGATACGGCGATCGGGCGTTGGAAGCCTTCCGGAGGAAAGCTTTCAACGCCCCTATTATGCGCCGAAAAACAGAAATTTCGATGTTTTTCGCTCTTGCCGTGCCGATGGCATTGACAAAACGGCGCAGGATCGTTATAATATTGACAAGAACAACGAAAGCGTACGCGGGGGCGAAAGAAGCCGGCCGGCTTTCGGATAAAAACAAGAGGGTTAGATCGTGAAAAACACAACGGATACGCATTGGCAGGAAACAGCGCAGGAAAACGCACCGGAACCGGAAACGGAAACAGCAACCGCAACGGAAACAAAAACAAAAACGAAAAAGAAAAAGGCGAAAACGAGCGACAAGCGGTCGCACCTGCTTTTCACCTTGAAGGAATATGTTCTTTTAACGCTCGGCGCCTCCATGACGGCGCTGGGGATTTACTTTTTTAAATTTCCCAACCACTTTTCTACCGGCGGCGTCAGCGGTCTTTCGGTGATCCTGAACGGAATTTTCCCCCAAATTACCCCGGGAACCTTTGTTATGGTCATCAATGTGACGCTGCTTTTGCTTGGCTTTTTGATCGTGGGGCGGGATTTTACCGTTAAAACGGTTTATTGCAGCCTTTTGATGTCGGTTTTGACCTACCTTTTGGAAAAAGTGGTGCCGATGTCCAAGCCGTTGACCGGGCAGCCGATGTTAGAGCTGGTGTTTGCGATCCTTTTGCCCGCCGTCGGGAGCGCGATCCTTTTCAACGCCGGCGCCTCTACCGGCGGCACGGATATTGTGGCAATGACAATCAAAAAATATTCCCATGTCAACATTTCGGTGGCGCTGTTCTGTTCGGATTTTCTGATTGTGATGGCAACCGTTTTGGTGTTCGGCATGGAAGCGTGGCTTTTTTCGCTTCTCGGCTTTTTGTCCAAGGTGTTTGTGGTGAACAATGTGCTGGAGGGCATCAATATGTCCAAGTATTGCACGGTTGTGACATCGGCGGCCTATGAGGAGGAAATTTGCACCTTTATTACGGAGAAATTGCACAAGAGCGCCACGTACAGCGAAACCTTCAAAAGTGCGTATCGGCACGAGGACAAGGTGGTGCTTTTGGCCGCCCTTACCCGCCGTCAGGCGCGGGAATTGAAGGCGTTTCTTCGCTCCATCGACAAAGAAAGCTTTGTGATTATCAGCAATTCCAGTGACATTTGCGGAAAAGGCTTCCGCGAGGTGATTTAACTTCGCCGGCGTCCGGCTTCCGTCGTAGGGGCTGTTAAAAAACTCGATGTTTTTAACAGCCCTTCAAAAATGCCGGTCGGGATCCCGGCATTTTTGAGCGATTCTTGGTCGTTTTTGCCTTTCATATTTTGTTTTTTGATTTTCTTTCGTGGCAAAACGGCGGCGATTTGCCGCCGAGACCAACGTCGCCGGAGTGTCAGAAAAACTCATCCTGAGTTTTTCTGGCACTCCCTTGCTTTTTTTTCAAGCGCCGCGGTCTTATCGGTCACCGCATACCGATTCCACATAGCGGACGGTTTCCATGGCGTCCTTGGCATATTTGTCGGCGCCGATGCGCTTGGCATATTCCGCCGTCATCACGGCGCCTCCGACGACAATTTTGCAGTCGGGCGCTTTTTCGCGCAGCTGGCGAATGGTTTCTTCCATCGCGGGGACGGTGGTTGTCATCAGGGCGCTCAGGCCGCAAAAGGACGCCTTTTCGCGCACGACAGCTTCGACAATAGCCTCGGGCGCCACGTCCTTGCCGAGATCCAGCACCTGATAGCCGTAATTTTCCAAAAGCACGCGGACAATGTTTTTTCCGATGTCGTGAATGTCCCCCTTGACGGTGGCAAGGACAAAACGCGCCTTGCGCGGCGTGCGCGCGTTTGTGCGGAGTAGCGCGGCCTTGATCACCTCAAAGGCACTTTTGGCCGCTTCGGCACTCATGAGAAGCTGGGGCAGATAGAGAGTTTTTTGCTCAAATCCGCGCCCTACGGCGTCGAGTGCCGGAATGATCCGCTGATCCACGATGGTAAGCGGCTCCTGAGAAGCCAGCGCCTCCCGGCAGAGCGTCGCCGCGGATTCCTTCAGCCCCTTGACAATGGCGTGGTACAACGGATCCGTTTCGCCCGGCGCTTGCGCTGTCTCCGTCTTCGGCGCAGGGGCGCCGGGGGCACTCGGCGAAGGGCAGGGCAACGATGAAGCAAACGAGAGGTAGTCCTTGCAGTTTTCGTCGAAGCCGTGAAGCAAAAGATACGAGCGATAGGCCTTCATCATTTCAAGCGAGCAGGGGTTAAGAATGGCGGCCGACAGCCCGTTTTCCAGCGCCAACAGGAGAAAGGCGGCGCTGACCGTTTCTCTGGCGGGCAGGCCAAAGGAAATGTTGGACACGCCGAGAACGGTGGAAAGCCCCATGACCTCATGAATGTGCCGGAGCGCGGCGAGCGTTTGCCGGGGCGCGGCGGTGTCGGCGCTGACCGCCAGGCAAAGCGTGTCGAACACCAGATCCTTCGGGGCAATGCCGTATTCGGCACTGCGGCGCAAAATTTTTTCGGCAATGGCAATGCGCCCCTCGGCGGTGGACGGAATGCCGTTTTCATCGAGCGTTAAGGCGACGACGGTGCCCCCGTACTTTTTCGCCAAGGGGAAAACGGCGCGCATGCTTTCTTCTTTTCCGTTGACGGAATTGATCATGGCTTTTCCGTTGTAGCGCCGCAAGGCGCTTTCCAGCGCATAGGGATCGGAGGTGTCGATCTGCAAGGGGAGATCGGACACGGCCTGCAACTCACAAACGACAGAGGTCAGCATTTCTTTTTCGGAGAGGCCGGGAAGGCCCACATTGACGTCCAGAATGTGCGCGCCGCATTCCTGCTCGTGCAAGCCTTCTTTTAAGATGTAAGGAAGATCGCCTTCCATCAGCGCCTGCTTGAAGCGCTTTTTCCCTGTGGGGTTGATGCGTTCCCCAATGATGACGGGCACCTGCCCGATTTCCACGCAGTGGGTGTAGGACGAAACGTAGGTCTTTGTTTGCTGGCGCGGAGGAACATAGGGAAGCGTCCGGGTGGCATCTACGGTCTTTTGCAAAAATTCCGGAGTGGTGCCGCAGCAGCCGCCGAGGATGTTGACGCCGGCCAGCGCGATTTGCTTCATTTCTTCGGCAAAGGCGTCCGGCGTGATGCCGTATTCGGTTTTTCCGTCCCGCTGCACGGGTAGCCCGGCGTTGGGCTTGATAAAAACAGGCAGGGAGGTGTACGACAGCAGCTGACGCGCCACGGGCAGAAGCTGGGCGGGGCCGAGAGAGCAGTTGGCGCCGATGGCATCGACACCGAGTGCCTCCAGCATTACAGCCATTGCGTCCGGGGAGGTTCCGGTCATCAGCTTTCCGTCCTCTCCATAGGCATTGGAAACCCAAATGGGCAAGTCGGAGTTTTCCTTGGCGGCCAGCACGGCCGCTTTGGTTTCATAGCTGTCGTTCATGGTTTCAATCAGGATCAGATCGGCGCCGTGCCGGACGCCGGCGCGCACGGTTTGGGCAAAAATCGCCACGGCGTCTTCAAAATCAAGGTCGCCATAGGGGCGCAACAGCCGGCCGAGCGGCCCGATGTCAAAGGCGACGTACTTGCTTTGCGGGGCGGAGGACAGCGACGCGGCCTTTCGCGCGTGGGAAAACGCGGCTTCAATCAGGCGATCGGCCTCGGCCTCGGTATATTTCAGCGTATGGATCCCGAAGGTGTTGGAGCAGACGATATGACTGCCGGCATCATAATAGCTTTTGTGAATTTGCGTTATCTCGTCGGGATGCGACAGATTCCATGCCTCGGGCAGCTCTCCGGGGGCAAGGCCGCGCGCTTGCAGCAGCGTGCCGAGGCCGCCGTCGAGATACAATCTTTGATGGGACAGTTCTTTTTTCAAACTCATAAAATTTCGGCTCCGGCGCTTGTCGGCGCGGCGTTCTCCTTTTCTGTATTTATTGTTCCGTGGGACGAAGCCCCACAAGGGCGCTGACGGATTTTTCCGGGGACATCAGAAGACTTTGGTTTAAGGTGACTCCGATTTTGCGAGGGCAATCCAAGAGGGTGAAAATGTCTTTTTGAAACGCAAGGGGAAGATCTCCGTAGCCGGGGCTGAAGCGTTCGATGGGGACAAGCCCTTCGGCCGCGTAGTCGGCCTTCAGCTCGGTGCAAAAGAGCCGGCAAAGAGCCTCCACTCGTTCGGAGCCGATGGCGTTCAGCCAAACGGCGATAGCAGGCTCGGTGACAAAATGACGTTGGATCATCCGGTCAATCGTAAGGCCGACGGTGGCGGCAAACAGAATGACTTTGGGGCAGTTTTGCAGATGCCGGGAAAGCGCTTGGCCGGGCAGGGGATGTGTGCCGAGAAACAGCCGGTGCATTTTTTCGATCGCGCCTACCGTCGGCAAAGCTCTTTCGGACGTTTTTTCGACCGCGCCTGCTATCGGCAAAGTTATTTCGGACGTTTTTTCAATCGCGCCTACCGTCGGCAAAGCTCTTTCGGACACTTCTTCGGTCAAGGGAAACAGAGCATAGCAGAGCCGCGGCTGAAAGACGTCGGCGCACAGCGCAAGCGCCTTTTCCAGCATGGCGTCACTGTCGGCCGTGCGTCGGCGAACGCCGGCGTAGGCGCAGATTTCCTCGCGGTCAGGCGGGGGGAGCGACGCGTAGGTTTTGACAAAAATCATGAAATGACTCCCCCTTTCTTTCTCTTTTTTTGGGTTTTGCGGCCGCTTTGCCGGATGTCAAACGTCGCTTTTACCGAGGATCTCGGACAAATTCTTTTGAATCCCGGCCGCCACATCCGGCTTGTTCATGGTGTAAACGTGAACGTGCGTAATGCCGTTGGCATACAGGTCAATGATTTGATCGGTGGCATAGGCGATGCCGGCCTGCTTCATGGCTTCCGGGTAGCGGCCGAATTTATCGACAAGGCTCAGAAAGCGGTGGGGCATGAAGGAGCCGGAAAGGCGAATGGCTTTTTCCACTTGATTGGCTCTTGTGATGGGCATAACGCCGGCAATCACGGGGATACGGATGCCGGCTTCCCGAATTTTATAAAGAAAGCTGTACAGCAGATTGTTGTCAAAAAACATTTGCGTGGTGAGAAAATCACACCCGGCGTCCACTTTTTCTTTCAGATGACAAATGTCCTCGTGCTGGTTCGGACTTTCGGGATGGATTTCCGGGTAGCAGGCGCCGCCGATGCACATATCGGGCGCCAATGCTTTTATGTCGGCAATCAGCTCAAAGGCGTGGTGATAATCGCGGCCGCGCCGATCGGCGTCAGGGCGCTCAGCAGGCAGATCCCCGCGCAGAGCCATGACGTTTTCGATGCCGGCCTCTGAAAATTGCCGCAACATATCCCGCACGGTTGCTTTTGTGGACGAAATGCAGGTCAGGTGGGCTAAGGAGGGCACATGGTAAAGCTCTTTAATGCTTTTGGCGATGGCTAAGGTGTATTGGCTCGTGCCGCCGCCGGCGCCGTAGGTGACGCTCATAAAAGAGGGGGAAAGACGAGCGATTTCTTCCGTCGCGGCGCTTACGCTTTCGTAGGGAACGCGCTCGTTGGGAGGAAACACCTCGAAGGAGAGGGAATATTTTTTGCTTTGCAAAATGTCTTTGATTTTCATAACAAGCCTCCTTTCCATCGCTTTCTTGCGGTGTTGTTGTTGCTATTATATCACAAAAAAGGAAAAACAATATCATCCGACGAAAAAATCCATTCAAAAAAGCCTGCGGCGGCAGGAAAACGTCCGAAAACGGGAAAAGGCAGCGTCCCGACGCCCCTCCCCGGTGGGTTTGCTTTTTATGGGTTGTCACTTGTCATTTTGTACCGAAAGGTCACGCAAGCGGCCACTAAAATCGCCAGCGTGTAGATGCCGAAAACCACGAAGTCGCGCAGGGAAAACAGAGAGGCATCGGCCTGCAAAATCCCCTTCAGGATGTTCAGGCAGGCCGCAAAGGGAAGCCAATCGCAAAGGCCCGAAAACCAATCCCCCACCAGCTCCTTGGGAAAATACATGCCGCTGGTAAAGCAGACAAGCTGTACGATGATGCTTGCCGCGCCCGAAGCGCCTTTCACGGAAACAAAGCTGCCGATCCACAGCCCTAAGGCGAGAAACAGCACGGCTATGACGAGCGAAGCCAAAACCGTCCAAAGGATGTGCCAGCGGAGCGGAAGTCCCAAAAGCGTGGCCAGCGCAAACAGCAAAAGATTCTGCAAAAGCAGCAGGGGAAGAAACGACAGGGTGTAGCCTGCGATGTATTCCGCCGGCTTCATCGGACTGATGCCGAGCCGGATGAGAAAGGAGGTGGAGCGATCGCCGGCAATCAGGGTGGCGGAAAACAGGGTAGTGAAGGAGAAGCTGAAAATGACAATACCGGGCGTGAAGTTTTCAATGAGATACGCTGAGTTTGGAATTTTGAATTGCTGAAAAAGGAACAGCAAAAACAAGGGGAGTAAAAGAGAGAAAATGATGCTGATCGGATCCCGCAGGATCTCTTTTCCGTTTCGCACGGCAAAGTTCCATGTTCTTTTCATTATGTAAAAAACCTTTCTTTCAAAGAGCGTCCGTGCCGGCGGCCGCCGGACGGGCGAGGATGGGGGGACAGGCGGCTTTGGTCAGGCGGCTTTGGTTAGGCGACTTCTGTGACGAGCTTTACAAAAGCGTCTTCAAAGGAATCGGTGCCCGCTTGCGCTTTCAGCTCGGCCGCGCTGCCCGTGACGAGCAGCTTGCCGCGATTCATGATGCCGATGCGGTCGGAAAGATGCTCGGCTTCCTCCATCAAATGGGTGGTGAGCAGAATGGTGATTTGCCCCTTGAGCTGTTCGATGACGCTCCACAATTCCCGGCGCGCGAGGATGTCAAGGCCGAGCGTAGGCTCGTCAAGAAAAAGGATTTTCGGATCGTTGATCAGGGAGAGCGCAATGGACACCTTTCTTTGCCAGCCCCCCGACAGAGTTTTGGCTTTTTGCGACAGCACCTCGGAAAGCTGAAACTGCTCGATAAGGGCGTCGATTTTTTCTTTGCGGTTGCGGATCTGATAGACACCGGCCATAAACGCAAGGTTTTCCTTTACGGTCAGCCCGGGCGCGATGGCCGTTTCCTGCGGAGAAACATTGAGGAAGGGGCGAATTTGCTCGGTGTTTCGCAATGCGTCCAGCCCCAGAAGACGGATTTCGCCTGCGGTCGGCCGAATCAGGGTGGACATCATTTTGATGGTTGTCGTTTTTCCGGCGCCGTTGGTGCCGAGAAGGGCAAACAGCTCGCCCTCCCCAATAGTAAGATCAAGCGAACGGACGGCCGTTTTCTTCCCGAAGGTTTTGGTCAGCCCGATCAATTCAATTGCGTTTTTCATAAGGAATCGCAGTCCTCCTTTGGCTCGCCGTCGCTTCCCGGGGCGTTGCCTTGTTCCTTCGGCAGAAAATTGTCGGCAAAATCCCCAAAGACGTCGGCCTTGACCAGGGCGATCCCTTTCTTGCGGTCGCACAGGAGCACAAGGCTGTCACCGGGGGCAATATCAAACATGTCCCGCGCTTCCTTGGGAATGACAATCTGTCCCTTTTCTCCGACTTTGCTGATGCCGACATAGCGATCTTTTTTCTTTTCTTTTTTGCCGGCTGTCGTTTTTTCGGCTTTGCGTTCTTTTTCTTTCATTTCTTTCATAAGGCAAATGCTTTCCTTTCTGCTTCTCGGTTTGTTGGTTTGAAAAGTATGAAAAATCATACTTTTTGTTTTAATTATACTCCGCTTTTTCCAAAAGTCAAGAGCGATTTTTCATTTTTCTCCGTTTTTTCCTGCATTTTAACCGAAACCCAAATATTTTTTCTTCACCGTTCTGTAAAATTTGCGAATTTTCCATTGAAAATCAAAGCCATGTGTGCTACAATGAGGAGTGGAAAAACCAAAAGAACCCAACCTCGGAAAAAGGAGAACCAAAAGCATGAAGTGGCTGATAGCTTCGGACATTCACGGGAGCGCTTATTTTTGCCGTCGATTGATGGAATGTTGCGAAAAAGAAGGCGCGGAGCGTATTCTTTTGTTGGGCGACCTGCTTTATCACGGGCCGCGCAACGATCTGCCGCGGGACTATGCCCCGAAGGAAGTGATTGCCCTTTTGAACGCGCGGGACAAGGACATTCTCTGCGTGCGGGGAAATTGCGAGGCCGAGGTGGATCAGATGGTGCTGTCCTTTCCGGTCATGGCCGATACCGCGCTTTTAGAGGTCGGCGGTCGGATCCTTTTTGCCACGCACGGACATATTTATAATGAAGAAAAGCGCCCGCCGCTTCATCCGGGGGATATTCTTTTGCAGGGACATACGCATGTTCCGCTTTGCCGTGTGCAAAAGGATTTTGTCTGCATGAACCCCGGCTCGGTTTCTTTGCCGAAAAACGACAGCTGGCATGGGTATATGACGTTGGACACCGAGCAGGGAATCTTCCTTTGGAAAGACCTTGACGGAAATCGGAAAAAGGAATATTCTTTGTCGTAGGACGAGCGGCTCTGCGCCTTCGGCCCATAAAGTCAATAGCTAAAGCTTATATCGATAAAAACATAACTCATATAAGAAAAATACAATTCACAGACGAGATTTTCTGTGATACAATAAAAACACAAAGAAAAAGGAGGTTTCATTTATGGCACGTTTTACTTTACCCCGGGACTTGTATCATGGCAAGGGCGCAATGGAAGCGCTGAAAACTTTTGAGGGCAAGAGAGCAATGATTTGCGTCGGAGGCGGCTCTATGAAGCGCTTCGGCTTTTTGGACAAGGCGGTTTCTTACCTGAAAGAAGCCGGCATGGAAGTGGAGCTGTTTGAAGGCATTGAACCGGATCCTTCCGTGGAGACGGTTATGCGCGGCGCAGAGGCTATGCTTAAATTCCAGCCGGATTGGATCATCGCTATGGGCGGAGGTTCCCCGATTGATGCCGCTAAGGCTATGTGGATCAAATACGAATATCCGGAAGTGACCTTCGAGGATATGTGCAAAGTGTTCGGTCTGCCCAAGCTTCGCAAAAAGGCACATTTCTGCGCCATTTCTTCGACATCCGGTACTGCAACCGAGGTGACGGCTTTCTCGATCATTACCGATTATTCCAAGGGAATCAAATACCCGATCGCCGACTTTGAGATCACTCCCGATGTTGCTATCGTGGATCCCGATCTCGCAGAAACCATGCCGAAAAAGCTGGTGGCTCACACCGGTATGGACGCTATGACGCATTCGATTGAAGCGTATGTTTCGACGGCTAACTGCGATTATACCGATCCGCTTGCTCTGCATGCCATCCGCATGATTCAGAACGATCTGGTTGATTCTTACAACGGCGATATGGCCAAGCGCGACAGCATGCACAACGCGCAGTGCCTGGCCGGCATGGCATTCTCCAATGCTCTGCTCGGTATCGTACACTCTATGGCACATAAAACCGGTGCCGCTTTTGCAGACTACGGCGCACATATTATTCACGGCGCCGCAAACGCTATGTATCTGCCCAAGGTTATCGCCTTTAACGCAAAAGACGAAACCGCGGCAAAGCGCTATGCTACCATTGCCGACTTTATGAATCTCGGCGGTAACAGCGTGGAAGAAAAGGTTCAGCTTTTGATTGCGGAGCTTCGCAGAATGAACGATGCGCTGAATATTCCTCATTGCATCAAGAACTACGGAGCAGACAGCTATCCGACGGAAAACGGATTTGTTCCCGAAGAAGTGTTCCTGGCACGTTTGCATGATATTGCTGTCAACGCATTGGCCGACGCCTGCACCGGCTCGAACCCGCGTCAACCCAGCGTTGAGGAAATGGAAAAGCTGCTTAAGTGCTGCTACTACGATACGGAAGTTGATTTCTGATCGGCACCCGTACGTTTCCGGCTCCGTAAGTAACGCACACTTTGGTCTGCTTTTGGGAGCCTGTTGACTCTTTGCGGTGGGGCCGTTAAAAAATTCCGAACGGATTTTTTAACGGCCCCCTTTGAGCCAAAGCCCCAAAACGGAGAGCGGTGCCGGCATGAGATTTCCTTGTTTACAAGCAAGGCTTTCTATGCTATAATTAGGAAAGAAAAAAGCAATCGTTTGTATGGGCGAGGCGCGGCGTGCAGAGGCACAAAACGCGGATTGCTTTTCGGAGGGTTTCAAAGATCCTCCTAAAATCAAAGAAGGAGAAGGCATATGTATAAAATTGTTCATAAACGGGTTTTGAACCCCACCGTGACGCAGATGGAAATCGAGGCTCCCTTGGTGGCAAAAAAAGCAAAGCCCGGACAGTTTATCATTCTTCGTGTCGATGCCGACGGGGAGCGCATCCCGCTGACCGTGGCCGGCTGTAACGCGGAGGAAGGAACCGTCAAAATTATTTTTCAGATTGTGGGCGCTACGACCGAAAAGCTGAACCATAAGGAAGAAGGCGAATTTATACAGGATTTTGTCGGGCCGCTCGGTACGGAAACGCATACGGAAGGCATCCGTAAGGTCTGCATTGTCGGCGGCGGCGTGGGATGTGCCATTGCACTGCCCGTGGCCGAGGAATTTCATCGGCTCGGCGCGGAGGTGACCAGCATCGTCGGCTTCCGCAATCACGATATTGTAATTTTGGAAGATGAATTTAAGGCCTGCTCCGACCGGATGATTCTGATGACGGATGACGGCTCCTACGGCCGCCATGGCAACGTGACGCTCCCCTTGAAGGAGCTTTTGGAGAGCGGAGAAACCTTTGACAGAATTATCACGATCGGCCCGCTGATTATGATGAAATTTGTGGTGGCCACGGCTAAGCCGTTTGCCGTTCCCGTAACGGTTTCTATGAACCCGATTATGATTGACGGTACCGGTATGTGCGGCGGTTGTCGCCTGACGTTGAACCGCGACGGAAAAAAGGTGACAAAGTTTGCCTGCGTGGACGGCCCTGACTTTGACGGATATGAGGTCGATTTTGACGAGGCTATGTCGCGCGGCCGTATGTACGTGGATTTTGAGCGCAAAGCGCACGAAAAGACCTGCAATCTTTTCAAAAATGTGTAAGGAGGAGCAGCCATGGCTATCAATCCGAAAAAACACGAAATGCCCACGCAAGACGCGGGTGTCAGAGCTACCAATTTTGAAGAGGTAGCGCTCGGCTATACCGCCGAGATAGCAGTGGAGGAGGCGCAGCGGTGCTTAAACTGTAAAAACAAGCCCTGCATCAGCGGCTGCCCGGTGAACATTGACATACCCTCCTTTATTTCTCACATAAAAGAAGGCGACTTTGAGAGCGCTTATCAGGTGATCTCCAAGTCCTCGTCCTTGCCGGCCGTATGCGGCCGTGTCTGCCCGCAGGAATCGCAGTGCGAGTGCAAATGTACCTTGGGTATTAAATTTGAGCCGGTCGGCATCGGCCGTCTGGAGCGGTTTGTGGCCGATTGGCACAACGCCAACGTCAAGGAGGCGCCCGAAAAGCCGACGCCCAACGGACACAAGGTGGCCGTGGTCGGTTCCGGCCCTTCCGGCCTGACGTGCGCCGGGGATCTGGCCAAAAAAGGCTATGCCGTGACCGTGTATGAGGCTTTGCACACTGCCGGCGGCGTGTTGGTTTACGGAATCCCCGAATTTCGACTCCCGAAGGCGATCGTGGCCAAAGAGGTGGAAGCCCTGAAGGCCCTTGGCGTGGATATTGAAACGAATGTGGTGATCGGTAAAACCCTGACCATTGACGAGCTGTTTGAAAACGGCTTTGAAGCGGTTTTTGTCGGCTCGGGCGCAGGCCTGCCGAAGTTCATGGGAATTGAAGGCGAGGGCTTGAAGGGCGTTTATTCCGCAAACGAATTTTTGACGCGGAGCAACCTGATGAAGGCCTATCGGCCCGATTCCGATACGCCGATCATGAAGGGCGGCCACGTGACGGTTGTCGGCGGCGGCAACGTCGCTATGGACGCCGCACGCACGGCGTTGCGCCTCGGCGCTTCGGTCAGCATCGTGTACCGTCGCTCGATGGAGGAGCTTCCCGCCCGCCGCGAGGAGGTTGAGCATGCGATGGAGGAGGGCATCGAATTTAAGGTGCTGAACAATCCGACTCGGATTCTCGGCTATCAGAACCCTGACGATCCGCGCGATCCCAAAAACGGCTTTGTCAAAGCCGTGGAGTGCATTCGTATGGAGCTTGGCGAACCGGACGAAAAAGGGCGTCGTCGCCCTGTGGAGATTCCGGGCAGTGAATTTATCATGGACACCGATTGCGTGATTATGGCACTCGGTACCTCCCCGAACCCACTGATCAAAAACACCACCAAAGGACTTGAAACACAAAAGTGGGGTGGTATTGTGGTGGAAGAAGATACCGGCCGTACCTCCCGCGAGGGCGTGTATGCCGGCGGTGATGCCGTGACCGGCGCCGCTACCGTTATTTTGGCGATGGGAGCCGGCAAAACGGCGGCCAAGGCCATTGACGAATATTTGAGCGGCTCGCAGGAATAAGCCTCGTTTCGGGCTAATCACGAGTTCCGCTCAAAAGCAGAGGAAATCTATAAGGGGGATGCGGAAAAATTCACAACGGATTTTTTTGCCCCCCTCATTTTTGCAAAATCGACAAAGCTTTGCCCCGAAGCTGAAAAAATCTTCGCTTTTTCGATAAAAGTAGTAGCGATTATCAAAAAAATCTGCAAAACGTCGAAAAATATGTTATAATAATACAGATCTCTGCCGGCGGTCTTTTCGCGGCAGGATAGGAAAAACTTCTTTTTGCCAAAACAGATTTCACAGGAAAGGGCCCCCGCTTTGCTTGGGGGAAAACATTGCAATGAATAAAATTACTATTATCGGTAGCGGAAGCGTCGGATCTACGATTGCTTATTCGTTGGCTTTGATGGGGCTGGCTTCGGAAATTGTCATGATTGACATCAATCGGGAAAAGGCTCTCGGAGAAGCGTTGGACATTCGGCAGGGAACGCCTTTTTGCGCCCCTTGTGCCGTTTATGCCGGGGACTACCGCGACGCCAAGGATTCCAACATCGTCATCCTGACCTCCGGCATTGCCAGAAAGGCCGGGCAGTCCCGCCTGGAGCTTGCACAGATCAATGTCGATATTACCAAAAGCATTATTCCCGAAATCACGAAATATGCTCCGGATGCGGTTTATGTCATTGTGTCCAATCCGGTGGATATTCTTACTTATACATTTCACAAAATGTCGGGCCTGCCGGAGGGGCACATTCTCGGATCGGGCACGATTCTGGACACGGCCCGTCTGCGCGCCCGCTTGTCCGAATACTTTACGATCAGCCAAAATAATGTGCATGCATATGTGTTTGGAGAACACGGGGATTCGGCCTTCGTGCCGTGGTCGGTGGCAAACATTTCCAATGTCCCGATTGAGGAATGCGGCAAGGTGTTCGTCAAGCGCGGCATGATTCCGCCGACGGTGAATTTCAAAGAGGTCGAGGCGTATGTGCGGGAATCGGGCGGCCGCGTGATTGCACGCAAGGGCGCAACCTTCTATGCCGTTTCCATGTCGGTTTGCCACATATGCAAATGTATTCTCAGCGGCATTGACACGACTATGACCGTATCGACGATGCTGCACGGAGAATATGGTATTGAGGATGTTTGCCTCAGCACGTTGAATATCGTCGGATATGACGGCGTTCATAATCAGGTGAATATGCCCTTGGCCGACGATGAGGTGGCCAAGCTGCAACACAGCGCAAAGATCTTGCGGGATGTGATTGATCAGCTGAAAATATAAAGCCGAAATCGGTTCGGCGCCAAAATGCAATAGATGGAAATCCTAAAAAATAAAAATATAAATTACATAAAAGGAGAAAAAGACAATGGGGTATCGGATTGAGCATGATTCCATGGGAGAAGTAAAGGTGGCAGAGGAAAGGCTTTGGGGCGCACAGACGCAGAGAAGCCATGAAAATTTTGAAATCGGTGTCGGCATTGAAAAAATGCCGGTGGAAATTACTCATGCGTTTGGCATTTTGAAAAAGGCGGCGGCTTTGGCCAACCGGGAGCTGAAACCGGAAAAGATGACGGAAGAAAAAGTCGATGCCATCGTGAAGGCATGCGATGAAGTAATCGCAGGCAAGCTGAATGAGGAATTTCCGCTGGTGGTGTGGCAGACCGGATCGGGCACACAGTCCAATATGAACGCCAATGAGGTCATTGCCAACCGCGGCAACGCGCTGGCCGGCAAGAAACTGCTGCATCCCAATGACGATATTAACATGAGCCAATCGTCCAACGATACATTCCCGACGGCAATGCACATTTCCGCCGTTTTGATGATGGAAGAAAAGCTGATTCCCGCGGCAGAGCGCCTGATTGGCACGTTCCTTCGCCTGGAAGCTGAAAATGAGGGCATCGTGAAAAGCGGCCGCACCCATTTGCAGGACGCAACCCCGATTCGCTTCAGCCAGGAAATCAGCGGCTGGAGAAGCAGCTTGGAACGCGACGTGGAGCTTTTGCGCATGGCTGTCAAGCCGCTGCATGAGCTGGCTTTGGGCGGCACAGCCGTGGGAACGGGACTGAATGCGCCGAAGGGCTTCGATGTTAAGGTGGCCGAGCAGGTGTCGCTTTTGACCGGCAAGCCTTTTGTGACGGCCGGAAACAAATTCCATGCGCTGACGTCGAAGGACGAGCTGGTGTTTGCACACGGCGCCATTAAAGCTATGGCGTGCGATATGATGAAAATTGCCAACGACGTGCGTTGGCTGGCCAGCGGCCCGAGACTCGGACTCGGAGAGATTCATATTCCGGAAAACGAGCCCGGTTCTTCGATCATGCCCGGCAAGGTAAACCCGACGCAGTGCGAGGCCGTGACGATGGTGGCCGTGCAGGTTATGGGCAACGACGTGGCTGTCGGTATGGCGGCATCGCAGGGCAACTTTGAGCTGAATGTGTTCATGCCGGTTTGCATTTATAACTTCCTGCAATCGGCACGTCTTTTGGCCGAGGCTATGGTGTCTTTCGATAAGCACTGCGCGTCCGGCATTACAGCCAATAAGGAAAAGATGCACGACAACCTGCACAATTCTTTGATGCTGGTGACGGCGCTGAACCCCTACATTGGCTATGAAAACGCAGCCAAAACCGTAAAAAAAGCGTATAAAGACGGCGTGTCGCTGAAGGAAGCTTGCGTGGCGCTGGGCTTTTTGACGGCTGAAAAATTTGATGAAGTGTTCCACCCGGAGCAGATGGCATAAAAGCGGTTTGACATCCTCCCCCTCAAACTTTGAGCGGGGAGAGGAAAGAGAAACCCCAAGAACCGGAAGGAAGGGAGAAAGAGAAGATGAGGAAGGTAAGCTACTTTCCTGGA
>CAKSIP010000033.1 GCA_934462825.1 uncultured Eubacteriales bacterium | reverse complement strand
GCTAAGAAGCAGTTCAACTGCAACATCGGCTTCCAGTCCTGCGATGACTCCTACACAAAGGAACAGGCTATGGATCCTGCTTACGACAGAATGAGAGATGACGTCATTGTGGAAAAGAACACTACATTGGTGTTTGACCAGGTTCCGAGTCATGGACTTGTCTACTATTGGAACTATGAGCTTCTTTCCGTTCTTCAGTTTAACTACGGTGAAGGCGGCGAAGATCCCAACCCGCCCACCTCGGATGCAACGGTAGCTATCGTGGCTGCCCTGGTTGTGGCCGGTGCCGGCTTGGCCGTTCTTACCATGAAGAAGAAAGAGAACTGAGTAACTCTGTAATTTAAGATCAGGGGAATGTTGAAAAGTAATTTTTGACATTCCCCTTTTTTGCGGTGTTGTAACCGTGTCTGTTACTTTCGTGATAAAAATGAATTTTTTATCACGAAAGTATTGACAATCAGTCATAAGTGTGTTACCATATAGATGATTTCAGATACCCAGGTATTCAAATCACATTATTTTAAGGAGGATTTCCCCATGAAAAAGACACTGCTTGCCGTGCTTCTTTGCGTTGCTATGCTACTTGCTGTGGCATTGCCTGCGTTTGGTGCATACGACTTGGCCAACATCAACAAGTATTCGGTGTATGTAACGGATGAGAAAATCACGGTAGACGGACAGCTCGATGATGTTTATTACAAGAGTACAAAAATCCAAAGCATTGTGACGGATGACAGATACTATCGCACAGCAGATGACAATGGCGTTCCGCTTCCCGATGAAGTAAAAGCAGCCGCTAAGGGTGAATTTGTCGCTTACATTGTAGCCACCAAAGACGGTCTTTACATTTATGCGGAGATCGACGACGCTACCATGCACCCGAATGATCCCGATTACGATACCGATCCCACCTCGGGCGACGGTTTTCAGATCTATTTTGACTGGGTGCCGGATGAATTTGCCTGCAGCAAAGACGTCTTGCCGGATTCCAGCAGCGACGTTTACAGACAGACCTATGGTATGGGTAGCGGTCAGTACCTCGGTTGGATCCACATCGACTATGATAACAATATTCGTTCCGCATGGGGCTTCAGTGACTTCATTGCACAGGGCGGCGAAACGGCTACTCGGATTCGTGAAGGCGAAGGATGGGCTTGCGAGCTGTTTGTTCCGTGGAGAGAGCCTGTGGAAGGCATCGACGTGGAAGGTGGTATGTCCGGCTTGATCCAGGCTCAGAAGCAGTTCAACTGCAACATCGGCTTCCAGGCTTGCGATGACTCTTACACGAAGGAACAGGCAATGGATCCCGCTTACGACAGACTGAGAGATGACGTTATTGTGGAAAAGAACACTACACTGTTGTTTGATCAGGTTCCGAGTCACGGACTTGCTTATTGGTGGAACTATGAGCTTCTTTCGATCCTTGAGTTTAACTACGGTAATGGCGGCGACGAACCCACTCCGCCCACCTCGGACGCAACGGTAGCTATCGTGGCTGCTTTGGTTGTAGCCGGTGCCGGCTTGGCCGTTCTTACCATGAAGAAGAAAGAGAACTGAGTAACTCTGTAATTTAAAATCAGGGGAATGTTGAAAAGCAATTTTTGACATTCCTCTTTTTGTTATTTTTGCAGCGTTGCGGTCACGCCGCTACCTTCATTTGGATGTGTAAAAAATGAATTTTCTACCCAAAAAGTATTGACAAACCGATGCAAATCTGTTACTATATAGGTGATTTCAGATACCCGAGTATTCAAATCACATTATTTTAAGGAGGATCTCCCCATGAAAAAGACACTGCTTGCCGTGCTCCTTTGCGTTGCTATGTTGCTTTCCGCTGCATTGCCTGCGTTTGGTGCATACGACGTGGCCAATATCCACAAATATTCGGTGTACGTAACCGATCAGAAAATCACGGTGGACGGACAGCCCGAGGATGTTTACTACAAGAGCACCAAGATCCAGAGTGTGAAAGAGGGCCAATATTATCGCACCGTGGATGACAACGGCGTTCCGCTTCCCGATGAAGTGAAAGCAGCTGCCAGAGGCGAATTTGTGGCTTACGTTGTAGCTACAAAAGACGGTCTTTACATTTACATGGAGGTCGACGATATTACCATGCATCCGAACGATCCCGATTATGATACCGACCCCACTACGGGTGACGCTCTCCAGCTTTATTTTGACTGGGTGCCGGATGAATTTGCCTGCAGCAAGGATGTAGCGCCGGATATTGGCAGCGATGTTTACAGACAGACCTACGGTATGAGCGGTGGCCGGTTCATCGGCTGGATCATCATCGACTATGATAACAATATTCGTTCCGCATGGGGCTTTGATAACTTCCTTGCGCAGGGCGGTGCAACAGCCACTCGGATTCGTGAAGGCGAAGGCTGGGCCTGTGAGGTGTTCGTTCCGTGGAGAGATCCTGTGGAAGGCATCGACCCTGAAGGCGGCATACCCGAATTGCTTCAGTCTAAGAAGCAGTTCAACTGCAACATCGGCTTGCAGACCGCCGATGACTCTTACACGAAAGAACAGGCGCAGGATCCTGCTTACGGCCGTATGAAAGATGGCGTGATTGTGGAAAAGGATGTCACCCTTTTGTACGATCAGGTGCCGGATCATGCGATGGCTTATTGGTGGAACTATGAGCTTCTTTCCATTCTTGAGTTTAACTACGACGATTATGGCACCGACGAACCCACTCCGCCCACCTCGGACGCAACAGTAGCTATCGTAGCTGCCCTGGTTGTGGCCGGTGCCGGCTTGGCCGTTCTTACCATGAAGAAGAAAGAGAACTGAGCTTCTTAAAAGCATTAGGATTCGTCAACGTGTTTCCCGGCATCGGAAGGCACGGCGCAAAAGAAAATAAAATGGGGCTGTTGAAAACATCAAGTTTTCAACAGCCCCTCAAAACATGCCGGCCGGAACCCCGGCGTTTTTAACACGCCCTTCCGCCTTTTGGCAGGGCGATTTTTGAACCCAAAAAGAAATAAAACCTCGAAAAAGGGAAAAACACTTGCAATCCGACATGAAAAAGTATATAATAACAAGGTTGATAAAGGATTGTGCGATGTGTTTTCAGCATCCGATCAGAAAGGATTGTAAAATTGTAAAATGGCTTATGTACTTATTGTTGCTTCTGCGCTTTTAATCAGCTCACAGTTTATCTTCCAGGCGCAGTATCAAAAGTCGGAGGGAAATGACCTGCGGTCGTCGATGTTCTTCTCCTTTTTCGTGTATTTGCTCCAGGCGGTTGTCATGGTTGCCTATATCTTTATTCGCGGACAGGTGCCGGGTTTTACACCTTTTTCCGCTCTTTTGGCCTTTGCCTTCGCCGCTTCCGCGCTCGGCATCAGCTATGTGGCTGTCAAGGGCCTTGCCATTGGCGACGTAGCGCTGTTTTCTCTGTTCAATATGCTCGGCTCTATGCTTCTGCCCTCTCTGTACGGCATTATTTTTGCGCAGGAAGGCGTTTCCGTTCCCAAGGCTGTTTGTATCGTCCTTGTCATTGCGGCCCTTCTGGTGGAATGTAAACCCACTGCGGCCTATGATCGCAGAGCCGTCAAGTATTATATAGCGGCTTTCCTTTTCAACGGTACCTGCGCAACGCTTTTGACGGTGCATCAATCCCGCCCGGACAAAAATGTATCAACGGAGTCATTTTTGCTGCTTTGCGCCGTGGCGGCTGTGCTTTTGTCGGGACTTTTCCTCGGCGCAATCGCACTCGGCGTGCGGAAACACGGCGACAGTAGCCAACCCCTGCGTTTCCCCCGTGTGCAGTCGATCCTTTGGAGCAGTGGATACAGCGTTGTCAATGTGGGCGGCAACCTTTTGGCTATGATTGCCATGCTTTCCTTGCCGGCTTCGGTTCAATTTCCCATTTTGACAGGCGGCTCCATCGTGTTTACAACGGTGTTCAGCAAGCTGATGAAGAATAAGCTCGGAGTGGCGCATTATGTGGCCGTGTTTCTTTCGGTCGCGGCGACCATTGTGATTATTTGGGCGTAATTCGGCTTTGAAGAAGCAGCAAGGAGCCAAGGCATTGTAAAAATGCCCCGGCTCCTTGCTTGTTTTAAAAGAATTACTATAAAACTTTATAAAAATCTTTATAAATATATTGCTTTTACGCGCATTGTATAGTATAATGATAAAAGAATAGTTAATATGGGGAAGTATGAGAACATTTTGAAAAGGAGGAACGGTTTTGAAAATTGATGTGCAAACGGATCGCGGAACCTACGATGTGCTCATCCGGCGTGGCAGTTTGTCTGAAGTGGGAAAACACCTGTTCCTGAAAAGAAAAGTCCTCGTGATTACAGACCGGAGCGTTCCTCTGCAATACGCCAACGCCGTGTGCGCGGCCAGTGAAATCCCCCTGCGCCTGACCGTGGAGGCGGGCGAGGAGAGCAAGAGCCTTTCCAACTATGGGAAAATCAGCTCGGTTCTTTTGGAACACGGTTTTACGCGTACAGATTGTATCGTCGCCGTTGGCGGCGGTACCGTGATGGATTTGGCCGGCTTTGTTGCCGCGACATTTTTGCGGGGAATAGAGCTTTACCTCGTGCCCACTACATTGCTCGGTCAGGTGGACGCCCCGTTGGACGGAAAAAATGCCGTCCATTTGGATCGCATCAAAAATGTTCTCGGTACTTACTACCTGCCCGGACGGATTTTGATGGATCCGGATGTGCTGGAAACCTTGCCGGCACGGCAGATTTCCGGCGGCTTGGCCGAGGCAATCAAGCTGGCGCTACTGTTTGACGCAGAGCTTTTTGCCTGGATGGAAACCGAAAATCTTATGGACGGACGGGTGATCGAAAAGATCATCGCGCGGTGCGTAAAGATTAAAAAACAGGTTTTGTTCGGCGCGGATCCAAATTCGGAGGCGCAGAGCGCTTTGAATTTCGGGCATACCATAGGTCATGGTATGGAGTGCACGCCGGAATTTGCAGAGCTGAGCCATGGAGAATGTGTGGCATTCGGCATGTTGCCGGTTTGTGCGCCGGCCCTGCGCGGGCGCGTGCGGCGCGTCCTGGCATCCGCCGGCTTGCCGGCACCGTGGAAATGCGACGCGGACGCGATTTATAAGGCAATGTTGCGTGAGCAACCGGAAGAAACAAAACATATTTCTACGGTCTTTTGCGACGCAGTGGGGCAATACCGCATTCGGAAAATTCCTTTTACCAAAATCTATGAAATATTAAAAGAGGCTTACAGCGAGTGAGTCTGCTTGTAATAAATAAAAAAATAAAGGAGGCAATCTAAAATGGCAGAATTTAAATATCAGGTTACTAAAGTGATCGGAACGCTTTCGGAAACCGGAAACGGTTGGTCTAAAGAACTGAATTTGGTAAGCTGGAATGACCGTGCGCCGATCTATGATCTTCGTACATGGACGGCAGATCATGAGCGCATGGGAAAAGGAATCACCATGACAAAAGAAGAAATTGTCAACTTGCGTGAAATCCTGAATTCCATCGATTTGGACGATTGAACCGATACACACGGCAGAGGAAACGCGCACAACGAAATTTTGGGGCCTGATCTCGGAACGTGATACTTTACATACAGAGGAAGACAAAAGGAGTGTTAAGAAACTCAGAACGAGTTTTTTAACACTCCCTTTTCTGTCAAAATGATTTTATTTGGCAAAATCAAAGACAATGTGGAGAGGGTTGTGGTCGGAGCCTTCCGTCTCGTGAACGTCGTAGCTTTCTACCTGGAAATCTCCATTGGAAAGGAAGCAGAAATCAATGACGAAATCCCCGCAGGTGGTGTTTTCGCGCACCTGCTTTGCGAGCTTTTTGGCATCGGTTGTTCCGCCCTCTTTTTGCATGATCTCGTAGCCCTCGCAGTCGGGTGGCATGTTGAAATCTCCGGTGTAAATGGTGGGAACACCCTCATAGCCGAGCGATTTTGTTAACTTCAACAGAATCTTGTTGTGCTCGGTGTTGGCGGGGAACTCGTAATCCAGATGCGAGTTGACGTGAAGCAGGCGTTTGCCATCGGATTTCCGCTCCAGCAGCGCATAAGTCATAATCCGGGTATAGGCGCATCCGGGGATGCGAGAAATCTCGTGGGGGGTGTCGGAGAGCCAAAGCGTGCCGGAGTCGATCAAACGGAACATATCCTTTTTGAAAAGGATGCCGCTGTACTCGTTGCCGTTGCTGACGTCATCTTCCTTTCCGCGCGGATTGCCTACATATTCGTATTTGTCAAGAATCCCGGTTCCCTTGAAAATGCAAAGCCAGCGGGCATTGACTTCCTGCGTGCCGACAATATCGGCGTCAAAAGTCAAAATGTTGTTCAGCATTTGTGCGGCGCGCGTCGGGGTGGGCGTACCGGTTTGTACATTGTAGGACATCAGTCTCATAATAACAGTTCACCTTTCTTTTTGCGTTTGTTATTTGTGGTTTGGTTTTTATTTCTGTTTTTCAGAGGGTATTTGGAAAGTACCTTCTGCAAAAAGCATGTAATGATCCGAATGGTTCAGCGTCAGCGTTTCCGCTTTGCCAAACGTCCAGCAGGATTTGGAGAAAACGATGTTGTCAATCGAGGATTTGGAGGAAGGGAAGGTGACAAGGAAACGCTTGGCATTGTTCACCATGTCGGAGCCTTGGATGGCCGTGTATTCCTGAAATTGGGTGGTGTTGAAGTCTGCCGTCAATACAAAATCGTCATACTGATTGACCACTTCATTGATCTTGACAAATTGCTCCTTCCGAACCTCGTCGTTTTCATAAGAAAGATGGGAAACAAAGAAATTGATTTGCGTTCCATTCACATCAATGACGGCATGACCTAAGACGCGCTGCTCGTACGTAGCGGAGGGAAGAAGCGTGCTGTCGGTAGAAACAATCGGGTATTTGCTTAGAACAGCGACACCGTATTCCCCGAAAGGGCCAATGTTGATGGCCTTGAAAAAGGCGTAATAACGAAGGCCGGAGGCCTCGCTGAGCAGTCGGATGGAGTTTTTGTTGCCCGATCTCGGTACACGGACATCGACTTCCTGCAGACCGACAATATCCAGATCCTTGTCCTTGATGTCGTTGGCCAGCACGGAGAAATCGTGCTTTACATATTCTCCGTTCCCAATGTTATAGGATCCGAATTTCAGCTTCAGCTCCGTAGGGGCGGGGGAGGGCGTTGGCTCCGGCATGGGAATCGGCGTTACTTGTTGCGTGGGAGTTGGGATGGGCGTTGGGGAAGCTTCAGGCGTTTGGGAGGCCTGAGGACTGCCCGAAGGTTGTCCGCTATCGCCGGGAGTGGGTGTCGGATCGGGCGCAGAGGGCTTGCACGCCAGCAAGGACGTCATCAGCAAGGTGAAAACCACCAAAAGGGTGACGAATCGAAAAAGGCGTTTTTTCATAGAAAGCTCCTTTTCTCCTGTATTTTAGGCATGATTTTTTCATGCCAATACCAAAAGGGAATTTCAACACTCATTATAACAAAATAAAAATATAAAGTCAATCGAAATCCAACCAAAGTTTTATATTTTTTCGTTTACAAGGGCGCTCAAAAATTTCAACATTTTTTGAGCGCCCCTGTTGCATGAAACTTTATTGGATGGCCTTGATTTGATCTTGGAATTTTTTCAGTTGCGCGTTGATAGAGGCTTGCGTAAACTTTGAAAATATGGCGCTGAACGACGATTGTTTGTTTCGGATTGCGGTGCGGAGCATTTGGGTAATGTCGTTCAGTTTAATGGTGTAAAGCATGCCGCCGTCAATCTGAAGATTGTTTACGATCATGTCCAGCATCTCCCAAGATTCGGGATCTTTGGAGTATTTGCCTTTCAACGCAAGCTCGTAGTAGGCCGGTGTAACAGTGCGATAGCTTTCAATGGCCATGGCTTCCAAAAAAAGTCCCATGGTGTCCAGCTTGCCTTCGGGAACCGAGTTGAGAACGGCAAATACGGTGAACATGTCATGCGCCAAGCTGTAGTATTCCGGCTGATCGTCATCAAATTTGGGAATGGGCAGGATGCCGTATGACATATCCATTCCTCTCATTTTGGCAGATTCCACTTCATAAAGACGCTGTGTAATCAAAGTGGCTTCACCGTTGGTGAATTTGTCTATGATTTTCTCAAGATCACTGTAGTCCGCCTTGCCAATGAAAATATAGGAGCCGGGGGAGCCGTAATAGAGATTGTTGATCTTTTGCATAATGGCGTCCAGCTTTTCGGTTTCAGGCTCCAACTTATAAAAATTGTCGTCTCCCTTGACCAGCAATTTCGCGTTGCAAGCCGCGAAATAAGGATCCACAAAAATCTGGGAGTTGGTAAGAAATCCGTAGTAGTCGCCCTCGCTTGGCCCGGTGATGCCGTCCACATCATCGTACATGTTGGCAATGATGTTGGCTTGATAGTCCAGCGTCCAACGCTTTTCATTGACTACGTCGTACAGATTTTCCAGCTGATATTTTTCCGCCAGCTGTTTGTTGAAAAAAGTCACGAAGATATAGCGACGGAGAGCCAAGGAAATGGATCCGGTGACAAAATACTGCGCATTTCCGATGGAAGCGGATTCGTTGAATTTGCTTGACCAATAACTCGCGGACAGATCCAGATTGCCGAGCATGCTGAGATCATGGAAGTACCCGCTGGCGGTGTTTTCAAAGCTGGTGTAGGCGGGGTTGGCTATGATTTGGTAAGGGCAATCGGGGCCGAAGGTCTTTTGAATTTCTCTGTATACACAATAATCATCGCCTTCGACCATAATGCTTTCGATTTCCGCATGCAACATTCGTTCCACATCCATGTTTCTTTGGAAAATGGCATTGCGGATGGGATCTCCGTCCGAGTCTTCATTCTTCACGGAAATTTCGTCCACGGTCTGCGTTGTGTTGCGGCTGAGTATGGTAATAATTTCCCCTCCGAGGTCGATGTCGTCCGGCAGATTTCCGATTTTGTTGCTCTCGGTTGAGGCTTCCGATGAAGTCGGAGTGGGCGATGCCTCGGTAGTGGATGGCTGCCCATTTTCACTGGGGGCAGGCGTCGGATCGGGCGTGGATGGCTTGCACGCGACCAAAGACGTCGTCAGCAATGTCAAAGTCAAAAAAAGAGTGGCAAATTGGAAAAAGCGTTTTTTCATGGAAGGCTCCTTTCTCAATGGGTGTGTTACAATGGACTCAGAATCGGAAACGCTTACATTGGGCTAATTACTGATATTCATTATAACAAAGCCAACCGCAAAAGTCAACCCAAAACAGACGAAAATGTACAAATCGCACGTCGCAAAACGGATGTTTTTGTGTGATTTTTACATTTTTGCGTGACTTTAATGAGGGGGTGTACGCGAAAAAACCGTTTTGAGCCACTTCATGTCCTCCTTGGAAAAAGCGCCGGTCAGTCTTGCCAGCAAAAAATACAGTGCAAGGAAAAGCAAAATGCCGCTAAGGCAAACGCTTTCCTCTTTCAGGGATGTTTGCAGGAAAAGCGGGATTTGGACAATAGCGCCCGCTCCCAGAGCGGAAAGGACAGGGGCGAGAATAAATTTCCCTATGGGGATGCGTGCGGGAAGCAGCCGAAAGACGCGGGCGATGCTTAAGGAAGCGTTGAAAATTTCGGTAATATAGATGGCAAGAATGTAGCCTGCAATGCCGGCTTTGGGAACGCAAAGAAACACGAGAAACACCGAAAGGCAGGCGTCCGCGATGTTGACCTTCATGCAATAAAGCTGTTCGCCGAGCCCTTTGAGAATGGAATCGGTTGCCGTGTCCAGGTACATCACCGGAACCAGCAACGCCAGCGCACGGATGTACCGCCCGGCTTCCTCGGAATCATAGAGTATGCGCCCCAGCATTCGGCCGAAAAGCAAAAAAATGCCGCACAAACACAAGCTCAGAACCAAACAAAATTGATAAGTGCGGTATGTGATGTATGTCAGATGGCGATTTTCTTTCTTGGCGCGGCTTTCGGCCACCTCCGGGATCAAAAGGGCGGCAAAGGAACCGATCAACGCATAGGGGAAATTGATCACCGGCAGCGCCATGCCGGCCACCGTGCCGTATTGGGAAAGCGACTCTTTGTAAGAAAGCCCTTTTTTGATCAGACCGGAAGGGATCATGGCATGTTCCACGGAAATCAATGCGGAACGAACATAGGAGGCCAGCGCAACCGGCAGAGATATTCCGAGAATTTTTCGATCCACGCTCCCGGCCCAAAGGCGAGCGTCGGTGGGCTTCAGGTGCCGTGCCTTGTCAAACAGCCAAAGGACAAGATTGATGACAAACACACACAACTCGGCCATGGCGCTTCCCCCAACTAAAAGCAAGCAAACGGTTTCCGCATTTCGAAGCAAAACTTGCTGAAAGAGGAGCACCGTGGCAAGAATTTTGATGCCCATTTCCAGCGCCTGCGAGAGGGCGCTTTTATAAACCCGTCGAACCGCGGAAAAATAACCGTTGATGACCGAAGATGCGGAGATTAAAGGCAGGGTGAGCGAAAGTAGCTTTAAGGGGCGCTGTGCGCGCAAATCGTGCAGCCAGCGTTCGGCAATAAGCTCGGCGGAAAAATGGAGGAGCGTCATGGCGGCCACCCCGAAAAGCGCGGCATAGAAAAGAGCGTGCCGCACAATTTTCAGCGCGGCCGCGCGGTGATCGAGCGCCAACGCCTCGGCCACTAACTTGGTGACGGCTAAATGCAGCCCCGAAAGCGCCATAGTCAAAGCGAATCCGTAAATGCCGGTCAACAGGGAATACAGCCCCATGGCTTCTGCACCGGCTTTTTGCGCTACATAGATATTAAAGCTCACTGCCACCGTTCGCATTAAGACCGAGCAGGTGGTGAGCAGGATTCCGTTCAGAAAGAATTTTCCGAGCTTTTTCATGAATTTTGCTTCCTTATCCCATTTGTTTGCTTTATTATTCGGACAGCCGCGGCGCCTGCGTGGCAAGCCGATGTTGGGCAAAGCGGCTGTACTTCGTTTCATTATATTGAAATTTTTGGGAAAAGAGAACGAGATTTTGGATCGGAAGCGAGAGAGAATCCGGAAAAACAGAGATCTTTCAAAAAAAACGAAAATCTATCTTGACAAAGTGCATAACATGGATTATTATATTACTTGCTATTTTAAACAGGAGGATGATTATGATCTACGTTTGCGAACTCTGTGGGTATGAATACAATCCTAAAGCGGGGGATCCCGATAACGGAATCGAGGAAGGAACCGATTTTGAGGATTTGCCCGCCAATTGGGTTTGCCCCCTTTGCGGAGCTACCAAGGAAGATTTTGAGGCGGTTGCTGACGGAAGCGACCACTGATTTTTCGGATCCGGTGTGTTTTGTAGGCAAAATATTTACACGGTGCGCCGCTCGATGCTTCAAACAATCGGGGCGCCCGGAAATATTTTGTCAGACAGACTCTTTCCGCATCGTGAAGACAACGATGAAAATGAAACATAAAACATAAATGAAAACCAAAGAGCCGCTGAGAATGTTCTCAGCGGCTCTTTGATAAAGAATATCTTATTTATTAAAGCAATCCCAGCAAACTTCCTCAAGGCAGTATTTGCTGACATACGGACGAGGCTTGATCCACTTTCCGAATGTGAAATCGGGAATCGCCACAGGCATGCTACCCATAGCGATGGAATCTTCGGACAGACAGGTAATTGCCATCCAGGAAGCCATGTCGTACGCGTCAATCGGAACCTCTGTGTGGTTGCGAACTGCGTCAAAGAATGCGTTCAGGCACAGATAGTCCATGCCGTCGTGACCGCCGACAACGCCGCCGGCAATGTATTCCTGCCACAGCGGGTGCATATGTTCCTTGTAGAACTCCGCCACAGGGATGAAGCGATGATCATAGGACGGGCCTTCCAGCATACCGTCAATCAGAATACCGCCGCAATCTTCCGACCAGGTTCCGCGCGTGCCCTGCACGACATTGCCGCGGGAATAAGCTCTCGGAATGGTGGTGTCATGCGTCAGAACGATGGTTTCACCGTGAGCGCACTTGATGCAGGTGGTGACAATATCGCCCATAGCGAAATGATAGTTGGCGTTTTCAAAATCTTCGCCGCGATTCTTTTTGATCCATTCATTGACGGAACCGCTCTTGGACGCCATGGAAGTCAAAGCGATCATGCGGTTGCCGCGGTTGATGTTCAGATATTTTGCCATCGGGCCAAGCTCGTGCGTCGGGTACAGCTCACCGTTGCGGTGCATGTAGTTGTCCAAACGATAATGACCGTCTACATGGCCGAGCGCTACTTCGTCGCGCAGATCGTGATGGTAGCCGCCCGCGCAGTGGAGAAGCTCTCCAAACAGTCCCTTTTTGACCATGTTGAGAATCAGCATTTCATTTTTGCCGTAGCAGCAGTTTTCCAGCAGCATGACCGGAACGCCCGTGCGCTCATACGTTTTGACCAGGTCAAAGCACTGCTCAATGGTATAGGAGCCGCCGACTTCAGAGGCAACGTACTTGCCGGCATTCATAGCGTCGATACAGATTTGGATGTGTGTATCCCAAGAGGTGGGGACAATCAGACAATCTACTTCGGGCATTTCAAGAATTTTTTTGTATTCCGTGCCCGCATACATCGGCTCATATTCACCGATTTCCTTGCAGAGCTGAACGCCCATAGCCACTCTGTCTTCCTGCAAATCGCACAAAGCAATGATATGGATGTCCTTGATGAAGCGCAGGCAGGTTTTCAGTAGACCGCGACCGCGACCGCCGAGGCCGACAACGGCCACATTTAACTTATCCATTTTCTTTTTCTCCTTAGAAAAAATATGTCGATAATAATGTAGCATACCCCAACGGAAAAGTCAAGAGAAAAACGGAAAAAGCGATGAAATTTAACAAAAACTTTTCGTTATCTCGTCATAATAGAGAAATCTCTTTTGGCTTTTGCCCTTGTCTGCTTTTTTCAGACAAGGGGATGCTTTTTGTCTTGATTGCGTTGAAAAAGCCAACATTTGGGTTGCGAACGCAACCAAGGGGAAGCTATATTTTTAGTAAAAAATAATTTTTTCGGAACGAAATCAGTCCTTCTTTTTGCATGCGGGAAAGCTCTCTGGACAGCGCAGCGCGATCGGTTCCGAGATATACGGCCATGTCGGCGCGCCCCATGGGAAGCGTGAAGCCCCGATGACCAAACCGGGTGCAGTATTGATTGAGTAGCGTCAGTACCTTCTCTCGCAGGGTGCGTTTGGATAGCACCTGAATACGGTCATTCATTGTCAAAGTCCGTTGCGCCAGCATTTTGGTAAAACGCAGGGACAGAGGGTTGTCCGGTTGGCGATGCAGATTTCCGGTTGAAAGCATAAGCACGGTTGCGCTGGCTGTAGCACGGATATATACAGGCGATTCTTCTTCTAAAAAGCAAAGCGATTCTCCAAAGGTTTCGCCCGCACTGACATTCGCCATGATGATCGGCGTGCCGGTAACATCATCGGCATAAACCTGCACCGTGCCTTCCAAAACAAGCCCAAAATGGCGAAAGGGGGAGAGGATTTCTTGAAGAAAATCCCCCTTCTTATACGGATTCAACGAAGCTTCAAAAAAGGACAGAGCGCTTTGCAGAGCAGGCTCCTCAAGCCCGCAAAAAAGCGGACAGGCCGAAAGCATGGCCCGGTATGACGTGTCGTTGAGAATTTCTTCGTACATAAAGGTGACTCCTTTCGTTGCGGCAGTCGGGAAATCCTTTTTTATTATACACGTTTTTCTTCGCTTTGACAAGAAATTTTCACGATTCCCTCAGGCAAAATTGCGGGAAAATGATTGACAAGAGAGAAAAAATTGAATATAATAAGGACAAAGGAAGTGTACTTCCCGGAAGAACAGCAAACAAAGCGGCAGAAAGCCTGCCGGTAAAAAGGAGGATTATCGAAATGAAAAAATGGAGATGTACCGTTTGCGGTGAAATTGTTGAATCGGAAACTCGTCCGGAAAAATGCCCTCTTTGCAAGGCCCCCGGTGACAAATTTGTTGAGATAAAAGAAGATGCCATGACATGGGCGACAGAGCATGTGGTCGGCATTGCTAAGGATGCTCCGGCAGAGATTATTGAAGGCCTGCGTGCCAACTTCAACGGAGAATGCACCGAAGTAGGCATGTATTTGGCTATGTCCCGTGTAGCCGCACGCGAGGGCTACCCCGAAATCGCGGAATATTGGAAAACCGCTGCCTTTGAAGAAGCAGAGCATGCCGCCAAATTTGCCGAACTGCTTGGCGAATGTGTGTCTGATTCCACAGAGAAGAATTTGAAGGTCAGAGTAGAAGCCGAAAACGGAGCTACAGCCGGAAAGTTTGAGCTGGCAAAAATGGCAAAGCAGAACAATTTGGATGCAATTCATGACACGGTTCATGAAATGGCAAAGGACGAAGCCCGTCACGGCCGTGCTTTTGCAGGCTTGCTTAAGAGATATTTCGGCAAATAATTTCATAAAACAGTGGCTTTTAGAGAGAGGGTTTAGCGATAAACTCTCTCTTTTTTTGAGGCTTGATGCGCCAAAAAGGACTTGTTATTTCTTCACAAATGTGGTATACTGAAAGCAGAAAAATAAGGAGGCATAAACATGAATTTACCTGTGGATATTCACTATATTGGTGTCAACGATCATGAAATCGACCTGTTTGAAGGGCAGTACAAGGTACCTGGCGGAATGGCGTATAATTCCTACGTCCTGATGGATCAAAAAATTGCCGTTTTGGACACGGTGGATCGCCGTTTTACGCATGAGTGGTTGGACAATGTCGCGCATTGCCTTGGTACAAGAAAACCCGATTATCTGATCATTCAGCATATGGAACCGGATCACTCGGCCAATATCGAACAATTCTTGCGTGTTTATCCCGAAACCACCCTGGTTTCCAACGCCAAAGCTTTTGCTATGATGAATAATTTCTTCGGAAAGGATTTGGCCAAAAACACAAAAGTTGTCAGTGACGGCGAGACGTTGTCCCTGGGACAGCATCAGTTGTCTTTCCTGTTCGCCCCCATGGTGCATTGGCCGGAGGTCATGCTAACCTTCGATTCGACCACCGGTGTGCTTTTTTCGGCCGATGCTTTCGGCAAATTCGGCGCATTGGATGTCACGGAGGATTGGGCCTGCGAGGCACGGCGGTATTATTTTGGCATTGTCGGAAAGTACGGCGCACAGGTGCAGGCCCTGCTGAAAAAAGCGGCCAACCTGCCCATCCAAACGATCTGCCCGCTCCATGGCCCGGTTTTGCAGGAAAACCTCGGCTATTACCTGGGACTTTATAACACGTGGTCATCCTATACGCCGGAAACGGAAGGGATTTTGATTGCGTATACCTCCGTCTATGGACACACCAAAGCGGCGGTGGAGCTGCTGGCCGAGGAGCTGCGCAAGCGCGGCGCTCCGCGCGTCGAAGTGCAGGATCTTGCCCGCTGTGATATGGCGGAAGCCGTTGAGGATGCCTTCCGTTACAGCAAATTGGTTCTCGCCACCACTACGTATAATGCGGAAATCTTTCCGTTCATGCGCCAATTTATCGACCATTTGACCGAGCGCAACTACCAAAACCGCACCGTGGCGCTGATGGAAAACGGATCCTGGGCACCGCTGGCCGCTAAAATTATGCGCGGCATGCTGGAAAAATCGAAAAACATCACCTTTACCGATACAACCGTTTCCATCAAATCGGCACTCAATGAGCAAAATCGCGTTCAAATCGGAGCCATGGCCGACGAGCTTTGCCAGGTTTATATGGCACAGTCATCCAGCATGGCCGATAAAAACGATTGGCGCGCTCTTGCCCGCATTGGCTACGGCGTGTATGTGGTTACCTCCAACGACGGGCAAAAGGATAACGGCTTGATTGTCAATACGGTTACACAAGTCAGCGATCACCCGAACCGCGTGTCCGTCACGATCAACAAAGCCAACTATTCTCACCATGTCATCAAGCAAACCGGCATGATGAATGTCAACTGCCTGTCGGTGGATGCCCCCTTCCGCGTCTTTGAAATTTTCGGCTTCCAAAGCGGACGAGCTGTCGATAAGTTCGCCGATTGTACGCCAATTCGTTCGGATAACGGCTTGGCCATCCTTCCAAAATATATTAACGCGATGTTCTCGCTGAAAGTGATGGACTATGTGGATCTCGGCACGCATGGAATGTTTGTTTGCGACGTAACCGAAGCGCGCGTCATGAGCGAGGCGGAAAGCATGAGCTATGCCTACTATCACCAGCATGTTAAGCCCGCGCCGCACACCGAGGGCAAAAAAGGCTTTGTCTGCAAGATCTGCGGCTACGTGTACGAAGGAGAAACCTTGCCGGAGGACTTCATTTGTCCTCTTTGCAAACACGGCGCAGCAGACTTTGAACCGATTGCGTGAAAAATCGTCCGGCCGCCGGCTTTAAGCGCAAGAGCGGGGAAGTCACAAAACATACCGGGAAAATTTCCGGGCGGCTCTTGGCCGAAAATGCGGCGAACGAAAATGCAACGCACGGTGCTGCTATTCGCGGCAGAAGGGAGTTATTTATGAGAACCATTACGGTGCTTGACAGCGCCACCTTGGGAGAGGATTTGGATCTGTCCCCCCTTTCCACGGTGGGAAAAACCGAAATTTATGCCAATACTGCGCCCGAAGACGTGGCCGATCGCCTGCAAAACAGCGATGTTGTCGTCATCAACAAGGTCAAGCTCCATGCGCAAAATCTTGCGGCGGCTCCAAATTTGCGCCTCATTTGTGTGGCCGCTACCGGCTATGATAATATTGATGTGGCTTATTGCAGACGGCATGGCATTGCCGTTTGCAATGTCAAAGGCTATTCGACGTTCAGCGTGACGCAGATTACGGTCGCCACCGTCCTTTCCCTTGTCTGTCACTTGCCGGAGCATACCGAAACCGTCAGAAGCGGACGTTATACGGCGTCCGGCGTGCCAAACAGCCTGACGCCGGTTTATCATGAGCTGATGGGGCAAACCTGGGGCATTCTCGGCTACGGCCATATTGGCCGCCAAGTCGGGGAAGTGGCGCGCGCTTTGGGCTGTCGCGTGATTTACACGCGCCGCCACCCGGACGAGACGCAAGATCCGGCATGCGTCGATATAGAGAGCCTGTTTCGTCAGTCGGATGTTCTCACCATACATACGCCGCTGACCGATGCCACACGCGGCATCGTCAATCGGGAGCGCATTGCGCAGATGAAGCCGGGGGCGGTACTTGTCAATGCGGCGCGCGGCGCTGTGACCGATGAGCAGGCTTTGGCGGAGGCCATAGAAGCCGGACGGCTCGGAGGGCTTGGTTCCGACGTGTATTCGGTAGAGCCGTTTGGCAAAGAACACCCCTTCTATCGGATTAAGGATCGCGCCAATGTTTGTCTGACGCCTCACATGGCTTGGGGAGCCTATGAAGCCAGGGAACGGTGCCTTTGCGAGATTGTGAAAAACATCAACGCCTTTTTTGCCGGAGAAATTCGTTCCCGCGTGGATTTGCCTTGCGAATCCCAAGGCTCCGCCGCAGCGAAGGAAGTTTAACTCAAACAGAGGGAAAGGATAGGCGCGCAGAAAAAGCGTAAGGCGTAAGGCGTAAGGCGTAAAGCGTAAAGATAAAAGGAAAAAAGAAAAAGGAAAAAGGAATGCAACGGCGATTTTGCCCGTTGCATTCCTTTGGAATCCCTTGGAATTCTTTGATTTATTTTTTGCAAAAAATCGAAAAAAAGCAAAAAAAGAATTGACAAGCACACCAAAGTGTGCTATAATACCCAATGTTGAATTGCGGGGTGTGGCACAGTTTGGTAGTGCGCTTGGTTCGGGACCAAGAGGCCGCTGGTTCGAATCCAGTCACTCCGACCATATCGAGTGTTCATAACAGATCTGAGGGTTTGGTATGGACACTCGATTGTTTTTTGCCTGAAATACTGTTTTTTATTGTTGCCGTGCAGGTTCTCCGCACGGCTTTTTCTTTTGGATCAAGCGGTGAGAATCGGCGTTTCACTGTGTTGGTATAGTTCGGTGCGCTCCACTCTCACTTACGCTGTCTGTTCCCCGTTCACATACCGGATTGCCACGCCCTGTCTTGTCTCCATCAGAACCGGAGTCTTTTGCACATACGGGAC
>CAKSIP010000032.1 GCA_934462825.1 uncultured Eubacteriales bacterium | reverse complement strand
GCCACTTCCGATCGGAAGCAACTCTCCGTTTTTGTTTGCGATTCTCCAACCCCTTTGTGAGGTGGTTCGAGAAATCAACGTTTGGTGAAACTGCGATGGTGTGAATTGAGCCGCACGGTAGCAAAACGGTTTTTCAAATCACAAATTATATCGCCCAGATCGGTACGATGAGATTCTCCCTGTCAAATGCCCCGAGCTGCTCCGCCATGCAGAGGACAGCACCGGTACCGAGTTGCAGGGGGGATCTGTCGATGACGCCGAAGGTACGGATGATGCGCTTGTCGGGTGTAGCGGTTTTCTTGATTTCCAGGGGGCAGAGCTTGCCGTCTCCCTCCAGGATGACATCAATTTCTTTCGCGTCGCGGTCACGATAAAAGTAGAGATACGGTTCCAGCCCGGCGTTCTGGTAGCCCTTTACGATTTCGGAGACTGTAAAGTTTTCAAGCAGGGCACCGCTCATGGCGCCGCTCTCTGCCACCTCCGGCGATGACCATTTTGTGAGATAGCAGACCAGCCCTGTGTCGTAAAAATAGACTTTGGGTGTTTTGATTGTGCGCTTCAATACATTGTTGGAATACGGGTGCAGGAGAAAAATGATACCGAGCGTTTCAAGAATATTGGCCCACGCTTTGGAGGTCTGAATATCAATTTCCGCATCTTCGGCGAGCGCCTGATAGTTCAGCAACTGCGAAGTTCTCGCGGCGACTGCGGTGATGAACCGATTGAATTTGAGGGCATTGACCGTCCCGGAAATATCCCGCACATCACGTTCCACATAGGTGGAGAGGTAGGACGAATAATACATATTGCGGTCCGGATAGAGCCCGGATACGATCCCCGGCATGGAGCCGCGCCAGATGCGTTCAAAGAGGGCAGGGGTATCGACAGGGGAGATTTTTCTGCACTCCTCAATCAGCGTTTCCGTATCCGTCGTGAACGGTACGCAGTCGGCACCGATGATTTCACGTTGCGACAGGGGTGACATGTGCAGCAGTGCCACCCGCCCGGCCAGAGATTCCTGCACGCCACGCATGAGGCGGAAGATCTGTGAGCCGGTCATCCAGAAATCCCCCGGGTTGTGATGCTCGTCAATGTGGATCTTGATATAGGTGAAAAGCTCCGGCGCGTACTGTACCTCGTCAATCAGTACGGGCGGCTTGTGCATCTGCAGGAAAAGGGCAGGATCATTTTTCGCCATATCGCGCGTGGCGAGGTCGTCGAGGGACACATATTCACGCCCTTTGTTTTCTTTTTCAGCGAGGGAGCGGAGCATGGTCGTCTTTCCCGATTGCCGCGGACCTGTGAGCAGAATGGCAGAATAGGACTCCGACAACGCCATGATTCTTTTTTCCATGTGCCGTTCGATGTATTTCATAAACGCCTCCGTACCGGTGTTGGGCAAGTGAATGATGACTGATTATATTATAACCGATTCGCACACCATAGTCAACAGAATCGCGGCTAAATTTTATAAACGGCAAAAAATAGCCGAAACTATGAATATTCCTTTTGCTATTCTTTTCGATTGCCCGAGCGGTCGGAACAAAGATTCATGGTATGTGCGGATATTGGGGTAGTACCGGCTGACATTGGTCGTACTTTTGGTCGTGACACCGGCGCGTGTGCTTGTTGAAACAAGTGGGGGCTTCAATATCCTTGAACAGGTGGAAATGTTGTTTCAAGTATGTTATAATATAATAAGTTAACATCACTGCTTAATGTGGCACATGAAGGTTGGATTTTAGAAAGCCAAGAATCGTAACGAAAGGGGGGCATTAAAGTGAGTTCTGCGTTCGAAGACATACGCCATTGCATGGAACAGGAGGAGTATGCAAGGCTTCTTGATTGTATGGGAAAATTGCAATTTCAAAAACGGAATCCGGACCGCAACGGATTGATTCAAGCATTCGTTGAGGCACAAAAAATAGCGTGCGACAAAATACAGGAGGCAATCAGGATGCAATGCGGTTCTGTAATACAAAAGCCGTGGGAATTGTTCAGCGATGAGGAATTATACGCAATGCTTCCTGAGTATATTAATGGGTTAAAAAACCACTGCATTGCAAAAATTGGAGAGAAAGCCTATCAAGAGCTGTTACAGCACTTTCTGTGAAAGGGCAAAAGAGCGATACCTCCGGTTTCCGGTTTTGTATCGCTCCGATTTTATATGAGTTTGTATGGGGCCGCACGATTCAATCAGGGGCACACGGGATCAAAGCATAATCGGGGGCGGAAATCATGACGTTTTTTTCTCGTCCGGTATTGCAAGGAATCCTGCACGGAATGCGTCAGGGAAGACGAAAGTCTTTTCACCGCCGGTAAAGCGGACATAAATATATTTCCGCGCACGGTCGAATTTGAATACAGTGCCGCATCCGAAATTTTTATGCAAGACAGTATCGCCCTCGTGCAATTCGGGTACGGGTGGCACTGCCTCTGTGGGCGTGGCGGGCATCGCCGGCATTGTCCGTATTCCGGCGTTTTTTTCAAGGTATTGCTCCGTAACGAGAGCGGGGACCTTGCTTGCCGCTGCGGTGGGTGCAGGAGCATTTGCACGGGGCGATGCCGAACTTTCCGGCGCCTCCTCGTCAGCAATTGCCTCGTCGTCACGGTCACTTGTTAGTGTCGCCTGCTGATTGTAAAACAGCTTCGCATATTCCTCGCGACGGATAACGGTGTCCCAGCCGCCGATGTCTTCACCACGATGCTTGTCGATGCCTGTGTAGGAAAGGCTGGCGTCCTCGTACCGCTTGAATTTGAAGATAGCGTCGTTCATGAGGCTTGCGTTGAATACGCCGAGGGAGCAGAGTAGCTCAAAGTCTTTGACATTGAGTCCGGTCACTTTTTTGAAGAGCCCGGGCTCCAGCTGCGTGATAACATCGCGCAGGGTCTGTTCTCGATAGTCCGTCAGATACATGAAGACCGGGACGCGGGTGGCGAATTTGATGAGCTTCTCCTGAATCTGCTTACGCCGCGACTTGTAGTCTTTTTCTTCGTCGGAGAGTTCCTTTTTTTCTTTGGGAGAGAGTTTTTCTTCTCCCTCTTTTTTTGCTTTCTTGACCGCTTCGGACTTGTTGATGATGGTTTGGATGTCGCTGTTGAGGGAGCGGAACCCCTCAATGCTCTCCAGCGCTCTCATGGCATCTTCATTCGCGAGCAGGCGCCCCAGCGTGGCGTTGTCCACATTGACGAGCAGCGCCGATTCCCACCGCTTGGCGAGTAGCGTGGCACTGGTGCCTGCCAGGGCAATATCCAGGACATCCTGCGCGTTGATCTGCCGCATGGTGCTGCCGTCGTAGGCGAGAACAGGCAGAAAATTGATGAACTCTGCTACTTTTTTCTCCGGGCTGGTGTCCCCCACATCCAGACGGCAGGAATAGTCGGAGATTTGCCGGAGTGCCCGGTCAAGGGCAAAGTCAAAGACATAACATTCCTGCTTGATGATTGTCCTGTTGCCCGTTTCGTCGGTGATTTCCCAAGGTGATTGTACGCGGAAAGCGGTCTGGAAGTAGGTCTCCGGGGATTTGAGATTGCGGAGCATGAATACACCCGTCCAGGGGCGTATCGTAACCCCCGTCGTCAGCTTGCCGCAAGAGAGCGTGATGGTCTTGGTCTCAAGAGGATCCCCCATAGATTTTTGCACCGGTGCGAGTGCATCAAGTCCGATGCCCGCCCGTGTCCCGGCACAGACGTTGATTTTGTAATCGTGATAGAAAACGTTCTGCTTCTGCGATAGCAGGTTGTACATGGCATAACAGGAGGCGACGTTCGGTAAGAACCACAGCGTGTGCGAGAGGACATTCAGGAGACGCGTGTCAGAGTAGGGCATGGGGGGGCGTTTGTCCTGCCCAAGTTTCAGATCATCCACGCCGGAGGGGAGGTAAGAGCCGCGGATGAGATCCAGCCATTTCTGCACCTCGTTCTCGAAGATAAAACGCGCGTCTTCGCCTTTGCCTTTGGCAGAGAAAAATACGTTCAGGTCAAATTCGTTGAATTCCCCCTGCATGGCGATCTGTCGGATGCTATCGGGGATACGGTATGTCAGCATTACCATTCGGGGCAGCGAGAGATAGGGGTTGCCGGAGCCGATCCAGGTCTCTTTCGCGCGTTGCTCGTCGGAATATGTCCAGCAATAGATCTGATCTTCGATGAACTCGCCGGAGTTGATAGCGCGGAATGGCGTGCCGGAGAGAAACAGATAGTGGCTTGTCGTGATGGGGAGAAAGGTTTCGTTATAGGCGTTGCCGGCTTCCTCGGCACTGTACTTTTCGGCATCAAAGTCTGCGTTTTCTTCTTCGTCCTGGTTCTCAAAGAGCTTTTTGACGTTTTCACGCCATGCGCCGAAATGATACTCGTCGAAAATGACGAGATCCCAGTTGGTCGTATGGATGAATTCGTTTTTGGCTTTGATGCCGCCGGTGTCGTTGGTGCCGAGCAGATCCTGGAAAGAACCGAATACGACGATCGGGCGCGACTTGTCCGCAATCTCATACTGGCGGTCGATGTTCATGTCTCCCATGTGCGCGTCTTTGTTGGAGACAAACTGCCAACCGTCAAAGTCGATGTGGGTCAGGAGGTCTTCACGCCATGCCGATTCAACGGCAGGTTTGAAGGTTAGGACCAGAATTTTGGTATAACCCATTTTCTTCGCGAGCTCATAAGCGGCGAAGGTTTTGCCGAAACGCATTTTTGCGTTCCATAAGAATTTGGGGGTCTGCCCGGAGCCGTCCGTCTCTGCTTTCCGGAAGTATTCTGCCGTCCTTTCAACCGCGCGTACCTGTTCGGGGCGCATACGGAAAGTCGCTGTGCGCTCTCCGTCCAGGCGAATCCCGGTTTTCAGTTCTGTAACGGCGGTTTGGACATCATGGACCGTGCAGCGGAACCACTCATTGCGGTCATCGCCTGCGTTCAGGCGTTCGAACCCCTTGCGGGCAAGGATCCTATGTACATCGTGGTCGGTGAAGCAGGAGCCGTCCGGGCACATGGCAGACTCTTGGTAGAGGATCTGTGGCTTGATACCGCTTGTATGTGTTTGCTCCCAAATGCGCTTTTCCGCGTCGCGCTCGGTGTACCCAACCTTGATATATCCTGTATGTGATGCGACACCGGGCAGGGAATAGGCGTAAATGGTTGGTGTGACGGTCGGTCTCTTAGTGAAAAACTCTTGTGCCATATCCGTTTACTCCATCGGTTTGATCATCGACTCAATGAAGTCGATTTCTTCCTGTGTGAGGTTGTATTTTGCATAGAGCTCCGCGTCGGTCCATGTTGTTTTCCAGTCCTGAACTGGAACAAATCCAAATACAGATTTGGTGATCTGTTGCGTCATGGCAATTTGTGCGATAAGAAAGCGCACAAATTTACAACGCAGGTAATTTGCATAGTTTTTAGCTTCAGCTTCGCGTTCGAAACAGCCAGCAATTAAGTATGTTTCTGTACAGATTGTTCTTGGAGGAAGGATTTCTAGAGTAGATAGGACTCTATACTGACCATTTTTATCAGGTTGACCAGCGTGTTCTGCACTTAATCTCGAAATCATTACCTTCCATTTTGCAATATTCGCGTGTCCAGTGGGTACTTTTTTGCTGTCATACTTACCTATGCCGTCTTTGTATCTCAAAAGAATGTCACCAACTTTGTCCGGGCGCACCGTTGTCGCCAAACCAAATGGTTTTCTACTAGACACATAGGAGGATAGAGTTAGTGGGCGATTACGAGTTACTTTGCGAACAATCGATTCAGCGATGGGATGCCGAATCACTGTGGTATATTCATCGAGATAGCGTTCCATTGAACTCGGTACACCGTTGGCGATATTTGTGAACAGGCATTTCCCATTGTAATGTTTATCCCATAAGAAATAGCAGATTCCGCCAGCTACATCAACACCGGGGAAGCAATCAATCGAATTGCAATAATCTACGATGTGCGAAATATGTCTGTCTCGAAGCATATTCTGGCGAAATGAATCGAGTCCTTTCCCGCCTGAATACCATCGTGCCGGAATTATCATGATTAAATAGTTCGGCTGAAGTTTTTTTGCCTGTTCTACAAAAAGGTTATATATTGGCGTGGCACTCGCTCCGGCTCCGCCATCGCTCAACTGGTACGGCGGGTTGCCTATGATCACATCGAATTTCATTTTGAAAATCTCCTCCGGGTTTTGGACATGGATCCATTCGTATGCGTGCGTTTCGAGGTCTCGGGCGCGGTCATATTCGCTTTGCGACGCACCGCAAAAGACGCATTTGCCTTTTTCCCATGTGTGCGGGGTGCGCTTGTAGCGGATATTTCCTTGTGCGTCCTCGAAACGGCTCACCGAGAATTCGCTGTTCGGGTATTTGGAACAGTACACTCCACGGCGCGAGAGAAGACTTGTGAGTTCTGTGATGGCGATGCCGAAAAGTTGCTTGTGAAAAATATGATCGATGCGTTCCTGAAGGTCCGGGAATTGTGGCTCCAGGCCGACAATCAATCGCTTTGCAATCTCCCGCAGAAAAACCCCTGTTTTGCACGCGGGGTCGAGAAAAGTGGTGTCCTGGTTGCGGAACAGTTCCGCGGGGAGCATATCCAGCATTTTGTTGACGACTTCCGGAGGTGTAAAGACTTCGTCGTTCGAGAGGTTGGCGAGGCAGGACAAGACGTCCGGGTTGTAGACGTTTTCAAATAGCGCGTTACTCATGGTCGGCAAGTCTCCTGTAATGGGTGATATACTGCTGCAAGAATTTACCCTCACCGTCGGGGCGGTGGGAGTCTGCAAAGAGGGATGGCTGCGCGGATTTCTTTCCCGGCGTTTTTTCTTCCTCTGCATGGAGCAGTTCGTCGAAGGTATAGTCCTTTCGTTGCAGGCGCCCGTCGTTGAACGGGAAGGTCCACTCGGAAAAGACGATTGGAATGGCGGTGTCTTTTCCGTTTCCGTCGACGCACATGAGCGACAGAGCATTGCCGCATACAATGTTGCGGGCTAGGATGAACCGTGCCGACGCCCGCGTATCATCGTTGCATTCCGTCCGACAGACCTTGCGGTACTCTGCATCCCACAGGCGATAGAGCCGTTCCCGGCACGCTTCGCAGTTGTCCGCGAGAATATCGACGCCGTACAGGCTCCCGATTGCAAGCAGGGAATTTCTCTCCCAGTCGTAGGGGCTCCTTCGATACTTTTTCAGTTGGTCACAGGACAACTTGCGCGTTAGTATTTCGGCGAGAAAGTTCCCGTCGCCGCATGCCGGTTCCAGGAAACGCGAGTCGATGCGCTCGGTCTCCGATTTTACCAGGTCGCACATGGCTTTTACCTCGCGCTCCCCGGTGTTCACTTCGCCGTACTCCGTTACACGGCGGCGGGATTTGATCTGTTTGTTTTCCACGCAGGGTCCCTTTCTGCACCGAATATGAGATTCGGTACATAATAATTTACTCTTGCTTCTTATTAAACCACTTTTTTGCGCCTTTTGCAACTCAAAAAAGCACTTTTTAGGCATATCCCACCGTTTTCCGGGCGGGATATGCCCTCTTTTTTGTACCGAATCTCATATTCGGTGCAGAATTTTTCAAAAAATTCTTTCCATTTTGCTCATTGCGGCGATTTTGGTATCCAGCATACTGTGGGCATAGCGATTGAGGGTAATCGTGGCGTTTTTGTGTCCCATGAGTTCGGATAGGGTCTTGATGTCCATGCCACATTCCAGAGCGCGGGTGGCAAAGGTGTGGCGCAGTGCATGAAAATTCAGCTTGCGCACGCCGGCTTTTTCTGTCAGCCGCTCAAACAGATATTGATACGAACGAACAGACATTCGTTCGCCTTTTTTATTTTCAACCAGATAATCGCTTCGTGCGGTCATGCGGTAAGCTTGCAGTTCTTCTGTGAGAAAAGGGGGGAGGGGAATCACCCTTACGGAGGAGACCGTTTTCGGGCGGTCGATGAACAGTTGCCAGTCACCGTCGTCGTTCTTTTCGCGATAGACGGTTTTCCCGATCTGCAAAATGCCGCGGGTTGGGTCAATATCGCTCCATTCGAGCCCCAGCAGCTCGCCGATCCGTAGTCCGGTATACAGGCAGAGCCGGATGCCGAACAGGCGGCGATCTCCCAGGCTGGCAATACACTTTTCCAACCGGCGTTGTTCCTCTCGCGTGAATGCGTCAACCCGCCCCGGCGGGGGTGGTATACGCTTGATGTGTTCACAGGGGTTGTCCGGGAGCAGAGCCATATCACGGGCATAGGAAAAGGCGGAATGCAGAACGGTGATAATCAGATTTGTGCTGGTTGCCGAGAGGCGTTCTCCCCATCGCATATTGCCGGTCGCCCGGTGTGCGGCGAGAAAATCGACGATCTGTCGCCGGCCGATATGCTCAATCGGCACCCCGCCGAGTTCGGGCAGAATATGCTGCATAATGACTCCCCGATATCGGCTGTATGTCCGTGGCTTGATTCTCTCCCGCCCGCAACGGTCGAGCCACTCGGACATGAGTTCGTTGGTTGTCATGTTTACACTCCTTTTTGACTTCATTATAGCCTTTTTCCTACAATTTATGAACAACCAAACAATGTTGTTTAATATCAGAGTTTTTTCGTCCATTTTAGCTTTTTGCAATCATGCTAGTATCTCCTCCATCGTGGAGCCCATATCGCAGCACAGGGATCGTCCTTGTCAATGTTGGCGAGAGTCCAACGGAATGCAGTCTTTTTCCCCACAGTTTTGGAGACAAGGAAGCCCGTTTGCTTCATTGGCGAAGCAAACGGGCTTCCTTGTCGGTGGTAGCGAAACATGGGGTGAATATTTGGTCAGTTTACAAACGATCCGGGTGTGTTTATAAACTGTACGGGTCAGTCCTCTACCATATTGGGTGAACTCTCGTGTAAGATGAGCGCGAAGGAGGTGAAAACATGATAGAAATACGGATTCCCGAAAACGAAGTAGGTATTCGGGTCTTTACCGAGGATGTGCCGGATCTGAAAGAGTTGCCGGAGGATGTCGAGACAATCCTTATCGGCATCCAGCTCCACTGTACTTTGGAATACCTGCAAGAGCACGAGACAGTAACCGAATAATACAAGCCAAACAAATGAAAGGAGGTGAAACAATATGATAACGACAGAAACGATCCGCCGCGACTTGCGTGAAATCCGTCATTACTGTTCACGCAAGAAAGTGTTCGATGAGGCCGGGGAGAGAATCGGGAACAACACAGTCCTCGATACACTTACCAAATATAATGCCGCAATCCGCGCTGCTCCGCTCCGTTTGTATGAGATCTATGCGGGACTGTATATTGACGGCTGCACGCAGGAACAGTCCGCGGAGAGTGTCGGTTATACACCCGAATACATCCAGTCGCTCAATACAAAACCGGTGAAATACTTTCAATCGGCAATGAAGGTATAAAAAAGCAACCGGATCAGTGCAACTGTTCCGTGATCTGTTTAAAGAAGTCGGCGTTCCAAAGTGCAAGTGATGCCGTGTCTCGAATGAACGGTAAGACATCTTCTTTTGCTTGTGTATAGTCAATGGTATCGAAACGTGCCGAAAGCAGTCTCTTTGCGTCTTCCACTGTGAAGGGAGCATCCGACTTCCATACCCCCGACTCGACCAAACGGTTTTTTAAATGTTCTGTATTGAGTGCGGCACCGCGTGAGAGGTAGAACACATAATCATAGAGGTCTCTGCCCTTGATACGGTTTTTCCACGCGCGGCAGATTACGGCATGTACTTTCCCGGCAAAGAGGGACGGCATATCGTAGAGCGTCACTTCATATGGGGCGGGGAGCAGGCGGTATTGATGGACAAAGGCTGCTCCGGCGGGAGGTGTAACATCTACTTCGAATTTGATTTTGATATTTTCGTTGTCGGCGACGCCGCCGGATTGTTTGCCCGGGAAAAAGTGTAGTAGCAATGCCCGCGTGTTCCCCTTTAAAAAAGCGGAGCGAATATCCGAATCCACGCTTTTTTCTTTCTCGGAGACAGTCATTTGCAGACCGTAAGAGGCAACCTCCTTTTCCAGCGTAGGAAAATAGTCGGAGAGCCGAAAATTCACATCTTCGGTTAGTAAAGAAAAGTCAAGATCCTCTGAAAAACGCTCCAAACCGTAAAAGATCCGCAATGCCGTTCCCCCGTAGAATGCGGCTTTCCGAAAGAAACCGGCGCGTGAAAGGCCGCAGAGAACAATCTCCTGCATGATTTCTTTCAGCGCATTCTTTTGGTCTTCTGTATTCCTTGCCTCGTATTTTTTCAGCATTTGTTCAAGGATGCTGTTCATGCGTGTTACCTCCGATCATCTTACCCAGGTACTTCAGATTGTTTGCGTGGTAGCCTCCGCAAAGTATGCGGAGTTCGTCTTTGGCGAGTTTTGCAAACTCCTGTTCGTCGATGCGGAGGTCTTCAAACAGGAGCCGTCGTAGTTCTTTGAGGCTGTGTACCGGGGAAAGAGTATACAGTTTATCGCAAAGTGCTTTTTCCGGCGTGGCGATCCGGTACACATATCCATTTTCCTCCCGCACAGTCACACCGAGCGGATAAACATCCGCCGGCACATCACGGTAGGTGAAAACGCCAAAATCATTTTCATAGCGCTTTTCTTTCTTTTTACCGACAGTCGCTGAGGTGTAGGTATAGACCGCCTCGGGGATAAGCCCATATTGAGCCAGAGCATAATCAAAGGAAATATAGGATGGACCGTATAAAACAGGGGCCAGACAATATCCGGGCACGGCAGGATCGGTTTCGTAAATGCCACGACAGAGTGGAAACAGTTTTTTCTCACGCGTAAGACGCAAGATCTTCCCGGCGGGATCGCGATATTGTATGAGTTGCTCGGTTAGCATAGCGGTTGTTAAAATCATGATTTTCACCTCGTAATTGTATTATATCCAATTAACAGGAGAAAATCAATATATTTTTGACTTAATATTCGGTTAAAAAAATAGAAACAATGTCGTATTGTGATGCGAAAATATATTTTGAAGGTAGTCATTAGATGATAACAAACTGCATATAAGAGGATTCGTTTCGTAAAAGCCGGGGAGGTCATCCGGCAACTGCGAAAATCCAATTAAAAGCCAATCAGGCCGAGCTGAGAATATGAAAAAAGCAGCACGACGGAAAAAACGGGTGCGGCGCCAAGCGGTTTAGCGGCGCCCACCCGTTCCGTCGTGCTTTTCATAGACCGTCGGGATTTGTTTTTTACTTGCGGTTGCCCCGGCAGTTGCACGAGCAGTTTTTGAAAGCAAGGAGCAGGGCGTGTGCTTGTCTGCCGGCGCGCCAGCGCCGGCACTTGTATCAAGACAAGCACACGCCCTGCTCACATGGCCAAATCTCGAGCCAATCTGACCCAATCTCAAGCCAATTTAACCCTGTATGAATATTTGGAAGCACTTTCAAAGATGGTAGTCAAAGAATACTATCACCTGCGACCATAAGAGATATTATTGCAAATATGAATGCTGTCATTTTTTCTTTCTGTATACTGTATAACCCTTATTACGATTACAAACGAGATTTTGTGGTTCGGCAATTATTGATTTATTTGCAAAGATATGTGTAAATGTGTTATGATGTCTGTAGATAAGATCGTTTCCACTTTTCAAATATTCACACCAAAATACTAAAATGAGTGATATTGGACTTTAGAAAACAGAGGAATTTAGGAGGCAAGAGAATAATGCGCATTGTATCGGTCTTAAGTGGAGCTGGTGGACTTAACCTTGGCTTCAAATTCGCTGGAAATGATATTGTGTGGGCAAATGATATAGATAAATTTGCAATGCGAACGGATATTCACACGCTGTTTGATACTGGGCATTTGAGAATATCTGGAACCGGTGTTATCGAGCTCTCGAATAGAGCACGCTTGGACTATGGGCGTCTATTTCGCCGAGAATTGTTATCCCTGAATTCACCAATCGTGATTTCCTCCGCTGGCGTTGGGAGAACTATAACGGAATGTAATCTGTTATGAAAGGCGGTCACGATATGCAACAGAAAAAATCGGAATTTGAGTTGTTGCGCGAAAAAAGCATTCTTGCTATTCTTGATGGTGATACAGACTTCGGTCCACTTGAAATAAACGGCGAAGAAAGCAATATTAAGGTTTCTATGCCTTATTTGAGTGGCCCAACGCTTTGCGACATGTCAAATAGATTTGGTTTATCTGCATCCTATGGTTGGAACGGTGGAGCTCAAAGCAGATGGGTCTATATGGATGATTTGCTTGCATATTGCATTCAAAATGGACGTGAATCTGACCTGCTTTCATTTCTCTTTTCAAAGGGACAGTTCGTTGAAAAACTTAGAGGGCAGACGCCTGAGACAATAGAATATGCTTACACATATATTGTGAAAGCTATAATTAATCAAATCAATGGCATTTTGTACTTTGGTGGCAATGAACTTATTCAAATAGGCTCATCATTTGCTATCCGCAAAATAGGGACAACTATCTCAGTCACCGCACCATCCGTAAAGACCATCGATAGAAGGTATATCGCCGATATATCGGAGCGAGCACTGAAAGATGTTTTAGATGGCAATTATGACAGTGCTATCACCAAGTCTCGTACCCTGCTTGAGGAAGTGTTCTGCTATGTTATCGAAAAGAAAGGCGAGATACCGTCTGAAAGCGGTGACATTGGAAAGCTATACAATCAGGTGAAACAATTATACAATATGCACCAAAACAAGGATATGGATAAGCGCATCAATGGACTACTTTCGGGACTCGAAAAAATTCTATCTGCGATTGCTGAGATGCGAAACAAAGTAAGCGATTCACATGGTGTTGGCGCAAAACGAATCAATATTTCAGATCATCATGCTCGTCTATTTGTTAATTCCGCAATGACAATGGCAGACTTTGTTCTGGCAGTTAGCGAAAAAGCTTCGCTTCATTAAAAATGGGATCGTGAAGATTCTTCAGATATTGGTTCAAAACGTCAGGCCCCAAAGGCTACTTACCACTGGTAGGCAGCCTTTTATGTTAAAGACAGGAGGAAAATCTATGAGCAAAGAATTGAAAAGCTGAAACTCTAACAGTATGTTGCGGAACAGAAGTTGACCGCAATCAAGCATAAAAGCAACTTCCGAGCAAGACAAAAGCGTCGTAGAAACACGGCGCTTTTTGTTACCCGGAAGCGACAAACAGCGGCTTTCGAATGATTGGTGGTTAAGGATACCGACACCAAAGCAAAGCCGCTCATATCGAAAGAAAACGCCCGAAATCGCCTCGAAAACATACAGTGAAAAACGGTTTGGCTCGTCTAGAAAGTACGAACGGTAATTGCTTTTGACCTCTCTCCTTCCTTTGATCCGAATGGGATACTTGGATTTGCATTTCATTTTTCTTTCCTCCTGTTATGTATTTCTTTTTGCCTTTCGGCAACCCTAGAGAAGCACAGGTGGGGGGCATATCTCCCAAGGCTAGGCAGAGCGAGAAAAGGAGTTGAAAGACTTAATAAAAGCAATCGGGAATGAGTGACCGACAATATGTAGTGCGGTTAATTTCAACGGTTTATTGCTCCGTTGAATCTCCGTCAAGGAGGCAGAGAAAAAACGCCTAACAAGAACGAATGGGGACGGTTGATAACGGGGCTTTGACACGATCAATCCGGGCGTCAGGGAGTTTACCCGGACAAAATAAAAAAAGCCCGGTACGAATACCGAGCTTAACGATTTGGTTCAGTTGAGATATTTCCCGTTTTTTCTCCGCCGACATTGACGGGGACGATCCCCTGTGCTACGATACGGGCTCCGAAAGGGAAAACAGATGATGTGGATTGTCGAAATACGGTTCTTGCACTGAAATCAAATGTAAAATCAGAATAGCAGGTGTTGTTGCTTTGGCGCGTTTTCAGCTTTATCCTTTTGCCGGGATTGCTACAGTGAGGATTCCGGAGGCAAGTCCGGTACTTTCTGCAAAGAGGGTAAGAGAGGAGGATTTCGTTGCTTCACCGTTCTGATTTGTCTGCGCAGGGGAGGGCAGGACGGCGATGGTGATTTTACCGGCACGCATTCTCCGTTCCGGTGTGGCAGGCGGTGTGCGGTCGGCAATATCCGATCCGGTTCCGACAAGATGCGCACCGCGTGAGACGGAGAAGGAAACCGTGGGCGCGGCATCCGGCACTTCGCGTCCTTCGGCATCCACTGCATAGCAGGTGAAAATGGCAAGGTCATATCCGTTTGCCGTGAGATCATCGGCATTTTCAAGACGCAGGCGCAGGGCGACAGGGGCCCCTGTTGTTTCCTGTACATCGGTTGCTACGACATTTCCCGCGGCATCATATGCGACGACAGAGAGCCTGCCGGGACGCTAAGGGACTACCCATTCCGCCGGAGCAAAGGGGATCGGAGTGACGGAGCCGAGTTACGTACCATCCAGAAAAAGTTCACAGGAGGCTGCATTGGTATAAGCACGCACGGTCACGGGATAACCTTCTGTCCCACGGTGATTCCAATGCGGCAGGAGATGGATGCTCGGCTCCCCGGAAAAGAAGGTGCGGTTTTGATAGAAGGCATCTTTCTTTTGCAGATAGAGATCAATGGCGCCGGATTGTGAACAGATACGGGGGTAAGCAGACTCGCCACGATATTCAATGCCTGTCCACTGGAACGAGCCGGCAAGCCAAGGGCGCGCCGCAAAGGTGCGGTAATTGTAGGCGCGGGAACGGAACCAGTCGTTGGTATCCTTGTCATGCGCCGCGAGATAACCGTGCTCGGGGCTGTCATCGTGATACCACCCGCGGGTGGTACTCGTGGCGCAGCACTCGGAGGAGAGCAGGGGTTTATCGGGATATTGTCCGTGTATAAGATCAAGCAGGGGTAAATTGTAGTTGATGCCGATGACATCGGACCCCTCGTACACAGTGGAGATTTCCGGCTTTTTGTCATTGGCGACGATGACGGGGCGGGTCGGATCCAAGCGACGGACCAACCCCGCCATGCGGGCGGCGATACGTCGCCCCTCATCGGTAATAAAATAAGGTTCTTCGTTGCCGATAGACCACAGAATCACCGAGGGACGGCTTCGGTCACGACGCACTAATGTCGCGAGTTCCTCCATCGCTTCGGGAGAGGAGGAGAAGTGACGCGTTTCTGCCATGACGAGTATGCCTTCACGCTCCAGTGCTTCCATGAAAGCATCATCCTGCATATAGTGACTGCACCGATAGGCATTCACACCCATTTGGGAGAGCAGTCGTGCTTTGTAGCGATGAATGTTGTCGGGTACGGCTCTGCCTGTCAGACCGAAATCAGCGTGACCGCAAACACCATAGAGTGTCACGTGCCTGCCGTTGAGGAAAAAGCCGTCTTTTGTGAAAACAGCCGTGCGATAACCATAGGTTCTGCTATATTGTTCGGTGACTCCGTTTACCGTTATCGAAACGTTCGCTGTATAGCGATAAGGATCGGTGATATCCCATAGGTGCGGGGACTGCACCGCAAGAGAAAAATGAACGGGTTTTGTATCATAGCCGCTGAGGGAAACCGCCGCGGTTTCTGTGGCAACGGCGTTTCTGTCCCCATCGGTCAGCGTCACGGTCACGGCGGCATCCGTCGATTGTCCGCCGTAATTGGCAAGTTCGAAAGAGACATTGGTTGCCCATGTGTCCGTTTCACCTGTTTTTTCAGCCGTTACGCCCAGTGTGTTCCAGACCGGTGTCGTCTGTTCCGTGACCGACAGAGAGACGCGGCGTGTAATGCCGCCGCCCTCGTACCACCAGCCCTCCGGTTCCGCATTGTCGACGCGCACGGCAAGAACATTCTCTTCTCCGGGACGTATCACATCCGAAAGATCGACGGAAAAGGGGGTGTAGGCGGTGTGATGACGTGCAAGGAGAACCCCGTTGAGATATACCTCACAGTCCTTTGTCACTCCGTCAAAAATCAGTTCCGTATGTTTGCCTTGTACAGTTGTCGGGGTGAAGTGCTTGCGATACCATGCGGCATGAGGAACAGCATAACCCCGCGCGGGATTGCCCGTCTTCGGCAGTTCCGCATTGATCATGTAATCATGCGGCAACGTCACACGCTCCCAACGCTCGTGCGTGAGTTCACGATGCAGCGCACGAGTGTCGGTGACACCGTAGTCATCCGGTGCGTCACAGTAATGTAAGGACGCAGGACCCCGCATCCGGCACTCGGTTTTGGTCTGCATATAAACGGGTCCCTTCATTTCCGGCGGTAGGGTCTGAATGTCGCCGTCGTGGAACAGCCACCCGTCACAAAAATCGTACAGCATCGTTTTGCATCTCCTTTTTGTACCGCTTTTGCGGTGAAGTGGGGGGTAGTGCGCCTGTCACGCGGATAGTTGCTCAGTCAGTAGGTATTTCTTTTTTTCTTTCCGGAGGACAATAAAGAAAAGAGTCGTTTCAATCGTGCCGGTAATCATCCATGAAATGGGGTACGAGAGCATCAGGGAATACATACTGTGATACGCAGGGTGCGGGAAGATGAGGTAAATCCAAACGAGTCGCAGACCGCATACACCGGCGAGGCAAACACTCATGGAGAGGAAAGAATGTCCGATACCACGCAGAGCATAGGCAAATGTATCCATGAGACCGCAGAGAAAATAGGTACAGCAAACGGCAAGGATTCTCTCTTTCGCGGCATCAAATGCAACGGTGTCCCCGGCGTTGAGATACAGTCCTAGGAGTGGCTGGCGGAAGAAAAACACGATTCCTGCGGAAACACCCCAGAACAGCATGACGAGCGCTGAGGCGTAGAAGGTCGTATTGCGTACATTCTTCCATTTCTTTGCCCCATAGTTGGCGGAAGCGAAACTGCTTGCAGTCTGTGCGACGGAGTTCATGGTCGCGTAGACGAAGCCTTCCAGCGAGACGGCGGCACCATTACCATCCATGACAGAGGTACCGAAACTGTTGATACTGCTTTGGAGCATGACATTGGAAATGGAGAACAGCATTCCCTGGACGCCTGCCGGTATGCCGATCACGGCGATTTCCTTTGCTACCGTACCGTAGAAACGGACTTCCCTGAAACGGAAGTGGAAGAATCCATGGTTGCGGAGCATCGCAACAACGACGCACAATGCCGAGATTCCTTGTGAGAGTGTAGTGGCAAGCGCAACGCCCGCGACATCCATGTCACACACGATGACAAAAAACAGGTTGAGCAGTACATTGATGACACCCGCTGCCGTGAGAAAGTAGAACGGGCGTTTTGTATCCCCGGTCGCCCGCATGATGGAGGAACCGAAGTTATAGATCATCGAGAAGGGAAGACCGATGAAATAAATCACGAGGTAGGAGGTCGAGAGGTCGATAATCTCCGCAGGAGTCTGCATCAATTTCAAAAACAGATGCGAGGTTGTCGCGCCGATGATCCCGATGATGAGACCTGAGACAAGCGCAAATACCATAGAGGTATAAACGACCTTTTGCCCATGCTCGCGGTCGCCGGAACCGTAGCACCGCGCCATGAGTACATTGGCACCGACACTGAGCCCGATCAGCAACTGTATGTACAGATTGATAAGCGATGTCGTCGCGGAGATGGCGGCGACACTGTGTGAGGAGCCGAACTGTCCGCAGACGATCAGATCCGCCGCATTGTAGAGTAGTTGCAGGAGCGTAGACAGTATCAGGGGAACGGAAATGCGAAGAAGTTTCAGAAACAGATTGCCGTCCGTCAGGCTGATCTCGTGGGTCTTGACGTTCATAAAATACCTCAGGCAGTATTGGCGCAGCCCGCCATGACAGACGGGATCTGTAAATGCGTCGCCCGTTCACAGACGGTATCTATCCCAGGCTACCGCATTTTCACTTACATCATAAACTGCACATACTTTTGCGTCAATGATATAACTAATCCCCTTTTTTCTGAAAATCATTCTGTCTCGCGGGATTCAATAAACGGATCCGGCTACATTCTCCAAACCGGCAATGTGGCATTGCAAAAAACAAACAGCAGGGAACAGCCAACGTGTGCTGTTTCCTGCCGTTGTTTTGTAAGTTTGTCGGGGTCCTCCGGGCGGTTGCCATCTCATCACGGTTTTACTGCTTCGGTGTATTGACGTCGGCGATATTCCGAAGGAGATAAGGAGGAGAACTTGTTGAAGACCCGGCTGAAATACAACGGGTTATCGTAGCCGACCTTCAAAGCGATTTCCGATATATTCAGATCTGTGTATTTCAGAAGCTCCATTGCCTTTTCACAGCGGATGCGCGTATAAAACGCCAGCGGTGCGCTTCCCGTGACCTGCTTGAATTTGTGGGAGAAGCGACTGACACTGAGGGAACAGGCGGCAGCGTACAGTTCCGGCGCGAAGGGCTTTGCATAATCGTCGTGCATCATCAGGATTACTTTCTCAATATCCGTGGCAATGGCGTGATGACCGACGTGGCGGGCAATGACGGTGAGCAGTGACAGGAGGCGCGCATTTTCCGCCGTTTCAAAAAGGGGTTGGCGCAGTTGCCGCTCTTGCACCAAATACTGAAAAGCGGAGATGATCTTTTCATCCGGATCACACTCATAGACACCGGATCCGAAAGACAAATCGTCCAGTATTTCGGGCACCGCGCTGCCGGAAAAGTGCAACCATAGCGTTTCGCACGGAGAATCATCGGCGAATTCATACCGCTGGATTTGCCCCGGAAAATAAAACACAAAATGACCGGGAGACATACGATAGGTTTTCTCATTAAAAAGGACGAGGCAAGTCCCCGAAAAGATATAGAGGATATGATAATCGAGACGCCCTTCTGTTCTGAAAATGGTATAGCCTGTATTCATCTGAAATCCACAGGAGTTCACGCAAAGGTATTTGCTCGAGTAAAAATCGTCCGATTCTCCTTTTGGCATCCAAATCTTCATATATTTCCCTCCTTTGGTAAATATATCACAAATCCATTTCGATATCAATAGCGTTTTTGTGCATGTATTCGGCTGTATTGTTTATTGTGAATGGAAAAGCAAATTTCTATAATGATATTGAAAGAATATTGTCGCAAAATATTGCACCGAAAAACGTGCAGGTTCCCGGG
>CAKSIP010000031.1 GCA_934462825.1 uncultured Eubacteriales bacterium | reverse complement strand
TCCCTGCGTTGCATTCGCCCCATTTCATCGGGGGAAAACTCGGCGCCCAGCAAAGAGTACATATAGCCCTTTTCGGAGTTTTCAAGCGCCACGATAGCCCGAAACACGCGCGCGCCGAAATCGGTAACAAAGTCCTCCTCGGACAGTCCCGCCTTCCCGGAAGCCACCGCGGCACGGTGTTCTTCCAAGAGCAACATCATACCGAGAATCGCTTCTTCTGCCGCCGCCGCCTGAACATTGCGGACGGAATCCGGGTTCACACGATCGCCTATATTTTTGGCGGACAGCTGCGCATTATGGCCTTCTTTCTTTTGATACTGACGAATCAGCGATGCTCGCAGCCTATCCACTTCATTTTTCACGACATCCGTTGTCAGCCCCAGCCTGCCTGCCACTTCGGAAATATAAACCGATCGCTCCACCCCCGAATAAATCTTGGCAATTTCTTTGCAAAGGGCAGAGGAAGCTTTGATTTTATCCTCCGGCAGCGACAGATCGTATTGAGACAGAATCGTATCCATTTTATAAGCAAAGCCGCTCTGACTTGCCTCAATGACGTGGCGAAACTTATCTGCGCCGAACTTTTTTATATATTCGTCCGGGTCTTTCGCTCCCGTCATGCGCAAAACTTTAACATCCACATCCACCTCGGAAAAAAGCCGCATGGCTTTATCCGCCGCGTTCCGTCCGGCCTGATCCATATCATAAGAAATCAGGAGGCATTTGGTATATCTGGCAATCATGCGCGCCTGATCCGGGGTAATTGCGGTTCCCAACGTGGCCACGGCATTTTCAAAGCCGGCCGCATGCAGGGCAATGACATCCATATAGCCCTCGCAAAGAATCATTTGCTCCGCGCAGTGGTCTTTGGCATAATTCAAAGCAAACAGGTTTCGGCTTTTCTTAAAGCCCGGCGTGTCGGACGTGTTCAGATACTTAGGCTTTGCGTCGTCCATCACGCGTCCGCCGAAAGCCACCACATTCCCTGTCACGTCAATGATGGGAAACATCACACGATTGCGAAAATAGTCATACACTTTACCGCTTGTCTTTCCTTTTCCGCAAAGAAAGCCGGCCATCAGTTCCTCGGTGGAAAAGCCCAATCGCCGCATGTGGTCAAACAACATTCCAAACGAATTGGGAGAATAGCCGATCCCAAAATGCTTGATCACCGCACCGGACAATTGCCGTTCTTCGGAAAGATACTGAAGGGCCTCCTTGCCGACAGCAGGGTCAAACAAGCACTGCCGAAAGAATTTAGCGGCCGCCAAATTCATTTCATAAATCCGATTGCGTGAAATTTCATTTTTTTCTCTTTTTTCTTTTTCGTTTTCCTGTAGCGGAATGGTGATTCCCGCTCGTTTTGCAAGAAACTCCAAAGCCGAAGGATAGTCCAAATTTTCCGCTTTCATGATGAAAGTTATAACATCACCGCCGGCCCCGCAACCGAAGCAATAAAAAGTCTTCGTTGCGCCAAACACCGTAAAAGAAGGAGTTTTCTCACTGTGAAAGGGACACAAACCAATTTTATTGCTTCCGGATTGCTTCAACGTAACGTAAGAAGCCACCACTTCCTCAATATCATTGCGGTATCTGATTTCCTCAATAATTTCTCTTGGAATCAAACTCTTCCCCTCCACACATGCGGAATAAACAGCTCGCTGTAAATATCAATGGCATAGCGGTCGGTCATGCCTGAAATATAGTCGCATACACACCGCTCGACGCCCTCATTCTCGATATTACGGCAGTACAATTCCGGCATTTTTTTCGGATTCTTTACAAAATAATCAAAAAGGGAGGCCAAAAGCGCCTTTGCCTTGTTTTCTTCCCCCTTGGCAACCGGATTCAGATACACGGCTTCAAACAAAAAAGCCCGCAACTGATCCATCGCCTTGGCAACCTCCTCTGTCATGGCGATATACGGTTGATTCATACTTGCCGTAATGACGGACAGCACCATTGTATTGATCCGTTCCCCATGCCTGTCGCCAAGAATTTCACGCAAAGGCTTGGGAATATCTTCCGTTGTCAAAATGCCCGCACGGCAGGCGTCGTCAATATCATGATTGATATAGGCAATCCGATCGGCAAATTTCACGATCACACCTTCTAAGGTAGATGCCATGCAGCTACCGGTATGATTTAAAATGCCATCCTTGACTTCATATGTAAGATTCAGGCCTTTTCCGTCATTTTCCAGCTTTTCCACCACGCGAACGCTCTGTCGGTAATGGGTAAATTCCGGCGAATAACACTCCTGCATAACCTTTTCCCCGGCATGTCCGAAGGGGGTATGTCCCAAATCGTGTCCGAGCGCCGCGGCTTCCGTCAAGTCCTCGTTCAGGCGCAAAGCGCGCGCAATAATGCGCGCAATTTGCGTAACCTCCAGCGTATGCGTTAAGCGAGTACGGTAATGATCCCCAACCGGTGCCAAGAAAACCTGTGTTTTATTCATCAGCCGCCGGAACGACTGCGAGTGAATAATACGGTCACGATCTCTCTGAAAGTCCGTACGGACGGAGCAAATATCGCACGGATGCTCTCTCCCCTTCGTATTACAAGTCAAAAATGCATACTCCGATAGCGTCTCTTTCTCTTTTTCAAGGAATATATCTCGCGTTGTCAAATTTCTCGCCCCTTTCCGAATCAAGATGACAGTCTTTTGCCTTTCATTTTTTCAACCATTTAATAATATACGCATGAAAACCGAAAAATACTCTTTTTTATTTAAGATAATAGGGAAAAAAATCAATTTTTCTTTTTTTGTACGCAAACTGACATTTCCGGTTGCTCGGCGTCAGCAATTTCCAAAGCAAAAGGCAAAAAGCCCGACCGGCATTGTTTAAGGGGCTGTTAAAAACATCGCGTTTTTTAACAGCCCCTCTCAGAGCATTGCAGCTTTGTTTGCCGCTTTTTATATCATTTGGGACAATCAAAGCGACTTCCGAGAATCTCCGCCGCGATTCGCCCTGCGCTGATTTCTTTCAACGAAACGGACAAAGCGGCTGCCGCGTCTTCTTTGACCGCGACCGTTGTCACTACGTTTTCCCCAAATTCCGTACCGTCAATCAAGGCGCCCGCTTTCGCCAAAAGCGGAGGAATTTTTTGATAGTCGGCATAGGAAGCGCTGATTTTCAACACGGTATATTTCTCGTAAACGACGATTCCCGCCGCCTCCAACGCCAGCTTAGCTCCGTTGGCATAGGCACGCACCAAGCCGCCCGCGCCGAGAAGAATCCCCCCAAAATAGCGCGTAACCACCACGCAAGCGTCATCCACACCGGATTTACGAATCGTATCCAGCACGGGCATTCCGGCGGTTCCCTGCGGTTCGCCGTCATCCGAATAGCGCGCGCAGGCGCCGCCTTTCATCAGGTATCCAAACACGTTGTGCGTCGCATCTGAAAATTCTTTCTTCTTTTCCTTAATAAAAGCCATGGCTTCTTCTTCGCATTTGACCGGCCGCGCATGGCCGATAAAGAGCGAATGCTTTTCCTCAAATTCGGCCGATGCTTCCTTTTGCAGTGTCGTATAAGTCTTTTTCCCTTCAAGGCGGTCGTCGTTCATTGTCCCGCATCTCCTGATTCGTCCTTCAAGTCCTCCATGTCCTTCGGCGGATCTTCTTTTGCAAGATACTGCTTCATGCTGCCCCGGACTCGTGCGTCGGCCATGGCAACGATGGTTACAAAATCGGCTCCGTATTCCACCGATTCCACCGAAACCGAGTTATAAAGCCGGTTGACTGCTCCTTGCTCACGGTTGGGAATTTGAAAGCAAGTGCGTTTTTTTCCCGACAGTATCAATTCCTCCAGCCGATGCACCATTTTTTCCACTCCTTCACCGGTGAGGGCAGAAATATAAATCACGTTTTCACGCTCCACCGGATGTCCCACCGTCGGAATTTGCTCACCCGCACGGTCGCATTTATTGAAAGCATAAAGCGTTGGCTTGCCCGACGCGCCAAGCTCTGTCAGCAGTGACTCCGTTACCGACAGCTGCGTGGCATATTCCGGATCCGAAGCGTCGATCAAAATGATCAGTATATCGGACAACACGGCCTCATCCAAAGTAGACTTGAAGGCCTTGATCAAATGGTGAGGCAATTTATTGATAAAGCCGACGGTATCCGTCAAAAGCACGGATTCTCCGCAGGGAAGCTCAAATTTGCGCGTGGTAGGATCCAAGGTGGCAAACAGCTTGTCCTGCGCTAAAATGCCCGCATCGGTCAATCGGTTCAAAAGTGTGGATTTGCCGGCGTTCGTGTACCCAACGATGGCCACTTTCGGGATTCTGCTGCGATCCCGGGCCGCGCGCATTGTGCTGCGGTTTTTATCCAGCTCGCGCAATTCCTCCTCCAGAAAACCGATTCTCCGTTTCATATGTCTTTTATCGCTTTCCAGCTTGGTTTCTCCGGGGCCTCGTGTACCGATGCCTCCGCCCAACCGCGACATTTCCGTTCCCTTTCCTATGAGACGGGGGGCGGTATATTTCAGTTGAGCCAGCTCCACCTGCAATTTGCCTTCGCCGGACACGGCGTGCAAGGCAAAAATATCCAAAATAAGCATGGAGCGGTCGATCACTCTCACATCCAATCCTTCCTCCAGATTTTTTATCTGCGAGGGAGAAAGCTCCTCATCAAACACGGCCAGCTCAATTTCGTTATCTTTGCAAAGCTGGCGAATTTCCTTCACTTTTCCGCTGCCGATTCGTGTGCGAGGATCGGGCGTATTTTTGGACTGAATCACGCTTGCCACGCATTCTCCTCCGGCCGTATCCAGCAGTCTTTTCAATTCCGCAAGGCTTTTCTCCGCCTCGGAACGATCGGCGCTATCCGTTTCCAGCCCGATAAGAACGGCGCGACAACGGATTCCTTCCTTTTTTTCGATGGTTTTCAATTCCATAAAAATGGCCTCCTTTAGGCATATAATTGGTTGAATGCAATTTTATCGAAAGCCGCTCTCTCCTATTGCCTTCCTCTGAACACCGTTATGGAAAAAGGGACGGTGCACGTCCTACGCGCCTCGTCCCTTTATACAGATAAAGTACAGATCTATTAGGTAATATCCCAAATTATTTGCCAGCTTCAAGTCTCTTCTTGAACTTATCTACTCGTCCGCCGCTATCAACAAACTTTTGTTTTCCTGTGTAGAAAGGATGGCATTTGGAACAAATTTCAACCTTCATTTCTCCGCCCTTTGTCGATCTGGTCGTTACGGTTTCACCGCACGCGCACGTAATCTTAACGGTTTCATAATTAGGATGAATTCCGGATTTCACTGTGTTCACACCTCACTTTACGGATTTATTCGCATTACGCTTGATTATATCATAACTTTTTTCATTTTGCAATAGTTTTTTTGCATTTTTTATTTTTTCTTTCGTTTTTCTTTTCTTTGTGCCCTGCCCCTTTTCACGCGCCGCCTCTCACACGTCAATCTTTTTCCGAAGCTCGGAAATAATCTTTTTTTCCAATCGGGAAATGTAGGATTGCGAAATGCCCAAAAGATCGGCAACCTCTTTCTGCGTCTTTTCCCGGCAACCATTCAGCCCATACCGCATTTCGATAATCTGCCGTTCACGAAGCTCCAAAGAGGCGACTGCGTCCCGCACTCTTTTTCGTTCTTCCCGAATTTCAAATTCATAGGCCACCTCATCTTCCTCGCTTCCGAGAACGTCCGACAGCAAAAGCTCATTTCCGTCCCAATCCATGTGCAACGGCTCGTCAATGGAAATTTCCGAGCGTTGATTGTTGCTTTTTCTTATGTACATAAGAATTTCATTTTCGATACATCGAGACGCATAGGTAGCCAGCTTGATATTTTTATCCGCTTTAAAAGTATTGATGGCTTTGATCAGGCCAACGGTTCCAATGGAAATCAAATCTTCGATTCCGATCCCCGTGTTTTCAAATTTTTTGGCGATATACACCACAAGCCGCAGATTGTGTTCAATCAGCACGTTGCGTGCATCCTCATTGCCCTCCAGCTCGGCCACAACCTTGGCTTCTTCTTCGCGCGTCAGCGGTGCCGGAAGGACGTCCGGGCCGTTGATATAATAGACGCCACCCGCTCGTTTCTTTTGCAGCCAATGCAGGAAAAAGGCAAAAATGCTATGGTTCCGTCCCCCTCGAAACGAAGGTGTCGTCTTTTTGCTTTTGCTTTTACGTTTGCTTATGCTGACCTTCTGTGATTTCATTTCCAATGCGATCCTCCTTTATTTACAGCCGATACGGTTTTCTCTTTTCATTTTATCTTATCGCAACACAATCGTAGGCGGCACCAGGGCGCGGCATCCGCATGCCTTCGGATCCGCCGAAAACGAAAGAGATATGGGAGCCACCAACGCGTCCACCACATGATAGCCGGAGCTTTTTCGTTTCGGTTTCGGTGTTTCCTTTTGTATCCGCACTCGATCCGGCACAAAGGCACAAATCATTTTTTCTCCCGTAGCCGTTTGTAAAGGAATCAACCGGATTTTCCCTCGGCCGCCGCTGTCTGTCGCAAAAACCGCAAATTCTCCTTCCATAGCCGCACGAATTTGCTCTTTAGGCAAAATTCGGCTTAAAAGCTCCTGATCCACAAAAATAACGGGACGTCCGCTCATCGGATCGGACGCAAGATTGCCGCTATCCACCATACCATGGAGCGTGAGTGTGGTGTTCTGATACACAATCTCAAGCGATACCGTTTCGTTGCCGTTGGTGTTTCGGAAAAAGTGGCCGCCGGCCATGGCAAAGCCCCCGCTAACGACGGCAAGCAGGCCGAATAGCCATACCGACAATCCGCCGGACGATGGTGTTGCAGGAATCGAATCCAACGGAAGGGACAACCGGTTAAGCAGATTGCAAAAAGCGGTCATAAGTCCTCCCATTCCGGCAGAAACGCCAAAATAAACCGCGGTATGAAAGAAAAACGACGAAGCTTTTTCCCCATCTTCTCCTTTTTCCCTTGCTTTCCCTACTTTCCCTACGCCAAAAGCACACAGGCACATAAGGACGCACACGCCAAGGCTGAGCAAAAAGCCAAGCGGCGCGGCAAAACGGACAAGCAAAGCCAAAACCGAATACACACCGCCTATGGCAGCGGCTAGGATGCTTCGGACAAAGAAAAAGCGTCTGTGAAGCAACCGAGCCGTTATGAAAAAACATAGAAAATCCATGCTGAAGTCCACTAAAAACAACAGATCCGCATAAACCACTCTGCCCATTTCCCATCCCTCCATCACCCTATTATACCCGAAGCGCCTCGATTATTTTGTCGGTTTGGCACAAGAAAAAAGCGATATTTTTGTCGCAGAAGAAACAAAAAAAGGACGCCAAATCATCCCTATAGGATTCTTGAGCGTCCTTTCATCGGCCTTGCTTGTGATCAACGAAGCATCAACCTTTTCCAAGATTCGTATTGATTATTTGATTTTACGGCTTTCCAAATAATACCGTTTATCTTGTGCGTGTCCCATGGAAAAAGCCTTCCGCGGAAGCGCTCCGTCAAAAATGACCGTGCGGAACAGTTCTTCTTTTTTAATTCCATCAAAGAGAAAGCCCACCGCTCCTTCTTTTTCCGACAAGTGCCGGAGAGAGTCCTCTCCGTGGATATAGTCAATCGTACAACCGGGATTTGCTTTCCCATACTCATCCAGGAAGACCTGCAAGGTTCCCACCGTCAGCTGTTGCTCCGGCTTTGGAAACACAATGGTTTTTTCACAGCCGTTATACAGCATCTTCACCTTTTGGGGCGCGGCCGTGCCGGTTAGCGCTTCGGCATAGGTCTGCAACGCATCGGCAAGTTGTTCGGCCTTCACGCCGCACACAACGCGATAAATCGGTTCAAAGGCAAGAGCCGAATCGTGGAGATTCACGATTTCCGCCAGCGCATACCGCGCCGGTGAATGTTCGGCCTGCTCTTTTCCCCATTGCTTTTTCAGCTCCTCGTAAGCCGCCTTGGCCGATGCCAGCGAATGGTTGCCATCGCCCACGGCAAAGAGCAGCGGCGCCGCCTTTTCTGCGCCATAGCATTGCCGCATATGCTCGCAGGTCGCCAATTGCGCCAGCGCTTCATTGACTTGCCGGATTTCCTTGTCGGTCAGGAAAGTGCCGGCGATGTGGCCGCCTCCCATCATAAGGTCAAAGTCATACGCCCGGCTACTCGTCCTTTTGGCTTCTATCAAAGGCTCTATCACGCTTTTCTCGGCATCGTCAATCAAAAGCATAATATGCGGCATTTCCAAGGCCGCGCCGCGACGAATCGCCACACGGGGGGGAATCCGCTCCAAAACCGTCCCTTCCGTTGCACGAATCAAGGAGGAGGCGCCTTTGCAATAATCATAGTTTTCCAGATCCACAAGGCCTACGATGCCGCGACGAATTTTTCCGTCGGATTGGGTACGTTCGACATACAGCATGGCATTTTGATAGGTTTTGAGAACCGTTTCAAGATAATGTTCCATAGTCGCGTGAACGACCGGCAACCGTGCCTGCGTTTCCGACAAATACGCTTCGGGAATCATCATTTTCAAGGTGGACGGGGCATCTCCTACATAAGCGGCTACTTTTTCCCAATATTCCGGCTCACTGGTGAACTGATCGCAAGCGACGGTGGCCCATTTCCTGCCATCGCAAGCGCTGAAATCCGGTAAAAGAATATCGGCCGGCAAAAAATACTGCGGACACTTCATGATGATAAATTTCCTTTCTTCGTCAAGTCCGTTTCATGAAAACGAACGACAGATTCCTGATTTTCAGTAGTATTTTACCATAAATGCCCCTCAAACACAATAGATTTTTTTCATTTTATTCCATTGAATTATCGGAATTTGTCTTGCGAAAGTAAAGGAAATATGATATAATATTTTTTGAATTATATAAAGTAAAGATGTTGCCGTTTCGGCAAAATATCACAATAATCCTATCAAAACCCGGAGAAAACATTATGAAATACTTAATTGTCATTCCCGACGGTATGGCCGATGAAAAAGTGGCCGCTCTCGGCAATCTCACCCCGATGGAAAAAGCAGAAAAGCCATGCATGGATCATCTGGCACAGCATGCGGTTGTCGGCACGGTTTCCAATGTGCCGGCCGGTATGGTTCCGGAAAGCGACACGGCCAATCTTGCCATCCTTTCTTATGATCCTAAAATCTACTCCAAAGGACGTTCGCCGCTGGAAGCCGTCAGCATGGGAATCGACATGGCGCCTGACGAAACCGCGTATCGTTGCAATCTTGTCACCTTAAGCGACGAGGACGGGGTGGCTTATGAAAGTCGGGTAATTCTGGATCATAGCGCCGATGAAATTTCAACGGAAGAAGCCGATGTGCTTATCAAGGCTCTGCAAGCAGAGCTTGGTAATGCGTATCGCACCTTTCACACCGGTATCAGCTACCGTCACTGTCTGATTTGGAAAAACGGCGATGACACTTATGATTTTGCCCGTCCGCATGACCACCTGGGCGAGCAAATCGGCCCTTATTTGCCGCGCTTGGACAACGGCGGCTCGGATTTTTACGAGTTGATGCGGCGCAGCTTTGACATTCTGAATCACCATCCCTTAAATGAGGACCGACGGCGCCGCGGATTAAAGCCGGCCAACTCGGCTTGGCTTTGGAGCCCCGGAAAAAAACCCGCCCTTCCCTCCTTTGAGGAAAAATGGGGGCTAAAAGGCACGGTGATCTCCGCGGTGGATCTTATCAAAGGCATCGGCCTTTGCGCAAAGATGCAATCCGTTGACGTAGCCGGCGCCACGGGCAATGTACACACCAATTATGCGGGAAAGGCGCAGGCGGCCATCGAAGCCTTTCGTCAAGGCAGTGATCTCGTCTACATTCACGTGGAGGCTCCCGACGAGTGCGGGCATCGCGCCGAAATAGACAACAAGGTTCTTGCGATTGAAAAAATAGACCGGGAGATTCTTGCACCGGTGCTTGCCTATTTAGAAGGCACGGCTGCACCGTTTAAGGTCATGGTTCTGCCCGACCATCCAACGCCGCTTCGCCTTCGCACACACACGATCGCCCCGGTTCCCTTTTTGATGTACACCTCCGAGCATCCGCATAACGGAACAGAACGATTCACCGAAGCCATGGCGGAAGCGACCGGAAATTATATTGCAAACGGCTACACGTTGATGCAGCTGTTCACCTCGGAGCAAATCTGATTGTTTCCTCGGACGGATCATTTTCCCCGATTTTTATGAAAGGAACCAAAACGCAATGAATAAAAATTTAAACGAAAAAAATGTGCAAAGCGGCAAGGATTCGGCTCCCAAGCGCAGTCTGACAGCCCGCATCCTTGAAGATGTTGAAATTGTCGTTTCTTCCGCCTGCATTGTCCTTCTGATTTTTACTTTTTTGTTCCGGCTTTGTTCCGTCAACGGAAATTCCATGAATCAAACGCTAAAAAACGGAGATCGACTCATCGTTTCCAGCCTGCCCTACACCCCCAAAAGAGGCGATATTATTGTTTTCCATGAAACGGGCAAATACTATAATGAGCCTTTGGTAAAAAGAGTGATTGCTACCGGAGGCGAATGGCTGGACATCAATTTTGAAACCTGGGAAGTGCGTGTGGCGGACAACGACGCCATGGAAAACGCCATTACCATAGAAGAACCGTATCGCTATCTGGATCCAAGCAAAATTTACCATCACAAAAACATTCACATACAAATTCCGGACGGATTTCTCTTTGTCATGGGCGACAACCGCTACAATTCCAGCGATTCGCGGTCGCCCTCGGTAGGCCTTGTCGATGAAAGAAAGGTTCTCGGAAAAGTGGCTTGTCGCATTTATCCTTTCCAAGCCATCGAATACAATGGAAACTGATCAAACAGGAGCCGAAGCTATGCCAACACAAACAATTCAATGGTTTCCGGGGCACATGGCCAAAACAAGGAGACTCATTTCGGAAAATCTGAAAAATGTGGATTTTATTCTTGAAATTTTGGATGCACGGATTCCGTACAGCTCCAAAAACCCGGAGATTGCTCGCCTGACCGAAGGAAAGCCTCGCGTAATTTTGCTCAACAAGGCTACGCTGGCCGATCCGGCACAATCGGAGCTATGGTGCCGTAAATATTCCTCGGACGGATGCCTGTGCCTGCTGACCGACTGCATCAACGGTCGCGGCATTGATGCGATTCCCTTGGCTGTCAACCGTCTTATGGAAGAAAAGTTACAGCGATATAACAGCAAAGGCATGACAGGACGCAAGCTCAAGGGCATGGTGCTGGGCATCCCGAATGTGGGAAAATCCTCGCTGATCAACCGCATCAGCGGTAACAAAAAAGCCAAGGTAGAAGATCGCCCTGGCGTAACCCTTGCCAAGCAGTGGATTCCCACAAGCATCGGCTTGGATCTTCTGGATATGCCCGGTGTGCTGTGGCCTAAATTTGAAGACGTGCAGGTGGGAGAAAATCTTGCCATTACCGGCGCTATCAAAGATGCCGTTGTTGATATTGAAGAATTGGCTATGCTTTTATGCCGTCGGTTACGTCATCTCTACCCCAAGGCGCTGGAAGACCGATATAAACTCACCCCGACAGAAGCGTATGCGGATCTGTCCGATTGGGAGCTGGTCGAGGCCATCGGAAAAAAACGAGGCTTTCTGATGAGCGGCGGCGCAATCAACACCGAGCGGACGGCCATCATCCTTTTGGACGAATTTCGCGCCGGGAAAATCGGTCGTATTACGTTGGACACAATCTGACAGGAGCAAAGAAAACCATGCTGACCTATTCGATAGAAGACAAGCTTTATCAAAAGGGATATACCACGGTGGCCGGCATTGATGAAGCCGGGCGCGGCCCACTTTGCGGCCCGGTCGTGGCTGCCGCCTGCATTCTCCCCATGGGGCTTGTGATTGAGGGGCTGAACGATTCCAAAAAGCTTTCAGAGAAAAAGCGGGAGGCTTTGTTTGAAGAAATCAAAGCCAACGCAGTGGCTTATTCCATTGCACAGGCGGATGTCGAAGAAATCAACCGCACCGATATTCTGTCGGCCACCATGCTCGCTATGCGACGAGCCGTGGAGGGACTATCTGTCAAGCCCGATTTTCTTCTGATTGACGGAAATGTGGCGCGCGGATTTTCCCTGCCCTGCCGTACGGTTATCAAAGGAGACGCCACCTCGCCCAACATCGCCGCGGCCTCCGTTCTGGCGAAAGTAACGCGAGATCGCTTGTGCTTAGATTTGGATCGGCAATATCCCCAATACGGCATTGCGCAGCACAAAGGCTACGGAACAGCGGCGCATTATCATGCCTTGGCGACCTTCGGGGTGCCCGAGGGAATCTACCGAACCTGCTTTCTTCGCTCTTTTTATGCCAAGCATCCCGAAAAAGCCCCCACAGACCAAGACCAAGCATAAGCTTTTCATCCTTGTCAAAAGAAAGGAGCCGGGTAACTATGGTTTCTCCCCAAGCGCCCAAAGGCATCGGTAAAAAAAGCGTTTTTATCGGTCACCTTGGTGAAGACGCGGCCTTGAAATATATTCAAAAGAAAGGCTATACCATTGTAGACAGAAACTACCGTGCTTCTCATTATGAAATTGATTTCATCGCGGAAAACCAACATTATTTGGTTTTTGTAGAGGTAAAGGCGCGCTCCTGCACGGATCCCGAGCATATGACGTTCGGCCGCCCGTCGGAAGCCGTTACCTACGGCAAACAAAAACGCACCGTAGCCGCCGCCGGGGAATATCTCCGCACACATCCTGTAAAGGGAAAGCAAATTCGGCTGGACGTCATTGAAGTCTATTTCAATGTACCGTCTCCCGGCACACCGCCTTCCGTTCTGAAAATTCACCATATAGAAAACGCTTTCGGCGCTTGATCGGTTGGGCCGATGATATTTTGCAGCGCAAAAACCAAAAAGCAAAGGAGAAGTTTTATGCCTTCTTATTCCCTTTTTGATCTTCATTGTGACACGGCACTTCGTCTTTTCCAAAAAAGCCTGCCCTTGGCAGATAATTCCGACTGTCACATTTCTTTAAGCAAAGCCTCTTACTTAAAAAACTACGCACAAGCTTTTGCGGTTTTCACGCCCTCCGCTTTATCCGATTCCGAAGGATGGAATCAGTTTTGGGCGGTTGTCGATTATTTCCGCAAGGAAGTCAATAAAAATCAAAACGCAATCGCCTTTCCCTGCACCACCGGAGCAGAAATAGCCGCGGCTTGTGCCGCAGGCAAACGTGCGGCGATTCTTACAATAGAAGATTTGCGAATCCTCGATTCCGATGTAACGCGTCTGGATTCCATTTACGCATGCGGCGTCCGAATCATTACCCCGGTATGGGGCGGCGATTCCTGCATCGGCGGCGCCCACGACACGGAAAACGGGTTGACACCCTTTGGACGCACGGCCGTCACAAAGCTGGTATCTCTCGGCATCATTCCCGATATTTCCCATGCCTCCGTCAAAACGGCGGCCGAAATTATGGAAATTGCCGCCGAAGCCGGACGCCCGGCCATCGCTACGCACAGCAATTCCTATGCGATATGCCAACACTCCCGCAATTTGCGTGACGATCAATTTCTCGCCATACAAGCGCTCCACGGAATCGTAGGCATCAGCCTATGCGTTTCCCATCTGTCGTCAACCGGGCAGGCCGATGTAGATACGGTGATACGGCATGTGGATCATTACATGGAGCTTGGGGGAGCTGACACCGTTTGTATCGGTTGTGATTTGGACGGAACCAATCTTCCCACGGGCTTTCATGATGTATCCGATCTTTACCGGATCGCAGACCGTTTGGCCGTGCTCGGATATTCCGAGGAGCAGATTAACAAAATCTTTTTCACCAACGCCCTTCAATTTTCAAAAAAATTCTTATTATAAACGGAGCTAAATATGTTTTACTACAGCACAAGAGACATAAACAAAGAAAAAAAATACACCTCGGCGGAAGTGATAAAAAAAGGCTTGGCGGATGACGGAGGCCTTTTCGTTCCCGAAGCGATCCCTTCTCTGAGTGCCGATGAAATCCAATGGCTCTGTGAGGATGAATACCCGGTAAGAGCCGCCAAAATTTTGTCCCGCTTTCTGACCGACTACACATACGAGGAGCTTTTAGAGGACTGCACGCAGGCCTATCATCCCAACTCTTTTGTCGGCGGCACGGCTCCCCTGACGCATATCAAAGAGAATCTCTACACACTTGAGCTTTGGCACGGGCCGACCGCTGCCTTCAAAGACATGGCGCTGCAGCTAATGCCGCGGCTTTTATCCCGTGCCCTTATCAAAACAGGGGAAACGCGCACGGCGCTGATTTTAGTGGCCACTTCGGGCGACACCGGGAAAGCGGCTTTGGAAGGATACAAAGACATCCCCGGTGTAAAAATCATGGTCTTTTACCCTGCCGATGGCGTCAGTCGCGTGCAAAAGCTTCAAATGGCTACGCAAACCGGCAACAATGTAAGGGTGTGTGCCGTCAAAGGAAACTTTGATGACACGCAAAGCGGCGTCAAAAAGATTTTCTCCGACGAAAAAATCGCCGGCCTTTTGAACCAAAATCATTATTTCCTGTCCAGCGCAAACTCGATCAATTGGGGACGCTTAGCTCCGCAAATCGTTTACTATGTATCCGCCTACTGCGATTTGTTAAAGGCCGGCACGATTCAACCGGGCGAGGTAGTCAATGTTTGCGTGCCCACCGGGAATTTCGGCAATATTTTTGCCGCTTATATTGCAAAACGCATGGGGTTGCCTCTTGGAAAGCTCGTTTGTGCTTCCAACTCCAACAATGTGCTGACCGATTTCTTCAAAACCGGCGTGTACAACAAGGTGCGTCCCTTCCATCTTACCATGTCGCCTTCCATGGACATTCTCATTTCCAGCAATCTGGAGCGTCTGCTTTATTTCTGTGCAGGGGCTGAAAAAACCCGCGAATACATGAAGGCACTCGCCGCAACCGGAGCATATAAAGTGGACGGTGCTTTCTTAAACACCATTGATTCGGATTTTGTGGGCTATTATGCCGATGAATCCAACACAGCCGATACCATTCGTCGGTATTTTTTTGAAAACAATCAACTGATTGATACGCATACGGCTGTTGGCTGTTTCTGTGCCGAACAATACAGAAAAGAGCAAAAAAGCAATGACTCCGTCATGGTGGTTGCCTCCACGGCAAGCCCCTATAAGTTTGCTTCCGATGTATACACCTCGTTGACCGGAACCACGCCGTCGGACGATCTTGACGCTTTGACGATGCTGAGTCAGCTTACCCAAACGGAGATTCCCTATCCGCTTTGCGGACTTGGCGAGAGAGCTGTTCGCTTCACCGAAATCATTCCCACCGCCGCGATGCCGGAAAAAGTGCTTGCCTTTGCCGGTGAAGAAGAATAACGGCTTTTCAAAGCATTTGGCCTTGCCGACGAAAGTGCCGACAAGGCCATGAATTTAAGATGGTTCAAAAAGTCCGTTTTTTAACGCAGCGTTTCTCGCGGAACAGTCAGCGGCTCAGCCCTCTTCTTTCTGCTTGAAAGTCGCACAGATTGTGTCTGCGCTGGTTTCGGCATGGTGAGGGCCTACAGCAATCTCATGGGCGCAGCAGTATGTGTCGCCGCCATGATGTATGCAGTTCTTCACATCGCATTTAATGCCCTTTAAAACGTGTTTGTCGCAACCTTCGCAAGTTACTTTTTCCTTACTCATCTGTTTTTCCTCCCTTTTCTGAAATTCTGCTTTTAGAATACCCGCTTTTCTTCCCTTTCATACATCCCATACATCCAATTTTTTTCAGGAGGTGCCGTATGTCGCTTTACGTTATTGCCGATCTTCACTTATCCATCAACGAAAACACCGGCAAGTCCATGGAAGTTTTTGGCCCTCGTTGGAGGGATTATGTTCCCAAGCTGGAAAAACGCTGGCGCGCTGTGATCAATCCGACCGATACCGTTGTCATTCCCGGTGACATTTCTTGGGCTATGACGCTGGAAGAAGCGCTCCCGGATCTTCGCTTCATTGATTCCTTGCCCGGACGAAAAATTCTCGGCAAAGGAAATCATGATTTTTGGTGGTCAACCGCTACCAAAATGCAAAATTTTCTGAAGCAAGCAGAACTTTCAACCATTGACATTCTATACAACAATGCTTTTGAAACGGAGGACTTTATCCTTTGCGGTTCCCGCGGGTGGTTCAATGATGAAGCACAGCAAAAAACGGTCGGAGCCGTCAACCCGGATTATCAAAAAATTATTCGCCGCGAGGTCATTCGGCTGAAAATGAGTTTGGATGCCGGCGTGGCCTTAGCCAAATCAGCGCCCCATGCCAAGGAAATTTTAGTTTTTTTACATTTCCCCCCCGTTTTCGGCGGCTTTCTTTGCCGGGAAATTGTAGACCTGCTTCAGGAATATCAGATTAAAAACTGTTTTTACGGGCATATCCACGGAAATTATTTTGTACCGCGAACGATTTCGTTTGAAGGGATGGATTTTGTTATCACTTCTTCGGATTTTTTGAATTTTTCCCCTATGCCCATTCTGCCGTCTCAGAGATAAACCGTCATATCTTTGTCCCCCCAAAAGTCTTAAAAAGGTTTCTGCATTTATTTACAAATAATTCTTGCAAATTCACAGCATTTCATGTATAATAAGAAAAAACACGTTGGAGGAAATTTTCTATGTTCATTCATTATCTCGGCAACGGCGGAACACAGCAAGCAGGCAGTGGCCAGTGGCTTATTACCATTGGTATGCTCGTCGTCATGTTTGCCGCCTTCTATTTCTTTGCCATTCGCCCGCAGAAAAAGCAGGAAAAAGAAGCTGCCAACATGAGAAACAGTATTCAGGTGGGAGATGAAATCACCACGATCGGCGGCATTATCGGCAAGGTTGTCAGCATCAAGGAAGAAACTCTGGTTTTGGAAACAACCCGGGACGGCACTAAGATCCGCATTCTGAAAAATGCAGTTCGCAGCGTCGATGTCCGTGCCGAGGACGCACAATAAGTCCGCTTACGAATAAAGCCGGCTACCTCCGAATAGAATGAAGCAGTCAATGCAAAATTCTCTATTCGGAGGTAGTTTTTTATGAATCAACGCATGGCCAAAAATCCACGCAAACGCGTCGGCCCACGCAAAGCCAATCCACCGAGCGGGGATTCCTCCTCTCTTTTGTTTCGAGCGCTTGCCGCCTCCGGGAAAGCCGCCACTCTTGCCCTGTCAGCCGCCTTTGTTTTGCTTTTGCTTTCCTGCTTTTGTCTTTTCAAAACTAAGGATCCCAACACCGCTTCTCTGCCGGTATCTGTGACCATTTTCTACGGAACCTGCCTGATTGCCGGATTCCTCGGAGGCAAGTTTTTTCGAGAGGCGCCTGCCCTCAGCGGCCTTTTCTCCGGTGCGATTCTTCTTTTGGTTTCCTTGATTCTTTCTTTGTTCCTGCGCGGAAGCGCCACAGCTCCTTTTGCCCCCGGCCTTCGTATCCTTCTTTCTATTTTGGCCCTTCCCGTCAGCACTGCGGGAGGGGGGCTCTCCACCATCCAACGTCAAAAACATTCGCACCATCGCCCTTCGCGCCGAAAATAACGACATGCCGCTTTCAAAATCGTTTGGGTTTTGGAGCGGCATTTTTAGAATCTCCAAGGCAATGCGGAGTGTGCCGCTCTCTTCACGTTTGACTGCCTTTTTTAATCCTGCGATGGAAAATCGGCTTTATCGATGGACGGAATGTAAAAAAATTCTTTTTTTACATTTTCCTCTTGATATTTATAAAAAAACAGTTATACTTATGTATGTTAGGTTATTGTTTGTACAGACTTTTGGAAAGGATGTCCGCGTTCACGGACAAGTAGGTATTTGAACATGGTAGAGGCTTTGAAAAAGCTCAAAAATTTTGACGGCGTATCCGGCCCCGTTCTCACGGTGGTTATGGATGGTGTCGGACTTGCCCCCGAAGGAGAGGGCAATGCAGTGAGACGTGCTTACACGCCTACGCTGGATATGCTGATGGCAAAGTATCCGATGGTGCGTCTGAAAGCGCATGGAACGGCAGTCGGCCTTCCCTCGGATGATGATATGGGCAACTCCGAGGTCGGGCACAACGCCCTTGGCTCCGGCCAGGTGTTTGCCCAGGGCGCCAAGCTGGTTTCCAATTCCATCGCCAGCGGTAAAATTTTTACCTCCGACACATGGCAGTCTTTAATCTCCAATGTGAAAACGTCCGGCGGCACCCTGCACTTTATCGGACTTTTCTCCGATGGCAATGTACATTCTCACATAGATCATCTGAAAGCGATGATTGTAAAAGCCAAAGAAGAAGGCGTTGCAAAAGTTCGGATTCACATTTTGCTGGACGGACGCGATGTGGGCGAAACCTCGGCACTCGATTACATCCTTCCCTTTGAAGAATTTCTCAACACCCTGCGTGACGCAACATATGACATAAAAATTGCCAGCGGCGGCGGCCGTATGAAAATTACCATGGATCGCTATGAGGCCGATTGGAGCATGGTGGAGCGCGGTTGGCATACGCATGTGCTTGGAGATGCCAGACAGTTTCATTCGGCCGCAGAAGCCGTGGAAACCTATCGCAAAGAGCTTTCTGTGATTGACCAGGATCTTCCTCCCTTCGTGATTGCCGAAAACGGCAAGCCCGTCGGAACGATTGAAGACGGCGACAGCGTGGTATTTTTCAATTTCCGCGGCGACCGCGCCATTGAAATTTCCAAAGCGTTTGATTCCGAAGTGTTTGATAAATTTGACCGGGTTCGTTACCCCAAGGTCATTTACGCCGGTATGCTTGAATACGACGGCGATTTGCACATTCCGCATCGTTTCCTTGTCAATCCGCCCGAAATTTCCAACACCATGAGCGAGTATCTGACCCAAACCGGCATAGCGGAGCTGGCTATTTCCGAAACGCAAAAGTACGGCCATGTAACCTATTTCTGGAACGGAAACAGATCCGGCAAGTTCTCGGAGAAATTGGAAACTTACATTGAAATTCCCTCGGATGTGGTTCCTTTTGAACAGCGGCCGTGGATGAAGTGCGCAGAAATTACGGACAAATTGATTGAATGCTTGGAAAGCGGTAAATACCGTTATTTGCGCGTCAACTTCCCGAACGGCGATATGGTGGGACACACCGGAAATCTGGAAGCCACCATCTGCTCGATGGAAGCCTTGGATCTTCAGCTGGCTCGGATTCTTGCCGTGGTGGACAAGCTTGGTGGAGTTGCACTGATTACAGCGGATCACGGCAATGCCGACGAAATGTACGAGGTTGACAAAAAAACGCATCAACCCAAGTGCGACAAGGCCGGCCACTATAAGGCTAAAACCAGCCATACACTCAATCCCGTTCCCTGCATTCTTTTCAACAATGCTTGCCCGGACAAATACACGGTAAAAGCAGACAAGGGACAATTCGGACTTTCCAATGTAGCGGCTACCATGGTAAATTTGCTTGGATATGAAGCTCCCGCCATGTGGGATGAATCTCTCATTGAAGTCAAATAAGACGATTGTTTTGACATAGCTCCCAAAATTGGGATGGGGCTTGACAAAGCAATCCAAAATGGGTATAATAATAAATGTAAAAGCATTGACGGAAATAAGTAGTATGGGATGTTCTCAACAGAAAGTGGCCGGCCGATGAGAGGCGCAGAGCTCCTTCCCTTGCGAATACCTTCCGTAGCTCCGCCCCGAAATGAAACAGAGTAGGCTGCGGCGGCCCGTCCGTTATACGGTTTGAGTTGCTTTTCCTTTGGGAAAAGACAAGCAAGGTGGTACCGCGGTGCAGCATCGCCCTTGCGTCAAAAGACTTCGCTTTTGACGCAAGGGCTTTTTTTATGGAAAAAACATTTTACAAAACATAATGAGAAAGGATATACTCACATGACAATTTATGATGAACTCGTAGCGCGTGGCCTCATCGCGCAGGTTACAAACGAAGAAGAAATCAAAAAGATGATCAATAACGGAAAGGCCACCTTCTATATCGGTTTTGACTGCACAGCCGACAGCCTTACTGCGGGAC
>CAKSIP010000030.1 GCA_934462825.1 uncultured Eubacteriales bacterium | reverse complement strand
GAAGTCTTTCTTCTGCATGATTCAAATGAGTTTCGTTTTTCATCTAAAGACCTCCTTACTTTCCAAGTTTTACTCGCGGATCAACCACCGCGTACATCAAGTCGCTAAGAAGCGTTCCGATGACGGTCAGCACCGCTATAAAGACGTTATACCCCATAATGAACGGAACGTCTGCAACAATCAGTGCGTCATACGCAAGCTTTCCGATACCGGGAATACTGAAAACCGTTTCGGTTATCATAGCGCCGCCGAACAAGCTCGGTAAAATCCCTGCCATCAGCGTTACAATCGGTATCATTGTATTACGGAACGCATGTTTATTTATAACGGTTCGTTCCGGAAGCCCCTTGGCGCGAGCGGTACGAACATAGTCGGCGTTCAAAGCTTCCAGCGTATTTGTACGCGTGTATCTCATGAGAGATCCGATAGAAAGCACGACGAGAACGAACATCGGAAGCACCATATGCCAAAGGTTATCCCCCAAGCGCTGGAGCCATGTCGCATCCATTGGCAAGGATGAGGAAGCAATACCACCCACCTCAAACCAACCGAGCTGAACCGCAAAAAGTCGAATGACAAGAGCCGCCATAAAGAAGGTCGGTAAACTGATACCGATCATGGAAGTAACGGTGACACCGTAATCGATAACACCGTACTGATGCGTTGCCGCCTTGATACCGAGCGGCAAAGCAATGGCAAACTGCAAAATAGTTGCCACAAAAGCAATGGCAAAGGATATACCCATGTTTTGGAATATTACGTCCTTTACCGGTTTTTTATATTTGAAGGACATGCCGAAATTGCCTTTTAACATGTTAAAGAGCCAACCGAAATAACCCTTCAAAATAGCCCCTGCTTTGTCAAAAAAGCCGGCTACACGATAAACGACGGAGGAGGCAACCGCCTCTCCTGTTTTGGAAGTCAGTACAATCTGACGGATGCCGTTATCGTCGGCCTCTCCCAGCGTCCATGTACCGGATTCCTTTTCGGTAAAGATTTCATCGAGGGCAATATAAGAATTGTCCTTCCCGTCCTCTCCCTTTTCTGCGCCGTCAACCTTAGCGCCTTTTTCTGTTACTACGCCAATACGGTAGATATACTGAATTGTACCCGTCGCGCCGTCTGTCTGCTTTGAAAGCTCGATGCGATTGGAACCGCTGTCGTACTTTCCGATATACCAATCAAGATAGAACGCCTCCAGCGCCGCGTCGTTTTCTGCCTTTTGCCGTTCAAAATCTGCTCGTTCTTCATCCGTTAAATCGGTACGAGACAGTTGTCCGGCAACACGAGCCTGTTCTTTAAGATAAAGTTCCAGGTCAACGTCGCGTTTTTCGCTCTTTGCATTCTTCGTGAAGGTCGTCCCACTGTAGCTGCTGCCATTTCCGGTTTTTACCGAAAGATATGCGTCCGGCATCGAAAGTCCATAAAGGTCTTTGATGCGGTCTACATCCTCCTGTCTCATCGTGCCCTGTGACACGGCGGAGGAATATTGCTGATCCACGTAGTCGGTGGGCATCATTCTCGCCAGTGCGTAAATGATGATTGAAACGCCGAACAGAATCAGTATCGACAGCAACAGCCGCTTGACGATATATTTAACCATATCCATAAGTCTGTTTCGTCTCCTGTTCCGGAATGCAGGCGGTGTACCGCCTGCATTCCTTCCGCCATGGGCGGTTTTTTATGTGGCGCGGATTAGTTGTAGGAAAGCTCCCAAATGCGAGAAATCAGTCCGTTGTAAGGCGAGCGGTCTTTTTCGGGAGTCATGGTCGATTCGTCAAGAACCGTTTTGTTGTAGGCCGCCATATCTTTTCTTTGGTAGGTCGGCATTTCTACAGCGAGTTCCATAATCAAATCGAGAGCCTGTTTGTATATTTCCTTACGTTCATCTTGATCAGTTGTCGAACGTCCTGCATCAATCAATGCACTGAGTTCCACAATGAGGTTGTACTCATCCGAGTATGCTTCTGTGTTTTTACCTGCTTTAATTTGCTTGTAGCCCCAGTTGCTCGTTGAGCTTGCCAGCGAGTCCATGTGGTAAACCTGATACATATCCGGATCAATGGTTGAAGACCATGCGGCAGCCCATATAGGAAGCTTACCGGCTGACAGATCGGACAATGCCGTCTGCGATGTTACAACCTTAACCTCAATACCCACTTTCGTGAGAATGTCGGCCGCCTTCAGGAACATAGCATAGGCCGGGTGATCCGTTGAGCCTCCGGCGATCGTGAGGCGATAATTCTGTCCGCTCAAACGGTCAAGGCCGAAGCCATCAATATTCTTCTGGTAAACGCCATCCACCAATTCGTATCCGTCATCTTCAAGAAGCTGTTTAATTTCATATCCGGTCTGGTCAAACGCATAGTAAGGAGACGTTGCATCAGACGGATAAGCCCACGATGTTGTAGACATAGGACGGTAAATCAGCTCACAAAGACCGCCCTTGTAGTAGTTTTCACTGATAATTGCGGTATTCATCGCCTTCATAATGGCAACACGAACGGATTTGCTCGGAATGAACCGCGGGTTGATACCAACATAACCGTAACCGGAAGTTTTAATTTCAACATGGCCAAGTCCTGCAGCTTTGGCTTCATCAATATTCTCCTGCGTTGCGTTCGGATCTCCAAAATCGATGTCACCGTTTGTAAGTGCGTTGATAATCTGGTCGGAGGTAACAACTTTATAACGCATATACTTAATCTTTGCGTTGCTGATACCCGAACCGAGTGTATAGAAGTAAGGGTTTCTTTCGTAATAAACAAAGTTGTTGTTAAAGAAGTTATCTCCGGTAACCTGTCCGGAGCCGGACGCATTCGACGCCATGTACGGCCCTGCGCCAAGAGGCAGACCGACCTTTTCCGGGGCATTGATAACCTCGTTCATGAAGGAGATGTTACCAAATTCAAGGCCAAATTCATTCTCACCGTTAAACGCTTCGATATAGTTCTTGCCGCGCCAATTTTCGGTGGAATAATAGTGCATGGGAGAAACTGTGAAAGAAAAGTTATAAATCGCTTTCGGGTCAACGTCGTTGATCTTAATGGAAAGAACGTCGTGTCCTTCATCGTAAGTCTTACCGTTAAATTCCTTAACGTCCGAACGAGTGGTAATACCGCTGATATTCGGAACAAGTCTTTTCCCGCTGGAAAAGTAGTTACTCTTTGCCTCTGCGGTAAAGAGATCCAGAATCGTTCCGGCCGTGCCCCAAGAGCGAAGAACCAACTCAAACTGCGAAGCATAGGTATCTGTCAGAACAGTATTCGGAAAATAAGAATTGTAAACCGATTCGATGCAATATGCCTTAATGGCTTCCTCGCGGCTCATTTCGGAATGCTCCGCGATATAAGGCTCCAACTCGTCCTCAAGAATGCTCTGCGCCTTTTCGGGATCAAGCTGATAATTTCCGTTTGCATCCTTTATAAACTTGCCGGCTGCATCAACCTTAAGAAGCTCGCTTTGACGTCCACCGTCATTGTAAAGGAAAATCTGCCAAACCTCGGTAAAGTTCCAATCTTTATAAGATTCGCGGTCGATATTGTTGTAGTCTGTTTCAAGCTCTTTGCGGAATGTATCGGCAATGGTTTTGTAGTCTTTCTTTGCCCCTTCTTCGTCAAAGCCTGCGGGAAGTGCCGGCTTGTCCTCGGCCTTTACGCCCTTGCCCTTGACTTTCAGGAAGTCGATAAGATTCTGAATACGGATTCTTGCTTCATCCGTAAAGCTGTCCTCAAATGCGGACGATGAGCTGTCGGATATATCGCCGGTCTTCTGCTGACGATAATTTTGCAGTCCTACGATGTCGGTCGAATAGATGGTTGCCGAACCGGTGTAGGCCGGATCCAAATAAACGTAGAGATTAAAAAGAACATCTTTAATGGTCAACGGCTGTCCGTCCGAGAACTTAATGCCGTTCTTGATAAAGAACTCATAAACGGTATATTTTTTACCATTTTGCTCAATTTCATTGATTGAGTAGTCAAGCGCCACCGTCGGCTCGTTTTCACCACAAACGATCTTGCCCAAGGAATCGGTGCTGAGCATTCCTATCTGTGTATGACTTATAATGGAAGAATCATAGGCAGAGGTCGAAAAAAACGGGTTGAAAACTCCGTCGGGGGCTTGTATGCTCATGGAAAACGGACGTTTTTCGGTATCGTACTTTTTCGTTCCCGATTCTTCTCCCGGGCCGGGCTTATTTCCGTTACATCCAACGGCTCCCAAAAGAACGCTTCCCAGCATTGCGAAAGAAAGAAATGCGGAGACAATACGTTTTTTCATATTCATTTTTTCATTCTCCTTTTAATTTTCTTGAGTACTATTTGCATTCACAAGGAAAATATCGAATCGACAGTTCTTACTGTCAGCTTGCGCCATTCCATTCACCGCAGCGATAGGATAAACCGATGCTTCAAGAGCGTTTGAGAAATCATAGGTTAGTCTTCCCGTAACGGTAAAATTCTCAAAAGTCGCACCCGTGCGGATCTCATCGGCAAGAGGCGCTACCTGATAATTTCCGGCAAGGCTTGCTGTAAAAGTTATGTCAACATTTTCGATGGTTAAATTTCGTATAGAAGCTGAGGCTCCTATTGTAGTAAACACACCAAAGCCGCGTGTTTTATTTTTGCTTCCCTCGGATTGGATACGCAAGCCCGTCAGTTTATGTCCATTTCCCTCAATGGTTCCGCCAAACGAGGTAGAAACCCATGTTATACCGGAAAGATCGATGTCCGATGTCAGATAGATGTTTTTATTGCCGGAAATGGCTCGTTTCAAAGCTTCCGCGGAATCGACGAGTGTCCAGCTTCCTTCTATGAAATCAACGTAAACCGAAGTATCAGCATCTCCGAATCGATATGGCCATTCAAAACGATTTTTCTTTTCGGCATCCATGTAATAGCCCACTAATGTGTGGCCGTCCTTCTTGGGGGCAAGCACCGAAATAGGCTCGTTCTGTTTGTCACCGGGCGTTCCGGCTATCGTCTTAATCACAGTTCCCGTTGTAATATCTATAAAGTTCAGCTTGGATTGACGAATCAGATTGGCATACAGCGTCATGTCCGAAGACACGGTGTCGTGTTCAAAATCCCATTTTTTGTCAACGATAACCTGCCCGGTTTGGCTGTCTTTTTCGGGCGTTCCGTCAGAGGAAAGCTTGGCGGTATACCAACCCTCGATATAATAATTTGTCACCGAAACAAGCTTAAAATCGTCGTTAAAGCCCGGTTGGATACCAACGAGGCCGCCTTTTTTTACGCCAAGATATTGATTGGGACAATTGACGTCGAGATTTCCGGTGTTGTAATTAAAGGTTACACGAAAGTCATATGACTTTTCCTTCTGCTTCTCCCCACAAGAGGAGAGAAGCAGAACGGTGACAAGGAATAAAACGCCGCAGAGCAAAGGCAGAGGAAAAATTTTTCTTCTTTGCATACAAATCATATTCCTTTCTTCTTTTTCTTAATAAGATAAATACCGACTCCGACACCGCCGGCAAGGACAACGGCAGAAGCAACGATAATAACTATTGCATAGGAGGGCGAGTCTTCGGCAACCGTGTATGTCACGCTTTCGCTATAATCGCTATCAGTGTAATCAATTCCATCTCCGATAGCCGAAACGCGAAGCACGTCCCCGGCTTTCAATTGGATCTCTGTCTCGGTCGTTGTCATTTCTTCTCCATCGCCTATGCGGTAGCGATAACCGGTTGCATTGGCAATGGGTGCCCAAGAAGCAATACCCTTATCCGACACGGTAACAACAGGTGTCGCCAATTTATCCGGCGTTTTGTTAGGATCGCGTTCCACGTTGACCTTCACAATCACGGTATAGGTCTGTCCGTGATCGGTAAAGCTAACGGTAACCGACTCGTCCTTCGCCGAAAGTACGGTTTTATCAAGCACGTAGTTCCCCTCTGTCAGGCAAATTTCGGATCCGTCCGAATAAATGGCTTTGATGACCATTCCGGTCGGATCAAAGTTTTCGCTGGCACGATAGCGGATCTTTTTCGGCTCAACCGCCAAATCCAGGCTTTCAATCAGCACCGGTGCGCCGAGACGTTCCTTGGCGTCGCGGAGTGCTTTTTCGTACTGCAGAAGGATTTGATACTGTTCTTCTATAATCGCAATCTGATCGCTAAGAGTCACTTTATTATAAGCGCGTCTTGCCGCCAAAGTCGCATTGGCAATCGCATCAAGCTCCGAAAGCTCCTTGGCACCGGCGATACTTTCCAACGAGGTTTCGGTCAATTTGTTGATTTTGTCAATAGCTTCGTGCGTCGTATCGTTTGGCAAAACATGATCCGTTTTTTGAATATCCCCGAAGAAGTTCGTCCAAATAACCGTATCATACCCGATTCCGTTTTTCGGAACTGTCAAATGCAGTCCAAAGTCCTCCGATTGGAAGAAGCTCGGATTAAAAATATCCTTATAAACACGCTTTGCGACGTAATCGGCAAAGTTCGCGTAATATATGGTGGATTCAAGAGCATTGCCAGAGGAGCTTTCGCCAAAGATTGCTCCCAAAATATTGTTGGTTGGGAATTGATCCTTTGCCACGTATTCCGAGAGAAGAATCGGTGCTTCCACACTATTGAAGGTATAGTCACTTACCTTCGATCTGTAAAATGCGTACTCGCCTATCTGTTTTAAGGTATAGGGGAACTCAACGGATTTCAGCGCATTTTCATTCTCATATTTTTCAGGACATTCAAATGCACTTGCTCCGATGGCAACGGTTCCGTCCGCCACCTTATAGCTACTTCCCGAACGGGCAAGCGGATATTGCAGCAAAGTCAAACCGTTTTCATTGTTTACATAAAGCACGCCGTCAAGAGAGATGTAAACTCCTTTTTTCGACAGAACGAGAATTTCTTTTAGCGAAGCGATTTCGGAAAAAGCACCGGCGCCGTAGCAAGGAATACGACGAACGCGTTCCTCTGTAACCCTTCCCTTTTCGTCATAAATGTTCCAACGATAATCGTAGGTAGCATTTTCAAAGGTTTCGGGAAGCGTAACGGTCTTCAGCAGCGTTTTTGCAAAGGCATGTTCGCCAAGAACACAGAGCTTTCCGAACGTCACGGATTCTAACGGAACACCATAGAACGCACGCGCACCGATCGTTTCACTGTTGCTTAAATCTACCGATGTCAAAGCCGTCGAGCGGAACGCAAAGTCTCCGATTGTAACGGCCGAGGAGAGATTGGTCCGTTGTAACAGGTTACATCCGTCAAATGCAGCTTCGCCTACGGTGACAACATTGCGAAGATTGATCTCCGTAATGCCGGTTGCGGCAAATGCATGCGATCCGATTTCCTTTACGCTATCAGGCAGCGTTACGCGCGTAAGATTGCTTACTGTACTGCCATCATAGAATGCAAAGCTTCCGACAATGGTCGTTCCCTCTCCGAACGTAGCTTCTTCAAGTTTCGGGCAAGCCGAGAATACATAGCTACCCATCGAAGTCACGTCACCGAGAATCACCTTCCGAAGCTCCGGCATCGTAGCAAAGGCGCGATAATCCAAAGTCGTAAGATGGGGGAAATTGATTTCAGACAGCTTTGTGCTTTCAAATGCGGACATACCAACGCGCTCGGTAAGAGGAGCGGTGATGGATGTAAGACCGGACGAAGCAAAGGCATTTGCCTCGATATTTTTGAGAGCAGGCAAAGAAAGGCTGTTCAATTTCAGGCACGCCGCAAAGGCCGATTTTCCTATCGTAACAAGCGATTCCGTTCCGGTCACTGTCGTAAGCTTATCGCAACCGGAGAAAATCCCCTCCGGAAGTTCTGTCATTCCATTGAGATCCACCGTCGTCAATCCGGAACCTGCAAACGCATAGGCACCGACCGATGTAAAGCCTTTGAAATTCCACTCGGTAATCCCGCGAATCCCGGAAAATACGCCGGATGCCAAGGATTTGACCGTCGAAGGAAGCGATGCCTGCGATATGCCTGTTTTGCCAAACGGCACGGCAACCAGCTCTGTGCAATCGCTATTCAAAAGAAGACCGTCGATTACCTTATAATTTTGATTGTTTGCGGAAATTTCAAAAGCTGTCATACGATTGCATTTTTCAAACGGAGCTTCCGAAAGTCCTAAAAAAACGGTGTTGTCAGAAAGTTGAACCGTCTCAAGCTTGGTGCAGGAATTGAATGCCCCCTTGCCAATCGAATAGCTTCCGTTCGGCAACGTGATTGTACGAATCCCCGTATTTGCCAGCGCACGCTCGCCAATACCGCGGAAGTTCTCCGATGTAAAGCGAATTGATGTCAGCTTACGACAATTGTTAAATATCGTTGCCGGCAGGTAATCTCCGGGATACTCAAAGGAGGTAAGTCCCGTACAACCCGAGAACATTCCCTCACCAAAAGAGGTGTTTTTACTTGCTTGAACGGTAGTCAAGGAGGTGCATTTTGCAAATGCATTCTTTCCGCCAAATCGAAGCTGTCTTATATCAATCGAAGTAAGAGAGGAGCATCCTTCAAATGCGCTTTCATGAATGGCCGTGATGCGCTGCTCATTTTCAATTTGAGAAAGATTTACGCAGTTGCGGAAAGCCGCTTTTCCTATAGAAATGGTTCCGGGAAGATCGGATTCCTTTCCGTTTCGATCCGCAAATTTACGGAAAACAATGGTTTTTAAATTCTTACAACCTTCAAATGCACCGCTTCCGATAACCGTACACTGACTATTGATTTCGATGTATTCAAGATTGTCGCATCCGACAAAAGCGTTCGCCGGAATTTGCGTCAGCGTTTTCGGCAAAATGATCCGCTTAACCGTTTTGTTATTGCGGAAGCAATCCTCGTCAAGAGCAGACACATTGAGGTTGTCAGGAATACGACATTCTTCACCGCCGTAATAGTTGTAAAGAATGTAATTTGTCACGCGAAACTCGCTGTTTACCGACACACGGAAGGACTTTTTCAAACGTGCGTAGCCTTCTGCTTCTACGGTTATGTAGGCAGCACCCTTGGACACGGCTACAAGATTTCCATCTTCATCAACGGTCGCAACCGATTCATTCGACGACTGCCACTTGAGTTTTACGTCTGTTCGATACCAAGGCGTCATAACAGCGCGAAGCGAGACGGTCATGTTGGGATTTAACGTCAAAGCTCCGACAGAATCTATATTGACCACATGGTAATATTCATCTAACGCCGGTTCCAAGCCGACTTTTTCCGGATCAGCCAGCTTTTTTTCTTCGCCCCGTATATGAAGCGTAACCTCGGCAACAATGGTAAATTCGTCTTCCTCCATTCCATGGTAGCCTAACTGCATGACAATGTCTTTGCCTGCACTGCCGGAGATCGGGAAGATTTCTTCGTTCTTTGTCATAACAAAGTCGGAGCCTTCACTAATCTTCCAAACCAGATTCTGAGCAACACCACTTTCGGCATCTGCCTCGACCATCGGTTTATAAAGCTGGTTCGGAGCAAGAGTCAAGTCATAAATGTTATAGGGCGTTTTGGCTTCATCACTATTGTAGCCAACTTCACCGTTCGCCTTCAGATATTCATCGGGGGTTAGAGTAATTTTACCCGCTTCACCAAGGCCATTCGGTGCGTTCACTGCGTAGGTTTTTTGGTTCAGAGCGTAGTCCTCAACCGCCAGATAGAGTTTTCCGGCCTTGACATATTCTTCGTATATATCGGTGATTTCAAAAGAAACGGTAGATTGCTTTCCCTTTTCGCCGTAAACAGGGATCGGATGATCGGTAACCAGAGTAAGTGCATCCTCCCCGGTCTCGGTCTTACGAATGTAACACGGCATCAGATCCTGCACATATTGGTTATCGAACACGTCAACATCCATCCAGATACGGTATTTCGTCTGTTTGTTCTCCGTATAGGATTCATAACGAATGCGATAATCAAGAACCTGCGGTGCTTCGTAGTCCACAGTAAATTGAAAATCAAAATCCCCGCGGTCGGGATTGTCTCCGTCTTTATAGTCAAGCTGTCCCTTAAGGGAAACCTGATAGGTTCCGTTGTTGATAAGGTTCCACTCTGCCGGATTGATTTCCAGCATAATGGCAGACGGTCTTGCGGCGCCGCCGCCCGCATAGGACTTTCCGATATTTTCCTGAGTGTGAGAGTAGACCACGTCTCCCGTCACAGAATCGGTAACCGTAATATCCATATAGGCGGCACCGCGAAGCAATCCGGCGTACACCATATAAAGCTCATAGATGGTATGCTGTCCGTCGGTGTCGAATCTCGAAACCGCAATTTTCTCTTTTTCCGGGTAAATCTGAACGTCGCTATCATCCAGCGTGTAGATGTAAGTTCCCATGGGAAGCACGTATTTACCATCGTGATACTTTCCTATCACGCGGGTGCTCGCTGCGCTGGTAACCAGCTTGTCTTCCGGGGGAATGGAGGTATCCTTTTGGCTTTCGGCAAGCTCATATTCGCTGTAATCAAAGAGCGGGGCGTCATTCCAATCGCCATAGAAAGCAAGATACGGAATCCCAAGCGTCACTTTGGTTTCGCCTTCGGCCTGAAGCGACACAAAGCCCTCAACATACATGCCGTTTTTAAAGCTGTCATCGATGTACTTCTTAGCCGCCGAGGAAAGCTCTATGCGAACCGTAATATCCACGCTGCCATTAGCCGGAACGGAAACAGAACCCATTAACGTGTTTCCTCCGACCGTATATGTCACCTTGCTGTCATGGAACATATAAGATTTCTCGGCAACCGTTTTATTATCGGACGCCAAAGTTTCTGTCATGACATAGACATTCGGGCGATACATCGTTTCCTTACCGGTCATGTTATTGATGGTGAAGGTAAACTCATAAACACCGGTGCGCAGTTTGTCATCAAACAGCTCGATCTTCGTCTTGTCCATTATATTTCCGTTTTTATCTTTTACGGTAATGTAACCTTCCGAATTGATTGCACTCTTGATAGTGGCAAGCCCTGCGCCTTGTTTTCTTGGTGAATAAGGATTCCCCTCCTCATTCAGCGCAATTGTTGCCGTGCTCATAAGGAGCTGATTGATCAACGCGTTTAGTGCCGTTCCGCTAAGTCCTATCGTATCTTTTACATACTGACGAAGCAGCGCAACCGCGCCCGCCATATTCGGAGCCGCCATGCTGGTTCCGCTGTAAATATCATAGCCTCCTGCAACGGAAGATGTGATCTCTCCGCCGTGCGCCGTAATTTCCGGGCGCAAGTGCAAATCAGGAGTTGGCCCCCAGCTTGAAAAGTCCGACATGAACGGGCCTGCTTTCAGCGAAGAACCGATAGTCAGCGTACCAACATTTTTCTTAGCGTTATCCACCAGCGCCTTTGCGGCATCCATGGTAATGGAGCAGGTCGGAACCGGATGATCAACGTCTCCGAGAGACATGGAAATTGTACCGGAAAGATTGTTGTAAATAATGACTGCGTCCGCTCCGTTATCCATGGCATTTTGAACCTTTTCCGCAAAGGTAATATCACCACGCTTGACAAGGGCGATCACACCATCATATCCGGCTCTGTCGTTCAGCGCTTTTTTTATCTGTGCTGTGTAGTTACTCGGTCTTCCAACGCCGTTAATGACCACATATTTATAATTGAGAAGAGTATCTTTTGTTTTGCCGGTTTGCTTATAGAGCTGATCGACAAAGTTAAATTTGTTTCCGTTTCCATCGCTTGCTTCCGTAATAAATGCAATTTGTGCGGTATCACCGTTCGCGTACATGTACGCGGACATCTGACCGTTTATGGAAGCGACGGAAAGGGCTGCGGGATATGTGGAAGGAGAGCCAACCGTTCCGCTATCCGGGTTCGTCGCAAGATTGGTTCCGTTTCCACCGCCAAATCCGGAGCTATAGTCATTACTTGCCGCAACAACAAGGCTGATGCCTGCCGCGCGAACACGCTCGTAAACTTCGTTGGTAAAGGTGTCGCTTTTTGCGTCGGAAAATCCCGCGCTGGATCCAAGGCTCATGTTAATGACGTCAACACCCAGTTCGACGCAGTCATTGAGAGCCGCGAGAATATCCACAGCATTGGCGCCGCCAATATTCTCATTGTCTATATTATCCGAAAACACCTTGCCGATAACCAGCTGTGCATCCGGGGCCACGCCGATGAATTTTTCGCCTGTTTCTTTATTGACGACATAATCGCTCTTTCCGGCGACAATACCGGCAACATGCGTACCGTGCGAGCTGTATTGCGGATAAACGTCGGCATCGTCGTCTGCATAGTCATAGGCAAACGGAACCTTTGCACTGTAATATACATCATCCGCGGATGCGTTTGCATAAAAATGCGTCGCATTCTTCATAATTCTTGCTACATCATCTTTTTTGAGTGCAACCTTAAGTCCTGACATATCCATTGCGAACGCCTCATGCGTCCAATCAAGACCTGTGTCAAGAACAGCGACCACCATTCCCTCGCCTGTATAGTTTATCCCGGTTGTGTTATATATACCGGTCGTATAAACGTTAGCATTATTGCTTACGGCCACTTTAGGCGTTGCATATCGCTCGGAAAAATAAATATCTTTAACGCCGGACAAATTCTTGATTTTACGGCAATCGCTGCCGCCAACGCGAATAGCCACGCCGTTATTCAGCGTCGAATAAGAATACTTATAGGTGTATTTCACACCGGATTTTTCAAGCGTATTCAAAAAATCCCGCTGATTATCTTCTATTTGTTTGCGGTATTTCGCACCGACATCCGAAGCGCAAAACGCTTCAAAGCTGTCCTTTGCCTTGCTGTCCTGATAATATTCGTAAAGGGACTTCCCTTCAAATTCTACGATTACCCAACGAGTACCCGTATAGTTATATCTCTGATACTCCTTAACCTGCTCGGACAGATACAAATTCCGAAGCGCATCAAGATTCAGATTTCCAACCGGTGTCAGGCGACTGCCGCCGGCAGTAGATCCACCGATAAGAGAATTCGCAACAGCACCGCCGAGGATACCGATAAGTAAAGCAAGCGATATCAAGGCAGAGGCCAAGATGCGATAATTGCGTTTTTTCATATTTTCCTCCGATTTTGAAGTGCAATATCCAACGCTTTCCATCCGCAAAGCCAATCAAATATTGCAGGACACGCCAATATGTTTATTATACAGCCAAAATACCTTTTGCGCAACCGACAATCTTGCCGAATATTTCTGCTTTTTTTGTCAATTTTGTTGCATTTAACAAAATATGCGCAGGTAAATCTTGCCCGTTTCCCGTTTTTTGTCTGTTCCGTAAATTTTTGCAATCATGGAATGATCAAAAATGAGAAACAAGCGGTGGTTTCAAAGCCGTGGGGAACCTGAAAGTCAAGGTTCCCCATGGCTATCTAAACCTAACGTAAAAAATTAAGATTCTGCTTCAATCTGCTCGCAAGCCTGTCTGTAATACTCCATCATTTCTTCAAAATAGGAGTTAAAAATAGTCTTTTCTTCCAGCGACAAGGATTGATAGCTTCCGTCCGAATTCGACTCAAATGCATACCAGGTTTCAAGGAGAAGCTCCTTTACCGACATTTCGGTTCCATCCTCAGTTACAACGATTTTATCGGGATCTGCCTGATAGGAATAGTGGTAAACTTCAATAAGCATAAGCGTGTAAGCAAGTGTCGGAATCTTATCGGAATTCGGATATGTCTGCTTCAAATAAAGAACCATACCGCTGTAGTAAAGCTGGAGAGAATCCATACCGTAAAGAAGGTACTTTTCCTCAGGCGACAGATTGCGGAATTCCGTCATCATTTCTTTCAGGGTTTCGGGGTTCATTTCAAAGGGATTGGCTATCGGAACCTGAACGGCCGGATACATCAGCGAAATACTCGTCCAGAAGTAATCCGAGTACTTGCGCAGGAAGTTACGAAGATTCTCCGTCTTTTCGTTGTCATATCCCGCTTCCCCGACGCCGAGCATAAGAAGGTATCTCTGATAGTTCCCCTTTGCATCATAGCAACGGTTGTAAATCGGTAACTCGTTATCGCCACCATAAGGCTGATAGTAGAACGCGCGCAAGATATTCTCGTCACCACAGTTCAATATTTGATCTACATAAACACGAATACGCTCATAAGAAGCTATGTAGACAAGATACATATCAACCGAGTGCCCCGTCCACTGCACGAGATCCTCCATATATATCTTAGCCAATTGGACTAAGGTCAGCTCATCCGCGAGCTTGCTGAATATTTCTTTATATTCCCCAAGGTCAATCGAATTGAAAACGTACTTTACATTCCCGTCTTTATCTGTAGTTTGAGTAAACATATCAAGAAGCATGTTATACTTATCATAGAGGAACGATAGGTTTGCATCAAACGTGTCCTTATCGGCGCCTTTCCAATCGGCATAAAGCGTACGTGCTTTGGACATATACGTACCAAAGGTTGTCCAATCTCCATTGGCATAACATTCCAGCGCAATCATCAAATCGGTAAATACCGAATATGCCGTGCTTTCGGAATCATCGGTGATGTCAACGCCGAGCAAGTCTAAATAATAAGTGTAAATGAAGGTTGCAAACTCAGAGTAAAGCATACCCTCATTCGGATAAAGAACCATCGACGGGGTTTGATTGCTTCCATAGAGATAATTGATGCAGTTCATAATATTGTACTGCTGATTGGGACGTAGCTGAACGAAGTCTTTGAACATCTGCGCCACACCGATCTCAAACTCGGCGGTATCTACAAATTTATTATCCTTTTCAAAGGCTTCCCAAAGCTTCCAATATTGCGACAAAACATTCAAGCATGTATCGTCAAGACCGGATGTTCCCATGAGACTGTAATAACCGCAATCGCCAAATTCAAGGAGCAGGAGTGCGCCGGAAAGCTTGCGGCTGAAAATCTCGTTATAGAGATCGTCATTCAAAGCCAATATTTTGTTTGTAAGTTCCACGGCTTTATTGTAATATTCAAAGAAGTAGGTAGATTCTACAAACAAAGGCAATTCTCCACTCGATGGATCATAGGAATCTCTGAGATTCACCATAGATTGTTGAAGCAGCTGTGCCATCGCCGCATTGGAATAAAGCTCCTGGAGTGCGCCCGGAAGATATATTTTCAGAAGTCCGTCCATCTGCTCGCTGGCTTTTTCGGACTTAACTGTATCCTCCGACTTATAAACGCCAAAGAAATAGCGGTAGAGAATTTCAAAGAAATCTTTCTTATCTCTCCAATTATTGAGGATGTCAAGCAGGCCGCTCTCCATCGCATCATTCTGCATCAGCTCGTTTAGCTTAGTGTAAACCGTTTCAATTGCAGTCGCGTAGGCGGCAAGGCCGTCTTTTGTCCAATCGTTTGGAACGTTCAGAATTTCCGGGAGCGACGTTGCTTTGTCAAGTACGCTAACCACCTTGTTTGAAAAATACCCGGAATCAAAGATAATCGAAAGCATATCGCTGACAGAGAGATCCACATCCACGCCGTCTTCCTGTGCACCGGCATAAATCAGCGTTTCTCCGCAACGGTTGGTCAGCTTTTCGTTTTTCAAAAGAGCGCTGTAATCCAAAATAAGCTTCGTATCATCATCCTCGGCGGCACGGAGCTTTGCAAGGCCGGCTTTCGCGTCCGCGATGTCTTCACATGTATAGGTTATTTTGCCGTAGCTTATCTGAAAAACATGGGAATAAGCCCTATCAATGGCTTCGACCAAGTGATTATAACCGTATATAACCGTAAGTCTTGCTATAGCGTCAAGATCGTTTTGGCTGATCAATTCCGCTTCTTTTTCGCTCAGCAAATAATAAAGCGAGAGGGTATTCATGGCCGACTTGCCCATTTCTTCGGTCGCGCCCTCAGGCAGATACATTCCGCTTTCCGGTCTTTCGTAATGCGACCAATCGAGCGCCGCATAAATCTTAGCATTGTCGCGGATACGCGAAACGTCGCTGTAATTGACAGTAATTTCAAAGCTTGCCATTTCGCGGCCGCCGAAATATACCGAAACCGTTTCCTTCACCGAGGGGGTATCGGCCGTCGCTTTCGCCGGCTCAAAGCCTTGCAGTGTAAGTGTTTCGCTGTTAATGTTGCGAATCGTTTTTCCGTCTGCATTCTTTAATGAAAGCGCAATACCGGTTGTATCCAGCGCGGTTTCGTGGCTTCCGTATGCCGTCTTTCTCGGTTTTTTAAATACCACACTCGGAGTAACAACCGAAACCGTGATATTATCGTTAAACTCAACGCCATCTTGACGGCAAAGGACATGAAGCGTCAAAGCATCGTTCGGAACGTCCGAGGCAAACCCCGTAATCTCAACATTTTCGTCCTTGCCGGTAATAGCAAAAAACGTTCCGTCATCCTTATACACTTTCATTCTAAGTGCGACCGCATCCAAAGTTTCTCCTATGAAATACACATAGGGTTCTGCCGCTTGAATGCGTGGCACTACGTTAACCTTCAACTCAATGGCTTTCCCGCCGTAAGACACGGTCAACGTCTGCTCACCAAGTTTATTTTTATCATACCCGTTTATGCTAACGCCGTTTGCACTGAACGGAATCGACTTTCCGTCGGCAGAAAGCGTTCCCTTGGAAAAATCCGGCTCGTTGCCGAGAACGAAAACCGTTTGGGGTGCTTTTTCAAGCTTCAGTTCCTTCGTTCCGCAGGAGGTGCAGAAAAACACTGCCATCAGTACGACAAGAAACAGAGTTAAAGCGAAAAGCTTTTTTTTCATTGACGATCTTTTCCTTTCTTTGTCAACCATTTTCATTATCAAAATGGATTCATTCGTTACTACGATAAATGGCATAAAGCCTTGTGCCATCGGCAAGCGCAGACAGCGTTTTTTCGGTATATTCGACATCTCCGTTCTCTGCCGTACTCCAACCGAGAAAACTGTAGCCGTCTTTGATCGGGCCGGACAGGCGGTTGGTGTCGTTTAAGTTGCGAACACTCGAAGCTCCCCATATAAAGGAGGAAACCGATTCATCCAAGGAAAGCAAGGCGCCGAGAACCAACGGACGATACGAAGAATTCCAACGCTCGTGAAAGCCATCCGGCACGTCTTCATACGCCGTATAAATGGTTAAATTGCGGCATCCGTAAAATGCGTGCGCTCCAACGGTCGTAAGGGATTTCGGAATCACCACAGAGGTAAGAGCGGTACAGCCACGGAACGCCTGTTTATCAATTTCCTTTAGTGTCGCCGGAAAGGTCAGCTTTTCCAAACGGACGCATCCTAAGAAAGCCGATGCACCGATTTGTTCGGCCCCTCCGAGGTTCACATCTTGAAGCGAGGTGCAACGATAAAACGCATAATCTCCGACAAATGACAGCGTTGTCGGCAAAGAGACCGAAGTAAGAGCCGAACAACCGTAAAAGGCTTTTGATCCGATTTCTCTAAGCCCTTCCGAAAAAGTCACATTTGCAAGGCTCGTGCATTTATAGAATGCTTTTTCACCGATCTCGGACAGCCCGCCTTCAAAAGTCACCTGTTTTAACGTAACAATGCCTGAAAACGACTGATTTCCAAGCTTTTGCAATCCGGTTCCAAATTTCAGAATATCAATACCGCCGTTCTTCTTTTCTGTGCTGTCTCGATCAACGTAGGTATAGGTGCATCCATAGAACGCGTAATCCCCGATTTCAATAACACTGTTCGGAATCACCATTAAATTGCTGTCTCCCTCTTTGGACTCAGAAACCAACCGGCATTTATAAAACGCGCTTCTTCCGATTTTTTGCAGTGTTTCCGGGAACTTCGGAAGAACCAGCTCACTGCAATAATAGAACGTGTAATCTTTTATTTCAGTTAGCCCTGCGGGAAGCGTCACGCTGGAAAGTGCTTTACACTTATAGAACGCACTTTTGCCTATAATTCCAACACTGTCGGGAATCATCACGGCACCGATGCCGGAGCAGCGATAGAACGCATAGTCGGCAATTCCCGCCGTCCCGTTCTGAATCGAAACCGTTCCATAAACACCGTCGCTTTTGCAATCTACAACCCAATTTCCCGCATAAACCTCACGGCTCGCTTTATCGTAAATACCGGAATTGCGGAACGCGTGCATTCCTATATGCACAACAGTATAAGGAATATCAATAGCATTTAATGATGAGCAAGCGCCGAATGCGTAATCGCCAATTTCGATCAAATTGCTCCTTCCAAGCGAGAGCGACTCTTTATCGTATTCGCCCAGAATTGCACTGGTCAGCGCCGTACATCCGAGAAACGCCTCATTTCCAATGCGAACAATTCCTCTGCCAAGGATCACGCCCGTAAGCTTGGCGCAATTGGAGAAAGCGCCGTCACCCACGTAAGCCAAGCTATTCGGCATCGTCAAAATATCATCAAATGCGCCGCATTTGGCCAGTGCCCGATCCGCGATTCCGATCGTTCCGTCCTCAATCTTTTTTCCCTGCATATCCCCGCTCTTACAACCGAGGAACCAATTGCCGATATAGACCAAATCTTCTTCGCGCTCGTAAAGCATCGTACCGTTAAAAGCCGACTGGCCGATTCTCGTAAGAGTGCGGCTCAGATGCTCCACTCCGGGAAGAGATTTACATCCCGAAAAAGCAAAATCGCCAATGATCGCAGTTCCGTCTCCCATGGTAACCGACTGCAAGGATACGCAATCGGTAAATGCGTTGTTTCCGATTTTATATATTCCGTTTCCTATGGAAACAGCCGTCAGCGATGCACATTCACGGAACATATCGGCGCCGATTTCAGATAAGCCGCCGCCCAGCGTCAGATTTTTAAGCGAGGTGCAGCGTGCAAACGCCGCATCGCCCATGGTTATTACACTATCTGGAATTTCTACGGATTCGATGCGTTCACAGCCATCAAAGGCTCCTGCACCGATCTCTTTGATGTTTTCGGTCAAAGTTACTGATGGGAGCTGACGGCAATATTGGAACGCCTGCTCCGAAATGCTCTCCACGCCGCTGGGGAATACAATCGGGGTAACCAACACGCGGCAGCTTTGAAACGCCATTTTTCCGATGGTGCGAAGTCCGTCCGGGAAGGCCACGTTCGTAAGATACGAACAATTGGCAAAAGCCTGTTCTCCTATCGACTCAATCCGATTGCCGAGTATAACCTCGGTAACATTACTCTTATTATAAAAAGCTCTGTCGGCAATTCCGGTTACCGGAAGTCCGCGGTAAGTATCCGGCACGACAATCTTTCCAGATGCCGTTCCGAGGCCTGTCACTACAAACGATTTCCCGGAATCGGTGAGAGCAAAAGCCAAGCCCGTTTCATGCTCGCGTTCAAACGGCAAAGATTCCGACCAATCGGAATTGCTTCTCTCACCGTCACTGGATGCAATCGCACGGACGCGTAGCGTGTAGTTTCCCTCTCCCAGCCGTTCCAAAGAATAGCTGTTTTTTCGGGAATCCTTCTGCACCGTTTCGCCGTTGCCGGTAATTTCAATTGTATAATAAGCCGCTCCGCCGACAGCACGCCATGAAAGCGTTTGCGTTATCCGGTCAATTTCCACATTTTTCGGCACAGACAATGCTCTGCTTCTGCCGCAACCGGAAAAAGCAATCATAGTAACTATGCCAATGCACAAACAAACCAGAATCAAGGGAATTCGTTTTTTCATTCCATTCTCCTTTGATTTAGAAAAACTCTCACACATTACCGCTTCTTTTCTTCCGCCTCGCCGGCCATCTCTTTCAGCTTCTTACGATCACGCAAAATTTCATGCGGCCACTTAAACTTAAATTTACGCACTGCAATGTCAATAAGAATACAAAGGATCGCAAGAATCAAGAAAGCCATCCGCGGATCCGCCGTTTTCGGATACGTTTTGGAAAAAGTTTCAAACGTCTCAACGGGATCGGTAATCATGGAACCATTTCCGCTCGTTACAAGAGAGGCAAGCAATTTTTCGCCCTCATCTGGATCCCGGAACATCTGATATTCCTCGGAATATGAGAACGTCTTGCAGACCGAACGCGTTGCAATCACGTTGCCGTCTGCGTCTTTCTTTTCAATTGTAATGCGGTAGACTCCTCCGCAAGTAATGCTATAATTGAACCCAATATTGTCACCGGCAGCCGTTACCGGCACATCCCCGCCATAGAAGCGGGCCGCATCTTCCGAAAGCGGTCTGACGGTTACGCCAACCGTTTCCCCTTTGTTAAGACTTGTAAACACATCCAGGCGTGTTGAATAGTTATCCTCATAAAACCGAAGGGAAAATTCAAGCTTATCGGGTTCCAAATCATCCGATGGTGACAAACTGTCTGCCATATTCAAAATCAACTGTTGGCCCACCGGATCGGAAGTGAATTCTTTCGACCATGCTCCACCAAGATCGGACATGAAGCTACCAACTCTCCCCGCTCCGAAATCCCACTCGGCGTAAATGGGGGCAAATTCATAGAAAAGAGGCGCTTTGGCCGCATCTTTAAGCTTTGTTCCGTAATATCCGTGCAAAGCGGGAATGATCGTTGTCGTATCAATTCCGGTCAATGCGGTCGATTGATCTCGCATTTTCGGCGTAAATTTTTCGCCCTCACGAAATTCCGCCAACATAATTTCTGCCATATCGGCTTTGGCATAAGCTTGCACACGATGGAGTTCGCTGCTCGGAATGTCGTAAAAGTGTCCGTGTCCAAGCTCCTCTGCCGCCTTTTTCAATTCATCGCGGCTCCCACTCGTCATGTCAAGGGTAAAAATGGACATTGTGGTTCCATTCAGCCGGTAGTTATCCCGTATGTATTTTCCATATGCCGGAGTATCCTTTTTGTCCGATTCCAAAGGATCGGAGGGCTTTCCGTCTGTGACAAGCACGATATGGCGGCGTTCTACCGGTATGGGAGCCAGGGCTTTTCCCGCCAACTCGATAGCCCCCGAATAAACGGTTCCGCCGGATCCGCTCGATGCATTTCGCAACGATTGAATGACATCCAAAATTTTATCCTTTTGCGCCATCGAAACGACGTTGATATCTTCCGAGGCGGAGGATGCGAAGGTTATCACGCCGCAATAATCGCGTGGATTCAAAGAGTTTACAATTTCCTCAGCCACTTTCAGCGCAGCCTCATATAACCCCATACTCATAGTGCCGGATGAGTCAACAACGATAACAACAGCGAGAGGGGGCGTATATTCGACAACCTGAACCGGAAGCATTTGCTGCAAAAGCGAGCCTTCCATATCAAGTCTGTTATAAGCATGCGGAACCAATGTTGTTCCGTCCGCCGAGGAAATATCATTTTCGCCGCCGACTGTAAAAAGTCCGCCGCCGACGGTATAAACGTAGTCATAAAGTGTCTGCACGAAGTTTTCCGGCATTGATTTGCCTTCCAGGTCTTCGTTTGAAATATTTACAAGGAACACTTCTTCATAAGAAGAAAGCGAACGCACATCAGACGGAATTTTCTCCGGTTCATCGTGGATATTGATCACATCGACCGTATGCTCAGAGCCGAGAATTGATGCAAGCACAGCCGCTTCGCCCCGCTTACTTTCCAAAACAAGAATATTTTCAAGAAGCGGAATATTGTAATATGCGTGATATACGTTGTTTTGGGAAACCGTATCCGTTCCCTGCTGCCCTGTCAACTCAAAACGCAAATCGTGCAAGCCCGCCGATTGAAACGTGTGATGTATTTTCACAGTCTGCGTACCGCGAGTCAGACGAACCTGCTCCGAACTTCCCTTATATCCCATATCGGACACACTCAGATCAACCGATTGTTCTTCTTTAAGATTGGTCTGTATGGTCAACGTAATGGTAGTCTCTTGACCGAGAACTACTCGATTTTCCGGCATCTTTACGTCAAGAATCTGCATCTCGCGTTGTTCCGTATTGGCAAGGTTTACGGCGTCAACCCTTACCCCTTTTGCCGTTGCCATTTTTACCGCAGAAAGCGCATTGCCGTCGGTTTCAAGTCCGTCCGAAAGAATAAGAATCTTAGCGGTTTTGGGGTTCTCAAACTGTTCCAAGGCAAAGGCAATCGCGCCTGCAAGGTTTGTCGCACTCGTATCCGGCTCTGCTGCCGACAAATACTGTTTATAAGTTTCGCGCTTATCGAAGGACAGCGGAGCGGAATACACGACATCGTATCCAAAAGAAACGATGCCGATTTTATAGTTTTTATCGCAGGCGTCGATAACCGATTGCAAAAAGTCCTCTCGTTTCGCTTCGTTTTCTGCGCCGCTATCGGATCGGTCTACCAG
>CAKSIP010000029.1 GCA_934462825.1 uncultured Eubacteriales bacterium | reverse complement strand
TAAGCAAAAATCTTTTTATCTTTTTGCCCAGATCGAAATTCATGTTTTTCATCGATTCAGGTTCCTCCTTTGCTTATCGTCCCATTTCAAAATAATAAATAAAAATTCACTGATTGTATTGTATCACATGCGCCACAGGGCTGTCAAGGGAAAATATCACAAAAAAAGACGGCTCGTTCCTTCCGAGTACCCGTCTTTTTTCCTGCATGGATTTATAGGCTCCATGCCCGTCTTTGTTATTTTGTTTTTTATCATCCGGCCATCCCGACGGGCGAAGCGCGCCACTTATCGGCCACAGCCATTGGTTTCACGCATGGCGCCGGCAGGGGCCTTATGTTTCAAAGCTCTCCGTCAACGCTTTCCGCGGTGGCGGGGGTGTCGTAATAATGCGGGAACAGTTTTTCCCAAACGGCGCGGCAAGCGACCGTATCCGCAATTGACGTATGGGCGGTGCCGTTCCATTCAATGCCCAAGCATTCCATGGCATCCGTCAGGCTGGCGTGCATCACATCAGGGCGATGCTCGTGGATATACCGAACGAACTCATTGGCGCAGCAGCAAATCTTGTCGTGCAAGGCCTTTTGCTCCTCCTCCGTTTCGTAAATCTTACGAATATGGCTGTAATCCGTGGACACGCCGTATGCAATAATTCGATCGGCATTCTCAAAAATCTGTTTCAGCCGGGGCGTCAGCTCCTCCAGGGTGGGGGCTTCGGACGTCATTTCGGGGGTGATTCCGTGAATCCGTTCCGTTCTTTTCCACTTTTTTGTATGCGTAGGCTTCACGTAGGTATCCATAATGATCTCGCCGTTTCCGTTACAGATCGACACCGAAATAATTTCATCCCGATCATAAAAGCCTGTCAGCTCCAAGTCAAAGAAAAGAACGCGTTCTCTCTGCATCCCGTAAGCGGCGTTGCGATGCAAGTCCCCTTCTCTTCGCTTCTCCTCCAATTCCTCCTCATAGCAGGCACGGCAGAGCTTTTTCTTATAACGAACATCCTTGCCGCATTTCACGCACATCTGCGGCATACGAACGGTCGTCTTTTTATCGTAATAGTAAACGGTGGACTTATCGCGTCGCACATTGTAGCCCAGCGGTTCTTCCACGACCTCAAGATTCATTTTCTCCAATGCGTCTTTGGTGTAATAGCCGAGGGATGCGGCGCGGCGAACATTCATTTTTTCAATCACATTGCCGCTCGGCAGTGTGATGGTTTCCACCTTGGTATCGGGAAAATACCACAATTCCGGATCCGCTCCCGTTACCGTATCCGGATCAAAATAATACATCAGGCTCCCGTCCTCATTGACTTCAAAAGCAACAGGGGGGGCTTCCGGCACAAGATGAAGCAGGCGCAGATCCCTCCGCGTCAGAAATTTTTTCGCATTGGCTTCCTTTTTGACAATCTGCCGCACAGAAGCGCCGGAGCGCAGTTTAAGTACGTTATCCAAAATAAACCTCCGGTTTTTTCATAATTTATGAAAATGCCGACGCGGCTTTCGGCCTGTCGCACGAGCCGCCGGCATGAAAAAGCATAATACTTTTATATTTTAACATTTTATCGCACCGATTGCAAGGCTTTTGCGAATATTACTTTCGATTTTTTGCATTTTTCCCACAAGCCCTTGAAAATCGTTTCCTTCCATGTTATAATAAAAATACTGATTTTTCCAAACGGATTCGACAGGCACGGTTGCGGTTGCTTTTTTCGCCGGGTTCTCCGGCACTCCGGCCGCTTTCGGATCCGAAGATTCATGATTTGAGAGGTTTTTCTATGCTGAACGAACAACGCGTTTCCTTTTCCGGTGTACAGCCGAGCGGAAACCTGACCATAGGCAATTATTTGGGCGCCCTTCGCAATTTTTCTCATTACTCGGAACAATTCAAATGCTTTTATTGCGTGGTGGACATGCATGCCATCACGGTGCGTCAAATCCCCGCAGAATTGCGTCGCCGAACCAGCGAAACGCTGGCGCTTTACATGGCCTGCGGATTGGATCCGGAGAAAAACACCTTATATGTGCAATCGCACGTGCCTGCGCACGCCGAATTGGCTTGGATTCTCAACTGCTTTACCATGTTCGGGGAGCTTTCCCGCATGACGCAGTTCAAAGACAAAAGTGCACGCCACGCCGATAACATCAACGCAGGGCTTTTCACCTACCCTTCTTTGATGGCGGCCGATATTCTTTTATATCAAACCGATGTCGTTCCCGTAGGCATTGATCAAAAGCAGCACGTGGAGCTGACGCGGGACATTGCCACCCGCTTCAACGCGCTCTATCCCGACACCTTTACCATCCCGGTGCCGCAAATTCCGCAAAACGGGATGAAGATCATGTCGCTGGCCGAGCCTACCAAAAAAATGAGCAAGTCGGATGAAAACGCCAATGCTGTTGTGTACATTCTCGACGACAGGGACACAATTATACGAAAATTCAAGCGTGCCGTGACCGATTCCGGTTCGGAGGTTCGCTTTGCGGAAGGCAAGGACGGAATCAACAACCTTATGTCCATCTACGCCTGCTTTACCGGCAAATCCATGGAAGAAATCGAGCGGGACTTTGCAGGCCATGGCTACGGTGATTTTAAGCTGGCCGTCGGAGAGGTATGCGCCGACACCCTTGCGCCGGTGCAGGACAAATTCAGGGCCTTGCTTTCCGACAAGGCTTATTTGGAAGAGGTTATGAAAAAGGGCGCAGAGGAAGCCTCCTACTACGCACGAAAAACGCTGTCCAAAGTCAAGCGCAAGCTCGGCTTTGTCCAACTCTGAGGAAAGCCGATCATGAAAAAAGTTACCATCTACACCGATGGAGCCTGCCGCGGCAATCCGGGGCGTGGCGGTTGGGGCGCAATTCTTGTCTACAACGGCCGCGAAAAAGAACTGTCGGGCGGCGAAGCGCAAACGACCAACAACCGCATGGAGCTTACCGCCGCCATCCGCGCGCTTTCCCTGCTCAAAGAGCCGTGTGAAGTGACGATCCATTCCGATTCCAAGTATCTGGTGGATGCCGTTACCAAGGGCTGGGCCGTTTCATGGAAAAAGAAAGGCTGGAAAAAGGGGGACGGTGCGCCGGCGTTAAATGTCGATTTGTGGGAGGAAATTTTACAGTTGCTCTCCGTCCACAAGGTCAGCTTTGTTTGGGTAAAAGGGCACGACGGCCACGCCTACAACGAGCGGTGCGACAAGCTTGCCACCGATTTTGCCGATAGCTTTCCCCACTAATTGGTTTTGGTTTTTACGTCAAAAGGGCTGTTAAAAACTCGATGTTTTTAACAGCCCATCAAAAATGCCGGGATCCCGGCATTTCCGGTGATTTCAGGTCGATTTTGCCTTTTATATCGTGTTCTTTCGATTTTCTTGGCGGCGAGGCATCTCTTTTGAAATCAACGAGCATGCAAGAAAGTCCAAGCTTTCCGCATGCCCTTAGAATTATATATTTTTATTTTCAACCTCAGCTTTGACTTTGCTTTTGCTTTTTTGGATTTTAAGCATCACAAGCGAAACGACAACAAGGCTCAACGCAATGCCTGTGCTTGCGCCGCAAAAGTCCAACAGCACATCCTGCACCTGACTGCCACGATCCGTAAACACTTGAATATACTCATCTATATTCGCCGCAAAAAGGCAGAAGAACGCCGAAAGCCCCACGCCGCCTACGGTTACCGTTTTTTGAAGGAAAAAGGAAAGCCGAGCCGCTTCTATACCGAGCAGACAAAACTCGGTAAAATGAGCGCCTTTTCGGATAAGGTGCGAAAACTGTTCGTCGCTCATTTTCCGATTCGGATCCAGAAGCGGACGCAGCAAATACGCCACCTCGTTACTTTGATCGGAGGAGGCCTCCGGCGATTTCAAAGAATTTCCGAAAATGAAGCCCAGCGTCAAAAGGATGGCAACGGCAAGGCCAAGGCAAACCCACAGGCGCGCTTCAATCTTTTTCATCATCTGTCTCCTCCGATTTGTCCCGGATAGTATCCATGGCTTCTTCGACAGCACTCGGGGCTGCCACTCCATATCCCGACTCAACTGCTTTTCCATCCTTCGCAGCCGATCCGGCCTTATTCTTTCGGGCAGGACGCGAAGAAATCAAGCTCAATTTCTTTTTGGGATGCTCGCCTTGCTTTTTAATGCGGAAGCCAAGAACAATCACAACCTGCGCGGGAATGCCGACAAGGAACAGCATCCAAATATTCTCTTTTGTGTAAACGTAAACGCCGAGAAAAATGGTGCCCAACAGCGACCACAGCAACCCGCTGGTAATATACATACTGACAACTTTTTTGCCCCAAATGGAATTGAAAATCAACAGAACAATCATCGATAACGGAACGCATATCACAAATGCCATCCAAAGGTACGTATGAAAAATCCACGAAAACACATAGGCGCAGGTGCCGAGAAGCCAAACCGAAACCACCGAAATCAGCGTGATAAAAATATGATTGTTCCGCATGGCCGTATCGCGCGGCAGGGTTTCCGTCGGCAAGTGCTCTGTGATTAGGTAGTCCACCGTAACGCCGAACAAGTCCGCCATGCGCTTGAGGGTAACAATATCGGGGGCCGACTCGCCCCGCTCCCATTTGGATACCGCTTTATCCGAATAATTCAGGAAGGCGGCTAACTCCAATTGCGTCATTTTTTTATCTGCGCGCAGCATCGAAATATTGGCGGCAATGATCTGCTTGAGATCCTCCATCATTCTCATCCTTTCCCATTTTTATCAAAGCGCTTCTATGTTCAAAATATATTTAAACTTTTTTAATGAAATCGCAAGGATAAAGCGTGTATAATAATACGTGGCTATTTTATATTATAACAAACATTCTCAAATTTTTCAATAGATTTATTTGAATTTTAACTTTTACAAAGGAGCTATTCTAAAAAATGAAGAAAAATTATCCGTTATATGAAACCACAGTCTTTGAAAATTTTCGCATCATGGCCGAGCAGGCTGCCGACAAGCATCCCGATTGGACAGCCTTTTCCTTTAAGAAAAACCCGCTGGATGAGGACGTAGTAAAAGTTACATATGAAGAAGCCCGGCAGCAGATACGCTTCCTCGGAACAGCTGTACATATGCACGAGTGGACAGGCAAAACCGTCGCTATTGTCGGCGGAGCCAGCTATCATTGGTTCATCTCTTACACCGCTCTCATGGCGGCCGGCGCCATAACCGTTCCGCTGGACAAGGAAATGCCGGCGGAGGATCTTGCCGCCACCATTGAAAAAGCCAAATGCACCGCTGTCTTTTATTCCTCGGAAATCGAAAAGAAATATGCCGTTTTGAAAGACAATTGCCCCGGCGTTTCTACGTTCGTGTCCATGAGCGAGGAAATATGCGGAGACACCGACCTTTCCGTTGACCTGCTTATCGCCGAGGGAAAAGAAGCCTATGAGGCCGGAAACAATATTTATTATGATTATGAAATTGACGCGGACGCGTTGGCTTCCATCGTGTTCACTTCCGGCACTACCGGCAAGGGCAAGGGCGTAATGCTCTCTCAGACCAACATTGTTTCGGACATGACGCAGGGTATGTACAATTTCGCCATTACCCCCAAAACCATGTTCGTTTTGCCCCCGCATCACACCTTCGGTTCCACCGTCAACTTTGTCGGGCATTTTTCTCAAAACTGCGAAATCTACATTTCCAGCGGCATAAAGTACTTCCAAAAAGAAATGAAAGAGCAAAAGCCCTCTCATCTGATTTTGGTTCCGCTCTTTATCGAAACCCTTTACAAACGCATCTGGGCCTCCGCCGAAAAGAGCGGACAAGCTCCCAAGCTGCGCAAAGCCATGCAGCTCAGCAGTGCCCTGCGCAAAACCGGCATTGATTTGCGCAAGCAGCTGTTCAAATCGGTGCTGCAAAACTTTGGCGGAAAGCTTGAAATGGTGATTTGCGGCGGTGCCGCCCTCAACCAGGACATCATTGATTTCTTTGACGCCATCGGCATCACGATTCTCAACGGATACGGCATTACCGAATGTGCACCGCTGATTTCCTGCAATCGCAACAAGTATCAAAAGAAAGGCAGCGTCGGCATACCGATTATCGGCGAAGAAGTCAAAATCCTCAATCCCGATGAAAACGGCGAGGGAGAAATTTGCGTAAAAGGCCCCAACGTCATGATGGGATATTACGAAAACCCCGAAGCCACGGCGGCCGCCTTTGACGAGGAAGGCTTTTTCAGAACCAAAGACTACGGCAAGCTGGACGAGGAAGGCTGGATTTACATTACCGGCCGGTTGAACAATCTGATCATTTTCAGCAACGGCAAGAATGTATACCCGGAAGAAATCGAAACGGAAATATCCCGCATTTACGGTGTGGGAGAGGTCGTAGTTTACGCCGGCGAGAGCAAGGCGCACCCGGAGTGCGAGGTCATTGTGGCGGAAATTTACCCCGAATTTGACAACTTGAAAGAGCGCGGCATCACCGATGTCAAAGCCTACTTTACGGAGAAAGTCAAAGAGGCAAACGCCAATATGGCTCCCTACAAAGCAGTTAAATTGGTAAAAATCCGCAACACCGAGTTCCCCAAAAACACGTCCCGCAAAATCATCCGTTTCGGCATCAACAAGTCCATCGACTGATTTTTCCCTTTTAGGTTCTGCGCAAGCGAAAGAAAGGACGAACCGATTATGATTCAGTTTCATATATTTCCCGGCGGCGTTAAGCGAATTGTGACCTTCAGCTATGACGACGGCAATCGCCGCGACGCCTGGCTGGTCGATTTATTCAATCGCTATAAAGTCAAGGGCACCTTTCATCTCAATGCTGCGAATTATTTGGAAAAAACAGAGGATGAGTTATCCGCCATCCGTCGGCTTTACGCCGGTCATGAAATTGCCTGCCATACCGTGCATCACGGTTGGCTGAACAAAATGCCGCCGGCCACTCGCGTCCGGGAGGTTTTGGAGGATCGCATGGTTCTTGAAAAGCTGTCGGGCACACCGGTGGTGGGTATGTCCTACCCCAGCGGCGCTTATGACAAAGAAACGGAAGCCTGCTTAGCCGCCTGCGGCATTGTTTACAGTCGCACCACAAACAACGGGGGCTTTTCGATCCCGGAAGATTTTTTGGCTTGGCATCCCACGGCGCACCATTCGGAAGCGGCGCCCCTGATTGATGATTTTATGGCCAATCTCACATCGCAGTGGAGAGATCCTCTGTTTTACATTTGGGGACACAGCCATGAATTTCAAACCGACGCCGATTATGCGGCGATGGAGGACATCGTCAGACGCCTTTCGGGCAGCAATCAAATTTGGTATGCTACCAATTTTGAGATTTATTCGTATGTCAAAGCACTGCGCTCCCTGATTGTTTCCGCCGACGAAACCATGTTATACAACCCCTCCGCGATCGACGTTTGGGTGGAAAAAGACAAGTCCGAGATTATCAAAATTCCTGCCGGAACCACGGTTACTCTATAACGGTTCTTATCATCAAAAAAGGGGAAAGCGCAACGCTCTCCCCCATACATACATACATACATAAAAATGCCGGGCAAAAAGCCCGGCATTTTTGATGGAATTTCCGACGATTCATTGATTTTTCAAACGACAGACCGACGAAGCAATGGCATCGGTATCTATCACAGTTCTTCTTTCGGCGTGACGGGACGGCCAAGGGAAATATCCAAGTTCCCGTTTCGGCAACGGATTTCATCCACCATTTTCTTTTGCTCCCGCTCCGATTTCAACTCGACGGTATATGTCAGATTGTAAAGGCTTCCCATGCCCGAGGTTCTGACCTTTACCAAATCATGCGACACCATGTATTTCTCAAAAATATCATCAAACAAGTCGATGTAATCCAGCCCCTCGGGAATGGTAATCTTCAACTCGCTCACCTTATCATGGTCTTTCGTGAAAGCCAGCGTGGTATAGAGAAGATTCAGAAGAATAAACAGCAAACCGAAGATCACGGCAAGCCATATGTATCCCATGCCCGTGGCTAATCCCACTGCCATAGAGGCGAACACGCAGCAGATTTCCTTTGCCGTTCCGGGTGCCGAGCGGAAGCGCGTCAGGCTGAAGGCTCCGGCCACAGCCACTCCCGCGCCGAGGCTTTTGTTCACCATCATAATGACCACCTGCACAATCAACGGAAGCATGGCCACAGTGATGGAGAAATTGCGCGTGCTTTTCGATTTATAAAGATGGCTGAAGGCAAGTGCCAAGCCCATCAGAACCGAAACGAGGGTGCAAAGAAAAAAACTCTTGGCATCCAGGGAAGTAATAATAATCGACCGAAAAAGATTGTCTAACATAGTATAAGCACCTCTGCATTATTTGATAGTTCAGAATTGAAATTCCAAGGGGACTTTTTACACAACAAGCTCACCGGGTGCGACCGCCGGGGGCACAAGAATACCGGACGTGTCCGGGCCGTTCTCGCAAAGATACGGGTACGCCTTAGGGTACCGATCATAAATTCCGTTGTCCTTCAAATGGGCCATCCCGTATTTGGAAAAGGTTATGGGCCAGATTTGCAACTGATCCAGAATCTGTGAAAGCCACATCGGCATCACTCCCGGGATTTTAATTTCCATAAGGTACAAGCCCTCGCGCAGCAGCTCCTTTCCGTGCACGCCGTGGCGCAAATCGAGATCGTCTGTCCGCCAACGGATTTCACCGTCATAGGTGATCCGCAGGCCGGGATCTTCATATCCGAAAAAGGCTGTGCGATCATAACTGATCACCATCACCGGCGCAATATCGCGGTAATAGCCGATAAGCCAATCAAGCTCATGCAAAATTTGCGTTTGGGGAATGTTCAGCTCCATATCGGGCGACTTCCCTTCCAGCAAATAGGCCTCGGCCTGTTCGTAGGACATCCGAACTCTGCGTTTATAAACAATGCCCCGGTACTTCTTTTTAATTTCCACAAACGCATTGCTGTCATTGGTCGGAATACCGTATGTACGCAAGCGCAGCTTTTCCTTGTACAGCGGTTTATCCAGGGATCGACGGATCAGCAGAAATTCCGGCGTATCCAAGTAAAGATTCATAATCGTGCTTTTCCCATACTCATCGGGGGAAAACCGATCCGCCGTTCGGCGTCGGATCTCCTCATATTGATACGAGTCTATGATATATTTTTTCTCATATCTCTGAAAAACATCTATAAATTTTTTTGCCATGCTGTTTTATCCTATCATCCTCTCGTCACACCGGTCATCGCAGTTGATTTTCGACAATACGCACAAAACTCCGCCTTGATTTGTTCATTATTATAGCAGATTGCTTGCATCATTGCAAGGGGGGCGCCCCATAATTTACCTCACATTCATACTTTCTTATAAATTCATTTTTATTACATTTTTACAGTCTCCGGCTTGATTTCCTTTTCTGTTTATGCTATAATTTTCAAAGAAATCTCGATAAGCTTTCATGTGATCCATCTTAAAAAGCAAACAGGAAAGGCAAAACAAAAAATGAATACTCAAACACAAGCAGCGTCCTCTATACAGTTTGTATTTCCCTTGAATGGGGATTGTGTCAATGTGCGCGACGGCGTACCCACAGAAACCGGTATTCAGATTCCCGTCACGGTCACAGCGCCCGCCGGCAGCGACATTTACATCAACGGGCAAAAAGCGCTGGAGGCTGACGGTTTTTTCCGTGCCGGCCTTGCCATTGACGGCTATCGCACCGTGCTGACTGCCGAAAACCGCGTCACAGGGGAAACGAGCCACATTGCCGTCTATTATTTCCCCGAAGCCATTGGAAAATTCCGGCTCTCCTCCGATGATAATTTGCTGTTTCTCAAAGACATTACCGAGCACCAAGATGTATATCGTTCGATTTTTGACAACCCTTATCTGGCCGTTTACAAAAAAGCGCACGACCTTTACGGCACCAAGGTTCACCTGAACCTCTTTTACGAGCTGGACGACGAGGCGGCTTCCCGCTTTAATCCAAGACCTTCCTATTTCAATCTTTCTATGATGACCGATCGGTTCAAAGAAGAATTTAAGGCCAATTCCGATTGGCTCAAGCTGGCCTTCCATGCCAACAGCGAGCTGCCGGACAAGCCGTATGAATTTGATGAACCGGAAAAAATCCGCAAAGATTGCCTGGCCGTCAACCGGGAAATTCTCCGTTTTGCCGGCCCCGACAGCATCAACGACACCACGACCACACACTGGGGATCGGCCAACCGAGCCTGCGTTCGTGAATTGCGCTCACTCGGCTATCGCTCCCTGACCGGCTATTTCCAAACAGACAGCCACGGCGTGCCCCTGGTTTCCTACTACAAAACGGCAGAGCAAATCGCGCATATCGGCGAAAGAGACTTCTTCTTCGACACGGAGGAAGACATGCTGTTTGGCCAAATTGATTTGGTGCTGAACATAAGAACCTATGAAAGAATGATGGAAAAGCTGGCGGGCATTGTGGAGCATCCACATCGCGGCGGCTTTGTTTCCATCATGATTCACGAGCAGTATTTCTACCCGAATTATGCCAATTATCTGCCCGATTTTGAGCATCGGGTTCTGAGTGCCTGCCGCTACCTGCACGAGCACGGATATGTCGGTGCACACATCTGCGACGTCACGCAAGAAAAGCATCTGCGCGACAATCCGCTTCTCCGTGCGACAAAGGCGTAACCTCCAAAGGTTGAGGCTATCCGTTTCCTGCAAGAATTTTTCAAACCAATGCTATCGGGGGTTGTTAAAAATTCCATGAGAATTTTTAACAACCCCCTTTTTGTTTTTGCCTTTTGCCTTTTGCCTTTTGCCTTTTGCCTTTCAGCCGCTTTCATCGCTTGCCTTTTTCATCGGATATAGAGCGCTTCCCCGCTCCGAACCATCGCCACAACATAATCGCTGTTGGACAGGCTCTCCGTGGCATAAACGGCAATAGTCCCGTCGGCCTTTTCAAAAACGCCGATTTTGGGTTCCGGGAAGGTGCGGAGCGTTTGGCAAAGTCCCGTCACCGGATTATAGCATCCCAGCGCAGAGCCGCCGGACGGCAGCGTATAGGTATAATAAATTTCCGTCATGCCGTCTGCGTTTCTGTCACCGACGGCCAAAGACAACAGCTGCTCGTCCCGTGCCAGAAGGTCAATGGTTTGTCCGCGATGAGGATCCGCCACCATCACTTGTCCGCCATAGGCAAAGAGGCAACAATCGGTTCGCTTTTGCGCGATCCAATAGCTTGGCGTCAGGAATCGGAGATGCGCAGAATCGTATTGCCCGGCTTCCGACAGGCTTTTTTCCGTTTCGGAAAGCGCATCTTTTCGGCTTTCCACGCCCGTCATTCGCGCCTTTCGCGCCAAAGACTCCGACGGAAAAACAGCCGTTCGCAGGCTTCCGGCATCCACATAGCATACAGCCCCCGTCAATCGCTCCGCATCTGGCAGAGAAAAGATAAAATACCCGTCCGCGCCATACGGATGATACACCAGATCGCCATTGCTTTGGATTTCGTAGGCGGACGTGTCCCCTAACGATGTAATCCGATACAAGATCAGTTTGTAAATATCACAGATGCGAAGATACCCCACGTGATCGGCCGGAGCCTGACGGCTGTTTTCGGCTATCACCGTCATGTCTTGCTTTAGCAATTGCTCCGGGAACAACCGGATAATATCATATTTGCCATAAATGGTTTCCGCATCGGAAAGAATAAAAAGAATCTCCTCGACCGAAAGGGGCAAAATTTTTCCTTCCCGCCGTCGTTTTTCCACCAGCGAAAGGTAGTCCTTGGTGATGGGTTCAAAAACAAAAGCGTCTTCCTGCCGATAGGTTCGGCTCATGGCGGCAAACATCCGGCGAATGTCCTCCCCCGATTGCGGTTTGCTGAAGGATTTTTGCCTTACCGCCCCGGCCGGCAGATAGATCTTTTCCGTATCTCGACCGCCGAAAGAGGTCAAAGTGCCCCAAAGAAAGACCGCGAAAGCGATGAAAAGCAGACCTGCGCACAAACACGTTGTTGACCGGAGAAACCGCACTGACGACGCCTTGGAGGGGGCTTTTGCGCCCGTTTCTGGCGTTCGGGCGCGGCCGGATCGTTTCGGGCTTTGCCTTTTTTTCTCACGCTTTGTCATGATAGGCCCTCACCGTCCTCTCGCACAGCCGCCGGATCGGAAGTCAAGGTGACCGTCACCGTCGTTCCGCACCCCGGCCGGCTCTCAAAGCACAACGTGCCCCCATGCGCCGCAACAATCTCACGGCACAAGGAAAGTCCCAAGCCGGCGCCGCCGTCCGCACGGCTTCTCGCTTTATCGGTTCGATAAAACGGTTCCGTAACGTGCAAAAGCCCCTCTTGCGCGATTCCCCGCCCGCTGTCTTGTACGCACAAGATTACGTTTTCTCCGTGCAGCTGCGCGGAAACGGTTACAGTTTTTTCTTTTTTTTCTTTTTCTTTTTCCGTTTCCGTCCCCTTGGGGTTCTCATCGCGGCAAGCCTTGATAGCATTATCAATCAAATTTGACAGAAGAATGGTCAAAAGCTCCTCATCGCCGCTAACGGCCAGCGAGGACGGGACGATTGTAAGGGTTACGCCCTCTTTTTCCGCCACCTTGCCGAAGCGCCCTGCCATGGGTTCAAAAAGATCCGACAGCCGCACACATTCGCGCGTCAATTCCGCATTTCTGACGGAAGAAATGGTAAGCAAGGTTCGGCTGAGCTTGGAAAGCCGCTCCGATTCAGACAGAATCCACTGCAATGCGTCGATCCTTTCTTCCTCGCTCACGGTTGCATGGAGCAGATATTCCGCATAGCCGTGAATGGAAGTCAGCGGCGTTCGCATTTCATGCGACAGGTTATCGAGCAGGCGCTGCTTTTGCTCGGTCGCAAGCTCCAAGTCGGAAATCTGACCGCAAATTCTCTCGGTCATGGCATTAAAGCCCTCGGCCAGCTCGGAAAACTCATCCCGACTTCGATGATTCACCACAGCACGAACCGAATAGTCCCCTTCGGCCACATGCGCGAGATTTTCCGTCAGATTTTTCAGCGGACGGGTAAGCCGTTGCGTCAACCAAAACAACGCCACGGCCAAAACAGCGGCCACGCCCACGCCAACGCCCACAAAAATCCAAACCACGGTTTTCCACTGACGATCCAAATACGAAATGTCCCGAATGTATGTCAGTGTGCCGTCCTGCAGGGCGCCTTTCACAAAAACATAACGCACTCCGTTGACGCGTCGCAAAAAACAGACGCTGCCCTCCTGATCCGGCAAAGCCGTCTCCGCCGCAATCCGGCCAAGCGCTCCCGCTGTGTCGGCGTTGCTGTGCGAACCGGCTTCTATGACAAGGGTAATTCCGTCTTGGCTGTAATGCGAGCTGTAAGAAAGCATCAGCTCGGTCACGTCGCCCCCCGTAAGCTCCGTATATTCATAGTCCGCATCAAAGGCGCGTGCAATATACCCTTGCTCCGACCGACCGGCGTCCATACAGCTTTCCGTTAAGTGATTGCCGAAATACACGGCCAAAACGCAGATACCGCTTCCGAAGAAAAAAAGAAACAGAGCCAGCGTGAAAAGAAATGTTTTCTGCCAAAATTTCATCGTACTCTTTGTCGCCCCCTTTTCTTACTTTCCCTTTGCATTTGCATCGGGTATCATGCTTCAAACCGATAGCCAAGTCGGTATAGTGTTTTAATACGTGTTTCAAGTCCCAGCTTTGTCCGCAGGTGTTGAATATGAACGTCCACGGTGCGCACATCGGTGCCGGACTCCGTTCCCCATGCCATTTCCAACAGCTTTTCCCGCGAAAGAGCAATGTTCCGATGCAGAATCAGCGTTTCCAAAAGAGCATATTCCTTCGGCGTCAGGCTAATCTCCTGACCGTCCCGCGTCACTTTTTCCGTATCAAAATCGACCGTCACACGATCTACCGAATAGATGCGCGGGCCTTGGTACGTCCGGCGCAAAACCGATTCCACACGCGCCAAAAGCTCCAAAATTTCAAAAGGCTTCACAATATAGTCATCCCCGCCAAGGTACAACCCGGCCAGACGATCCGACAGCTCGTTTTTGGCGGTCACAAAAATCACGGGCGTTTTGGGGATCCGTCGGATAACCTCAAACCCCGACAGCCCCGGCAGCATCACGTCCAAAAGGATCAGATCAAACGGCTCCGCCAAAGCGGCCGCGACAGCACTCTCCCCGTCAAACGCCTGCTGGCACGTATGTCCCACCAATGTCAAATTGGACTTGATCAATTGACTGATCGGCCTCTCGTCCTCAACAATCAAAATTTTGGCCATACGATCCCTCCTTTTTCGTGTTTTCATATTTTCGTGTTTTCATATTTTCGCATTTTCTTCGATAGTATTATACTACTTTCTTTCGGACTTGTCAATTTCCTTTCCGCTCCGCATGGCAAGGTCAATCCAAAAAGCCGGGGACGCGAAAAATCCAAAGCGATTTTTCAGCGTCCCCGGCTGCTTATCGGAAGCCCTGTCCGTCGGCGGCGATTATAGATTCAGATTCATCAAATACTGATAGCAGCGTGCCACCTCGGACGGCCCGTCCGGCTGCAAGCCCTCGCTCTCTACCACGATGCCAAAGCCCAACGAAATTGCCTTTTCCAAAACTTCTTTCACCGGCGCATATCCCTCGCCGAGGGCACGGCCATGACGATCGGCCAAACCGTCCTTCAGATGGATCAGATGGATCCGATCCTTCAAGCGCTCCATCAACGCCACCGGATCTTCTCCGGCATTGAAAGCCCAAAAGGTATCAATTTCAAAGTCCACTTTGGTTCTTTTTTCCAGCTCTTTATGTACGACTGCGCCGTAATCCATCGTGAAAAATTCCTTATAGTGGTTATGATAACCGAGCGAAATGCCCTCCTTGGCCAACTTCGGCTGAGCAAAATTGATCAGGGCAATGGATTCCTCCAATTTTTCCGCCGTACTGTAATCCACGCCCGGCAGAACAATGTTGCGATTGCCGAGCGCCTTATGGTAACGGATCGTCTCGTCAATCACGTTCGGACGCAATTCTTCCGGATCGGTATGCGTACTGCTGACTTCGAGGCCGTATTCCTCCAGCCACGAACGAACCGTTTCAGCGTCGTTGCCGAAAAAGCCGGCGAACTCCACCGAATTATAACCGATCTCGGCGACTGTTTTTAATGCCGCTTTCAAATCCTTCTGCGCCACATCTCTGACGCTGTACATCTGTATTCCGTATTTCATAGCAAACCCTCTCTTTATAAATTCCGCACTTCTGCGCAATCAAAATACAACCTTATTGTATCATCTCTGTCAACGGTTGTCAACCGATTTTCCGAAAACTTCTCACGTGTTCGATGGCTCGCGCATAGACTGCCAAGGCAAAAGCTCCAACATTTTTGAAGAAAGGTGCAACATTGGCCATGAAACAAAATGATACTTCCCTATCCTATCCCTCCACCGACACCGTATTAAAAAACGCACGGATGCTTGCGCCGGTGGCCTCGGCACGCATAGGAGAAATGAAAAGCATTTCCGATTTCATTTACTACAGCCTGATCTTTCAAGACATGGCGCCATGGGCGGCCTCTCTTTTTGAAAAGCTTGCTTTGACGGAAATGCGTCATTATCAATTGCTCGGCCGTCTCTTTCTTCGCCTTGGGGGCAATCCCGTCCTGCGGGTACGGCTCTCTGACACGCCGCTTCCTTCTCCGCCCGAGCCGCTTGTTCTTTGCCTGAAAAAAGCGCTGACGGAAGCCCTATCGGCCGAAAGAGCGGCCTACAGGCACTACGCAAAAATGAAAGCGGATTTTGCGTATGATCCCGCGGCGGAAGCTTTGCTGGAGCGAATTGCTTTGGACGAGGAGCACCACATCCGCATGCTTACCCGTGCACTCTCGGAATGGGCGGAAAGTGAAGCGGAGGACGCTCCTTCGTCCGACTGAAAAAGCTTCCGAAAAAAGCTTTATCTTTTATATTGCAGATACCGCTTTAAATACTGTCCGGTATACGAGGCTTCACATTCGGCGACCTGCTCCGGCGTGCCGGACACCACCAGCGTCCCGCCCATATCTCCCCCTTCCGGGCCAAGATCGACGATAAAATCGGCTGTTTTGATCACATCCATGTTGTGCTCAATGACAAGCACGCTGTTGCCGGCATCGCAAAGCCGCTGTAAAATATCAATCAGCCGGGACACATCATGCGTATGCAGACCGGTCGTCGGCTCGTCAAGGATATACAGCGTTTTTCCGGTTCCGCGCCGCGAAAGCTCGGTTGCCAGCTTGACTCTCTGGGCTTCTCCGCCCGACATGGTAGTTGAGGACTGCCCGATTTTGATATAGCCAAGGCCGACGTCATACATTGTCTTGAGCTTGTTTCGGATTTTGGGGATTCCGTCAAAGAACTGCACCCCTTCCTCCACCGTCATATCCAGCACGTCAAAGATGTTCTTTCCTTTGTATTTCACCTCCAGCGTGTCATGATTGTATCGCTTTCCTTTGCAAACATCGCATGTCACGTACACGTCGGGCAAAAAGTGCATCTCGATTTTTTTCACGCCGTCCCCCTCACAGGCTTCACAACGCCCGCCTTTTACATTGAAGGAGAAGCGCCCCGATTTATAGCCGCGCGCCTTGGCGTCGGGCGTGCTGGCAAACAAATCCCGAATTTCGGTAAAAAGTCCGGTGTAGGTGGCCGGGTTAGAGCGCGGCGTGCGCCCGATGGGGCTTTGATCAATCACAATCACCTTGTCCAAGTTTTCTACGCCGTCAATCCCGTCGCAATCGCCGGGAAAGGCTATGGCACGGTTCAGTTTGGCGGCGAGGGCCGGCGCAAGAATGCCGTTGACCAACGAAGATTTTCCGGAGCCGGACACCCCCGTCACGCACACAAAACAGCCCAGCGGAATGGTGACCGTCAGATTTTTCAGATTGTTGTGTCGTGCACCCCGAATGGTAAGGCTGTATCCGTTGCCCGCACGGCGAACGGCAGGAATTTCAATTCTCTTTCTTCCCGCCAGGTACTCGCCGGTCAAGGATTCTTGACAAGCCATCACCTGCTCCGGTGTGCCGGCCACCACGACTTTACCGCCGTGAATCCCGGCGCCGGGGCCAATATCCACGATGTAATCGGACGTCAGCATGGTTTCTTCATCATGCTCTACGACAATAACGCTGTTGCCAATATCACGCAAGCGTTTCAGCGTGGCAATCAGCTTGGTATTGTCCCGCTGATGCAAGCCGATACTCGGCTCGTCCAAAATATACAAAACGCCGACCAAGGCCGAGCCGATTTGCGTTGCCAAACGGATTCGCTGTGCTTCGCCGCCGGAGAGGGTGCCTGCCTTGCGCCAAAGCGTCAGATAGTCAAGTCCCACACTAATGAGGAAGCCCAGCCGGGCGCGAATCTCTTTTACAATTTCCTTTGCAATCGCCTGTTCGGTTGGTGTGAAGCTTTCCGCCACACGATTGATAAAATCCAACGCCTCGGTCACCGACATGACACAAAAATCGTAGATGTTTTTCCCTCCGACCGTAACGGCCAAGGACGCGGGCGAAAGGCGACAGCCGCCGCATTGCGGGCAGTCGGTTTCCTCCACAAAGGCTTCGTAATAATCGTTCATACCGCTCATCTGTCGGCGCTGCTCGATCATGGCCAGAAGCCCATCAAAGCGCACGGTCTGATGATGACATTCCCCGCCGAAGAAACGATCAATCGAATACAGAGTTTCCCCGGAGCCGTAAAGCAACACCTGCATGGCCTCTTTGGAAAATCGGTTCAACGGTGTCTCAAGATCAAAGCCGTACCGATCCCCCACCGCTTTAAACAGCGGGCCGTTCCAGCTTTCCGCCTCCAATGTTTTAAAGCCATTGACGGCAATGCCCCCTTCTGACAGAGACAAAGACAAATCCGGCAGCACCTTAGCAACCGAAACACTGCTCAAAGAACCAAGGCCGGCACAATGGGGACAGGCCCCTTCCGGGCTGTTGAAGGAAAACATTTTCGGCTCCAACGCGCCAAAAGAAATCCCGTGCTCCTCGCAGGCATATTTTTGCGAAAACCGCAGTTCGTATTCCTTTTCTTGTTCCCGCGGCACCGTCACCACAATCAAATAGCCATCCGACAAATTCAGGGCAGTTTCCACCGAATCGGCCAGGCGCGAGCGCATGCCGTCCTTGAGTACCAAACGATCCACCACGATTTCAATATCGTGTCTTTTATTTTTATCCAACGCAATGGTTTCGGAAAGGTCATAAAGGCTTCCGTCCACACGAATGCGGCTATAGCCGCCTTTGCGCGCGTCGGCCATCACTTTTTCGTGCATTCCCTTCTGATTGCGCACCACGGGGGACAGCACCATAAAGCGCGTCCCGGACGGGATCATCAAAATCTTTTCAATGATCTGATCCACCGTTTGCTGGCGAATTTCCTTGCCGCACACCGGGCAATGCGGAACACCTACGCGCGCATAAAGAAGGCGCAGATAGTCGTAGATCTCCGTCACCGTGCCCACGGTAGAGCGGGGGTTGCGCGAGGTTGTTTTCTGATCAATGGCAATGGCGGGCGAAAGTCCCTCAATCGAATCGACATCCGGCTTTTCAAGTTGGCCGAGAAACTGACGGGCATAGGACGACAAAGACTCCACAAATCGGCGGTGTCCTTCGGCATACAACGTGTCGAAGGCCAACGAGGATTTGCCCGACCCGGACAAGCCGGACAACACCACCAGCTTGTCCCGTGGAATGACAACATCAATATTTTTCAGATTGTTGGCGCGTGCGCCCTTAATAACAATATTTTCCGGCATCGTTTATCACCTCTTGCTTTGGCTACTTGATTCAGCGCCCTTTGTTTGTTCCTCTTGCAAAAGTCGAATTTTATCACGCAGAACGGCGGCGCTTTCAAAATCAAGCCGTTTGGCCGCCCGCTTCATCTCCTCGGTAAGCTGCGCCACCAAGGCCTCCCGATCTTTCGCAGACAGCTTTTTCTTTTCTGCAGCGGCGCCGCCTGCGCGTCCCGCTTTTCCGCGCGTTTTTCCGTGGCCGCCATCCTCATGGCTTCCGATCTCAATCACATCGCGCACGCCTTTGACGATGGTTTTCGGCGTTATCCCGTGCGCTTTGTTATAAGCGTCCTGAATACCGCGACGGCGGTTGGTTTCCGCGATCGCGCGCTCCATGGAGCCTGTCACGGTGTCGGCGTACATAATAACGCGACCGTCGGCATTGCGTGCGGCACGCCCGATGGTCTGAATGAGCGAGGTTTCCGCGCGGAGAAAGCCCTCTTTATCGGCGTCAAGAATGGCAACCAATGACACTTCGGGAATATCCAAGCCTTCCCGCAAAAGATTGATTCCCACCAGCACGTCAAAAAGGCCAAGGCGCAGATCCCGCAAAATTTCCATCCGCTCCATTGTATCCACGTTAAAATGAATGTACTTCACACGGATCTCGTTTTTCGTAAAGTATTCGGTCAGATCCTCCGCCATTTTCTTCGTCAGCGTGGTAACCAGCACACGCTCGCCCACCGCTGCCCGTTTGCGGATTTCGCCCATCAGGTCATCCACCTGGCCTTCAATCGGCCGGATTTCCACCGCGGGATCCAACAGGCCTGTGGGACGAATGATCTGCTCCACCACCGCCTCCGAATGTTCCTTTTCATATTCCGCAGGCGTAGCGCTGACAAAAACCACCTGGTTAAGCTTCTGTTCAAATTCTTCAAATTTCAGCGGACGGTTATCAAAGGCTGACGGAAGTCGGAATCCGAAATCCACCAGATTTTTCTTTCGGGCGTAATCCCCTCCGCTCATGGCGCGAACCTGCGGAAGCGTCACATGCGACTCGTCGATGAAGAGCAAAAAGTCCTTCGGGAAATAATCCAAAAGCGTATACGGGGTGCTTCCGGGCGCCCGTCCGGCCAGCACGCGGGAATAGTTTTCCACGCCCGAGCAAAAGCCGATCTCGCGCAGCATTTCCAAGTCATATTTGGTTCGCTGTTCGATTCGCTGTGCTTCCAGCAATTGGTTTTGCGCGGTGAAATAGGCCACTCGGTCTTGCATCTCCGCCTCAATTTCCGCCAAAGCCGCCTCTCGTTTATCATCCGAAACGGCGTAATGCGTAGCGGGGTAAATGGCGGCATAGTTCAACCAGCGCAGTACCCGTCCCGTAACCACTTCAATTTCGCCGATCCGATCAATTTCATCGCCAAAAAACTCCACGCGAATGGCTTTATCACCCGACGATGCAGGGAAAATTTCCACCGTATCGCCGCGGACACGAAAGCGGTCACGCTTGAAATCCACGTCGTTACGCTCGTAGTTAATGGCAATCAGCCGGCGAAGGAGCACATCCCGGCTCATCTCCATGCCGGGACGAACCGCCAGCACCAGCTTTTTATATTCCGTCGGATCGCCGAGCGAATAGATGCAGGAAACGCTGGCCACAATAATTACATCGCGCCGTTCAAACAAAGCCGAGGTTGCGCTGTGGCGGAGCATGTCGATCTCATCGTTGATGAGCGCGTCTTTTTCAATATACATATCCTTACCGGGAATATAGGCTTCCGGCTGATAGTAGTCATAGTAGGACACAAAATATTCAACCGCATTTTCGGGGAAAAACTCCCGAAATTCCGAGCAAAGCTGGGCAGCCAACGTCTTATTGTGAGCCAACACCAAGGTCGGCCTGTTGACACGGGCAATCACATTGGCCATGGTAAAGGTTTTGCCCGATCCGGTTACGCCAAGGAGCGTTTGCATTTTATCACCGTTTTCGATACCGCTCACCAATTGTTCAATGGCTTCCGGCTGATCCCCCGTCGGCGTGTATTCTGACTGTAAAATAAATTTATCCGGCACTCGTCTCACCCTCTTTACATATTGAATATTGCCCCAAAGCGAAAAGAACTTTATTAAATCTTTTTCAGAAATCGCCCCGAAGACCAACTTTTAGAATTTTTCGCAATTCAGATCAGATGTGTAACGCTCAATACCAACATTTTCTCATCCGTTCTGTGATGTCAATCACCCTGGATGTCTTACAACCATATTTTCCTTTTTCGAAAAAGCCTTTGTATGAGAATGTATTGTCTGCAAGATTATAAGATAGTTCAGCCTCATGAGTTTTCAGTTTCAGGCAGTCATTTGCCATAACATAAAACATCAAGCCAATCTCATTCAAGAGTTTCTCGTGATCAAATTTGACATACCTTACTTCGCCTCTGTTCAAGCAAGCATGTCCGTTACAAAGGTGTAAAGTATTGTACTGTGGAGGAATCAAGAATAATTTTTTATAGCTACTATCTGTATATGCAAGCCCGTCAATATCCAAAGAATCCGTCAAGGGTTTATCTTCATCTAAGTATACATACATAATAAAACTGTCATCAGACACAATGATTGAATATGTGGTTCTTAGATTAGGCACCCCGAAAAAATCGTAACTACGGGAAATGATATACTCATATAAATGCTCAATGGTTTCTTCTCTTGTTAGCAAACAGATAAACTGCTTCATATACTAAAATTTCAACCCTGCCCTCCTAATGTAATCAAAAGCTTTTGCAAGTCCTTTTTTTACAAATTCAGAATTTACAAGCTTTCTGGGAGCTGTAGGAAATGTCCCGTTATTGTAATACATTTTTTCAAGCCCCCTTGCGGTCATATGGATATTAGTCTTCCCTGAACCGCCCACTTCAACGTCGATTCTTACATTTTTGTATCTGCCAACATCCTCCGGTTCGGCAACTGTTCTACTATCTAACTTATTGCCACAACCTGTATTATGTACTAAAATGGGATTTTCGCCCACATAATAAGTATGGAATTCCTCAACCTCAAAGTTGTATGTTGTCTCCGGACTTTCCAGCAATTCATGCTGAACCTGTTCGACAACGACATACTCACCGTTAAGCATGACGAGGATATCACCTGCTCGGAGATCAACTGCGCTTGTCCAACCCTTGACAGGAGAATAGAACGGATGCATAGGCGTGCAGGTGATTTCTTTGCCGTTCACCTTTACATGAACCCATTTCTCCATCTCATTTGGGGCAACTGTACAATTTCCAGAGAACTGTTTCTTCTCCAAGGATGCCGCTATAAGCGGCATCCTCAATCAAATCAGACCGACCAATACACGGTATGCAAGTCTCTCTCTAATTCATCAATACCTACAAAGGCTTTCCGTTTACGAATATAATCCAGAGAGCGTTCAATTACATCCCACATCATCTTTTTCCGAGTGTCATTATCCGCATTGATGAATTGCAA
>CAKSIP010000028.1 GCA_934462825.1 uncultured Eubacteriales bacterium | reverse complement strand
CTCTTGACGGACTCAAAAAAGGCACGATCACGGGAAAAGGCGTGGTCAACAACAAAATGTCCAATTTCCTTTTTGAATTGTTAGAAAAAAACGGGATCGCCACTCATTTTGTCAAAGAATTGAATGACCGCGAAACCGTGGTAAAAAAGGTTTCCATCGTTCCGCTTGAAGTCATCATCCGAAACCTCTCCGCCGGCTCTTTTTCCAAGCGCTACGGCGTGCCGGAAGGTCTTACGTTTTCTTCCCCCACCATTGAATTTTCTTATAAGAATGACGAATTGCATGATCCTTTGCTGAATGAATATCATGCGCTGGCTCTCGGCCTTGCTACCAAGGATGAAATCGAAACCATCAAAAGCATGGCTTTCCGCGTGAATGAAGTTCTGAAGGCTTATTTTCTTTCACTGAATGTAAAGCTTGTAGACTTCAAGCTTGAGTTTGGTCGCCTATCCGATGGAACCATTGTTCTTGCAGACGAAATTTCGCCCGACACCTGCCGTTTTTGGGATGCTAAAACCAACGAAAAGCTCGACAAAGACCGGTTCCGTCGTGACATGGGCGGCGTTGAAGACGCTTATCAAGAAATGATGAAGCGCGTATTCGGATGAAAGTGAGCGCGCCAATGAACAAACTCAGAGAAGAATGCGGTGTGTTCGGGGTATATTCCCCCGAAATGACCGATCCGGCATCCACTTGTTACTATGGCCTGTTTGCCCTTCAGCACCGCGGCCAAGAATCCTGCGGTATTGTGGTCAACAACAACGGCGTATTTTCCGACTACAAGGACACAGGGCTTGTCAACGATGTATTTACCCCCACCATTATGGAACGGCTCGGCAAAGGAACCATGGCCATTGGGCATGTGCGATACGGCACGACCGGGTGCAACGATCGAAACAACGCACAGCCGATTGTAATCAATCATTTTCAAGGCCCCTTAGCGCTGGCTCACAACGGAAATCTCGTCAACTCGGGAGAATTGCGCCAAAATCTTGAGATGGACGGCTCCATCTTTCACACCACCAGCGATACCGAGGTTATTTCCTATATCATTACAAAGGAGCGCTTGTCCGCCTCTTCTTTGGAAGAAGCGGTCAGCCGAACGATGGACAAGCTTCACGGCGCCTACTCTCTCGTCATTATGTCCTCCTCCAAGCTCCTTGCCGTGCGTGACGAAAACGGATTTCGCCCGCTTTGCTATGGAAAAACGGCTGACGGTCGCTATATTGTCGCCTCCGAAAGCTGTGCGCTTGATGCCGTAGGCGCAGAATTTATCCGTGACATTGCACCGGGAGAAATCGTTGTTTTTGACGCGGACGGCGTACACAGCCTGCGCGATCATTGCGGCAAAGCGCCCACTTCCCTTTGCGTTTTTGAATACATTTACTTTGCCCGTCCCGATTCCGTGATTGAGGGAAGCTGTGTTCATACGGCGAGGCTCCGGGCCGGCGCCTTTCTCGCCCTGGAGCATCCGGTTCAGGCCGATGTTGTGATTGGTGTACCGGACAGCGGCATTGACGCTGCCATCGGCTATTCTAAACAATCCGGCATCCCCTACGAGCTTGGATTCATCAAAAACAAGTATATCGGACGCACCTTTATTGCACCCGGACAAAAAAGCCGCGAGGACAAGGTCAAAATCAAGCTCAACCCCATCCCGGATGTCGTGCGGGGCAAGCGCATCGTCATGATTGACGATTCCATTGTCCGAGGCACCACCAGCGCGCGCATCGTGCGTCTTTTGCGGGAAGCCGGAGCGAAAGAAATCCACATGCGTGTTTCAGCGCCTCCCTTTCTCAATCCCTGCTACTACGGCACGGATATTGACTCGCGCGACAATCTGATTGCCTGCAAATATTCCATTGACGAAATCGCCAAACAGATCGGCGTTGATTCGCTGGGATATTTGAGTGTGGAAAGCGTCAAGCAGATCGCTAAAGGAATCAACGGAACCGGTTACTGCACGGCTTGCTTTGACGGGAAATATCCCACGGAAATTCCCACCAAACCGGAGAAAAACCGGTTTGAATGCAAGCACCTAAAAAGTGATTCCCTATAAAATTCCTTGCAAAGCCGACGACAACCAATGCAAATGTAAGATAAGAAAGGAAATTTTGATATGATTCATCCTGATTCTCAATCCAAGGCCTATGCGCAGGCCGGTGTTGATATTACAGCCGGATACCGTGCCGTAGAATTGATGAAGCGGCACATTGCACGCACTTTAACAAGCGGCGTATGCTCGGATATCGGAGACTTCGGAGGCCTTTTTGAATTAGACACGACCGGCATGCAGCATCCGGTTTTGGTCAGTGGAACGGACGGTGTCGGAACCAAGCTTAAGTTAGCTTTTCGGACCGATCGTCACGATACCGTTGGCATCGATTGCGTGGCCATGTGCGTCAACGATATTCTTTGCTGCGGCGCAAAGCCCCTGTTCTTTCTTGATTACATTGCCTGCGGGAAAAATCATCCCGAAAAGATTGCGCAGATTGTAGCGGGCGTAGCCGAAGGTTGCGTACAGAGCGGAGCTGCTCTGATTGGAGGCGAAACCGCTGAAATGCCCGGCTTTTACCCTGTCGATGAATATGATTTGGCCGGTTTTGCGGTCGGCGTGATCGACAAAAGCAAAATCCTCGACAAGAAAACCGTCAAAGCCGGCGACGTGCTGATCGCACTGCCTTCCAGCGGGATTCATTCCAACGGATTTTCTCTTGTCAGAAAGGTCTTTCAGGTGGAAAGCGCGGATCTGTCTGTAAAGCTTCCCGAGCTTTCCGGGGCTTCGCTGGGAGAAACCCTGCTTACACCGACAAAAATCTATGTAAAGCCCATGCTCTCTCTTTTTGAACGTGTCAAAGTCAAAAGCGTTTCCCATATCACGGGCGGCGGTTTTTACGAAAATATTCCGCGTAGCCTTCCGGACGGCTTCTGCGCAAAAATCGAGCGCTCGGCCATTCGCGTCCTGCCGATTTTTGATTTGATTGCCAAAAAAGGCGATATTTGCGAACGAGATATGTTCAACACCTTCAACATGGGTGTGGGCATGAGCCTCATTGTTGCCAAAGAAGATGCGGACAATGCCTTGGCTGTGTTGCAGGAGAACGGAGAAAACGCCTATATTCTCGGTGAAATCGTTGCCTCCGAGCAAGGAGAAAAGGTAAGAATATGTTGAAATCTTTTTCCGAAAGTATTGGCGCGGGTATTTTGATTTCCATCGGAGGCTGTGTACTCCTTGCTTGCGACAACCGTTATATCGGAGCGGTTCTTTTCTCGGTAGCCCTTCTTTCCATTTGCTATCTCGGTTGCTATCTCTTTACCGGCAAGATTGGCTTTCTGTTAGAAGACCTGTCCCCCAAAAACATGGCGCGGCTTTTGATAGGACTTGCCGGCAACCTGCTTTCCGTATATCTTATCGGCCTTTGTGTGCGCTTTGCCATCCCTTCTCTCGGTAACCAAGCGGAATCGCTGTTTGCTTCCAAGCTGACGCAATCCTTTCCGCAAACACTGATCCGCGCCATATTTTGCGGGGTTCTGATGTATATTGCCGTTGTCATTTTCCGAGACAGCAAGACACCGATCGGCATTCTTTTCTGCATTCCCGTATTCATTCTGTGCGGATTTGAACACTCTGTGGCTGACATGTTTTATTTTGGCACTTCCGGGCTTGCCGATGGGCGCGCATGGCTCTTTTTTGTGGCCGCTGTACTCGGAAACACCCTTGGAAGTCTGATTCTCCCCTTGCTTCAAAAAATCGGAGGAAAATCGCAATGACACATCTTCAACAAGACAAAATCCATATTGCTGTCCTGGTTTCGGGCGGCGGAACCAACCTACAAGCACTGATTGACGCGCAAGCTTCCGGTATTCTCCAAAGCGGAACGCTGTCACTCGTCATTTCCAACAAGCCCGATGCGTTTGCTCTCACAAGGGCGAAAAAAGCCGGGATTCCCTCCGCCGTGGTACCCAAGGCCGTCTATGGCTATGAAGGAATGGAAAACCGCATAATCGAACTACTCACAGAATACCAGATAGATCTAATCGTTTTGGCCGGTTTTATGAGTATTCTCAGCCCTGCATTTGTAGAACGCTACGATCACCGCATTCTCAACATCCACCCTTCTTTAATTCCCGCCTTCTGCGGAGCCGGATTCTATGGCCTACACGTTCATGAAGCGGCTTTAGCGCGCGGCGTAAAATTAACCGGCGCTACCGTGCACTTTGTCAACGAAATTCCCGACGGTGGAGAGATCGTTCTTCAAAAAGCAGTGCGTGTCAGCAAAAATGATACGCCGGAAAGTCTGCAAAAACGGGTTATGCGCCAAGCAGAATGGAAAATCCTTCCCAAGGCTGTCGAGCAGGTCGCAGCCGCACTGAAAAAACAAAAGAACAGGAGTGTAACATTATGATGGAGTCTCGTGTCGCTAAAAACATTTATGAAGTTTCCACTTTGGAATCCTATTTGCAGGGCAACCCGTATGCCGGCAGAGGAATCCTTCTCGGCACGTCGGAAGACGGGACGCAAGCCGTAGCTGCCTATTTCATCATGGGGCGCAGTCAAAACAGCCGCAACCGAATTTTTGTTAAAGAAAATGACTCCCTTCGGACAGACCCGTTTGATGCATCGAAAGTGGAGGATCCTTCTCTCATCATCTACAACGCTTTGCGTGTGACAGATCACGAACTGATTGTTACCAACGGAGATCAAACCGACACGGTATTTGATGGCATAACCTCCGGCAAAACCTTTCAAGAAGCTCTTGAATCGCGCGCTTTTGAGCCGGATGCTCCCAACTTCACCCCTCGTATCAGCGGGCTTCTCTCGTTTCAGCCGAACGGCGATTTCCATTACGAGCTGAGTATTCTGAAAAGCATCGACGCCGAAGGTTCCGACACCTGCCGATACACTTTTTCGTACCCTGCAAAGCCGGGACTTGGCCATTTCATCCATACGTATCTTTGCGACGGCAATCCCCTTCCTTCCTTTACCGGTGAGCCGGTACGCGTACAGATTTCCTCAGACATCGACGTACTGACAAACACTCTGTGGAATGCTTTGAATGAGGAAAACAAGATTTCCCTTTATGTTCGCTACACCAATCCCATCACCAAAAGTTACACCGACCGTCTCATCAACAAGAACAACTAAAAATCCTCATTTTTGTTTCAAACGAGATATAGAAAGGCGATATTATGAACGAATTTGAATTGAAATATGGTTGCAATCCCAATCAAAAGCCCGCCCGCATTTTTATGGAAAACGGCCGTCCGCTTCCCATAAAAATTCTGAGTGGACGTCCCGGATACATCAATTTTCTTGACGCCTTCAATGCCTGGCAGCTGGTCAAGGAATTAAAAGCCGCACTCGGTTTGCCGGCCGCCACCTCCTTTAAGCATGTCAGCCCAACCTCTGCCGCTGTAGGTCTTCCTCTTTCCGATCGTTTGAAAAAAGCCTGCTTTGCGGACGATATTGAAAATTTAGACAACTCGTTGCTGGCCTCCGCCTACGCCAGAGCACGCGGCACCGACCGCATGTGCTCGTTCGGGGATTTTGTCGCTCTCTCCGACATCTGCGATGTAACGACAGCCACCATGATCAAGAGAGAAGTTTCCGACGGTGTTATTGCCACCGGTTATGAGCCGGAAGCGCTGGAAATTTTAAAAAGCAAACGAAACGGCAACTATAACATCATACAGATTGATCCCGACTATGTGCCGGATCCGTTGGAACGCAAGCAGGTGTACGGAGTGACCTTTGAGCAGGGACGCAACGATTGTGTGATTGATCGAAGCCTTTTAAATCATATCGTCACGGCAAACCAAAGCCTGCCGGAAAGCGCAGTACGGGATCTCATTATTTCTTTGATTACGCTCAAATACACGCAATCCAACTCCGTTTGCTATGCTTACGACGGGCAGGCTATCGGCGTCGGTGCCGGACAGCAGTCCCGTATTCATTGCACACGTTTGGCCGGATCCAAAGCAGACACTTGGTTTTTGCGTCAGTATGACAGGGTTCTTTCACTTCCCTTCCGTCCCGATTTGAAGCGTGCGGATCGTGACAACGTAATCGACGACTACATCAATAAAAATGAGGAAGACGTGTGTGCGGACGGAATTTGGGAAAAATACTTCACCGAAAAGCCCGATCCGCTGACTCAGGAGGAGGCACGCGCCTATCTTGCAAGCATTTCCGGCGTTTCGCTCGGTTCTGACGCGTTTTTCCCCTTCGGCGACAACATCGAAAGAGCGCACAAGAGCGGCGTTTCCTACATTGCTCAACCGGGCGGTTCCATCCGCGATGATCAGGTCATTGAGACTTGCAATCGTTATGGTATCGTCATGGCCTTCACCGGCATCCGTCTGTTTCATCATTGATACGAGAAGAAGCAGAAAAAGGAGGTTCGTTTTTTATGAAGGTCATGGTTATCGGAAGCGGCGGGCGTGAGCACGTCATCATCAAAAAGCTGAAAGAAAATCCGCAAATCCAAACGATTTACGCACTTCCGGGCAACGGAGGCATTGCCAACGACGCTGTTTGCGTAAATATCGGCGTCAAGGACATTGACGCTCAGGTGCGCTTTGCCGTGGAAAATCAAATCAACTATGCGGTGGTAACACCCGACGATCCGCTGGTTCTCGGTGCGGTGGATCGCCTGACAGAGGCAGGGATTCCCTGCTTTGGCCCTACCCAGCGAGCAGCGATGATAGAAGGCAGCAAGGTGTTTGCCAAAGAGTTGATGAAAAAATACGGTATTCCCACGGCTGAGTATGAAACCTTTGACAATGCAGATGCGGCCATGGACTATATTCGCGCCAAAAACCGCTATCCTGTGGTCATCAAAGCGGATGGACTTGCGCTGGGCAAAGGTGTGCTCATCTGCGAAAACATGCAACAAGCCGCCGATGGCATTAAAGAAATTATGTTAGACAAAAAGTTCGGCGCTTCCGGCAACCGGGTGGTTGTGGAGGAATATCTCTCCGGCCCTGAGGTTTCCGTGCTTGCTTTTACCGACGGAAAAACACTCATTCCCATGATTTCTTCCATGGATCACAAGAGATCCGGTGATTTTGACACAGGTCTGAACACGGGCGGCATGGGAACCATTGCACCGAATCCCTACTACACAAAAGAAATAGCACAGGAATGTGTTAAAACGATTTTTCTGCCGACCGTTCGTGCCATGAATGCCGAAGGACGTATTTTTAAGGGGTGTTTGTATTTCGGTCTCATGCTCACGAAAAACGGGCCAAAGGTTATTGAATACAATTGCCGCTTTGGAGATCCCGAAGCGCAGGTCGTGCTTCCCCTTCTTAATGAAGATCTGTTTACCATTATGCGCGCTGTTACCGACGGCACTCTCAACCAAACCTCCGTCACGTTCCGCAACAGCCATGCTGTCTGCGTAATTATGGCTTCGCAGGGTTACCCGCAAAGCTATGCGACAGGGTTCCCTATTTCTATGGATGCACAGGTAAAGGACAACATTTTCTTTGCCGGCGTCAAATCGGAGGATGGTATTCTGAAAACGGCCGGAGGTCGTGTTCTCGGTGTAACAGCCGTGGCCAACACGGCGGAAAAAGCCGTGCAATCGGCCTATGAAGCAGTCGAACATATCCATTTTGAAAACGCTTTTTTCCGGCACGACATCGGAGCAAAAGCATGCGCGGCTTACAAAAAATCTGAATAATAAAGAAGTTTACATAAGTCCGGCCGCAAAGACGGCAGAAAGGCTTGATGATATGGTATATCGCATTTACACGGAAAAGAAAAAAGAATTAGCCGGAGAAGCGCGTGCGCTGCTGGCGGATATTCGCGGTCTTTTGCAGATTCCTTCGGTAAAAGACGTGCGTGTAATCAATCGCTATGACGTGGAGGGCATCACGCCCGAACTGTTCCGCGCCTCCGTAAAAACCGTTTTCTCCGAGCCACAGCTTGATATTGTATGGGAAGCATTGCCTGTAGATGACGCCACGGTTTTCGCCGTGGAATCTCTGCCCGGTCAGTTTGATCAGCGCGCCGACTCTGCGGCGCAGTGCATCCAACTGATTTCCTGCGGAAAGCGTCCTGCGATCCGCACAGCCAAGGTTTATCTGCTCTACGGCGATATAAACGAGGCGCAGCTCCAAGCCATCAAAAAGTATGTCATCAACCCGGTGGAGGCACGGGAAGCGTCTTTGGAAAAGCCTCAAACACTAACCGTTCATTACGAGATTCCCGATTCCGTGCCTACGCTGACCGGGTTTATCCAGCAAGATCGCGCGGGGCTTGCGGCATTGGTTGAAAAATACGGACTCGCTATGGATATTGACGATATTGTTTTCTGTCAAGATTATTTTCGCTCCGAGCAAAGAGATCCTACGATGACCGAGCTGCGGATGATCGACACCTATTGGTCGGATCATTGCCGTCACACAACCTTTTTAACACAGATTGATTCGGTCAAATGGGAGGATCCGTTTTTAGAAGCTACCTATGACGAATATTTGGAGACGCGTCGCTCCCTTTCTCTGACAAAGCCCATCTGCCTGATGGATCTCGCTACCATTGCCGCCAAAGCGCTCAAACGCCAGGGAAAGCTTCAAAATTTAGATGAATCCGACGAAATCAATGCCTGCACTGTCAAAATTCAGGTCACGATAGACGGCGTTTTAGAGGATTGGTTGCTTCTTTTCAAGAATGAAACTCACAACCACCCCACCGAAATTGAACCGTTCGGCGGTGCCGCCACTTGCATCGGAGGCGCCATTCGGGATCCGCTGTCAGGCCGTTCTTATGTCTACGGCGCTATGCGAGTAACCGGTGCCGGAAACCCCAATGTCGGCATGGATCAAACGCTACCCGGCAAGCTCCCTCAGCGCAAGATTGTAACTACGGCGGCCGATGGCTACTCCTCCTATGGCAACCAAATCGGACTTGCAACCGGCCTTGTCGATGAAATCTACCATGAAGGCTATGTGGCCAAGCGCATGGAAATCGGTGCGGTCATTGCCGCTGCACCGGCCGCCAATGTGCGCCGCGAGTGTCCCGCGCCCGGCGACCTTGTCATTCTTTTGGGCGGTGCTACCGGCCGAGACGGCTGTGGCGGAGCCACGGGATCCTCCAAATCTCACACCTTACATTCGCTGGAAACCTGCGGCGCCGAAGTACAGAAAGGCAATGCCCCGGAAGAACGAAAGCTGCAACGCTTGTTCCGCAATCCCGAAGCTTGTCATTTAATTAAACGATGCAACGATTTCGGAGCCGGAGGCGTATCTGTCGCCATCGGAGAGCTGGCCGACGGACTTTCGATTGATTTGAACGCAGTGCCGAAGAAATATGAAGGGCTGGATGGCACCGAGCTTGCTATCAGTGAGTCTCAGGAACGCATGGCCGTTGTCGTTGCCTCAAAAGATGTAGCGAAATTCCTTGCATTGGCCGAGCAAGAAAATCTGAGCGCCACTGTTGTAGCCGAAGTAACCGCCGAGCCGCGATTGAAAATGCAGTGGAACGGAAAATTCATTGTAGATGTCAGCCGGGAGTTTCTCAATTCTAACGGAGCGGACAAACACATTTGCATTGAAACGGAAACACCCTGCATCAAGGCCTGCACGGTGAACGGTTCTTTCAAAGAAAACTACCTCTCTATGGCAGGCAATCTGAATATCTGCTCAAAGCGTGGATTATCCGAGCGGTTTGACTCGACGATCGGTGCGGGCACCGTTCTGATGCCTTTCGGAGGAAAAAATCAGCTGACGCCGATTCAGGCTATGGTACATAAAATCCCGGTGGAAACGAAGCACACCGATGACTGCTCTTTGATGGCCTACGGTTATAACCCGTTTATTTCCGAGCAAAGCCCCTATCACGGCGCTTATCTGGCCGTGGTAGAATCGGTAGCCAAGCTGATTGCTACAGGCGCCTCTTTCCAAAACATTTATCTGACCTTTCAGGAATATTTCAAGCGCCCCGGCAAAGACGGCAAGCGCTGGAGCCAACCTCTCTGTGCCCTTCTCGGCGCTTTCAAAGCGCAGATGGATCTCGGCGTTGCTTCCATTGGCGGCAAGGATTCTATGAGCGGGAGCTTTGAATCTATCGACGTTCCCCCTACCCTCGTTTCTTTTGCCGTAACCACCTCGCAGACACCGCGTATCGTTTCCCCTGAATTTAAGAAAGCCAATCACAAGGTCATCTTTCTTGCGCCGGAATGGGATTCCAACAATTTGCCCAAGGCCGATTCTCTGAAAGCGCTTTGCAACAAAGTCAGCGACCTGCTCTCGACAGGAAAAGCCATCGCTTGCTACACGCCCGGCATCGGCGGTATGGCCGAAGCTGTCATGAAAATGTGCTTCGGCAACGGACTTGGCTTCCGGTTTGCCGATACAATGACTTTAACCGATATTTTCTGCTACAATTACTGCGGATTCCTCTTAGAGCTGACAGACGAAGCGGCGGCCGGCGCGGATCCTCGTACCATCATCGGAGAAATTACCGAAACGCCCGAAATTCGCCTCGGCGAGGCATCGGTGTCCCTGCAAGCTTTGATGAATCCATACGAGGCCACATTGGAAAACATATTCCCCACGCGTACGGCCACGGTCAAAGCCCCAATGGAAACCTTTTCTTACCAAGCCGATCAGCGTATAGCTCCGGCGATAAAAACCGCGCGGCCTCGCGTACTGATTCCCGTTTTTCCCGGCACCAACTGCGAATATGATAGTGCCAAGGCTTTACGCGATGCAGGCGCGGAACCGGAAATCTTTGTCATTGCTAACCGTTCCGCGGATGACGTTTCCCGCAGTGTAGAAAAATTTGCCCAAAGCTTGCAAAAGGCTCAGATGGTTTTGATTCCCGGTGGTTTTTCCGGTGGCGATGAGCCGGATGGAAGCGGAAAATTCATTACGGCATTTTTCCGCAATGAAGCCATCCGTGAGCAGGTGACGGCACTTTTGGAAAACCGTGACGGTCTTATGTGCGGTATCTGCAACGGATTCCAGGCACTTATCAAGTTAGGATTGGTTCCTTTTGGAAAGATCATTGACACGGATGCGCACTGCCCCACCCTGACCTATAACACCATCGGACGCCACCAATCCCGAATCGTCCGAACTCGCATTGCCTCCAACAAATCCCCTTGGCTCGCTTTGACGCAGGTGGGAGAAGTTTATTCCGTGCCGATCTCGCATGGAGAAGGTCGGTTTCTTGCCGATGAAGCCTTGATCCGATCGCTGGCGGCCAACGGGCAGATTGCCACGCAGTATGTGAACGAAAACGGAGAGGCTACGGACGATATTCTCTCAAACCCCAACGGTTCCCTCTTTGCCGTGGAAGGAATTACTTCTCCGGACGGACGTGTATTTGGCAAAATGGGACATTCCGAACGGGTGGCAAAGGGCCTTTATAAAAACGTTCCCGGTGAGTACAATATAAAAATGTTTGAAGCCGCTGTGAAATACTTCCATTGATTCCTTGCACCAATACAAATACCCGCAAAAATTTTAAAAGAGAGAGAGTATGCTATGACTTATTTATCGGATATTGAAATTGCTCAGCGCTGTAAAATGAAGCCCATCAACGAAATCGCGCAAATGGCCGGTATTGACGATTGCTACACGGAACCTTATGGCAAATACAAGGCTAAAATTGATTTGTCCCTGCTGAAAGACAAGAAAGCCGCTGACGGGAAATTGGTTTTGGTCACGGCGATTACGCCAACTCCGGCCGGTGAGGGCAAAACCACCACGACGATTGGCTTAGCAGACGGCCTGCGTCGCATCGGGAAAAATGTGGTGGTAGCGCTTCGGGAGCCGTCGCTGGGGCCGGTCTTTGGCGTCAAGGGTGGCGCTGCCGGCGGCGGGTATGCCCAAGTCGTTCCTATGGAAGACATCAATCTTCACTTTACAGGAGACTTTCATGCTATCGGCGCAGCCAACAATCTGCTGGCCGCCATGCTGGACAATCACATCCAGCAAGGCAATGCCTTACACATTGATCCTCGTCGCATCACATGGAAGCGTTGTGTGGACATGAATGACCGTCAGTTGCGTAGCATTGTGGACGGTCTTGGCGGAAAAGCCAACGGCGTTCCGCGTGAGGACGGATTCGATATTACCGTAGCAAGTGAAATCATGGCGGTACTTTGCCTGTCCGATTCCATTGCCGATTTGAAAGCGCGCCTGGCACGCATCATTGTCGGATACACCTACGACGATACGCCCGTTACGGCCGCCGATTTGAAAGCTGTCGGCGCCATGGCGGCCCTTCTTAAGGACGCTCTGAAACCCAATCTTGTACAAACGCTGGAAGGCACTCCCGCTTTGGTACATGGCGGCCCCTTTGCCAATATTGCCCACGGCTGCAACTCCGTGATTGCGACTAAAATGGCGCTTCAGCTTGGCGATTACGCCGTCACGGAAGCTGGTTTCGGAGCCGATCTCGGAGCCGAAAAATTCTTTGACATCAAATGCCGTGTTGCCGGTCTGACGCCCTCGGCGGTCGTCGTTGTAGCGACAGTTCGTGCGCTGAAAATGCACGGCGGCCTTGCCAAAAATGAATTGGGAGAAGAAAATCTGACGGCGCTGGAAAAAGGCGTGCCCAATTTGATGCGCCATGTGTCTAACATTCGGAATGTTTATGGTCTGCCCTGTGTGGTTGCCGTAAACCGTTTCCCGACAGACACGGACGCGGAGATTGCATTCATTATGGAAAAATGCCGCACGCTGGGCGTGAATGTTGTTTTGTCTACTGTTTGGGCCGAGGGCGGCAAGGGCGGAACCGCGCTGGCCGAAGAAGTGGTGCGCCTTTGCGAAAACGAAAAAGGAAATTTCTCCTTCAGCTACCCGCTTAACATGAGCCTTAGCGAAAAAATGGAAGCCGTGGTTAAACGCGTCTACGGCGGCGCCAGCATTTCGATTTCCGCCGCGGCGGCCAAACAAATCCGCGCTCTGACGGACATGGGATTTGATTCGTGCCCGGTGTGCATTGCCAAAACGCAGTACAGCTTTTCAGACAATCCGGCTCTGCTGGGAGCACCGGAAGGCTTTACCGTCAACATCAAAGAAGTCAAGATTTCCGCGGGAGCCGGCTTTGCCGTGGTACTCACCGGCGACATTCTCACGATGCCGGGACTTCCCAAAACACCGGTGGCGGAACGCATCGACGTGGACAACAACGGAAAAATCTCCGGATTGTTTTAAGTTTTCCTTCCCCGTCGTCCTGTCTTTTGGACAGCAAAATTTTTAAGCATTTCCAAAATGTCCTTATATTGATAAAGGGGGAGTTAAAAACTCATTTTGAGTTTTTAACTCCCCCTTTTAACATGAAGAAAAATGTGAAGTTCACCTTGCGGCAACGCTGTTTTTAGCCTTGCAGTGTGGCGAGATAAGAGTCGATCCAACGGAGCCGTGCCATGAGAACTCTTTTTACATAAGAAACATCCATACCATAGGACGCACCGTTTGTTTCGCTGTAAGGATGACGATACACGGGGTAAAGCGTGTGATCTAACAGCACGGAAAGCCGGTTTTCCACGGAATACGCCTGTAGTTTTTCGGGCAAGGCGGCAAACAATTCCCGCACGCCCTCCTCATAATACACACGCACCACAGCACTGACAAAGGCCGGCTGTTGGAGCAGCGGCTTAAACCATGAGCGTTCTCCCGCATACACGCCTTCGGTATTCATATGCGGGCCGGTATCGTAAACAGCCAACGTATTGTCCATATCCCAAACCGGGCCGGGATGCAATTTCCCGTCGCTCTGCCGATAATACATAAACCCGCTGCCCTTTAACACGTCGTAATTCAAAGAAAGCTCCTGCAACAGATAATAGCGTGCAAAGGCATCAACATCAATATAATTGAGGAAATCCTCACTCTCGGTGTCATAGATGGCCTGTTCAATTTTTTCAAGCGTATTTTTCGCTTCGGCAAAACCGGCCTCCGGGTTATGAAAGGTAATGCGCGTTCCCATTTTGGTGGAAAATGCGTATCGTTCGCCAAAGAAATAATGGTCGATTTCATATAAAAAATCTTGATTTCTGTCGATGTTGATACGATTTCTGCCGAATTTCACCGTTTCCGTCAGCAGATAAATGCCCAAATATTTTCCGTCCACAAAAACGTCGATCGAACGACATTCCGGCGAATATTCCAAGCCCATATCCACAGCCAAGTTATAAAAAAGCTCGTTTCGAAGTCGGGAGGCATCCAAGGCGTTAGCCAACAGCGCCCAATTTTTTTCAGAGCCCATGCCGAGAAGGTTCAAATTGTTTTCCGTATGCAGATGGAACGGACGTTTATCAAAGTCCCGCCATGTGGCGTTTCCTCTGCCGCGAATGCTACAGCTTTTCGGGGTGTCCTCCGTTTTATCGCGGGAAAGATACACATTCGACCAGCCTTTTTCTTGCGCCATGGCTTCGGGCACGGACAACATCATGTCACCGTATGCATAAACCGAATGATTGCGGGAATCCAGCACATCCTGAAAGGTGCCGTGGGTTTCATCTATCGTCAGCATCAACGCCGGAAGCTTCAGAACATTGACGGAAATTGATCCCTTGCCGTAAGGGGAAAGAAACTGCTTGTTGGCCTTATTTTTTCTGTCGGTAAAATCGGCAAGATAGGGGCCGCTTTCCTTCCCTGAATCGTGCTTTGCATAAAACACCAGGCGCGACACGTCCATACTTCCCGGCAAAGTCAAGCGAATATTCTGCTTATCGGAATCCACGGAGCCGGTAAAAGCGCCCAGCATGCCCGCGTTTTCCTCCGCTTTGATCACAATACTGCAAACCGAATCCTTTTCCGAAGCCGCAAAGAGATCCTTCCCTTCCCAAGAAGGTGTCGGCACTTCGGAAGCGCTTGGGATCAGTTGCCCCGATGTAGCTTTCGATGAAAAGGATGATTCCGCGTCTTTTGTCTCAGACGGGACGGAACCGCCTGGATTTTCCGAAGGAGATGTCCGGCAAGCAACACCCGAAAGAGATGACGCAACGAGCAAAAGCGCCAAGCCCTTTCGCGCAACAGAGCCGAACAATCGGTTTCTTTGTTTCTTTTTTTCGTTGCTTTTGCTTCTATCTTTCACACAGTTCATCATTTTTTACTCAATTCTACGCTTTGGCGTCTTATATCCCAAACAAAGGAACACAGTTCCGAAGCGTCCACGCCGGCAAGCTCTGCCGTCTGCAGGATGGTCGCATTCATCACCCGCTCGCTCTCTTTTACATCTGTCAGGAATATAACATTCTTGTCGCCGGCTTTTTTCACACAGCTTTCAAGAGAATAGCAATGCGATATTTGGGCGCCGTCTTTCCCATTTCCGACAAAGAAGCCGGAACGGAAGGAGCCGTTGGAAAATCCGACAAACAGACAGCCGCTGATAATCGCGCCCTTTTCTGCCTTGCCGACAAGCCCCGATGCAAGCGCGGCCGTCACTTGGCTATATGAGATACAATTTAGGACTTTTCCTCCCTCCGCCACACAAACTGCCAAGGGAGCGCCGGTGCTGGCTGTCGAGGTCAACTCGCCCGTCAGCCTCAAATTCATCACAGTGCCGCGAATCGTCGGGAACAAGCTGCCCGTGGCAGACTTGCCGTCCCAATGAATGTTGTAACCGCAACCATCGTAAATACCGGCAAACACATATTTTCCCGCAAGGCCGGCAAAGCTTTTTGCCATGATCAAATCTGCTTTTTGGACAAAGAAGCAACCCTCGTAAGTTTCTCCTCGTTTCAGTCCTTCTGCGAAAAGCATGTAATCCACTTCGTTTTCAATCCTATACGGATCGTCCTGTGTGCCCTGCCCTTTGTTCAGTGGAACATAGTTGATTCCCACCTTGCCGCGCAGATCAGACATAAACTTGTTGATGTAAATAATGCGTGCGTTCAGAACGCCCATCATATACTCCACATCTTCTTCAAAGCTGGTGCTTCCCGTAAAATCGGTATAATGGAACACCTCTGTCGCAATTTCGTTCATGCGCACCGACGGCAGGATATATTCGACATACCCTCGGATGGCTTCGGGCAGTGCCTCCATTTTTTCCTTAAATCCACCGGTATAGTACTGCGTTACGACCTCCCGCTGGAAATCTGTATATTGAAACATCGGTTTCATCCAACCGTGATAACGCGTGGTGTATTTTTCTGGATAATTGGCACTCTCGTCCCAACGCACGTTACCGAGACAATAGTCAAAATCCCAAATGGGACCGGCATATATTTTTCCATCCAAATGATTGTAATAGAAGTAAAAGCTGCCCAAAAACGAGTCGGGGTTCATGGCAATTTCATGACAGAGGAAAACCTGTGCCCAAGAAGCAAAATCAAAATATTCCAACCCGTCGGTTGACGAGGTGTCATACAGAAGCCCTTCCACGTAATTTAAGTGCGCCCTGGCTTTCCAAAAGGTTAAGTTGTCTTCCGGACTTCTAAGGCGAATTTTATTGTTTTTATTGCTCATGAATCCGAAGGGTTTATCGTAGTCGTACTGATTGACTTCATACAGATAGTCCTTTGTCTGGTCAATTTCCACACGTCCGGCACCGACTTCAACCTTTTCGGCCAGCATATAAAGCCCCATGTATTTTCCATTCAAAAAGAAATCCACATAATGAATTTCCGGCGTATACGCCATACCAAGCTCCTGCGCAAAGCGGTAAAAGGTGTAGTTTCGCAGCATGGGAGAGTCGATCCAATTGGCCAACAGGCACCAGGTCTTCCCGTAGCTCATGCCGAGCAGGTTGATCTTATTTTCCGTTTTAAACTGATACGGTTTCTTCGCACTATAGCCCCACGTAGCGTTACCACGCCCGCGCATTTTCATGGATTTCGGCTTGCTTTCATCCTCGTCCACCGACAAATACCGGGTGCTCCACCCGTTTTCTGCCGCCATCCGGTCAGTTACCGTCAATGACATATCGCCATAGCAATACACATCGTGATTTTTGGAAGCGTTCATGGCACTCACGGTTCCATGGGTTTCGTCCACCTGCAGCATGATGGTCGGAAGATTGGACTGCATAGCTACAATGGTATAAACGCTGGTGGTTCCGATGCCCTTTTCATTTTCTCCCACGACATCATCCGAAAAGTCGGCTGTGTAGGGGCCGCTGGTTTTTTTGTTTCTGTGAGTAACCAAAAAAACAACTTTCGACAGATCCACACGGCAGGGCAAAAACAGATAAAAGATTTTTTGCTCCGCATCCCGATACGCAGTTACATCAAAATCAAGTCCTTTGACATACTCGGCACACACCGTGATGCTGGAAATTCCCCACGAGCTGCCCCTTTTTGTCAACGCTTCCAACGAAGTGCTCGGATTTTCCGGCGCAGGCTTTTTTTCTACGTCGGTATCGTACATGCCGGGATCATTGTCCGGCTCAAGAGACCCTGATGCACCGCTATTGGTCGGCGTAGGTGTCGGCGCGGGTGTGGGCGTTGGAGTGGAGGTTGGCTCCGATGTTGGCGTTTGCGCTGATTCGGTCACGGACGGCGATGGCGATACACTCTCCCGCGAAGACGCTGTGCCTTGAGGTTTTTCCGTTTTACAAGACAACAAAGTGCCGACAAGCATGCCGGTCAGCAAAAAGGCCGCCGTCGCACGTGTAAAATTCTTTTGAAGATGATGTTTTCCTTTCATCGTGAGTTCCTCCTTGCCATCCGAATGGGTTCTGCCAAATGCTCAAATATTGTAGCCTTTGGCTGTTATTTCTTGTTCGCGTGGCATTTGTCGTTCCTTGGTAATAAATCACAATTGAACTGTGATTTTTTGCTTATGTTTTGACAATTATATCACATTTCCTTTCATGCTTTGTGAATTTTTTGAAAAGTTTTCAAACCTGAGAAAAAGATAAAAAATTTCCAATAATATTTTGTTAACTATTGATTTTTATAAAGAACAATGGTATAATTAAGGTAGTATAAACATTTTTATATGGGGGAGTATTTTCTTTTCGGAATCTTCTTCCTTGTAATTTTATGACAGGAGAACAGTGAAATGAAAGATTTAAAAACACGCCTGACCCGACTTCTTGCTGTTTTTGCATCGCTTGTTCTGCTGGTATCGATGTGTGCAATTCCGATATCGGCAAGCACGCCGGGATCCAACCCGATTCTCTCGGGGCCGAATCCTTTTGGCATCACATACGAAAACGGCATTTATACGGTCACCATCGACGCCGAACGTCTGGCGGAAGTTCTTTCGTCCAAGTCTTTTGACAAAACAACCTTGACAGAGATTATGCCGGAACCCGTTTACAATCTGTTGAAAAACAGAGACGCTGCTTCGGCTATCGCCCTGCTCAAGGAGCTTTATGCTTCTATGTCAATCAAAGACTTCAAGAGTGATTTTCCGATGGAAGTTTTCGGAGATCTTTTATCCAAGGATCACTTGCTTGAGTTCATTGATTTTGACAAGCTTAAGGACGTCATTGATATTAGTGAATTGGTGCGCTCGCTTTCCGAAGATGAGCTGCTCCAGATTATCAAAGCCGATAAAATGGACGCTCTGCTTTCCCTGCCCGCCGTGCATGCGCTGTTTACGCCGGCACGGATGAAGGAGATCAGCCAGCGCTTAACGCCCGCGCAGATCAATGCCGCTCTCAAGGCAGGCGCCATCAACCGCCTGGTTTCGTCCGGCGCCATCGATCCGAATGGCTTTGTCAATGCCACGGTGGTGAAGAAGCTTTACAACGAAGGACTTCTTACCGATGCGGATCTGAGCCGTTTGATCGATAGCGACACTGTCACGGCCATCTTGAATGACTCCTACCTCTATTCACAGATTTTCAACAACAGCACGCTCATGACTCAGCTTCTGTCCGACAGCGTCATCATGAACAAGCTGTTGGGGAATGCTTCGGTTATGGAAGAACTTTACAATGCCGGTTGCCTGGACGCTCTGATCAGCAATACCGTTATTGAAAACATTCTGAAAAACGAAACGGGACTTTTGAACGCCATCGTTACCGACAGCTTTGTGGATCACGTTTTGAACGACGCCCTGATCGATGAGCTGATCGACGCCGGTGTGCTTGAAACGATGTTCACAAGAGAAGATCTGATCAACCTTTTGTCCGCCGAGGACAAGAACAACATTCTTGCCTCGGGGAAAGATCCCGCCACCATGTCTCTGCGCGAAATCATCGGCCCTTACGTGACCATTGCCGAAATGAAAGCCGCCGGTTTGATTACGGCCGAAAAAATGCGCGCTGTACCGGTTTCCATTTTGAAAAACCATGTTTCTTTTGACATGATTCACTCTGCCACCGACGACTTTGCAGGACTTGTCAAGAGGAATGTTGATCTTTCTTCCCTGGATCTTTCGGCTCTCCTTACATCCGGCACCGTCAACAAAGATGTAATTGCCAATGCTGTCAAGAGCCTGCCTGGCATCAGCCAAGACATTTTCAACGCTATTCCCGACAAGGGAGCGCTTTGGGATGCAGTGGATGTCAATTACCTTCTCTCCTCCGGCATCATTTCCGCAAGCACGATTGTTTCTTCCGTTACCGTTGATATAGAAAAGGTTTTGGAAAAGAACATCATCAATCTTTCGGATGTGATCAACAGCATTTCCGATATGAATGCGCTGGTTGCTGAAATCAATACGTCGGCCCTGCCCATTTCGGAAATTCTGGCCGTAATTCCGGCTTCCGATTTTGTCAATGCGCTGAGCTCCTCCGGTCAAATGCAAAACCTGCTCCAAGCCGTGGACTTCAACTATGCATTAAAGCTCCCCGCTGTCCAGGCCGCCATTCGCAACCTTTCCTTCTCCAAGGTGCTTGATGCGATCGACATTCAAAAAATCAAGACCGATTACATTCCCGATCTGATCAATGTTACGCTTGGAAATGTGGAGTACGCCACACTCAACGGAGAAACGCTGTACTGCAATTACAAGGTTGACGTAACCGCTGTCGAACGCGCCATTCTTTGCGCACTGCCCAGCTTTGACAAGCTGGCTAACTTGGGCAGCGACGGTATCATTTCTTCGCTGGTTTTGGAAATGTCCGTGCGCGGAACGCCTTATACCTTCGGATTCCAGATTCGTTTTTCCGGGAACACCGAAAAACTGAAAGAATATGCACAGAAAATCACAGACATCGTTTCCTTCAACGTGGAGGCCGACGGAACCATCAATTTCAATCTCAACGCCAACGACAAGCTTATTGAGATGTATCTCAAGGCGCTGGATTCCGACAAGCTCCCCGCTTCTGTGCGTGAGATCCTGCAAGACTTCCCGAATTATCCCATCAACAAAGAGTCGCTGAATCAAGTCATCGACAAGCTCATTCGTGTGCTTACGGTCGATGAGCTTCGCAGCATATTGGAAGCGGTTGACCTGAACAGTCTTGACGATTTCCTGTTGAAACAGCTCAACATGCATGAAAGCCAAGCCAAGGTGCTTCTTTCCTACACGATCAAGAGCCTTGAAATCGTGAAACGCGCCGAGAGCATTCCCGACGCCATCCGTACATTGGCACAAAAGCTAAAAGATAAGCTCCTCGACAAGACAAGAGCAACGCCCGGTACTCGCACCTATGCGCCTGCCAGATCCCCTGCCGCTTCAACATTTTCTGATTTCTACGTCGGAAACGGTAAGTTTGTTGTCGATAAATCCTTCGACTTTGATGTTTTGGCCGGAATTGAGGAATTTATCTCCATTCCCGATACTGTCAAATCTTACTTTGACAACACGCTTCTGAAGCACACCATTCACTTGAATATTGACCTCAAAAACCTGCGTGAAGTCAAATATGTCAGCAACGGCACCACCGTATTCACCGCCTACCTGCCGGAAGGCGCTGATCTTTCCAAGGTCACTTCCAATGCGGCCTTTGCCGCCCTTGGCTCCGACAATTGGGCAACAGCCGATGCAACGGTTGTCACCACAATGCCCGCGGAGGATATTGTGCTGGCAAAGCTCCACAAGGCCAATATCATCATTGACGGTACGGTTCACAGCACGGTTTACTTCACCGAAGAAACTTCTTCGATCTCGCTGCCTTCTTCGCTCCGCGAACACTACCGCTTGGTTTGGGATCCCTACACCCTCGGCAACACCGACATTGACATTACGGGAACGCACACGCCCATTGATTACACAGTTACATTTGAAATCGACGGCGTTACTCAAACCATCACCTACAACATTGAAACGAAAGATTCTGCACGCTTCCCCGTGATCCCTGCGCGCAAAGGCTACTCGGCCGCTTGGGATTGCGACACGCTTCCTTTGGAAAACAAAACGATTCGTGCAATTTATACGCCAATCACGTATTACATCACTTTCGTTGACAAGAGCGGAAATGAAGTCAAGGTTCCCTTCAATGTGGAAACTTCCTCTATTGTTCCCCCTGCTGTACCCGACCTTGGCGTTGGATATAAGAATGTGAAATGGGCGGATTACACGCTGGTGGATGATGCCGTTTATGCCGCTACCGGTTCGTACAATCAAACGGTTCGTCTCTCCTATGATTTAATCCACTACACTTTAACCTTTGTCACCAAAAACGGAACCAAGATCAAGGAAATTGATATTACCGTGGAAACGACGACCATCGACAAGCCAGCTGTTCCGAATGAGCGCGGTTATAAAAACGGAAAATGGGAAGCCTACACGCTCGGCAGTACGCCCAACATCACGGTGAAGCCTGTGTACGATCTCATTTCCTATTATCTGACCTTTGTGGATAAAGCCGGGGCAACCATTCAAAAAATCGAGTTCAATGTAGAAACCACTTCCATTGTCGAACCGTCTGTTCCCGATTTGGGCGCCGGATACGAAAATGTACGCTGGGTTTACACACTGTTGGACGACGCTGTTTTTGAAGCCACGCTCTCGTATGACCAAACCATTCGACCTTCCTATGATTTGACAACTTACTATATCACTTTCGTTGACAGCAACGGCAATCAAATCGGTGAAAAAATCCCGTACACGGTGGAAGACAAGGATATTTCTTCCCTCCCCATCCCCGCGCTCGCCCCTCGAAAAGGTTACACCAACGGACGCTGGGAAACCTTCTCTCTCGGTACGGATAACATCACGGTGAAGCCGCTGTATGATCCCATCACGTATTATCTGACGTTCAAAGACAAGTTGGGCAATCAGGTCGGAAGCAAGATCCCCTTCACGGTGGAAACAGATCCTTCTACGGTTATCGCACCGACAGCCCCCGAATTGTCAGGCTACAATGTCTCTTGGCCCGACTTCACGGTGTTGAACGAAAGCGTTTATGAAAAAACCGGATCTTACGATCAGGAAATCACTGCTTGCTATGAACCGATCTCCTACACGGCAACCTTTATGGTAGACGGAAAACCTTACAAAACGATTCAATTCACTGTGGAAACCGCCTCTTTGGAAGATCCGGAAATTCCGCCCAAAGAAGGTTATTCCGCCGCATGGAGCGCTTATACGCTGGAACTGAAAAACCTGACCATTGATGCCGTTTATACGCTCATTAATTATAAGGTAACCTTTGTGGCCGATGGCAAAGTGGTTGCCGAGGTTTTCTATAACGTAGAAAATCGCAACATTACCGCCCCCGAGGTTCCGGCCAAGGAAGGCTATACAGGCGAATGGGAAGCTTATTCCCTGACCACCGGAGACATCACGGTTTCGGCCATCTACACGCAAAAAGCCGCTTCCTCCACCATTTTCTGGTGGATCATGATTGGCATTTTGTTGCTGGCGCTTCTGATTGCTTTGCTGGTATTCTGGCTCCTTACCAAGAATAAGAACAACAACACGCCCGGCCCCAAGGCGCCCGAACCGGAAATTCTTCCTGCGCCGACGCCTGCACCGGCACAACCGGCACGCACAGTACCGCAGCATGTGGATTCGGTTGCAGCCGAAGAAGTGGACGATTTAATGACAGATACCGAAGCCGCCGAAGCATTGACCATTTCTGAGGAGGAGCTTGGCGGTACAGGCAAGAAAATGTTTATCAATCTCGGCCGCATCAATGAAATGTACGAAGCTGGTGCTACGGTAGAGCTTGCTTCGCTGAAGGAAAAAGGATTGATTTCCTCTCAGGCGGGCAGAGTGAAAATTTTGGCCGACGGTACGTTA
>CAKSIP010000027.1 GCA_934462825.1 uncultured Eubacteriales bacterium | reverse complement strand
CGCTCCGGCTTTCAAAAAGTCATCAATATAGCGTTTCGGATCCATAATCATTAAATGCACGTCAAACAAAAGATGCGTGCGACGGCGAAGCGCGGCGATAACCGGAGCGCCGAAAGAGATGTTTGGAACAAACATGCCATCCATGACATCCAAGTGAAGCATATTGGCACCGGCACGTTGCACTCTCAGAATCTCATTGGTGAGCTGAGAGAAGTCGGCGGCAAGTATGGAGGGAGCGATGTAAAGCATAGGATTCCTTTCTTGTACGGGATTTTTCGACAGAACGTGTCAATTCCCGGCATAAAGAATATTATAATAATAGAATCAGGCAGGGAAGCACGATGGGAAGAAAAGAGAAAAAGCGGGAAGTTTGCGATGAGACAATCGTGTGGGACTGCTTCTTTTGGCTTACGGCGCCGACCGATGGATGTCGGCGCCGACGCTTTGTATGTTCAGACGGTTGGCTCAAGAAGACAAACCGCATGGGCGGCAATGCCTTCCTTGCGACCGGTAAAGCCGAGTCCTTCCTCGGTGGTGGCTTTGATGTTAATACAATTTTCCGCAAGCTCCAAGGTCATGGCAAGATTTTTTCGCATGGAAGCAATGTAAGGTGCCAATTTGGGCGCTTGCGCAAGAATCGTGGAATCAATGTTGACGATGTGCATGCCCTCTTTTTGCACCAAAAGGAACACTTGCCGGAGGAGAGCCAAGCTGTCAGCATTTTTGTAAGCGGGATCGCTGTCGGGAAAGTGCATCCCGATGTCTCCGAGAGCTAAAGCGCCCAGCAGAGCATCCATGATCGCATGGACAAGCACATCGGCATCCGAATGGCCGAGCAAGCCTTTTTCATAAGGAATTTTTACACCGCCTATAATTAAGGTGCGGCCTTCTGCCAGACGATGTACATCGTATCCATGGCCGATTCGCATCATTCAATCCTCCTGAGAATCTTCCGGCAGGTCTTCTTCCTCGCCGGCCGTGCGGGCGTCTAAAATGGCTTTAGCTAAGATCAGATCATTGGGGGTGGTTATTTTTATATTGAATTTTCCGCACTCCACCAAACGCACTTTGTGCTTGACATTTTCAATCAGCATATTGTCATCGGTCGGAATGAACGAGGATTGATCCGCAATGTACGAGGCAGCCCTGTAAAGATCCGACAAAAAGACCTGCGGCGTTTGCGCCAGCCAAACATGATTGCGCGCTTCGGTGTGATCAATAAATTTGTTCTTCCCGGAGATTTTCACCGTATCGACGGAACGGGTAGCCGCTGTGGCGGCATTATATCTGACCGCCGCGGCACATACACGGTCGATCAATTCTGCGGTTACAAGGCAACGCGCGGCATCGTGAATGGCCACGTAGGGAATATCCGCGCCGATTTTTTTAAATCCGTTGGCGGCGGAAGCGTTGCGTGTTTCACCACCTGCGACGACATCGGACAGCTTTTTGATTCCGTGCGCTTTGCAAAGAGCGCGATAAACGCTTTCTTCGCCCGAAGGAACCACAAGAACAATTTTCCGAATGTAACGCGAGTTTTCAAAAGCGCGAAGCGAGTGAATCAGAACCGGCACTCCGTTAATCTCGATAAGCTGTTTGGGCGTGTCGCTGCCCATACGTGTCGAACGGCCCGCCGCCAATACAATGGCGGCCGTGTCCGTGTTCTTGGATTTTCCTAAAACGGAACGGATGAGATCGGTTACTTTGTAAATAAAACAGCCCACAGCTTTTATTCCTCCTTTGCGCGTGCTTGCGAAAAAGCAACATTATACTTTTTTGCTTCAGATTCTTCAATTTCTGCCAATTTATCAACGCGCTTTTGATGGCGGCCGCCTTCAAAATCGGTTGTAATAAAGGTATCGACCAAGCGGAGCGCGGTTTCCAGGTTGACCACGCGCGCACCAAAGCAGAGAACATTCGCATCGTTGTGGCGGCGCGTCATTTCGGCGCTGTAAAGGTCGGAACAGCAGGCCGCCCGGATTCCGTGATGCTTGTTGGCGGCGATGGACATGCCAATGCCGGTTCCGCAGATTAAAATGCCAAGATCAGCCCGCTGATTTTGAAGCTCCAGGCAAAGCAGATGCGCAACGTCGGGATAATCACAGGATTCGGTGCTGAAAACGCCGACATCGGTGACCTCATACCCTTTTTTCCTCAAATCATCCGCAACGGCGGCTTTCATATCCGGCGCGGCATGATCGCATCCAATGACTAATTTCAATTTCTTTTTCATGTTGAACCATCCGTTTCTTTGCAATTGATTATAGATTTGCTTGGAAAGGGCGCATCATTCTTGGGTGGCTTTTTGCGCCGCAAGACGTTCTTTGCGTTCTCGCTCCGCTTGCGGAAGTCGCAGGTAAGTCGGCTTCAGCGAACTGTCCGTGCCGGATTTTCCGGTTTGATAGGCGCGGAGGGCGCAACGTGCCACCGATCCGGCGTTTTGTGGGATCAAAAACGGCGGGGTTGGCGTTAGAGATGCTTGCGTGAGAGCCGAGACGGCAAGCTCATATCCATCACCGCACAATCGAACCGTTGTTTCGCCTGCCAGCTCTTTGTCAAGCTCCGTCAACGCAATGGCGCGATCCGGGCAAAGACGCTGGATGGCTCCGTTTTCAAAACGGAAAAGCGCATTGTAAACCTGTCCGCGGCGTGCATTCATGACCGGGCAGAGCAGTCCGTCCAGCCCCTGCAGGTTTTCCGCCAGCGCTTCCAGCGTGGAGACACCAATGCACGGCTTTTGACGGTCGAAAGCCAATCCTTTGATCGTGGCACAGCCGATTCGCACACCGGTAAAGGAGCCGGGGCCTTCGGTGCAGGCAAACAAATCCACGTCGCTGACGGATAGGTGTGCGTGCCGCAAAACCGTTTCTATCATGGGCAAAAGAGATTCGCTGTGTGTGTTCCCGTTGTTCAGCGTGTAAAGCGCAATGGGAGTTTCGTCTTCGCACAGTGCTACGGAGCATACCGTAGCCGTGCAATCAAGAGCAAGAATTTTCATAATGAATTATACTTCTCCTTTTCCGTTTGACAGCCTATCCATCGAGATGAGCATCATTTTGCACTACGCAAACGGAAATTCGTCTTTCGTCCGGCGTGTCGATATTGGTTCGGGCAATATCCGTTTTGATATAGAGTTCGGGCAGTGCATAGGGAATATTCTCGCTCCATTCGCAAAGGCAAATGCCGTGGGACAGATAGTCGTAAAAACCGACGGAGTACAAATCGTCCTCATCCCCGATCCGGTACATATCGAAATGAAAAATCGGACGGATGCCGCCCCGATACTCATTCACAATTGTGAAAGTGGGGGAACGAACGATCGCGGTGGGCGCAATGACGGAAGTGAACCCGCGCACAAAGGCAGTTTTTCCGGAACCGAGATCTCCGTACAGCGCCACAAAAGGGGGGAGATCCTTGGGAGAATCCAGCATTTTCTCGGCCAAATGTGCCCCGATAGCTTCCGTTTCGGCCGTAGAATGGACAATCCCTTCAAACAGGACATTTATGATGGTCATGAGCACCTCAAAATCTGTTCATACTTAAAAATAGTATATCATATTCTTTCCTTTTTGTCAATCTTTAATCGCCACTTTGCCAATGCGGCTTTTGTTAAGCCAAAAAGATTGACCAAACAGGGAAGACTATATTTATATGAAACATTTTGGGGCAAAATAAAGGAAGGCGCGCACGATTGGCACAAGAAGAAGCTCAGCACTCCGCGATGTTTTTGCTAAAAAAGGAGAAAATAAAGCCCCAAGAGAGCAAAAATACGAAAAAACAAGAAAAAGCAGAGCATTCTTTTGGCAGTCAACAGGTTCATGTGCGAAGTTTACAAAAAATTCATAAAAAAAATTGCCAAAGCCCTTGACAAAAGGGGAATATAGTGGTACATTTATATGCGTAAGTTAGCACTTGACATGCGCGAGTGCTAAGACTTACAAAAAATTGGCAGCCGGATCGAAAAAGGAGGTTGATCGGGAATATGTACGGCAACGAATTAAGCGACAGAAAAAAGCAAATTCTGAAAGCAATCATTGAAGCACATATTGCCGGCGGTGAACCGGTTGGATCCAAATATCTGATGCAAAGCATCGCCTGTTCCTCCGCAACGATTCGTAACGAGATGGCAGAGCTGGAGGAGATGGGGTATCTGGAGCAGCCGCATACTTCGGCAGGTCGAGTGCCAAGCGAAGCCGGATACCGGTTTTATGTGGACTCGCTGATTCACGATTATGCGATGACAGCCAATGATATTGCCCAAATCAATCAGCTCATGAAAGTGAAGATGGCAGAGCTGGATCAGATTTTGACGGCAGCCTCCAAGGTTGCATCCAATCTGACCAATTATACCGGATTTGCCATCCAATCCAAAGCCACTTCTGCCCGAGTCACGCGGTTTGAAACATTTTATATCGACCGCCACAATTTCGTTCTTGTGATGCTGCTCTCCATCGGCACGGTAAAATCCAAAAACGTGCGATTGGAAACGAGCATGACGCAGGAAACCGTATCTCATTTGGCCGAGGCGTTGAATCTGTGCATTGCAGGTCTTTCCGTTGCGGAAATTACGCTTCCTATTATTATGAAATTGGAAAACGCCATGGGAACGGACGCTCATGTAATCAACCCCATTATCAAATGCGTTTACGACGTGATGAATGAGGCGGATCACGGCGAGCTGAAATTCAGCGGTGTGGATCGGCTTTTGCAGTACCCCGAATATTCCGATAAGGAAAAATTCGGCGCACTTTTAAGCACCTTTGAGAAAAAGGAAGATTTTCTGAATCTTGTAACCGAAAATACGGACGATGACGTGAGTGTTCTGATTGGCTCCGAAAGCTCGGTCAAGGTGATGGATCAATCCACGATTGTGTTTAAACCGATTAAAAAAGGCGGACGCACAGTGGGCGCTGTGGGCGTGATTGGGCCGCGGCGAATGAATTATGCCAAAGTGCTGGCAACACTGGAAAATATCGGTGGTAATATTTCAAGTATTATTGAAGAAGACACCGAAGCGGCGCTTCCTAAGCACGATGTCGCGTACAGCACGGATCACACAGAAGGAGAAGATAACCATGAATGACTTGGAAAACAAAACTGCCCCGGATACGGAAGCGGGCGCAAATACAGATACCTCTGTTGAAAAAGAGGTAGAGACGGAAATCGAAGAGGAACCGGAAAAGGAAACTCGATCCGAAAAAAAGAAAGTGAAAAAATTGGAGGCGGAGCTTGAAAAGCAATCCAAACTGTTGGAAAGTAAAGAATCCGAGCTGAGTGTCCTGAATGATAAATATATGAGAATGATGGCAGAGTATGACAACTACCGTCGGCGTTCTGCAAAAGAGCGCGAGGACGTATATTCTGACGCTTATGGGGAAGCCATTTCCGCGATGCTCCCCGTGATTGATAATTTAGAGCGCGCCGCTAATTTTAGTGAATCCGATAAGGTGCAGGAAGGCATTGCGCTGACCTTTAAGAGCTTTTCGGAAACGCTGACCAAGCTCGGAATTGAGAGCTTTGGCCAGGTGGGAGAGCCTTTTGATCCCACCATTCATAACGCAGTGATGCACGTGGAAGACGAAAGCCTCGGCGAAAGCGTCATTACGGATGTGTTTCAAAAGGGCTATCGAAAAGGCGACAAAATCATCCGACATGCGATGGTTAAAGTTGCCAATTGATTTTGATACCAAAGAATTAGAAATAAATGAAGAAAACAGAGGAGGATACTGTTATGGGAAAAATTATAGGTATAGATTTAGGAACAACCAATTCTTGTGTGGCCGTATTTGAAGGCGGCGAACCGATTGTGATTCCAAACCCGGAAGGTGCAAGAACTACCCCTTCGGTTGTGGCTTTTTCCAAGACCGGTGAAAGAATGGTAGGCCAAGTTGCTAAAAGACAAAGCATTACCAATCCGGATCGTACAGTCGTCAGCATCAAGCGTGAGATGGGTAGCAATTATAAAGTAACCATCGACGGAAAATCTTATACACCGCAGGAAATTTCTGCTATGATCCTTCAGAAGCTGAAATCGGATGCAGAAGCTTATCTTGGCACTCCCGTCAATGAAGCCGTTATTACGGTTCCTGCTTACTTTACCGATGCACAAAGACAGGCAACCAAGGACGCAGGTAAAATTGCGGGCCTGGATGTAAAGAGAATTATCAACGAACCTACCGCAGCCGCTTTGGCTTATGGTATGGATAAAGAAGAAAACCAAAAAATCATGGTGTTTGACCTTGGCGGCGGTACCTTTGATGTATCCTTGCTTGAGATCAGCGACGGCGTTTTTGAAGTGCTGGCAACAGCCGGTAATAACCGTCTTGGCGGCGATGACTTCGATCAGAGAATTATCGATTGGATGGCAGATACCTTCAAGAAAGAAAACGGCATCGACCTGCGTAATGATAAGATGGTGCTGCAAAGATTGAAGGATGCGGCAGAAAAAGCTAAAATTGAGTTGTCCGGTATGACGAGCACCAATATTAACCTGCCCTTCATCACAGCAACGGCCAACGGCCCGCTTCATTTTGAGGCCACGCTGACCAGAGCAAAATTCAATGAGCTGACGGCCGATCTCGTGGACGCTACCATGAAACCCACTCGTCAGGTGCTTTCCGACGCAGGACTTTCCGTAAGCCAGATCGACAAGGTACTTCTTGTTGGCGGTTCGACAAGAATCCCTGCCGTGCAGGAAGCTGTCAAGAACTTTATCGGCAAAGAGCCTTTCAAGGGCATTAACCCCGATGAGTGCGTTGCTATCGGTGCCGCTATTCAGGGCGGTGTTCTCGGCGGTGACGTCAAGGATCTGCTTTTGCTGGACGTAACCCCTCTTTCGCTGGGTATCGAAACACTGGGCGGCGTATTCAACCGTATCATTGATAGAAATACCACCATCCCGGTGAAAAAGAGTCAGGTATATTCTACGGCAGCCGATGGTCAGACCTCGGTAGAAATTCATGTGCTGCAGGGCGAGCGTGAAATGGCTGCTTACAATACGACTCTCGGTCGCTTCACATTGGACGGCATCCCGGCCGCTCCGAGAGGCGTTCCGCAGATTGAGGTAACCTTTGACATTGATGCCAACGGCATTGTGAATGTCTATGCCAAGGATAAAGGAACCGGCAAGGAACAGCATATCACGATTACCAGCTCGACAAACATGAGCAAAGAGGATATTGATAAAGCTGTCAAGGATGCCGAAAAGTTTGCCGCTGAAGATAAGAAACAGAAGGAAGCGGTGGATACCAAGAACAACGCGGAAAATCTGATTTTCCAAAGCGAAAAGACCTTGGGCGAAATCGGAGATAAATTGCCCGATTCGGATAAAGCAGATGTTCAGAGTGCCCTGGAGCGTCTGAAAGAAACCGTTAAGAGCGGCGATACCGAAGCGATCAAAAACGATACCGCTACCTTGGAAAAAGCATTTTATGCCCTTTCCGAAAAGCTGTATAAGCAGGAAAACGCCGGTGCGCAAGGCGGGGCCGATCAGGCCAATGCAGGCGCCGGTGCAGACCAGAACGGTTCGGACGGCACCTACTATAATGCCGATTTTGAAGACAAGACGGGTAAATAATTAAAATAACCGCGGGGGACGGCTCCCTTATCGGGCGCCATCCCCTTCGTTTGTTTGAAACATAACCGCTGTATAATTGACAAAGAAAGGATGCGGATGGGACTTTGGGGATCAAGACCTTGAAGGCTCCATACATGCGTCAGGAAAAAAACAATGGCTGAAAAACGAGATTATTATGAAGTCCTCGGCGTAGATAAAAGCGCGGATGAGGCCACTCTGAAAAAAGCCTATCGAAGCCTTGCAAAAAAGTATCACCCTGATATGAATCCGGGAAATGCCGAGGCGGAGGCCAAATTTAAGGAAGTGAACGAAGCCTATGCCGTTTTGTCCGATCCGGATAAAAGAGCAAAATACGATCAGTTCGGGCATGCCGCATTTGATCCCACGGCCGGTGCAGGCGCAGGATTTGGCGGCGGTTTTTCCGGTTTTGGCGATTTTGGCGATTTGGGGGATATTTTCGGTAGCTTTTTTGGCGGCTTTGGCGGCGGTTCTTCTGCCCAGCGCAGAAACGCGCCCATGCCGGGGGAAGACATCTTGGTTCGTGTTACCATTTCCTTTGAAGAAGCCGCTTTTGGCGTGAAGAAGGATATTAGCTATAACCGGATTCAGAAATGTGATACTTGCCACGGCAGCGGCGCCGCCGAAGGCAGTGCGGCTGAAACGTGTAGCGCATGTAAGGGTACGGGACAGCGGCGCGTAACACAGCGGATGGGCGGTATGGCGTTTCAGTCCACAACGGTCTGCGACGCGTGCCACGGAACCGGTAAAATTATCAAAAATCCCTGTACCAATTGCCGGGGTACCGGCTATGTGAAAATTACGAAAAAGCTGACGGTTTCGATTCCTGCCGGTATCAATGACGGAGAGCGCATCGCTCTGCGGGGACAGGGCAGCGAAGGACGAAACGGAGGCCCGGCCGGCGACCTTTTGATTGCGGTCAGCGTGCGTCGGCATAGCGTGTTTGAAAGAGACGGAGCCAATCTGTATTGTGATGTGCCTGTCACCGTGGCGGACGCCACCCTGGGCGCTGAGATTGATGTCCCGACTCTGGAGGGGAACATAAAGTATACCATTCCCGAAGGAACACAGCCGGGAACCAACTTCACCATTCGTCAGAAGGGAATCCCGTATGTGGGCAATCCGAATCGCAGAGGCGATTTGATTTTTACTGTAAACGTGGAAATCCCGCGCGGTTTGAGCGAAAAGCAAAAAGAGTGTATGCGCGCCTTTGCCGAGAGCTGCGGAAACGGAAACTACACCAAAAAGGCCAGCTTTTTCAAAAAACTGTTTGACAATAAGAAATAAAGCCGCCAGGCAACATTTGCGGCAACATGAATAAAACGCACGGACAATGGCAACGGCCATACGGAAGGAGAATAAGAATACAATGGAAACGAATGAAAACAGTAAGGAATGGACACGAATTAAGGTTACGGTGGCTCGTGAGGCGCTGGATACGCTGACGGCTATTATGAGTATGATCGATCTGAATCTGATGATTGAAGATTACAGTGACATCGACCTGAAAACTTGCTATGGCGACTTGATTGATGAATCCATCCTGAATGCCGATAAAACGGTGGCATCGGTTTCTGTATTCCTTCCCATGGAAAAAAGCGTGTCGGATGCCGTGGCTTTTATTCGGGAACGCGCCGCAGACGACCGGATTGACATCAAGATGGATATTGACGGCGTGAATGAGGAAGATTGGGCCAACTCGTGGAAGGCTTATTATAAGCCGGTTCATATTGGGAAAAAGATGGTGATTGTCCCGATGTGGGAAACGTATCACCCGGCTCCCGGGGAGATCATCGTAAAAATGGATCCCGGTATGGCTTTCGGAACAGGAACGCACGAAACAACCCGTCTTGTTGTCGGCTTGCTTGAACAGTATGTAAAACCCGGCTGTCGGGTGCTGGACGTAGGAACGGGCAGTGGCATCCTTGCCATCTGCGCCGCCAAGCTCGGCGCGGGCGAATGTCGTGCGTATGATATTGATCCCGTAGCCGTTCGGGTGGCGCGGGAAAATATCAAGGATAACGATTGTGATCATATTACCTGTGATACGTCGGATCTGTTGGCCGGTGTGGACTTGTCTGCCGGTGCCTATGACCTTGTGTGCGCGAATATTGTAGCGGATATTATTATCCGAATGGCACCTGACGTCGGAAAATATATGAAGCCCGATGCGGTTTTGCTGGCGTCCGGGATTATTACCGAGCGGGCCGATGAGGTCATAACGGCTGTGGAAAATCACGGATTGCATGTGAAAGAGCGCCTGAATGATAACGGCTGGTGCGCGCTTGTAATTGAAAAGAATCAATAACAGAAATTCAAAAATATAAGTTGCTTCAAAGAGCCGCCTCCAAACGAATTTGGAGGCGGCTCCCTTTGTATGCTGGTAAAATGTTGCATTTTGCCGTGATTTGGGAGGAAATGGAGAAACTGTCTTGCAAACAGCGTTGATTTGTGTTATAATAACTTTATGATTGAAAGAAAGCAACACTGCTTTTGAGATATACTACTTTTCCATTGCTATGGCCCATCGTATTATGCATCGTGTAAGTGAAGTGAAAGGAAGCCTATGAATTTACTGTATTTGAAATATGCGGTTGAAGTGGCCGCCTGTGGCTCCATCAACAAAGCAGCAGAAAAATTGTATATGGATCAGCCGAATCTCAGCCGGTGCATCAAAGAGTTGGAGTCCTCGCTGGGTGTTAGCATTTTCGCGCGTTCCGCGCGGGGAATGCGGGTAACACCGGAGGGAGAGGAGTTTTTGAAGTATGCGGAAAAGATTCTGAAACAGGTAGACACGGTTGAAAATATGTTTCGGAAAAATTATTTGGAGAAGAAAAAGTTTTCCATTTCGGTTCCCAGAGCCAGCTATATCTGCGACGCTTTTTCTTCTTTTTCGGACGCACTTCCGAAGGAAGGGCGTTTTGAAATATTCTATAAAGAAACCAATGCCCTCCGCGCCATCAAAAATATTCTTGAAGCGGATTATCGCCTCGGTATTATCCGGTATTCGGAGCAGTACGATAAATATTATAAAGACATGCTGGAAAGCAAGGGATTGCATTATGAGCTTGTGACGGAGTTTCACTATCAGCTGCTTATGAACAAAAATTCGCCGCTTGCAGCTTTGGAAGAAATTCATTTTTCGGATCTGGCCGGGTTCATTGAAATCGCTCATGCCGATCCCTATGTTCCTTCGTTGCCGCTGTCCGAAGTAAAAAAAGAGGAATTGCCCGATACGGAAAAACGAATCTTTGTCTTTGAGAGGGCAAGTCAATTTGAACTGCTGGCCAAAAATCCAAACACCTTTATGTGGGTGTCCGCGCTTCCCGAATGGACGCTGAAGCGCTACGGACTTGTGCAAAAATGCAGCAGGGAAAACCGAAAAATATATAAGGATTTAATGGTTTATAAAAAGGATTATCAGTTGACCGATCTGGATAAAGCCTTTATTCGGGAGCTTGACCGCGTTAAAAAAGACTTGTTCGGCGATCTCTCGGATGGGAAAGGGGAAAGAGGAAAATAATTTGCCTTCCTGAGATCGCGTCACAGAAGGCGGATAACCCAAAAGGCGCAGAAGGAAAGCAGGCGTTCTTTCGATCTGCATTATATCGATAAATACCTCGCTGATATGCAAAAAAGGCCCTTCCGCTTTTTGCAAAAGTATAGTATAATAATTCAGATCAGGGGCAACAGGAAAATCGCATTCCGATGGCGAGGCTTCTCGCCTCTGATAAGCGGATTCATGAAAAACGAAAATTTCCATGGCTGAATGGATGCTGTGGACGGCACATAAAGAAAGGGGACGAAAAACGGAAATGAGAGTAACGGTTTGTATCGGTTCTTCTTGCCATATCAAAGGTTCAAGGCAAGTGGTTGAAAGTCTGCAGCAGTATATTGGGGAAGCAGGACTTGGCGATAAAATAGAGCTTGGCGGGACATTCTGCATGGGACAATGTCAGCGCGGCGTTTGCGTGTCGGTGAACGATACGTTCTATTCGGTTTCGCCGGAAACGGTTAAGGATTTTTTTGAAACAGAAATCAAAGCGAAGGTGTAAGGATGATATTCATAGAAGTGTGTGTCGGTAGCTCCTGCCATATCAAAGGAGCACCTCGCATTGTGGAATTGTTGCAGGAAAAAATAGAAAAAAACAAGCTTGAGGATGAGATTATCCTGACCGGCGCGTTTTGTGCCGGACGATGCAACCGTATCGGCGTGACCGTTACCGTTGGAGACGTAGTTTATACGGGGATTACGCCGGAAAGCTTTGGGGAGTTTTGGGAAAATACCATTCTGCCTGCTGTGGAAAAGGCAAAGGAGGAGTAACCGTGTCGGAATGCTTAACCTTAAAAAAATCAAACTGCAAAAACTGCTATAAATGTATTCGACACTGCCCTGTGAAATCGATCCGGTTTTCCGGAAATCAGGCGCATATTATTGGCAACGAATGTATTCTTTGCGGTCAGTGCTTTGTTGTCTGCCCGCAAAACGCCAAGCAGATTGTGGATGAAACCGAAAAAGTTAAAGTTTTGATTCAATCGGGTGTGCCGGTCTATGCCAGCATTGCCCCTTCCTTTATTGCCAATTATCCGGGTATTGGTATCAACGGCATGGAAAAGGCGCTGAAACAGCTGGGCTTTGCCGGTGTCGAGGAAACCGCCCTTGGCGCCTCCATCATAAAAACCGAATATGAAAAAATGTTGGCGGATGGAGCGCATGATATTCTTATATCATCTTGCTGCCACTCCATCAACCTTTTGATCCAAAAATATTATCCGACGCTGCTTCCTTGCTTGGCCGATATTATGTCGCCTATGCAGGCGCACTGTACAGATATAAAAAAGAGGAACCCGGAAGCCAAAACGGTTTTTATCGGGCCGTGCGTTTCCAAAAAAGACGAAGCTCAATATTATGAAGGCATGGTGGAAGCGGTTTTGACCTTTGAGGAGTTGACGGAGTGGCTGAAAGCGGAGCATATCGAAATGGAACCGAATATGGACGCAAACGAACAAAGCCGAGCGCGTTTCTTCCCCACAACCGGCGGCATTTTAAAAACCATGGCGCAAAACATCTCCGGTTATACATACCTTGCGATTGACGGCGTGGAAAACTGCATGGCCGCTTTGCAAGAAATTTCGAGTGGAAAGCTCCATAAATGCTTTATCGAAATGTCGGCTTGCGTCGGAAGTTGCGTCGGCGGCCCTGTTATGGAAAAATATCATCGTTCTCCCGTGGCCGATTATCAATCGGTTGTCAACTACGCAGGCAAGCGGGACTTTGCCATCGCCCAGCCGGATTCCCTGGAGCTGAAAAAGCATTTTGAGCCGATTGAGCGTCGAAACGGTATGCCTTCGGAAAGTGAGATTAAAGAAATACTCAAAAAAATGGGAAAGAATCGCCCGGAGGACGAGCTGAACTGCGGCTCCTGCGGCTATAATACCTGCCGGGAAAAAGCGATTGCCATTTATCATGGAAAAGCGGAAATTTCGATGTGCCTGCCCTATTTGAAGGATAAGGCGGAAAGCTTTTCCGATTGCATAGTTTCCAATACGCCCAATGCGCTTATTGTCGTCAATGACGCTTTGGAGGTTCAGCAGATTAACCCCGCAGCCTGTAAGATTTTGAATATTCGGTATGCGTCGGATATTCTTGGCGATCAGGTGGTGCGCATCCTGGATCCAAAGCCGTTTTTGGATGTGCTTGAAACTCAAAAAAGTATTCGTGACCGCAGAACCTATTTAGCGGAGTATAATCGCTATGTAGAAGAAACGATTATTTATGACAAAACGTATCATATGCTTCTTTGTATCATGCGAGACGTAACAGAAGAAGAAAACGAGCGTGAAAAGCGAGAAACACAGCGAAATCAAACGATAGAAACGGCCGATAGAGTGGTCGATAAGCAAATGCGGATTGTGCAGGAAATTGCTTCACTGCTCGGAGAAACCGCCGCCGAAACCAAGATTGCTTTAACTAAGCTGAAAGAGAGTATTTCCGATGAATGACCTTTGCGCCGAGATCGGCTACAAAAGCATCAATCATGTGGGGGAACAACTTTGCGGCGATCATGTGGATGTCGTGGAACCCAATGATAATTCCGCTGTCATTGTGCTGGCAGACGGCCTTGGCAGCGGCGTAAAAGCGAGTATCTTGTCTACACTGACAAGTAAAATCATTTCCACCATGGTAGCAGAGGGGTTGACGCTTTCCGATTGCGTGGAAACCATTGCCCAAACGCTTCCGATTTGTTCGGTGCGCGGTGTTGCTTACTCGACATTTACCATTATGCATCTTGTCGAGAACCGCGAAATGGAGCTCATTCAATACGACAACCCGCTGACAATTCTGCTTCGGAACGGACAAAACTACGATTATCCGAAAACCGAAATGAACATTGGCGGCAAAAAGATTTATCACTCTCTGATCCGATTGCAGGAGGATGATATTTTTGTTGCTATGAGCGACGGCTGTCCTCATGCGGGTATCGGCCTTGCTTACAACTTCGGATGGAAAAGAGAAGACATCATCGGATTTATGGAAGCCTCGGTGGCGGGCGGGTACACGGCCAAAACACTTTCGACCATTTTGCTGGAGGAAGTGGATAAGCTGTATGGGCATCGTCCGGGCGATGATGCCACGGCCTGTGTGATCAAGATCCGCAAACGCGTCCCGATGAATTTGTTGTTCGGCCCTCCCCGGGATCGGGACGATTGCAATCGGATGATGTCCTTGTTCTTTTCCAAAGAGGGAAAACACATCGTTTGCGGAGGGACCACTGCCTCCATTGCAGCCAAGTATTTGGGAAAACGAATCGAAACCGACATCAATTTTGTCCGTTCGGATGTTCCTCCCATTGCGAAAATTGAAGGCGTGGATCTTGTCACGGAGGGTGTTATTACCATTAACCGCGTAGTGGAATATGCGCATGATGCGCTGGGGGAAAATACGCTTTACGAAAAATGGAGCTTCGGTCATGACGGAGCATCGTTGATCTGCCGAATGTTGTTTGAAGAAGCGACGGATATAAACTTTTACGTCGGTCGTGCAGTCAACCCTGCCCATCAGAACCCGGATCTTCCCATCAATTTCAATATAAAAATGAACCTTGTGGAAGAACTGTCAAAGTGCTTAAAACAAATGGGAAAGCGCATAAAAGTCAGTTATTTCTGATTGGAGCTGAGTATGAGAAAATTTGATACCAAAGTACAACATTTAAAATATAAAGTCTTGCGTGAGGTGGCAAAACAGGCATGGGCAGGTACCTTGCAGGAGAATATTCTTGAAATTCCCAAGACAATTGTCCCCGGCAAGGTGCCGACGATGCGGTGCTGCGTGTATAAGGAACGTGCCATTGTTTCCGAGCGTGTCAAGCTGGCTATGGGCGGAGACAAGGCAAATCCGAACGTCATTGAAGTGATCGACATTGCCTGTGACGAATGCCCGATGGGCGGCTATGAAGTGACAAACGCCTGCCGGGGTTGTTTGGCGCACCGTTGTGAGGACGTGTGCAAATTCGGTGCCATTACCTTTGACGCCAATCACGTTGCCCATATCGACAAAAGCAAGTGCCGTGAATGTGGCGCATGCGCAAAAGTGTGCCCGTACAGTGCCATCCACAATTTTAAACGTCCTTGCGAAACCGCCTGCAAAATCAAAGCGATTTCCATGGGAGAAGAAAAGCAGGCTTGCATTGATAACAGCAAATGTATTTCGTGCGGCGCCTGCGTTTATGCCTGCCCGTTCGGCGCAATCAACGAGAAGTCCTATATTTTGAATGTGATTTCCATGTTGCAGGGAAGTCAAGAAAATCAGGCTTATAAGGTTTATGCCATTGTGGCTCCGTCGATTTCCAGCCAATTTACTTATGCAAAGCTCGGACAGGTCATCACCGGCTTGCGCAAGCTCGGATTTCATACCGTGATCGAAGCAGCGCTGGGAGCCGATATGGTAGCGCAGGAGGAGTCCAAAGAATTGGCGGAAAAGGGCTTTTTAACAAGCTCGTGTTGTCCTGCCTTTGTGAAATATATTGAAAAGAGCTTCCCGGAATTGCTTCCTTTTGTTTCTCATAACCTTTCTCCTATGGCAACCATTGCAAAATACGTGAAGGAACACGAAGCAAACTGCAAAACCGTGTTTATCGGGCCGTGTACCGCAAAGAAAATGGAAGTGCAAAAGGAAAGCGTCAAGCCTTACGTAGATGCGGTGTTGACATTTGAAGAATTGCAGGCGCTGTTCGATAGCCGCGCCATTGATGTGACCGCCTTAGAGGAGGACGTCCTTGATAATGCCTCGTACTTCGGACGAATTTTTGCTCGTTCGGGTGGTCTCTCCGACGCCGTGGCAGAAGGAATTAAAGAGCAAAATCTGAATTTTGTTCTTAAACCCTGCATTTGTGACGGAATCGAGCAGTGCAGAGTGGCCTTGTTTCAAAAGAAAGCCGGCAAGCTACAAGCGAATTTCATTGAAGGCATGGCGTGCGTCGGCGGATGCATCGGCGGCGCGGGATGCCTTACGCACGGAGAAAAGAATAAAGCGGAAGTGGATAAATACGGCAATGAGGCCTTGGAAAAAACCATAGCCGACGCCATTTCCGTGCTGAAATAAAGTGAACTGCCAATGCGCTTGGAGCCAGGGAGCAGTTCTCCCGTTCCAATAAAAGGGCAAAGAGTCCGATAAAATAAAAAAAGAGCCTATCCGAAGCCGTCCGTCGTGTCAGTGTTTATGTACAGCACGAGGGAAGACATCCGATAGGCTCTGCTTTTATTGCCTTTCCCAATCGTTGAGAAAGCGAAATGCAATAAAAACTTTTGCCAAAATTACGAAAAAACTATTATCACTTTTTATCAACGGAGAGGGCTGACGAGCGCCAAGGGCAGTTACTTTTTGTCGGTACGATAAGGAACGCCGCAATAGGGGCAAACGCCGCGGGTACCCTGATAGGTAAAATGCGCGCTGCAGCAAGGACAAATCACGTCATGCAATTCGTCTTCCGGCTTTTGTTGCGGCGTTGTTTCTACCAGCTTGTCGCCGTCGCGGATTAAGGTAGGGAAATAGCCCTTGGCCAAACAAACATCCACCTGATTGCGCACCTCATCCTCCGGTTTTCGCAGATGAGAAGCGAGCTTGTCCACATCACGCAGCCCCAAAACTTCCACCGCATAGACAAACCCGCGCAAGGTGCGCTTGGCTCCGTAAGAAAGCCACAAAAGCGGAACACCGTAAAACCCACCGCCCGAAAATGCAATACCAAGCACCAAAAACAACGTGGGAACCGGCAGCCAATCCGGTTTGCCGGCCCCAAACACAATCATGGGAATACCTACAACCATCAAGATTGACCACGTGAGTGCAAATGCAAAAAGAATGTGCAAAGATTTATCAATTTTTTTCATAGAATTTCAGTCCCGTTTTTCTTCAAGTTTCTCTTGTCATCAAGATACTTTATTGTAACATTGCGCGCACGAAAAGTCAAGATTTTTGAGTGTATTTTGGCTCCTGAAATTCACAAGGCCTGCCGAAGCCATGGGCTTCGGCAGGCCTTGTGTTTTATACATCACATAACTTGCGAATGTAACGCCTTTCAGCAAAAGAAATTTTTCCGTCCACCGAGGTCACACACAAGCACAGCATGATGATGTGCTTGCGCAAGCTTTCATCGGCAAGTACAAGCAGGGAAAGCATTTCTTCGGTATATTGCTTGATTTTCTTTCTGCTGTCACGGTCTTGCTTGAATGAGGCCTTAATGCTCTCAAAATCAAAATCATCTCCGAATACACGTAACAGAGCAGGGTACATGAGCAGATATTCCTTTTCATTGACTTTGCCATCCGCCACTATAGAGCCGAGGATAAATCCCGCCAGCGTATGAACCGGATCTACGCCGGGAATGTCCAACATTTTCAGCTTCGCAAGGATATTCACCGATTTTCCGGTCAGCAGAGCCAGGCGTTCAATGGGAGATAGGGCTTCATACGATTTGCAGATTTTTTCAAATTCAAACATTTTGTTTTCTTCCCTTTTTTGATTTTTTTACTTTTACGCTTACGTATATATAAAACTTACAGAGGCAAATCTTTCTTTGTAAACCGCAAAGAACCGATGATGTAACCGATCAATCCCATGACGGCAAGAATGATAAACTTCCAAATAAATGTGTTTGTACCTTCCATAATGGAAATTACATCAAAGAACGAAATGATTGTAACATCGTTGAAGTAATTCAGGCTATCCAAACGCACAACCGAAGGGATTACCGGACTGCCGAACAATCCGAGCATGGCCGCCACGAGCGCGAAAATGCTCAAACCGCCTCCGATGGCCATGGAGCGTTTGCTGCGGTCAAACAGACAAGAGGTGAGGAAGCACAGGCCGGAGAGGGCAAACAGGACAAGGAACGCGCCAAGGTTGAGCAGAATCAAATTGCTGTAAGTCAGTTGAATATCTTCCGCTACAAGGGACAGGCAGACACAGCCGGTGGCCGTTGTCAAGCCGAACATAGCCAAGAGGGAACCGATCAGGTACATAGCTTGCGTGAATACCACGGTACTGCGCTTGGTTGATGTGGAAAGCACGTAGGCCATGGAACCACTGTCCACTTGCCCGGAGATCAGGTTGTTGGAAACCATGATCATGTAAATGATGGGGAGAAGCAGACCGGCAAGCTTGTAAAAGATGGAGCCGACGATCAGGGTATACAGATCGGCCTTTCCGATTTCCTCCAAGGCATCAGAAACCTCCTGCGGGAGCGTTGCAAGCAAGCTGTTGGATACATCGGCGGTCAGCTCGGCGGTTTTGTCTTCAATGGCTTTTTCGTAGGCCGCGTCATCCGCAAATTCGCCGTTTGCTTTGCGATTTTCGAGCAGCTCCAATTCGTAGGACAGTCTGTTTCCATAGGTGATGACAGTGGTGGCGGCCAAATGCTTAATGGCATCGTAGGTGTAGCCAAAGCTGTTGTATTTTTCCATTGTAACACCGAAGGACGACAGGTTGGTTACGATTTTGTCCACGTTTTCGGCGTCCGTCATGTTGCCCGCGAGAAACATGGCTGCACAATCCTCTGCGCGATCGCTGCGGTAGCTTTGGCGCTCGTTGCTGTTCAGATATTCCTTGGCGTCACCGATTTGAATGTGGCTTACGAGAGACAGGGAGTCGTATTCTGCCGGCGCTTGCTTTTCGTTCTTCAGATAAAAGGACTCATTGAACATTCCGTTCGGATTGAGCGTATACATGACCGAGCCGAGCATTTCCTTGGCCTCGTAGGAATCGCGTGTGTAGGACGGATTCAAGGCGAGCGCCTTGTCATATACGTATTCTTCCAAATCGCCGGCGGCGATTGTATAGGCAAGCTTGATGGCATTTTCGGCGGTCGCGGGCGTCGCTCCGGCCCATTCCTTCATAGCGGCGGCGTAGGCTTCTGTCGAGGTAAAATCCTTCATCTCCGGCTTTTTCGACTGCCATTCTTCCACATCTTGCTCGAACTGCTTGCCCGCTTGCGTTGTAATTTCCGGCTTGGCGCTTTGCCATTTTTTCATGGCTGCCTCATAAACACTCGGCATGATCAGCTTTTGCTTGTCGGGCATATTGGAAAGCCATGTAAGATAGGACAGGGTGTCGGTCGCGCCGTCTGTGAAGTGCTTATCAAAATACGCAAGACCGTCTGTCGCGTTGGCATAATAATTGATGGCTCGCTTTTCAAACGATGCGTCAATTTCTTTTACAATAATGGTGTCTTCAATCGAATTTTTAACTTGGCTGATATTTCCGCCGCCTGAAATCAACATAACGCAGGCAAGCATAAAACAAACCGCAAAGGTAATGATTCCCCACATGGTTCCGTTGGCTTTGCAGGATTGCTTAAAAAGTGCTTTACTGAACATGACTTTCGTTCTCCTTCTTTGCAAAAAGTATTTTTTTGAAGTGCATTTCCAATGTATAAGGTAGCTCTGAGATAAACTTTACGTTGTAGTTTTTCAGCGAACCGAGAAGAATCGCCGTGTCTGCGGCCGCAATGCGAATGGTCGCCTGGTTGTATTGCGGTTGGAGACGAATAACTTCATACCGTTCTTCTAAGAACCTGAGATAATCCGCTTCGGTGTGGAACTCGATCTTGAACTCTTTTACAGGACGGTCGGTAATGTCGCACATGCGGCATATATCTACAATGTGCCCATCGTTGATCAGAGCGACACGGTCGCAGGTAGTTTCTAATTCTTCAAAGCTGTGACTGCTCATAAAGATGGTTTTGCCTTTGCTGTGTTCTTCCTTAATAATATCAAGAAAAGTGATCCGCATCAAAGGATCAAGCCCGGTTGTCGGCTCATCCAAAAGGATGAGAGAGGCATCGTTCATCAATGCCGCGACAAGAGCCGTTTTCTGCTTCATTCCTTTGCTCATTCGTTTCAGATTGGCACGGGGATCCAACTGCAGACGCTCAATCAACGTGTTGGCATAACTCATATCGGAAAGCCCGAGAAAATCCGCCTGACATTTAAGAAAGTCAATGCCTGTTTTGAGGTCGGGGAAGGCGATTTCTCCGGGGACATAGCCGATATTACGGGCAATTTCGCTGGCATGCTCCCACGAAGAAAGTCCGTTTACGCTGACTTGCCCCGATGTGGGCTTGAGAAACCCTAAAATGTTGCGAATGGTGGTGGTTTTTCCGCTTCCGTTCGTGCCGACAAATCCAACCATTTCGCCTTCTTCAATTTGAAGATCCAAATCGAAAATGCCGCATCCTTTCCCAAAATCCTTTGTCAGCTTATTACATTCAATGACGCTCATTTCAAAGCACCTCCGAAATCCTTATCCTCTTTATAAAATTTGAGGAAGTAATCTTCCAGCGTTTCTCGCCGGTTGCTGAATGTAGTCACGTGCGACGATGCCAGCAGTGCAATGAGTGAATTGAGATCGCTGTCCTCCACCGACAAATAGGCTTCGGTGTCGCTCGCCCGAATGAGGTTGAAGGAGGGCAGGGAAGCCGCATTTTCCAAGAAGCCCGTTTTCGACGCCTCGTTTTCAAAGGTTACCGTGTAATACTTGCGGGACGCGTGTTTCAGATCGTTGGCTACAAACTGCGAGACAATGTGTCCGTCTTTGATGATGGCAATGCGATCACAGGTCGAGTCGATTTCCGAGAAAATGTGGCTGGAGAGCAAAATGGTTTTGCCCCGCACTTTTTCTTCATGGATAAATTGAATGAAGTTTTCCTGCATAACGGGATCCAACCCGCTGGTCGGCTCGTCGAGAATGAGCACCTTGGGATCGGACATAAACGCCGTTACAACAGCCAACTTGCGTTTGACGCCGAGACTCATGCGCTTGGTGTCACTTTTCAGCATCTCATCTCCCAGCTCAAAAAGGTTTAGCATGGAGGTCAGACGTTCCTCATTGTGAATGTTTTGCAGATTCTGCATCATCCGAATAAATTGCCATCCCGTAAGACCTGCGGGGAGCGCAATTTCGCCGGGAATGTATCCGACATGGTTTAATACTTGTGCATAGTGATCAAAGGTTTCCAGGCCTTCAATTTTGGTACTGCCGCTGTCGGGCTTGGAAAAGCCCATTAAATGGCGAATGGTGGTAGATTTGCCGGCGCCGTTCGGCCCAAGAAAGCCGAACACTTCGCCTTGATCCACAGCGATGCTGACGTCAAAAACACCACGCCCGGAACCGTAATCTTTGGTCAGACGATCCACTTCTATCGTGTGCATATGTTTCCTCCTGTTTTGATTTTTTTGTTAACACTGTTTATATTTCAACAGTATTGACATCCTGACAGAATTGTATTATAATAGTTTTGGCAGCAAAAAGAAAGAGCAACTTTATACTCATTGTCAAAATATAAACAATGTACGCTTTTTTGTAAAGGGAGATTGTATGAAAGTTAAAAATTCGAACCGTTCCTCTATCAAAACCAAGCGCCTGATTAAAACTGTGTTTGCCGAAATGTTGTCGGAATATAAGGAAATTTCTCGTATATCCGTCAGTGAGCTGTGTAAACGCGCCGACATTAGCCGCGGCACTTTCTATGCGCACTATGACGATACTTACAGCGTAGCGGAAGATTATGAAAATGAACTGATTGACCGCTTCTTTGACAACGCCAAGCTGCTGGAGGCCGTGAGCGCGGAAAAATTTGCCGAAATTTTCTTCCAATATATTAGAGAAAACGATGAGAATTATAAGCTCCTCTGCCGTTCCAACGAGCTTTTGTTCGCGGCCAAGAAATTGACAACGATTGTGACAAACAAGCTGCTGGAGCTTTGCAACAGGAACGGCAAGGTCAAAAACAGAGAATACCTTGCGCTGGATATTGCCATTTTTGTGGACGGACTGATTTGCGAGTACGTCAAATATTGCCGCGAGCTTTCCGATGTGGGGCTGGACGATTTGTATGCGTATACCAAGCTTTGGATTAAAAATTTCGACGAGCGCAGGTTTTAAATAAAATAGAAGGGAGCGAGATCCATGTCACAAATTACCAAACGAGCCTTGGAACAATCCTTGAAACATCTTTTGCTGAAGAAACCGCTCACCAAAATCACCATCAATGATATTGCGGAAGATTGCGGTATCAATCGCATGACCTTTTATTATCATTTTAAGGATATTTATGATCTCGTGGAATGGTCTTGCCTGGAAGACGCTCGTCAAGCGCTGGAGAACAACAAAACGCAAGACACGTGGCAACAGGGCTTTTTGCAGATCTTTGAAGCGGTGCGGGACAATAAACCCTTCATTATGAATGTATATCGGTGTGTACATAGGGAGCAGGTGGAAAAATATTTGGAGCCGCTGGTGGATCAGCTGATTTGCGGCGTGATTGATGACGAGGGGGCCGGCCTGCTTGTGCGCGATGAGGATAAAAAATTTATTGCCCGCGTCTATTCCTACATATTTATAGGCTTGATGATGGATTGGATAAGCTCGGACATGAGGGAAGATCCGCAAAATATTGTCGATCGGCTGTCCAAGCTGATTCAAGGCTCGGTCGGCGAAGCGCTTCATCGGTTTGGATATTGAGTTTTATCATTTTTGGCATATTGATAAATTTTTTTACAAATAAACGCGCCGTGATAAAAGACTTATCACGGCGCGTTTTTTGTTTATTGTATTTTTCTGCAGAGCTGGATATAATAGAAGCGGAAAGTAAAAAATACAAATACACAGGAGGATTTTACTATGTATTACTCTGCAGGAACCTATGAAGCATTTGCCCATCCCGAAAAGCCGAAGGATGTGGACAAAAAATCGGCCTACATCATTGGTACCGGACTTGCCGGCTTGACAGCGGCGTTTTATCTTGTCCGTGACGGCCAGATGAAAGGCGAGCATGTTCATTTGCTGGAAAAGCTGGACTTGGCAGGCGGAAGCTGCGACGGACGTAAGGACGTGACCAAAGGCTTCTTTATGCGCGGCGGCCGTGAAATGGATAACCATTTTGAAGTTATGTGGGACACCTTCCGGGATGTTCCGTCCATTGAAAACCCCGAAGTTTCGGTGCTGGACGAATACTATTGGCTCAATAAACACGATCCCAACTATTCGCTCTGCCGTGCCTCGACCAACTGCGGTGAGGACGCCCATACCGACAAAAAATTCGCTTTGGATAAAGAGTCCGCTCTGGCACTTTCCAAGCTGTTCATGACGCCGGAGAAGGATCTGGAGGACAAGAAAATTTCCGACATTCTTCCCGAATCGTTTTGGAGCACGAACTTCTGGCTCTATTGGCAAACCATGTTTGCATTCCAGCGCTGGTCAAGCGCGCTGGAAATGAAACGGTATCTCTGCCGTTATGTCCACCATATTGATGGCTTGCCCGATTTCAGCGCACTTCGCTTTACGAAATACAATCAGTATGAGAGCATGATTTTGCCTTTGGTCAAATATCTTGAAGCGCACGGCGTTCGCATTGAGTATGGCGTAGACGTGAAAAATGTGATCATCAAAACCGTTGGCGACAAAAAGATAGCCAAGCAAATCATCTACGTCAAAGACGGCGAAGAGCAGAGCATTGATTTGATTGAAGACGATCTTGTTTTTATCACCAATGGCTGCTGCACCGATACCTCTTGCTACGGCGATCAAAAACACGCCCCCGATCTTTCCGGCGTGAAAAACGGATGCGGCGAATCGTGGGATATGTGGAAGGCCATTGCCGCGCAGGCGGAGCATGGTGAATACGGCAATCCGGATAAATTCTGCAGCAATGTCGAAGCGACCAATTGGATGAGCGCCACCGTTGCCACCTCCAATGAAGAAATCATTCAGCATATTATGAAGATCTGTAAAAGAGATCCCCGTGCGGGCAAAGTGACGACGGGTGGCATTGTGACCGTCAAGGACAGCACCGAAAATTGGTATTTGTCGTGGACGATCAACCGCCAGCCGCAGTTCAAATCGCAGGATAAAGACATGGTTCTCATTTGGCTGTACTCGCTGAATACAAACCGCGAGGGCAATTATGTGAAGAAAGCCATGCGGGATTGCACGGGCGAGGAGGTATGCCGCGAGTGGTTGTATCACATCGGCGTTCCTACCGACCGCATTGCCGATCTTGCCGAAAACGCCTGCAACACAACCACCTGCTATATGCCTTATATCAATGCCTTCTTCCAGCCGAGAAAGGAATCCGATCGCCCGAAGGTCGTGCCGGACGGAGCCGTCAACTTTGCCTTTATCGGCCAATTCGCAGAAACCCCGCGTGATACCATTTTCACAACGGAGTATTCGATGCGTACCGGCATGGAGTCGGTTTACACCTTGCTCAACATTGATCGCGGCGTGCCGGAGGTTTGGGGCAGTAAGTACGACGTTCGTGAATTGCTCCGCGCCTGCTACTATGCCATAGATAAGAAACCGATTACCGATGTCAAGCTGTCGTTCAAAGAGAGAGAGCTGCTGAAGGTTGTCCTGAAAAAAGTGCAGGGAACCGATGTGGAAATTCTCTTGAAGGAAAGCGGCCTGATCCAATAACACCGATTGAAAAAGAGCTTCGTCCTAAAATTCTCAATGAATTTTGGGGCGAAGCCCGACTTTTTATGAGAAAAACAAAGCCTATCGCCGATATGGGATAGGCTTTGTCTTTGACTTGCGGGGGCGTTGTGCCCCCGCTTTTATGCTATATGTATTGTGTTACGCGAAAATTTTTGTTTTTATTTTGCAATATCACCGTCGCTACAGTGGATCGTGTAAGCGCCGGTGGATGCGTTCCAATCCTCCCCTTTTTCTATCGCATTCCACTGCTCTTTGGTGCCGTTAAAGGCAATCGAGGTCAAGTCGCTGCATTTGGAGAACGCATTCTTGCCAATGCTTGTTACACCATTGGGGAACGTGATAGCAGTCAATCCGCTGCAACGGTAGAACGCATGCGCACCAATGCTTGTTACACGGTTTGGAATCGTGATGGAGGTCAAACCGCTACAACCATCGAACGTCCCCTCACCAATGCTTGTCACACTATCGGGAA
>CAKSIP010000026.1 GCA_934462825.1 uncultured Eubacteriales bacterium | reverse complement strand
GTGCTGATCTCTCTGATCGCCGCCGCCAATGTGTTCAATACGATCTCCACCAACATCCACCTGCGCCGCCGGGAGTTTGCCATGCTGAAATCGGTCGGCATGACGCAGAAGGGCTTCAACAAAATGATGAACTACGAATGCCTTTTGTACGGCTCCAAAGCCTTGCTTCTCGGCCTGCCGGTGTCCTGCGGCATTACCTATCTGATTTACCGCGCCGTCGGGAAAACGTATGAAACGACCTTCCATCTGCCGTGGGCGGCCATCGGCATCGCCGTGCTGAGCGTGTTCCTGGTCGTGTTTGCCACCATGATGTATTCCATGAGCAAAATCAAAAAGGACAATCCCATCGACGCCTTGAAAAACGAAAATCTGTAAAAAGCAACGAAAGGAGAAAACGATGTACAACAACGAATCCACCCTCCCCCGGCAAAGCCCGTGGATCGCTCTGCCGGTCTGTTGGCTGATCCTGCTCGGCGGGTACCTTTTGATCCGCATGATCTTTCTCATTTTTGGGCTACAGCTTCACCTGGCCGCACAAGGCGCTTGTCTTGTGTTGCTTCCTTTTCTCTTCGGCGCGCTGTATTTAGGAAAGTGCTGTCCAAAGCAGTCGCCGTGGTTTTACGCGTTGGGGCTTCTGCTCCCGGCGGTCGTTGAAAAGGTGGCGCTGTATTTCCTCGGCGCATATTTGTGCGGAGTAAATCCCCTCCGCGTCTTTGATGTCATGAAGGCGGTCGGGCGGGCCGAGCCTTATGCCGTGCTTTTTCCCCGAATGCCCATGCGGTATGTGGTGAATCTTCTGTTTTTCAATTTGACCTACATCCTTTGCGGCATCGCCTTTGCCGCGCTCTGCGCCTTGGGCTTGTCGGCCTTGCAAAAGCGAGAGGCCGCCTAAATCCGGCCACCGCCACCGCTTTTTCACGGAAAGCCGCAAGGCCTTGTTCCCCTGTTTTCCCCCTTCGTCCCTTCTCGGGCACCGCCTCCCAAAGCCGCCTCTTTGCAAAATACGCGAAAACGATTGAGAAACGCACGCGTTTGTGCTATAATGAGGTACTGACAAATCAAAGCTTTGGGAGGCGTTATCATGTGGTTTGTTTTTGCTTTGTTGTCTGCCGTGTTTGCCGCACTTACCACCATTCTTGTCAAGATAGGGATCCATGAAGTCAACTCGACTTTGGCTACGGCGATCCGAACGGTCGTGGTTCTTGTGATGGCGTGGGGCATGGTCTTTCTCACCCATGCACAGGGGGGCTTGGCAACGATCAGCAAAAAAAGCTGGTTGTTTCTGATTCTTTCCGGGGTGGCAACGGGAGCCTCGTGGCTGTGCTATTACTATGCGTTACAGACGGGGGAGGTCTCCAAGGTCGTCCCTGTCGATAAGCTCAGCGTGGTTTTTACCCTCGTGCTTGCCTTTTGCCTTTTGCGCGAGCCGATGACGGTCAAATCGCTGATAGGCTGTCTTTTGCTCGGCGCCGGAACTTTGCTGATGGTTCTGTAACGCATACGTGACAAGGGGAGATACGCATGAGTATAAAAGCAACCGAGCCGGCGGAAAGCGAGCTCGAAGCGCTCTTTTTTCAGAGAAAGCGTTTTATAACCGCCAAAATGGAAGCGTTCGGCTTCCGAAAAACGGAGGCCGGGTATGAATACACCTCCGATTTTATGAACGGGGAATTTCAAGCGACCGTGTTTGTATCAGACACCGGCGCGGTGCGGGGCAAAGTGATTGACAAAATGAACGAGGAAGAATATCAGCCCCTCCGGGCCGGCGGAATGAACGGCGCTTATGTCAACGCCGTGCGAACCGCCTATCGGGCGGTTTTGGAACAAATTGCAGAGGGGTGTTGCACGGAGGTTTTGTTCGTTTCCGAGCAGGCCAACCGGATTGCGGAACGGATTTGGGCGCTTTATTCCGTAAGGCCCGATTTCCCGTGGAGCGAAAATCAATACCCAAGGTGCGGAACCTTCCGCCATGCCGAAAACGACAAGTGGTTTGCCCTGATCCTGCATATCCGCTGGGATTCCCTTTTGAAAAACGGAGACACCGGCACGACGGACATCATCAATCTGAAAACCGATCCTATGCACGCGGACGAACCGGGCAAAAGCAACGGAATCTACCCCGGGTATCACATGAATCACCAAAAATGGATCTCGGTCGTGCTCGACGACACCCTGACCGACGACGCCATTATGGCCATGGTAGAGACAAGCTTCCGCTTGACCAAAGGGAAGAAAGGGTAAAGTGTCCGTTTTTTTGTCGGCGGAGCGGCCGGCTGTTGTTTCTTTGCCATGCATGCGTCTTTCCCGAAGGGATTGCGTTCTTTCGGAGCGTTTGGCTTGATGCCAAAACGCTTTTGCCGGAACGCAATCTCTTTTTCTGTTTTTCTCCGCTCCGTGCCTTTTTGCACCGGATTTTCCATTTCATGTAACACGGCAAAATTATTTCGGTGAAAAAACCGGAAAAGGCTTGACTTGCCAAAGGCAAAATGCTACAATAACAATACTGTTTTTCATGGGGAAGCCCCCTTTTTCGCGCACAGCGGAACGGAAAGCCGCGGGTGTCAAAAGAGGATAAGGTCGGCTCGTTTTCCCCCAAGAGAAAAGGAAAAACACAAAATAACATACGGCTCTGCCTTCGGCGGAGCTTTACGATTCGGAGGCCCTGCCCCCGATCAGAGGAGAAAGCAAAATCATGAATCGGACAAACCGAGCGAAAGCAAAAATCAGTACCGAAAACCGTATGGCGGCTTGGCTTTGCACGTTGGTGTATTTCGCCAGCTATGTCATGCGCATCAATATTGCCGTTATGATGGTGAAAATTTGCGGAGAAATGCAGCTGCAAAAATCCGAGCTGTCTGTTGTCGTCGTGGCGCTGACGGTGTGTTATGCCGTCGGACAGGTGATCAGCGGATTTCTCGGCGACCATATCCGCCCCACGCGGCTTTTATTTTTCGGCCTTTTAACGGCCGTTGCCTGCAATGTAACGATCTTTTTCTGCCACAGTGTGCCGCTGATGGCGGTCATTTGGGGAATCAACGGGTTGGCGCACGCTCTGCTTTGGCCGCCGATGGTTCGCCTTTTGGCCCAAAAGCTGGATGACGTCAGCTACAATTACGCGGTTGTGCGCGTTTCGTCCGGCTCCTCGTTTGCCACGGTGCTCATGTATCTGGTCTGCCCGCTTTTGTTGCAGTGGATGAATTGGCGCTTTGTCATGTTAGGGTGCGCCGGCGTGGGCGTGCTGGTGGCGTTGCTTTGGCGAATCGGGTATCCAAAGCTTTTTGCCAACGAAACCGTCGGAACCGCGGTAGCAGTCAACAACGACCTGTCCGGGGAAGCGGCGCCGACCAAGGTAAAAATGCCGGCCGCTCTGTATTTCCCGCTTGTCTTGATTTTCCTCGATATTCTCTGCATGGGCGTGCTTCGGGAGGGCGTCACCAATTGGATGCCTTCTTATATGAAGGATTGCTTCCATCTTTCGGATGAAGGCTCGATTCTTCTCACGGTCATTCCTGCCCTTTTTGCCGTGTTCAGCTATCAGCTTTTCGCCAAGATTCAGCAAAAGCTGGTCAAAAACGAAATGCTCTGTACGGCCTTGATCTTTGCGTTGGCCTCGGCCTCCGCGCTGATCCTTTACTTTGTCACAGGCGGCAGCTCCGTAGCTTCGACAATTCTGATGAGCGTGATTATCGGCTGTATGCACGGCGCCGGCCTGATGCTGACATCCGTGGTACCGAAACGCTTTGTGCAATACGGTGTCGTTTCTACCATCTCCGGCCTTATCAACTCTTTTACTTACGTGGGCGCTTCGCTTTCCACCTACGGCTTTGCCGTGCTGGCGGAGCAATTCGGATGGAAATTTACCATAGGCATGTGGTTTGTCGTCGCGCTGGTCGGCATGCTGATTGGACTTTTCACCGCGCGTCTTTGGAAAAAATACTGTAAAAACTAAAACAGGGGAATTCCCGTCGCCACAGGGCGACAAAAGGGGGCACTATGGATTTGACGTATCAATACGCCGAAGCGGCTGTGAAAAAAACGCTGGAGCTTCTGACCATTGACAGTCCAACCGGCTACACCGCCAAGGCGGCGGACTTTGTCAAAAAAGAATTTGAAGCCTTGGGCTTTGCGGCTCACCTGACTACCAAGGGCGGCGTGCTGATTGATCTCGGCGGTTGCCGCGAGAGCCTTGACGGCGACCTTTTGCTGGAAGCGCATACAGACACGCTGGGAGGTATGGTCGCGGAAATCAAGGGGAACGGACGCCTGCGCCTAACGGCTTTGGGCGGCATGCAGGCGGAAAACGGCGAGGCGGAAAATGTTCGGATCTACACGCGGAGCGGCTCTGTATATGAGGGCACGCTGCAGCTTTGCAACGCCTCCGTGCATGTCAACAAAAATTACAGCAGCGAAAAGCGGAGCTTTGACACAACGGAAGTGGTAATCGACGAGGATGTGCGGTCGGACAGCGACACCCGCGCGCTGGGAATCGAAGTGGGCGACATGGTTTGCTTTAATCCGCGCTCGCGCGTGACGGCGTCCGGCTATATCAAGAGCCGTTTTCTGGACGATAAGCTTTCGGTCGGAATCCTTTGGGGCTTTGCCCGGTATCTGGCCGATCACGCCGTGACCTTGCCGCGCCGCACCTACATTCACATCACCGTGTATGAGGAAGTCGGGCATGGCGGTGCCGCCTCGGTTCCGGCCGGGGTAACGGAGGCCATCAGCGTGGATATGGGGTGCGTGGGCGACGGCCTGCAATGCACCGAAAAGCAGGTGTCCATTTGCGCGAAGGATTCCGGCGGCCCGTACAGCTATGATGTGGTGGGCAAGCTGATTGCCGCCGCCAAGAAAGAAGAAGCGGACTACGCCATTGACGTGTACCCGCACTACGGCTCCGATGTGGAAGCCACGCTGGGCGGCGGCTTTGACCTTCGCCACGGCTTGATTGGGGCCGGCGTTTACGCCAGCCACGGCTACGAGAGAAGTCATACGGACGGCGTGTACAACACGCTGAAGGTTCTCAAGGGCTACCTTAACATTTAGAAACGAAACAAAATAAAAGAGGGAACGTCCTCTGTCCACAGGGGCGGCGTTCCCTCTTTTGTTTTTTGGCTTGAAGCTTACGCGTCTCTCTCTTTTTTTGCGCTTTCGGCACGGCGACCGGAAGGTTGGCATCGCTCTCCCCTTCCCTCTTTATGAACACAATGTAAAAGCAAGCTTTTCCCCCTTGACATCGGGCGCTTCCCGTGCTATAATCGTCCCATGCCGAATGGTTCATTTTTGAACTGTTCAAAACAGAAACAATTAAAAAGGACAAAGAGAGAAGAAATTATGCACCTGAGTATTGAGATTGCAAGAAAAATTGCGCTGGCTTACGACATCGCTTGCAAGCCGGTCTGCCGCGCGCTGAATTTACCCAAAACCGCCTTTGACATTCTGATGTTCCTCGGAAACAACCCGACCTACAAAACCGCCAGCGAAATTGTGGAGGTGCGCCACATCAAAGCCAATCTGGTATCCGTAAATGTGGAACAGCTGGTGCAAAAGGGGTACCTGGTACGGCAGCCGATGGAGGGAGATCGCCGCAAAACGGCGCTTTATTGCACCGAAAAGGCCGAGGCGGTGATTGAGCGCGGACGAGAGTGCCAAAATGCTTTTTTTGAACAGCTGTTTTCCGACGTTGACGAAACAACACGCCGAACCTTTTTCGACGCCATGCAGAAGCTGGAAGAAAGCCTCGACGCTTTTTTGAAAGACGCGGAGGAATAACGCCATGGAGCTTCTGCTAACGATTTTAGTCACCTTTTTTGCCGGCATGGGCGCGGGGCTCGGCACCGGCTTTGCGGGCATGAGCGCTGCGGCCGTCATCAGCCCCATGCTGATCACCTTTTTGAACGTGGATCCCTACATGGCAGTGGGCATTGCCCTGTCCTCCGATGTGCTGGCCAGCGCCGTTTCGGCTTACACCTATCACAAAAGCAAAAATCTGGACGTGAAAAACGGCCTGATCATGATGGGTAGCGTGCTGGTCTTTACCGTGGTGGGCAGTTACTTGGCCAGCCTGCTTCCCTCCACCACGATGGGCGGATTTTCCGTGTTTATGACCTTTTTGCTCGGCATCAAATTTATCGTTCGCCCCGTGATGACGACTAAGGAGGCCATGCTCGGCGTATCGGCCAAAAAACGTGCGATCCAATCCATCGTCTGCGGCCTGATTATCGGTCTTATCTGCGGCTTTGTCGGCGCGGGCGGCGGCATGATGATGCTGTTGATTTTGACGAGCGTATTGGGATATGAACTGAAAACGGCCGTCGGCACCAGCGTGTTTATTATGACCTTCACGGCGTTGACCGGCGCGGTTTCTCATTTCGCCATCGGCGGCACCCCGGATATGCTGATATTGATTTTGTGCGTGGTATTCACGTTGATTTGGGCGCGCATTGCCGCTGTTTTTGCCAACAAGGCACAGCCCAAAACCTTAAATCGTGCCACCGGCATCATTTTGGTGGTGCTGGGCGCGGCGATTATGGGCTTTCAGTGGTTGACCTAATCCCTTAAGGGCACGCCGATTTTTGGGGCACAAGGCTTTTCCGAGCCAAGGCGCAAAAGACACAACGGATCCTCCCGGAGGCGCTTTCCTCTTTCGGCCTTGCCCACCGAAAGCTCGGAAACCGCCGGCGCGCATCCGAAGAACCGGGTTCCCGGCCGGCATTTCTGCCGGGCTGAGAACCCGGTGTTTTTATTTGATCGTCTCGCTGTTGTTGATGACCGATGCGGAGTAAAGGAACAGCGCATCGTCTGCTTTCGCAAAGTCAATCAGCTTTCCGAGAGAGAGGGGCGAGATATAGCGAATATCGACAAGCGTTATTTCGGAATAGCCTGCCGCAAGAAGCGGCGCTATACTGCTGCCGAACGAATCCCGGAAAACGATAAGCCGGCGTTCTTGCGCGGCATTCGGATTTGTGATCTTGATGATCGAGCGCGCGCCGCCGAGGAACATTTCATAAGGATCGCGTCCGGCGGCGGCACCGAGGTCATAAACCGGGATGTCGGACGATGTTTCGACATTATACACCCGAAGCCCCCGTATCACGGCGTTGTCGAGATAGAAAAGCCTCTCCGGCGCGTGCGGCAGGGCTGCCTGACCGTAATAAACGCCGTAAAACGGTTGGCCGGTATCCTGGATTTCACACGCTCCGATCCGCTCCGCGCCCATTTGCGCCGCAATTTCATCGGCGACCTTCGTGATTCTTTCCTGCCGCCAGTGCGAATCGGTATAATAGAAATCATCCGCCGACAGAAGCCCGGAAATATCCATATACTTTGCCTCCGGGAATCCGCTTCGGAGGCGTTCGACAAGAGCCTTGTAATCCTTGTCCGGATAGCCGTTCTGCGATGCGATAAAGGTATTTTTATCGGGTATCACCGACAGGTATGTCTTGGTTCCGGCCTTCCGAAGATACGTGTCATACACATACCGGAACCGCCGTGCGGCATGGTCAACCGATTCGTTGTCGGTCGGGAAGTCCAGCTTTGAGAGATGCTCTCCGACGGAATAAAGGCCGTTGTTGTCCTTTTTCAGGAACACCTTCGCGTTTACGGCAGCCTTCAGGCTCCGAAAGCCGTTGCGCAGAGGGAATTGGTCGAGCATATATTTTTCAAAGCCGTTCATAAAACTGCCGTTCGCCACCGATGAAAAAGACAGCGCAGGGCGTTTCGCAAGACGCCGTCTTTCCACCGTCGATTCTTCGGCATCGGGCGCAATCAGGAACCAGGCGGAAAAAATCGCAAGGAAACCGAGAGACAGCGCCAAGGTCAAAATTTGTTGGATTTTTTTCATTATACTCCTCCGATAAACCGGTCTGAACCCGTGCATCAGAACCGGAAATAGACAAACGGGTTGAACGACCCGTCGATCAGATACGCCGTGCATACGGCCATGGCCGCGACCGTGGCCATCGGCGTCAGGACGGCAAGAACTCGGCTTCCCCCCGTCGTCCCTCCGATTTTCTCATAAATCCGTTTGGGCAGGGGCGTTGCGCCGACGGCGGCAACGATAAGCAGTACGAGACTGCTTTTCAGACAGTAAAGCGAAGCCGCATTCACGGCGGGAATCCCGGCAAACCCGAACATGGACTTAAAGCTCATGAAGGCGTCGGCCATGCTTGCAGAATCGAACAGTACAAATCCGAGCATGACAAAAAACAGCGTATAGATGTGCATCGGAACGGCAAACCGTGCCTTCGGGCGGAGAATGTATTTTTCAAACAGCAAAAGCACCGCATAAAGAAGGCCCCAAAGAATGAAATTCCACGATGCCCCGTGCCAAAAGCCGGTGGCCGCCCATACGACAAGGATGTTGAAAACATGGCGCATCGGCTTTACGCGGTTTCCGCCGAGGGGAATATAAAGGTAGTCGCGGAACCAGCCGCCGAGGGAGATGTGCCAGCGGCGCCAGAACTCCGTAATGCTTGCAGAAACATACGGATAGTTGAAGTTTTCGGAAAAACGGAATCCGAAAATGCGCCCAAGCCCTATCGCCATATCGGAATACCCGGAAAAGTCGAAATAGATATGCAGCATATAGGCCGCGGCATACAGCCAATAAAACAGAACGGTTTTTTCGCCGTACGCCTTAAATTCCGACACGATAAGCGCCGCGGAATTGGCAAGGAGAATTTTCTTTGCAAGACCGACGGAAAAGCGCGTGATGCCCTCCGACGCGTCGGCAAGCGTGGTTTTCCGGTTTTTCAGGCTTCCGGCAATGTCGGAATAGCGGACAATGGGGCCGGCTATCAGCTGCGGAAACATCGCCACATACATCGCAAGATCAATGAAATTGCGCTGTGCCGGCACATCGCCGCGATAAACATCTATGACATAGCTCAGGATCTGAAAGGTATAAAAACTGATGCCTACCGGCAGAGCCACCCGGAGAAGCGGGACGGAAAGACCGGTCACCGCATTGAAGTTTCCGATAAAAAAGTCTGCATATTTGCAGTAAGCCAGCAGGCCGAGGCTGGCGGCCGCCGAAACGGCAAGCGCCGCCTTTGCGATCTTTGTCCCGCGAAAGCGTTCCACGAGAAGCGCGGCAACGTACGACTGCGCGACCGACGCAAGCATAAAAATAAGATATTTCGGCTCTCCCCAACCGTAAAAGAACAGGCTCGCAAGAAGGAGAACGGTGTTCTTCATACGGTCGGGAACGGCGAAATACACGAGCAGAACGCACGGCAGAAAGCCGTACAGAAAGGTTATACTTGAAAACAGCATGGCTCTGTTTTATGCGATAGGCACGTTGAAAAGCGGCTTTGTCGAGCTGTATTCGGCGGAAAGCTTTGCGATAAAGGGGTCTGTCAGCTCGGCGGCGCCGAAGACGGAAACGATATAATCGCCGACAGTCAGAATCACAAGCTTTTCGGGGAACCCGCACAGCCATTGGCGTGAAAGAATGTTATCTTTAATTTTGCCGGCCAGTGCTTCGGCGCTGCCGGAGCTTTTCACATGATATACGCCGCAGGAAAAGTTGTTCTGATTCAGCATGTGCATAAGCGATGCGGCGTCGCTGATCTCGGACGCCTGCGCCTTCGGGAAGCCAAGCTCAAAATCAAGCGCTTCCCCGTCGGTCACATCAAATCGAGCGGGCATGCCGTCTTTCATATGCTTTTCGGATCCGCCTGTGGCGGGAAATTTTTCGTCGGTCGAATACTTGCTCCAGACCTTTTCCAGAATTTCCAAAGCGCTTTGCGGCTGCCCTTTTTGGGCGCCGGAAGGTGTGGTCGGCTTGTCTTTATCGTTCGGTTTTGCGCAAGCGGTCAATGAAAGAGCCATAACGGCCGCAAGCGCAAGTGCAAGTGCAATCATCTTCTTCATGGTAGGGTTTCCTTTCACTTTCGGTTTTGTTTTCGTAACAGGATCTGTAAACCGATTCCCATTCACAATTTTGTTGTTTATCTCAGGGGAAGGTGGATTTCAAACACCGCACCCCCGTCGTTCGACGCGCGTATCGTGCCTTTGTGAAGCGAAACGATTTCCTTCACAAGCGAAAGCCCGATCCCGGCGCCGCCCTTGCGCGTGCTGAAAAAGCGGTCGAAAATGTGCGGCAGAAGCTCCGGGGCAATGCCCTCTCCGTCATCCCGGATACGGACAACCGCCTTCCCGCTGTCCGCCTTACATTCGATCCGAATTTCGCTTTGAGCGTAGCGCAGGGCATTGGTGATAATATTCGTAAACGCACGGCGAAGCTGAACCTCATCGCCGTTCACTAAAACCGGGCTGTCGGCAAAGCAGGGGGTGATGCGCAGTCCCTTCTGCTCCGCCAACTGTTCGGTGCTGCGCAGGCAGTCATATAAAAGCTCACGGGCATCCGTCAAATGAAATTCCGCATTCGCTTGCCCCGCCTCCAGCCGGGAGAGCGCAAGCAGTTCCTCGATCAGGTGGGACATCTGTTCATTTTCTTCCAGAATCACACCCGAAGCCTCCACCGGCTCCAAAACGCCGGTGTGGATTCCCTCCGCACAGCCCTGAATCGCCATCATCGGCGTTTTCAGCTCGTGCGACACATTCTGAAAGAACCATTTCTGCGATTCGTGCGCCTTTTCCACATAGCCGCCGAGCTTCCACCCGAACAGGCAGACCAGCACGCTGAGTACCGCCAGCGCCGCAAAAAAGACAGCGTTCAGATAGACCGAATACTGCATGACCGCTCCGATGTCCACATAAAGAATGTACGAATAGGCATTTTCAAATGGGTTGCCCTCCACCTGCGTGATGCGGAAAACAAAACGGCTGCCCCCGGTTTTGAGTGCGTGAAATTCATCGGGCGCCGGCTTTTCCTTTCGGCAGTATTCCCGAAGCTGATGCTCGGCCTTGGAAAGATGCTCCGATTCGGTAAGCCCGCCGTCTACCTCAAGGTACCGGACGCTCGGCGTGAGAAAATGCTCCTCCGCGCCGTCCCCCTCGCCCCCTGTATCGGCAAGCGGAATCGTGTCATCGCGCCCCTCCAAAAGGATCGCCTTCTGCGCCTCCGAGGTCAGGTATCTCGGAATAAAAATGTTGACGGTAGCCAGCAGCACCGCAAAGACAAACAGCATCGTGCCGAGAACGGAAACGGTGATTTTTCTTCGTATGTGCTTCATTTTGAGCCTCCGTCCGACCGCAACCGGTAGCCGTAGCCCCAAACCGTTTCGATCTGCACTTTGCTGTCGGCCAAAGAAAGCTTGCTGCGGATGCGGCGCAAGGTTTCATCGGTCACTCGGGTTTCCACCTCGTCGTTATAGCCCCAAATGTGCGTGAGCAGCTCGTCGCGCGAAAACGCTTTGCCCTCGCTCCGCATCAGAAAAAGAAGCATTTTCATCTCGTTCGGGGAGAGCGCAAGAGGCTTTTCCTTGCAGAAAAGCCGCTTCTCGTCGCCCGAATAGCGCAAATCCCCGACGGTAACATCCCTGTCCATCGTGTCGCCGCCGCGCTCCATTTCCACCCGGCGAAGAAGGGCCTTTACCCGCATCAGAAGCACCGTCGGGCGAAACGGCTTGGTCAGATAATCATCTCCGCCCTGAAGGATCCCGTTGACATAGTCGTATTCGGTGTCCTTGGCCGTCAGCAAAATGATCGGGACATTGTCTTTGTCCCGGATGCGGCGACAGCAGGTCAAGCCATCGGTGCCGGGCATCATAATATCCAAAACAACAAGATCGGCGCGTTTTTTAAAAAACGCGCCTAAAAGGGCGTCGCCTGTTTCAAACGCGCACACCTCATATCCGTCATTTTCAAGAAAGCGCTGAAGCGTTTCCCTGATGTTTTTTTCATCCTCTGCGATATAGATCCGTTGTTTCATAGCGCCTCCCAATACAGATACAGAGCCGTGCCGCTCGGACACGGCTCTGTGCGTGTGGTTTATCTGCTGTTTCCGCAGATCGCAAGGTCGTCTTCTTCAAATTCAAAGGGTATATCCGGCTCGTTGGCCGCAATTCTTTTGTCATACTCGGCATCGACGCGATCCCAAAGCTCTGCATTGCGGTCAAGAACCGTGTCGAGCTTTTCGTAGAGAGCGTCAATCTCGTCATAGAGCTTGTCCGCATTTTTGTCGGTCAAGCGGTCGTAAAGCGCGTCGATCCGCGCTTCCAGCGCTTCGATCTCGGCAAGGTCTGCCAGCAGAGCCTCTTTTTCCTTTTCGGTCAACTCGCTCATGCCTTTGATGGATTCTTCGTAGGATTCCTCAGCCGCGCAATCGCCGGACGCTTCGCAGAGGACGCCGTCGGGCTTTGTCGCCGGCTTGTCTGCCTGCTTTCCGCCTGCGGAAGCCGCTGCCGCTGACACGGTAACGATGCTGATCGCAAGAACCAGTGTGAGAATCACGGCCAAAAATGTTTTTCGGTTTTTCATAATAAAATCTCCTTTGCTTTTGTATGTATTTGTGTATTGGCGGTTTTCCTGTCCGCAACACAAGTATAGCAAAAAGAATCGCCCGATTCACCGAAAAAACGCCTGAAATTTGTCACAAATTTGTAAGAATGAAAAATCGCATCCGCTTTTTTATTTGACATCCAAAAGGGATTGAATCAGCGCTTCCAGCGTTTTTTCGTTGACAGCGCCCAGATGCGTTTTATGCACATTCCCGTTCTTGTCAATGGCAACGGTAAACGGGATGGAGGAAACATGGTAGGCTTTGGCCGCGCTTCCTTTTGCGTCGTAATACACCGGGAACGTATAGCCGTGCTCCGATAGGAATTTTTGCACGTTTTTCGGTGTTTCCCGATAGCCGTCGGTAAGGTCGATCATCATAAAGACAACCTCGTTTCCATACCGCTTGCTCATCGTCTCAAAGGCCGGCAATTCCCCCCGGCAGGGCGGGCACCAGGTGGCCCAAAAGTTGAGAAGGATCGGCTTTCCGAAGTGGTCTTCCAATCGGACATCTTCCCCTTCCCCGTTCATCACGGTAAAGCCGGGGGCCGTGTTTCTTTGTCCCGGATCGCCGGTTGCGCCGTTGGCCGGCGGCGTGGATGAACGATCCGACGGGGACGGTGGCGCGGGGTTCACCGAGATCAGATATTTATAGGTAACGATCGCTCCGGCCAGCACCAGAATTGCTAAAACAACAAATAGGGTATATTTTACGCCGGGTTTCATGGTTCAGTTCCTCCTTCGTTGGATTTGCCGAAAAGCCTGCCATGACAGCCGCCCTCCGGGCATTGCATATTCGTTTGTGATTTTCTTCGGCTCGTGCGCCTTAGTTAAGAAAAGATCGACATCACCCAATCCATAAGTCCGCACGCCATCAGAAGACCGATGAGAATCAGAAAGCTTCCGCAAACGATGTTGATGACGCGGTAGTGCTGTTTAATAAAGGTAAACGCCGTATTCAGCTTTTCAATCAGCAGCGCCGAAACCAGAAAGGGTATGCCAAGTCCCATGGAATAGGTGACAAGCAGCAGCACCCCCTTGACCGCGGTGCCGGAGGCCCCGGCCAAGGCCAAAGCCGAGCCGAGAAAGGCGCCGATGCAGGGCGTAAGGCTGACCGAATAGATCACGCCGAACAGAAACGCCGATACAACGGTGTTCGCCGTCCGGCCGCTCTGCATGCCCTTGAAAAAGGGGAGCTTGATCACTTCAAGATAGGACAGGCCGAAAACAATGATCAACAGGCCTCCGACGATATTCACGAAAATTTTGTATTCCTTGAGAAACGCGCCGAGTGTACCGGCGAACAATCCGAGCAAGCTGAACACGACCGTGAATCCGAGTACAAAGCTGAGCGCCCGGAAAAACACCTTGTGCTTTTTGTCCGCGCCGCCGGCAAAGTAAGAGATATACAGCGGCAGAAGCGGAAGCATGCAGGGAGAAATGAAGGAGATGAAGCCTTCCAAAAACGTAATGATAAATTCCATAACGGTCTCCTTTGCTTGTCAATTCAAGAGAGAAAGCAGACAGCCTCAGCCCTCGGCTTTCCTTTTTTCATAGCCTTCCGTGGCAGTTGTTCTGCTTTTCCGCACGGCGGGCGCTTCGTCATTCCTCGGTTTTTTTCTGCGGGCAAAGAATGGTGCCGATCAGAAAACCGAAGATCGCCCCGAACGCGATGCAAAGATAGGGGTTGGCGGTGAGGCTACAGCTTCCCGTGCTGCATCCGACGAGCCGATAGAGGAGATACCCTCCGGCCGTTCCGGCAACGATGGTCAGCACGTAAATCAGGAGGCAAACCGTTTTTCTGTCAAGCTTTTTCGTTTTCGTTTTCATGGATTCTCGGCTCCTTTCCGTTTTTCAGGATTCGTCGGTCGATGTCCGCCACTGTGATACCGCTTAAGCTCTTGCGGCAATGCTCGTCCAGCTGAACGCAGATGCTCTGCAAAATCTCGCCCATCCCCGAAGAAATCAGGCAGTCCTTGTCCATATCGCCGCTTCGCCACGGCGAGGCGACAAAATGCGCGTCGATGGCCTCGGCAATCCTTTCCAGGGTGAGCGTTTCGGCGTCGGCGGTAAAGAGATAGCCTCCGCAATGGCCGCCCTTGGTGTCCACAATGCCCGCCTTTTTCAACTTGGACATGACCTTGCGTATCAGCACGGGGTTTGTGCAGACGTTCCGCGCAAGCTCCTCACTGCTGAGCACCTTTTCCATGTGGTTGAGATAAACCAACGCATGGACGGCAATACTGAATGAACTGTTCATAAAAGCGTCCCTCTTTTCCGCGAAAAACATACTGTAACTTTTTTTGTTACACCTCTGCTGTAATCATATCAGTTACAGCAGGGCTTGTCAAGGGGTTTGCGAAAAAAAGTTTTTCGATTGTTTTTCGCCGGCGGGCGCCGGAACGGGGCGTTGGGAGCGCACATGGCGCAAGCAATCCATCATAAATCAACAATAATTCAATAATAAATCAATAAAATTATAAAAAACTTCTTGCTTTTTTTATAACGGCATGCTATACTGTACCTAAACGATCAATCAATTATAGGTGAGGAGTTTGCATAGATTCATGAGGACAGAACGTCAGCATAATGACAGAAAAATAGAAATTATGGAAAAATGCTTTGATTGCTATGCCGAAAACGGCCTGACCGGCACGGGAATCAAAACGCTTGCCAAGGAATGCGGCTGTACATCGGGAACGCTTTACGTCTATTTCAAAAATCTGGACGAGCTGATCGTCGAGTCAACGGCTCACTGCATGGCAAAGGTGGAGGACGACTTCATGGCCAGATCGCCGAACAGCCCGACGGAGCTTATGCGCTTTATTGATGAAACTCCGTATTGGACGGCAGAAAAGCACGGGAAGAAATACCGCCTGATGTATCAGGTCTACACCCATCCGAAATATATAGAGCACGGCAAAAAATTCTTTGACGGCGTCAATCGGCGCTACACCGAATATGCCAAGAGCCTGGAAGCAAAGCTCGGCATTCCGTACGAGGTGCTGACACCGCTCATATTCATTCTCGTCCGCGCCAGCGTTCATTACGCTATGTTTGAGGACGAATACTATCTGAAAAGCCAGCTTGACGTTTTGAAGCAAGGCTCGGCCATGTTTATACAAAAATACAAAGCCACGCAGGAAAGCCCGAAGGCATAAATTTTCCTCGCGGCAACACATAACACGGCATATACTTATGCAAGGAAAGGATAAGGATAAAGAACATGACAACCAACAAACTTTTTGAAGGCGAACGGCTCACACTCACTCTGTCGGGAAGGCTCGACACCAATTCGTCCCCCGCGCTGGAGGCGGAGCTGAAGCAATCCGTCGGTGGGGTGAAGGAGCTGATCTTTGATTTTTCCGGCGTGGAATACATCTCCTCCGCGGGGCTTCGCGTCCTGCTGGCGGCGCAGAAGGTGATGAACCGCCAGGGCAGCATGAAGCTGATCGGCGTAAACGACGACGTTATGGAAGTATTTGAAATCACCGGCTTTTCCGACATTTTGACCATCGAATAAGCGAGGAATTATGAAAACTTTCTTTTTGCTCTCCGTCGTAGCGCTTTTGCCCGTAATTCTGTCCGCGCTGATATACCTTGCGGAACGGACAAAAGCCGTCCGCAAGCTTCCCTATGCCGTCAGGCAGCTCCTGATCGGAGTTCTGTTCGGCGGGCTTGCGATTCTCGGAACGGAATTTGGGATCAAAACCGACGGCGCCATCATCAACGCAAGAGACGCCTCGCCGATCTGCGCGGGACTTCTTTTCGGCGCGCCGGCAGGAATCATAGCGGGACTGATCGGCGGCGTGGAGCGGTGGTTTGCGGTTCTTTGGGGAGCCGGGCAATATACCCGTCTCGCCTGCAGCATTTCCACCGTGCTGGCGGGTGTTTTCGCAGCCGGTCTGCGGAAATTTATGTTTGACAACAAAAAGCCGAAGTGGTACTACTGTCTTGCCACGGCGACCATTACGGAGGTCATCCATATGCTGATGATCTTCCTGACAAACATGACCGACGCAAGAACCGCTTTTTCGTTTGTGCGAACCTGCTCGCTTCCCATGATTGCGGTCAACAGCCTGGCCGTGATGCTTGCGGGGCTTCTGCTTTCGATTCTTTCCGGAGCGGATCGCAAAGGCGAAAGGCGCGACCTGAAAAAAATTTCGCAATCGTTTCAGCGGTTTCTCCTGATCTGCGTTACGGCGGGCTTTCTCATGACAACGATTTTCACATGGGCGTTGCAGACGGAGCTTGCCAAAAACGAGGCAAACGATCTGGTAAAACTGAACATCGAAGATGTAAAAGCCGATATTCTTGACGCTTCCAACCACAACCTTCTGTCCCTCACGGCCAAAATCGCCGAACGCATCCATGCGGCGGACAAGGTGGATTATGCGCTGCTTTGCGCCCTCGGAAACGAATACGATGTAGCCGAAATCAACATCATCAATCCGCAAGGCATCATCGTGGAAACCACCTACGAAAAGTTTCGGAATTACGACATGCGCGGAGGCCATCAATCGGCGGAGTTTCTTGTCCTGCTTGACGGAAAAACCAAGGAATACGTTCAAAGCTATCAGCCTACCTCGTCCAATCCGGCCATTTCCCGCAAATATGCGGGCATCGTGCTGGACGGCGGCGGCTTTGTGCAGGTGGCTTATGACGCGGAGCGCTTCCAAAAAGACATTGATGACGTTGTCATCGGCGTCACGCGCAACCGCCACATCGGAGAAAACGGCAGTATAATCATCGCCGGCGAGGATTGGAACATCGTCAGCGACCGACACGGAAACGAAGGCAAAAACCTTGATGTTTCCGGCATTTACATAGACCGCCCCACCATGCCCGAGGACAAGTATTTTGACGCCGTTGTTTACGGCGAGAAATCGCTTTGCCGATATATCGTTTCCGAAGGCTACTACATCGTGGCCGCCATGCCTTACACGGAGGCGGTGTTCTCGCGCGACGTGTCGGTGTATGTGACGGTATTTATGGAATTTGTTGTTTTCGGAATGTTGTTCATCGTCGTTTATTTTCTCATCAAGAAGCTGATCGTGGACAACATGGTGAAGATCAACCAATCGCTGGCAAAGATCACCAGCGGCAATCTTGACACCGTCGTAAACGTAAGAACCAACGAAGAATTTGCTTCCCTTTCCGACGATATAAACTCAACCGTTCTGACGCTGAAACGCTATATTGCGGAAGCGGCGGCGCGCATCGACAAAGAATTGGAATTTGCCAAGGCCATTCAACATTCCGCCATTCCGATGGTTTTCCCGCCGTATCCCGGCCACAGCGAATTTGACATATACGCCACCATGGATACCGCCAAGGAAGTGGGCGGCGACTTTTACGATTTCTATTTTGTCGGCGAAAACAAGCTCGGATTTCTTATAGCCGACGTTTCCGGCAAAGGGATTCCCGCCGCCATGTTTATGATGACGGCCAAAACCATCATAAAAGGCTATGCCGAGGCCGGCAGGGACGTAGACGAGGTCTTTACCGTCGCCAATGCCAAGCTGTGCGAATCCAACGAAGCCGGAATGTTTGTCACCGCATGGATGGGCATGCTGGATATAACCACCGGAAGGGTTGAATTTGCCAACGCGGGCCACAACCCGCCGCTCGTAAGACATGCAGACGGAAGCTTTGAATTTCTGAAATCCAAGCCGGGCTTCATTCTTGCCGGGATGGAGGGGATGAAGTATCGCAAAAACGAGCTTGTCCTTTCGGCCGGCGACGAGATCTATCTCTATACCGACGGAGTTACGGAGGCGACAAACGCGGAAAACGAGCTTTACGGCGAAAAACGGCTGGTAAAGCTGCTGGATTCCCTGCACGGACTGACAGGCGAAGAAATTTGTCGCGCCGTCAAGGCAGACATAGACGCTTTTGTGGGAGACGCCCCGCAATTCGATGATATTACCATGCTGTATCTGAAATATAACGGAGGCTCTGAAAAATGAAGGAATTGACAATCCCCGCAACCGTTGAAAACATAGAAAAGGTAACCGAATTTGTAAACCGTCAGCTTCAGGAGATTCACTGCCCGAGCAAGGCGCAGATGCAGATTGATATAGCGATTGACGAGCTTTTCGGAAACATCGCGCATTACGCATACAGGCCCGAAACAGGCCCCGCCACGGTACGCGTGGAGGTAACGGAAGCGCCGATCTCCGTCATTGTCACCTTTATTGATCACGGGGTTCCCTACGATCCTCTGAAAAAGGACGATCCCGACATTACCCTGTCCGCAGACGAACGCGCCATCGGCGGGCTTGGCATTTTCATGGTCAAGAAAACCATGGACGAAATCACATACGAATATAAGGACGGTCAGAACATCCTTCGCATCCGAAAGGATCTTTGAAGCCGTTTGGAGCCGATTGAAATTTTATAAACGAGGTAAAGGTATGAGCCAACCGATATTCCGCCAAAAAAGTATGGAAAAAATCTCCTCCCCGGAGCAGATGAACGATTACATCCGCGTGTCAAACCCAAGTGTATGGATGATCCTTGCCGCCGTTATCGTACTGCTGGCAGGCGTATGCGTGTGGGGAATGTTCGGACGTCTTGACACCTCCTTTCAGACGGGCGGCGTCTGCCGGGACGGCTGTCTGACCGTTTATGTCAAGGAAGCCGACTTTGCCAAAATCAAAGGAAAAGCCATCCTTTCGGTTGACGGCTCGGAGCTTTCGCTGTCCGATCTGCCGGGCTCTCCCGTTCGGCTCGATGACAGTGCCGATCCGTATCTTCTTCATCTCATAGGCGCTTCGGCGGGCGATTGGGTATATGTTCTGACGGTCGATGCCAAAGACATGAAAAGCGGCACGTTCTCCGTTTCGGTCATTACCGAGCGCGTCAAGCCGCTCGACTTTGTGCTGAACTGAGGTGCGGACATGAAGGCAACCAAAAAAATCAAAGCGCCCCTGACAAAGGGCGTGGCCAAAGTGCCCGTGATCATGCAGATGGAAGCGCTGGAATGCGGCGCCGCAAGCCTTGCCATGATCCTTGCCTATTATGAAAAATGGATCCCGCTGGAGCAGGTGCGCCTTGACTGCGGCGTTTCGCGCGACGGCTCCAACGCAAGAAATCTTCTCCGGGCCGCCCGAAGCTACGGTCTTGCGGCCAAGGGCTATCGCTATGAACCCGAAGCCCTGAAAAAAGAGGGAAAATTCCCCTGCATTATCCATTGGAATTTCAATCACTTTGTGGTTCTTGACGGCTTCAAGGGCAACAAAGCGGTGTTAAACGATCCCGCAAAGGGCACCTATACGGTTCCTATGAGCGTTTTTGACGATTCGTTTACAGGAGTATGCCTGTTTTTTGAACCGGACGAAGGCTTTGTGCCGGAGGGCAAGCCGCAGTCCATGCTGAAATATGCGCAAAAACGGCTTGTCGGCGCAAGCACCGCCATTGTATTCGTCGTTCTGACCTCTGTGATCACATCCCTGCTCGGCATGATCACGCCGGCGTTTTCGCGCATCTTTCTTGACCGACTGCTGACGAAAGAAAACCCGGAATGGCTCACGCCGTTTACGATTGCACTCGTGGGAATCAGCGTCATTCAGCTTATCGTCGCATGGATCCAGGCCATCTATTCTCTCCGCATCAACGGAAAGCTCGCCATGGTGGGAAACACAACCTTTATGTGGAAAATCCTGCGCATGCCCATGGAATTTTTCTCTCAGCGCATGGCAGGCGATCTTCAGGGCAGACAAGCGTCGAACGCCATGATAGCGGAGCAGCTGGTCAACACGTTTGCGCCGCTCGCGCTCAACGCCGTTATGATGGTGTTTTATCTCGTGGTCATGCTCCGATACAGCGTCGTACTGACGATGATAGGGCTTTTTTCGGTGATTGCCAATCTGGCCCTTTCGGGAATTATTTCAAGAAAGCGCATCAATATCACCCGCGTGCAAATGCGCGACGCCGGCAAGCTGGCGGGAACCACGGTCGCCGGCATAGAAATGATTGAAACCATCAAGGCCAGCGGCGCCGAAAACGGCTTTTTTGAAAAATGGGCCGGCTATCAGGCAAGCGTCAATACAAATCAGGTTCGGTATCAGCGCACCAATCTGCTTCTTGAGTTGCTGCCGGCTCTGATAAGCGCCCTTTGCGGAACGGCCGTGCTGATGACAGGCGTTTTCCTGGCGATGGAAGGTCTGTTTACCGTCGGTATGATTATGGCGTTTCAGGGCTTTCTTTCGTCGTTCGTTTCCCCCGCGATGTCGCTGATTTCCGCGGGGCAATCGCTCCAGGAAATGCGCACCGATATGGAACGGATTGAGGATGTTATGAAATATCCCGCCGACGTGACCTTTGCCGAGCACGAGGAGGAGGCTGTCGAATACGACAAGCTGGCCGGAAACATTGAAATCAAAAATATAACCTTCGGGTATTCCCGCCTGGCGGAGCCTTTGATTCAGGATTTCAGCATGACCTTGACGCCGGGAAGCCGCGTTGCTTTTGTCGGGCCGTCCGGGTGCGGAAAGTCCACCCTCTCAAAGCTCATATCCGGGCTTTACAAGCCTTGGAGCGGCGAAATCCTGTTTGACGGCAAGCCTTTGTCGGAAATTGATCGCAGCGTGTTTACAGGCTCCCTTGCCGTGGTGGATCAGGATATTATCCTGTTTGAAGATACGATTGCCAACAACATTAAAATGTGGGATAACTCCATTGAAGACTTTGAAATGATCATGGCGGCGCGCGACGCGCAGCTTCACGAGGATATTATGCAGCGCGAAGGCGGCTATCAGTACCGGCTGACCGAGGGCGGAAAGGATTTTTCCGGCGGGCAGAGACAGCGCATGGAGATTGCGCGCGTACTCGCGCAGGATCCCACGATCATCCTTCTTGACGAGGCGACAAGCGCGCTGGACGCCAAAACCGAATACGACGTGGTGAAATCCATCAAAGACAGGGGCATCACCTGTATTGTGGTGGCGCACAGACTTTCCACCATACGCGATTGTGACGAGATTATTGTAATGGATCAGGGAAAAGTCATTGAGCGCGGAACACACGAGGAGCTGATGAAACAAGGCGGAGCCTATACTCAGCTCGTATCAAACGAGTAAGGGGGCGGATCGATATGGGTTGGTTTGACGAACAAATCAGAGATCGCAAGCATAACGACGACGAGGCTTTTGCCGAAGCCTTTGCCAATATGGCCTCTGCCATCACCGGCAAAAAAATCGAAGCCTCCTTAAACAACGACCGCGCTGTTACCAAAGACGCCATCGACGAAATTCTGAAATATTACCATGTAAAGAGCCGCGAGGTGCCTGACGGAATCGGCGACGTAAACGAACAGCTGGAATATCTCATGCGCCCTTACGGCATTATGCGACGCCCGATCCGGCTGGAGGACGGCTGGTATCGTGACGCAATCGGCGCCATGCTCGGCGTGCTGCGCGAAAGCGGAAGGGTGGTGGCGCTGATTCCCACAGGGCTTTCCGGGTACAGCTATTTTGATTACGAAGCCGGCAAACGAAGAAAAATCAATCGCAAAAATCAGCACCTGTTTGAAACGGAAGCCATTGCGTTTTACAAGCCCTTTCCGCTGAAAAAAATCAGCCTGCCGTCGCTGGCCGCGTATATCATGCGGACGCTTTCGGCCTCCGATTTTGTGATGATCGCCCTGGCCACGCTTGCTCTATCGCTGATCGGCATGATTTCCCCGATGATCAGCAAGCTCCTGTTTGCTCGTGTGCTTCCGTCGGGAAGCATGCGCCTGCTTATCGCCATTACGGTCTTCTCCGTGTCCGTTTCAATCAGCACGCTTCTCTTTTCCGCCGTGAAAAAGCTGATCACGGCCCGGATCGAAACCAAGCTGAACATATCGGTTGACGCGGCCGCCATGATGCGCGTCCTGTCGCTCCCGGCCGATTTCTTCAAGTCGTACAGCGCGGGCGAGCTTTCAAACCGTGTGTCTCAGGTCGGTGTGCTTTGCAAAATGCTGGCGTCCACCGTCCTGTCTACGGGACTGACTTCCCTTTTCTCGCTCCTATACCTATCGCAGATATTGGTCTACGCACCGGCTCTTGTCGCTCCCGCGCTGATAATTATTCTTGTAACCGTTGTGTTTTCCATCCTGTCGTCGCTCATTCAGATGAAAATAAGCATACGTCAGATGGAGCTTTCCGGCAAAGAAGACGGTATGACCTATGCTCTCATTTCGGGCATACAAAAGATTAAGCTGGCCGGCGCCGAAAAGCGCGCCTTTGCAAGATGGGGCAATCTTTATGCCGAAAGCGCAAGGCTTACCTACAATCCGCCGATGTTTATCAAGCTCAACACCGTCATCAGCCTTGCCATAAGCCTTGCGGGAACGATCATCATGTACGTCATGGCGGTAAAATCGGGCATTTCCGTGGCCGATTATTACGCCTTTGGCACGGCATACGGCATGGTGTCCGGCGCATTTACGGCGCTGGCCGGAATCGCGCTCACCGTGGCGCAGATAAAGCCCATCCTCCATATGGTAAAACCGTTTTTTGATACCGCACCTGAAGTTTCGGACGGAAAACAGGTGATCACAAGGCTGTCCGGCGGAATTGAACTGAGCAATGTTTCGTTCCGATACAGCGAAAACATGCCCCTGGTAGTAGACGATATGTCGCTTAAAATACGCCCCGGACAATACGTTGCCATCGTTGGGAAAACGGGCTGCGGAAAGTCAACGCTTATGCGTCTGCTGCTCGGCTTTGAGCATCCGCAAAAAGGCGCCATCTATTATGACGGGAGAGATTTGGAACGAATCGACCTTCGCTCTCTGCGGCGTCGGATCGGTGCCGTTATGCAGAACGGAAAGCTGTTTCAGGGCGATATATATTCAAATATAGTCATTTCCGCGCCGTGGCTGTCCCAAAACGAAGCATGGGAAGCGGCGGAGCTTGCGGGAATCGCCGAGGATATAAGAAAAATGCCCATGGGGATGAGCACGATCATCTCCGAAGGCTCGGGCGGCATCTCCGGCGGACAGCGCCAGCGGCTGATGATTGCCCGCGCCATCGCGCCAAAGCCCAAAATCCTTATGTTTGACGAGGCGACAAGCGCGCTGGACAATCTCACGCAGAAAAAGATCTCCGAAGCGCTCGACTCATTGAAATGCACCAGAATCGTGATTGCGCACCGGCTTTCGACCATCAAGCAGTGCGACAGGATCCTCGTGCTGGATCACGGAAAGATCATCGAAGACGGCAAATATGACGAGCTGATTGCAAAGAACGGCTTCTTTGCGGAGCTTGTCGCTCGGCAGAGGCTTGACGGCGCTCCCAAAGCCGATTTCTAACGCAAAAAACTTCAAAAAATTTTTCAGATTTTTATTAGCCTTTTTTTCTTTTGGATCGTATAAATCAACAGAAGGAGGAAGCAAAGTGATAGGCAAAAAAGCAGGGCAACAGGACAGAATGCCCGAAATCAGCGAAAAAACGCTTTCGGCGCTGTTTGATTATCAATGGTTTGAAAACGAGCCTTCGCTCCGAAAACTCATAGAGGAAGTGGAAAACGAATACGGTGCCGAAATTTCAGAGGATGACCTCTCGCTTGTCAGTGCGGCGGGCGAAACGGAATCTTCCGAAAAGCGCAAAGGCAAAAGGGACGGTACCCTATGAGCCTTGCAACGGAAAAGGAAGCGCTGTATACGGAATACCGCGAAAAGGTAAGCCGTTATGTTTTCTGCCGGCTGCAAAACAAAAGCGACGCAGAAGACATTGTCAGCGAAATCTTCCTGAAAGTTTACGAACATTTCGATACGTTTGACGCAAGTCTTGCTTCCGTTTCCACATGGATTTATACGATCACACGGAACACCGTAACGGATTATTTCAGGTCAAACCGCATCTATGCGGAATTGCCGGAGGAGGCATCGGACGGAGACGACGTCGATTGCGTTGTTTTACAAAAAGAATCTCTTGCGGCGCTCGGAAAAGCGCTCGGCAAGCTTGACGAGCGCCGCCGCGCCCTTGTAATCTTAAAGTATTACAAGAAAATGTCTCTGAAAGATATAGCGGCAAGAATGGGCATATCGTATGCCTATGTAAAAATTCTGCACAAAAGTGCGCTGAACAAACTTAAAAATGATCTGAGCGGTTGAGCTCAGGCATAATTATACAGGAGGACAAACAACATGAAAGAACAGAAGGAAAAAATCAAAACCGACAAAGCGGAACTGAATGAAAACGAGCTTGAAAAAGTAGACGGCGGCATGAAAGTAATAATCATCGGCGACGGAAAGATGGGAACGTGCGAAAGATGCGGCATATATGCCTATATCGTTGACGGGCTTTGCGAAAAATGCAGAAAAAATAAGTGACCGAGAAGAACAAAATACACGGCTATGGAAAAAAACAAAAAGCTTACAAAAGCAAATGCGGACGAATTATCCGATAAAAAACTTGAAAATGTTTCGGGCGGCACCGAAATGCCGGACAATGAGAGCATTAAGATAAACAACAATAATTTTGACACAAGTATAAATTTCAATAATTTTGACACGAGCATCAAAATAAACAACAATAATGTTGATATGAGCATAAAGCATAGCAACGATATGAATAAAAACATTCTGCTAAACAACGATTCAGATATGAAAATACTGAAAAACAACTGAAAAGCGCTGTTATCCCGCCCAAAAACTTTTATGAATAAGGAGACAACAAGAAAATGAACACCGAACTTATCACCAAGGCAAAACAAGCGAAATCCCCCGAAGAACTGATGGCCCTTGCAAAGGAAAACAACATGGAGCTGACCGAAGAAAGCGCAAAGGCGTACTTTGAACAGCTCCATCCCAAGACAGGCGAGCTTTCCGACGACGAGCTTGACAACGTCGCCGGCGGCGGATGCTACTCAAACGGCGGACGTCTCAAAACTACCTGCGGATATAGATGCAAGCATTATCAAGACGGGCCTTCAACCTATGGTGTAAAAGGCACCTGCTGCAGATGCAGATACTGGGGCGTCGATCCTAACGCTATAAG
>CAKSIP010000025.1 GCA_934462825.1 uncultured Eubacteriales bacterium | reverse complement strand
GGCTGGCACAGTCGTCCAAATGAATGGTTACGCCCTCGTCCGGAATAAATTTCGGCTCGGTTGTCATCACGGTCTTGCCCGCGGCGCTTTGCGGCATTTCATCCCGTGCGCGATCTCTGTCATAACTGTTTTCTATGTTGGGAAGCACAAGGGATTCCATAAATCGCTTGATAAACGTGGATTTGCCGGTGCGCACCGGGCCGACGACACCGATGTAAATATCGCCGCCCGTCCGTTTGGCAATATCCTGATAAATTGAATTTTCACTCATGAGAAATCCTCCCGTAAAAATATGTCAGTACACTATATGTAGGGCTTTGGGACTTTAGAAGCGGCTTGTATGATTTTTGCACGGACAAGCCGGATGGACTTGACAGAGAAAGGGAAAAAATATATAATGTTACTACATAATAGAAGCAATCAAGAAAAACCAAAAGAAAAGATGGGGCAAAAATGGCAAATATATTTGATTATTTAAAATGGCGTGGCGATTTGTCGCTCCGTGTTTCTCCGTTTAATGAGGTGGATAACCTGATTCTGTCACAGCTGGCCATGTTTGATTTGGGCGGCCTTGTGCCTGCTTCTCCCTTGGAGGGAAGCGTGTTTTTGGGCGAGGCTATGGACGCTTATTTTGAGGATGAAAAAAGAGCCGTCCGTCCGCTCGGCGCGATTATTCCGGTGGAATTGGTGGAAATGGGACGTCAGGTGGGAAAAAGTCCGCGCTTTCGGGAAATGAAGCTGACGGGGTATGTCAACTCGGTGGACGAAAACTCCGAAAAGCAGTTTGCCGCGCTGACGGTGGACTTGGGGGATCGAAGTTGGTACATCGCGTTCCGCGGAACCGATGATACCATCGTCGGCTGGAAAGAGGATTTTAACCTGGCTTTTCGTTCGCCGGTTCCGTCCCAGCTGGCGGCCGTGGAATACTTGGAGCGCGTCGCTGCCCAAACACAAGGTCGGCTGCGCGTGGGCGGACATTCCAAAGGAGGCAATTTGGCCGTTTATGCGGCTGTGAAATGCACGCCGAAAACGAAAAGAAGGATTCGCTCCGTTTATAATAATGATGGGCCGGGCTTCAGCCATGAATTTTTGAGCTTGCCCGAATACGGCGTCATGGCCGACCGGATTACCACCATTCTGCCGCAATCCTCCGTAGTGGGCATGCTTTTTGAAAACGATCAGCGCTATCATGTGGTGAAAAGCACCGAAAACGGGATCATGCAGCACAATGCCCTGTCGTGGGAGGTGCTTGGAACCCAGCTTGTCAGAATGGATGCGCTGACGCAAGAAAGCCGGGACATTTCGACCCTGCTCAACGGCTGGATGCAGGATCTGACGTTAGAAGACCGACGCAAGCTGGTGGAGGGCGTTTTTCAGATTCTGCTATCGACCAAGGCGACCACCGTGACCGAGCTGGCAGACGATAAAGCGGCCCTGGTGCGCGCGGTGCGCACGGCGGATAAGGAAACCCGGCGGCTCCTGCTCCATTATTTTGGCATCCTTTTCGGAAAGGGAAGCAAGCTGGTGATCGGAAACCTCTTGGCCTTCGTTACGGGCGGAAACAAAAAGGAAGAAAAAGCACTCCTTGCGGAGAAACTCAAAGAAGAAGTCGAAAAGCAGAAACAAGCGCAAGCGCAAGAACAAGCGCAAGAACAAACACACGAGCCAAAGACCGAACTCAAACACGTGCCAACAACGGCTTCGGCGGGGCAGGGCGAGAGGAATCATACGTCCCTGTCGCCGAAGAAAAAGCCGGCCGCGCCGCTTTTGGCGCATGAAAAGCATGCGCATGCCCCCTGTCATGTGCGGCGAAACGGGGGCAAACGGAAGGGGAGGTTGCCCTTCCTCAATTGGCTCTTTTGCACGCCGGCGCGGAAAAAGCACAAGCACAACGTCCACACCCGAAAATCGGTTTCAATTGTTTCATCGGAAAAAACCACAGAGCTTTTGGAAGAACAGGATCACGAATAAAAAGCGCGGTCCTCGGCGGGGAAACGCCGCCGTTTTACTACCAAGAAAATCGCAAAGCCGAGGCGAGGCATGGGCAAATCTGTCCAACCCTGCAACCCAAAGCCGGCATCCCGACCGATAGACGTGAGGGGCTGTGAAAAACATCAAGTTTTTCACAGCCCCTTTCGTGTTGCTTGAAAACAAAAGGTATTTTCTTAAGCCTTGCCCGCCTTGCCGGTCGGAGAAGGGAACCCCGCTTCACCTTTTTGGAAAAAAAGAAGCGAGCCATAGTCGTAAAGAGGGGATGGCGACAGCGAGATCGGCGTGTAGCCGTGCGAAAGGCAAAAAGCGCGGATGGCCGTGGCTTCCGGCAAAGCCTCCCATTGCCCGCAAAAGAAAAGCAGGCGCCGGACATTATCGGCGCCGCACGCGCCGCCGAAAAACCCGGTGCTGTAGCCTTCCAACGTGGCGGAATGCTCCGAAAGCCGTAAAACGTCCAACCCGGCAGCGCTTGCGGCGCGAGCAAGCGAAGCGTCGGCGGTGATCAACGCCTGCGTTCCCACGGGACAGCCGGCACACCGGGCGTATCCTTGTCGGGCTTGTAATCGCTCGCCCGAAGAGAACAGAGCGGCTATGTCAGGGGGGAGGCAATCCTGCCGCCCGATTAAATAGCGTCCTACCGAACAGAAATTCATGGCGATGTCCGCAGGGTACGTGTCGGACGGGCGAATCAAAAGAGGACACAGCACAAGCCCGGCCGCTTCGGCAAGCTCGGTCAGCCGATGCGTGTGCATGGACAGATATTCTTCATAGCAAAACAGCCGCCCCCGAACGGGAAGCAGAAGCATATCGGGATGAGAAGCCACCGGAGCCGGAAGCCGATGATAGGAGGGCAATCGGCAAAGGGTGTACCCCTGCGCCACGAGCGCTTGCGCGCAGGCGTCGTCCATGCGTTCATCTATGGCTACGATACATGACGTCATGGCTGTCTCCTTTCTTTCGTAAAACAATATCGCCCGGCTGCCGAAGCGGCCGGGCGGAATTTTGCTGTCCTCACGCTTTGGGCATGAAGTTAGCTACTTGCGAAGCGCTAGGCTCGCAAACTTATTTTGCCTTTGTGTCTACCTTTGTGTAGGTAATGCCGTCGATGGTGATGGTCTTGGCATTCTTATCCTGAGCAAACTTAGCGGTGTAAGCCGAAGTGCCGTCATCGTAAGTAAACTTGATGGACAGAGTGCCGTCATCGTTCCGGATGATTTCGTACTTTGCATCCTTGGTTTCGGTTTTCTCAAATCCGGCAATTTTTGCCTTGGAAGTGATGGTGACTTTGCTGCCGATGAACTTGTAGCTGACTTCTGCGCCTGCCAAACCAAACAGATCTGCCTTACCGGCGTAAGTGCCGGAAAGCTTGATGCCGCAGGAAGCAAGAACGCAAACAACGGTAGTGACTACAAGGACAAGAGCCAAAATCTTTGTGAATTTTTTCATGGTGATAATCTCCTTCCCTAAAAATAATGTCATTCTGATTATATCACAAAAAAGCGGATTGTCAAGTGGTTTTTGTGTTTTTCATTGCTTTCGGAATGTTATCCATCCAGCGATTGGCAGTCTTGTGGAAAACGGCCGAAAGCCCGAGAAGCAGGCAGAAAGCAATCATCAGATACACCGCGGTGTTGCCGATTTTTGTATAGAGCGTCTGCCCGGTTTTGGGGCAGATTTCCGCTGTAATATAGCCCTCCACCAGCGGTTCCTTCATAGCAAGAAGCCTGCCGTTGGCATCAATGATGGAGGAAATACCCGTGTTGGCGGAGCGCACCAGGTATTTGCCGGTTTCCACGGCGCGTAGCTTTGCCTGGCAGTTGTGCATATACACGGCGGCGGAATCCAAAAACCAGGAATCGTTGGTGGACAGAATCATAACCTCCGCTCCGTCGCGCGCACTGTCCAGCGACAATGTTTCATAAATGGAGTCGAAGCAAATCAGTCCACCCAATACCCCGGCCTCGGTGTAGGCCAAAGCGCTGTCGGTTCCCGGCTCCAGGTCTTCCTCCAGCATGGCGATTTCCGTCAGTTGGGGAATCACGGCCGAAAAGAAAGCGCGCCACGGGACATATTCTCCAAAGGGGACAAGATGCCTTTTGGAATAGATTTCCGAGCGGAAAGAGCCGTCGGGATTGACGAACAAAAGGGAATTTCGATCCAACTTTTCCCCTTGGGAAAAGGCGCCGACCACAATGGTGGCCTTGCACCGAACCGCCAAATCGGAAATAAATTGACACAAGGATTCATCGTCCAAAACGTCGGAGGCAAAGGCGGTTTCCGACCACACAATCAGCTTTGCCCCCTGTTCGGCGGCCGCTAAGCTGTATTTTTCCAAGCGCTCCATGGAAATCCGCACGCTCTCCACACCCCATTTTTCATGAGAAGAAATGTTCGGCTGGATGGCGGCGGCCGTATATTTTTTTCCCTTGTCTGACATGGCCGGGTTGGCTATGAGCAGAATCGCTCCGGCAAAAGCGTTGCAGGCAATCAGGCCGGCGCCGGTCAGCGCGTAGATTTTGCGCCGCATCGGCGTGTCCGAAAGAAGCGCGAAGGCAAAGAGAAAGTTTACGGCGGTTAACAGAAAGGTGATAAAATAGGAGCCGAACAGCGAGGCGGTTTGAATCATGACCGGGGACGAGGTTTGCCCGATGGCAAGTCGTGCCCACGGCACCCCGGCCCATGTTAAGGTTTGCACCCATTCTCCGATGGTAAACAGAGCGGCGCCGGCCCATGGAATCAGCGTCGGGACGCGGCACCCAAGACCGCGGCGGGCAAAGAGTGCGAGCAATACGGGAATCCAGGCCGCGACAACGGCTTGAAGCAGGGACACGCCGATCCAAGCGACCATAACGATGAGTACGGCGTCCCCTTTGGAGATTCCGTCAATGAAATCCAAAGGGTAAAGCGCCAAAAACCAGTGAAAGGCCGTTAAAAAGAACCCCATGAAATAGAGAAACCCATAAAGGTAGAGACGGCGGTAGCGAACGGTTGTGTCCCTTGCCATGGAAAGCAGAACACAAGCGGCAGGGATCATGGCGATCCATTCCAAAAAACCGATGACGGGAAAAATCAGCGTCAGACACATCAGGGCGCCGCTGAGCAGCAGGCAAAGGCGGCGCCAATGGGGGTGCTGTTCCAAAAGATCACGAATTTTCATATGTGTGGCGGCCATGGCCATAGAGAGAGGGCCTTTCGCCGCATCCTTTCTTCGTTTTTATGAGGAAGGGAAATGCCGGGTTAGCACGGGAAATCCCGCAAAAACCAAATGCTTTCTTTTTTCAGAGAAAATTCCTTGCCGGATAGGTAGTCCAGCTCGGAGGCGTTGGCGGGATGGGGACGAAAGCGCAGCTTGTAGGCGTAGAGCGCTTGGTATTTGTAACCGTCGCGCTTGTCCAGACGATTGATGCCGTATTTCCCGTCGCCGAGAATCGGATGCCCGATGTGCGCCAGGTGCGCGCGGATCTGATGGGTGCGCCCGGTAATCAGCTCGATTTCCAAAAGGGAATTGTCGCCCTTTTCCGTTATCACGCGGTATCGGGTGATAATCTCTTTGGCGCCGGGCACCGGAGAATCAAACACCTGCACCGTGTTGTTCTTACTGTCCTTGCGCAAATATCCGTGCAGCGTGTCCATGGGCTTTGGCATGGAACCGTGTACGGCGCAAAGATAAAACTTTTGCACCTCGTCCTCACGGATTTTTTGGTTCATCCCCCGCAAAGCCATGGCGTTTTTGGCGGCAATGACGATGCCGCCGGTATTGCGGTCGATGCGGTTGCAGAGGGCCGGGGCAAAGGATTGCTCGGCCTCGGGGTTGTATTCTCCTTTTTGCTTCAAATACGCCTGAATGTGCAGAATCAGCGTGTTTTCGCCGCCCTCCTTGTCCTCATGCACCAGGACGCCCGGCCGCTTGTTGCACAGAAGAATGTTGTTGTCCTCGAAAACAATGTCAAGCTTTGGCTTGATGCTTTCCAATGCGGACGGATCCTTTTCCGGCACGTCGAAAAATTCCTCCTTGATGAAAAGAAGAATTTCGTCTCCCTCGCGGAGCATGTAATTCGGCTCCGTGCGGGCGCGGTTGACTTTGATTTTTTTGGTTCGTATGAATTTGTAAAGTAAAGATTGCGGCAGCCCTGTGACAGCCTTCGTCAAAAATTTGTCGAGTCGCTGACCGGCATCATTGCCTTTCACGGTGATTGTACGCATAGGGGGCCTGTCTTTCCTCGTCCCGAAAACAAGAAGGGGGCATGTGCTTTGTGCGACACGCCCCCGCATGCTCGTCCGAAGGGACGAAATCTATAGATTTTCAATAACTTTTTGCGAATTACTTGGTTCCGAAAATTCTGTCACCGGCATCTCCAAGGCCGGGGACGATGTAGGCGTGCTCGTTGAGATGATCGTCAAGCGCCGCGGTGAATATGTCCACATCGGGATGATCGGCTTGCACCTTGGCCACACCCTCCGGGGCGGCTACCAGACACATCAAGCGAATGTTGTGGCATCCGTGCTTTTTCAGCATAGTCAGCGCGTCGGAGGAAGAACCGCCGGTTGCCAACATCGGATCCACCAGGATAACAATGCGATCTTCAATATCGGTCGGGAGCTTGCAGTAGTATTCTACGGGATTGTGGGTGTCGGGATCCCGGTAAAGGCCGATGTGTCCGACCTTGGCAACGGGAATCAGGCTGAGCAGTCCGTCTACCATGCCGAGCCCGGCACGCAAAATCGGAACCACCGCCAGCTTTTTACCGGAAATGGTTTTGGCTTTCATTTTTGTAATGGGGGTTTCTATGGTAACATCCTCCAACGGCAAATCGCGTGTGACCTCATATCCCATCAGCATGGCAATTTCGTTGAGAAGCTCACGGAAATCCTTCGATCCGGTTTTTTTGTTTCGCATGATGGTCAGCTTATGCGTAATGAGAGGGTGATTGATTACATGAAGTTCGCTCATTTTTCTACTCCTTTTTGTTTAGCTTCGGTTCTAACGCATTTTAGTCAAATGTATTATAATCCTTTTTTATGACTTTTTCAAGGGGCTATATAAAATTTCTCCGAAAAAGCGCGGAATTTCTCAAAGTTGCCGTCTTTTTTCGGAAAAGCCCTTGCGCGACGGGGGGGACTGTGTTAAAATAGCAGAAGAAAGCCTCGGGATATGAGAGGATATGAGAGGAAAAAGAGATCATGGAAAACGGGAAAGCCTTGTTCGGGCCGGGCGGCAACAGCGCGATTTTTTATGCGGAAGGCAATAAATCCACTTTGCAAGCGCCGGAATGGGTAAAACGCTTCGGTCTGGACGCTTATGAATATCAGGCAGGCAACGGCTTGTTCGGTTCTGACGCGACCTTTGCCAAAATCGGGGAACAGGCGCGCGCCCATGGCATCCGCATGTCACTGCATACGCCCTACTACATTTCTCTGTCGGGCGTGGATCCGGAAAAACGACTGAAAAGCGTGGATTACATTCAGAAAAGCCTCCATGCCGCTACCCTGCTCGGTGCCGACACCCTTGTGATTCATAGCGGAAGCGCCGCTAAAATTTCCAGGCAAGAGGCCATGTCTTTGGCGGAGGACACCTTGGAAAAGGTGCTGGAGGCCGTAGATCCGGGGGACATCCGCTTGGGGCTTGAAACGATGGGAAAGCTCAATCAGCTTGGCACCCTGGAGGAGGTTCTTGCACTTTGCCGGGTGGCGCCGCAATATCATCCGGTGGTGGATTTCGGGCATCTCAACGCCCGCGAGAACGGCCGCTTTACGGACGCCGACAGCTATCGGTACGTGTTTGACAAAATCGGGCAGACGCTGGGCGATGCGTACGTGCGCAACCTCCACTGCCACTTTTCCAAAATCGAATACACGGCGGCCGGGGAAAAACGGCATTTGACCTTTGCCGACACCGTTTACGGGCCGGAATTTGAGCCGTTGGCCGAAGCCATTGTGAAAGAGGGCGTGACGCCGCGCATCATTTGCGAGTCGGACGGCACCATGGCGGAGGATGCGCTTGCCATGAAAAAAGCCTACCTGAATTTGCTTCACTCATAAAAAACGACCGAAAGACATAATGATTTTTATAAAAATACAGAAGAAAAGCAAGGCAATCGTTGCTTAAAACCAAAACGGAAAAAGCAGAACTGCCGAGCGATGGCCGCCGACAGGCGGACGGAAAGGAAGGAAAATATGGCAAATCATCTGAATCGGTTCAGAGAGATTCTCAAGCTCCGCGGCATACAAGCGGCGCTGATCACCAGCGAGGTCAATCAAAGCTGGCTGTGCGGCTTTGATTTTACCGACGGCTATGTTCTCGTGACAAAGGAGCAGGCTTATGTTATCACAGATTTTCGCTATGCGGAAGCGGCGAAAGCCAAAGCGGATCGCAGCTTTGAAGTGATCGTTCCCGAGGGCATGCTGGCTAAAATCGCGGCTCTGCTGAAGGAACACGGCGAAAACCGCATGTTCTTTGAGGAAGCCACCCTTTCGGTGGAAACGCTCGAAAAGCTGAAAGAAAAGCTGCCGGATGTCAAGCTGTTTTCGGGTGCTTCGGCCATCATTGACGGCTTGCGCGAAATCAAGGACGCCGACGAGATTAAAAAGATCGCCAAGGCGCAGGACATTGCCGACGCGGCCTTTTCGCATATTCTCACCTTTATCAGCCCGAACATGACCGAGATTGACGTGGCGCTGGAGCTTGAATTTTACATGCGCAAAAACGGCGCTTCGGCCACCTCCTTTGATACGATTGCCGTATCCGGGCAGGCGTCGTCCCTGCCGCACGGCGTTCCGCGCAATGTCAAATTGGAAAAGGGCTTTTTCACCATGGATTTCGGCGCGGTTTATCAAGGGTATTGCTCCGATATGACGCGCACCGTGGTTCTCGGTAAAGCCGATGCCGCGATGAAAAAGCTGTACAATACCGTGCTGGAAGCACAGCGAGCCGGACTTGCCGCCGCCCGTCCCGGCGTCGGATGCCGCGAAATGGATCAGGCGGCCCGCGATATTATCAACAAGGCCGGATATAAGGGATGCTTTGGCCATAGCCTCGGCCATGGCGTAGGCAAATACATTCATGAAAATCCGAGAGTGGCGCCGGGCGCCCCGGAGGACAGCGTTCTTCGCCCCGGTCATGTTGTGACGGTGGAGCCGGGCATTTATGTGGAAGGAAAATATGGTTGCCGTATTGAAGATATGATTGTCATTACGGAGGACGGAAGCCGCAATTTTGCCCACAGCCCCAAGGAATTGATGGAACTGCTGTGATGCGTACAGCGTAAAAGCCAAAAAGGGAGTGTTAAAAAACTCAGGATGAGTTTTTTAACACTCCCTACGACGTTAGTCTCGGCGGCGGGGGTGCCGCCGTTTTTCGTGTTTGCAAAAACAAAGCCTATCGCCGATAGGGGATAGGCTTTGTCCGTGGCTATGATTTCGTATAGGTAAGGAGCATCCGAAAGAGCGTGTCGTCGGGTTGCAGGCGAAGCTTGCGGATTTTGTTGTCCGTTTGGATTGTCAGCAGACAGGATTGCTTCGGAAACATGTCCGGGCAATAGCTCACGACGGCGACGCGCCGTGACTTTGGCGGGGACTTTTCCTTTTGGCTTTTGCCGGCCTTCTTCTTGCCCGGCCGCCGGAGCTTTTCGACCGACAAAAACGCTTCTGCCGGGATCCGGCAAAGAGGCGAGGAACGCTTTCCACGGAGCGCGCAGATAAGAAGCGCCGCCTGCCCCGTGTATCTGTCGTATAAAAGGGAATAGACAAATTCCGTCGCCACATAGCGAGTGCCGAACAGCACCCCCAGCGTGATCGTCAGGATCGCCAATCCGCGAAAGCCGGACGCCAGCAAGCGTAAAAGGAAAAGGGAAGCGGCGTCCGGGACAGAAGCCATGCCGGAGAAAAAGTATGCGACAGCCAAAAATCCGACGGCGCCAATCCAACAACCGCTGACCGCTACGACACCGCGATTGCGCTTTTGCCGCTGGGCAAGACAGGTGTATTCGGTTTCCCAAGCCATAGCGTCCCCTCCTTTCCTTCGCGCGGAGAAAGACTTTTTCTCTCCGCTTTGTATTTTATTATACACTTTTTTTCTCTTGCTTGCAAGCGCTTGCAAGACTTTCCTGCCTATATAATAAAGTTGACAAAGACGGAAAAATGGTATATAATACTTTTACACGGAAAGCAAAGAGAAAGCTCTCCGAAAAAACAGAGAATGGCAGGTAAAAACCGTTGACCACCATAGCACGGACAGAAAGCAGAGAAAGTAAGAAAGTCGGAATCGGAACGGGAAAGAAAGTCTATACCATCGGAGTGGATTTCGGCACCGGCTCCGCGCGTGCCGTGCTGGCCGAAACTGCCTCGGGCAAGGTCATTGCCGATGCAGTGTGCGAATATCCCCATGGCGTGATGGATCGTTGCATCGAAGCCTGCGCGTGTCCTTTGCCGTCCGAATCGGCCTTCCAGGATCCGCAGGACTATCTGCTGGCCTTCCGTACCACGGTCAGCCGTGTGATACGGGACAGCGGCATTGCCCCGGAGGACATCCTCGGCGTCGGAATTGACTTTACCAGCTGTACCCTTTTGCCCGTGCGAGAAGACGGTACCCCTCTGTGCTTTGATGAGACGTTTTGCCATGAGCCGCAGGCTTACGTGAAGCTGTGGAAGCACCATGCGGCAGCGGCGGAAGCCGACGATTTCAATGCCGCTTTGCGGAAATACGCGCCGGCTCTTTTGGAGCAGTTCGGCGGTTGTACTTCCTGCGAGTGGGCCTTCCCCAAAATCATTGAAACCCTGCGCCGTGCGCCCAAGGTCTATCAGGAGGCCGCTTACTTTATCGAAGCGGGCGATTATCTGGCATGGATGTTGACCGGACGGCAAACCCGCAGCTACGTGTTGGCTTCTTATAAATTTCTTTATACGCCCGAAGGCGGGTTCCCGCCGACGGAAGTCTTTACTTCGATTGACCAAAGATTGGGTAATATCGAAGAAAAGCTCAAGGCTCCGCTGGTTTATACCGGCGAGGCGGCCGGCACCGTGTCGGAAACGGCGCGCGCGCGTTTCGGTGTGCCGGAGGGGGATCCTTTTCTGCTGCCCGGCACCGTGGTGTCCTGCCCGGAGCCGGATGCCCATGTGGCCGCACCCGCCCTGCATATGACAAAAGAGGGCGATATGTTTGCCATTTTCGGAACGTCCTCCAATTACATGCTGATCAGCCGGGACTTTCGCATTATTCCGGGCATTTGCGGCGTTGTCAAAGACGGACTGACACCCGGATTTTGCGCCTATGAATCGGGCCTTTGCTGTTTTGGCGACCATTTCGCATGGGGCATAAAGGCGCTGGGAACCTCGGCGTATCAGAAAGAGGCGGACGAGCGCGGCCTGCCTCTCATCGGCTTGATGAATGAAAAGGCGGCGGCCCTTCGCCCCGGAGAAAGCGGCCTTTTGGCCTTGAATTGGTGGAACGGCAATCGAAATATTTTGGTGGATCCACAGCTTTCCGGCTTGTTTATCGGCATGACCTTGCACACGCGGCCGGAGGAAATGTACCGCGCTCTCGTGGAGGCCAACGCTTTTGGAACCCGCGTGATTCTTGAAAATTTTGAAAAGCATGGCGTTCGCATTGGCCGTTTGGCTGTGGCGGGGGGTATATCGGCCAAGTCCCCCTTTGTGATGCAAATTATGGCGGATGTGTTGGGATTGCCCCTGCATGTGTCGGGCTATTTACATTCTTCCGCGCTGGGAAGCGCGATTTATGCAGCCGTGGCTGCCGGAATTTATCCGTCGTTGGAGGAAGCCTGCGACGTTATGGCGGATCCCTGTGACACGGTTTACACACCGGATCCTGCGGCGCATGCGGTATATGATCGGCTGTACCGGGAATATCTCCGCTTGCACGATACCTTTGGCCGGGGCGAAAATCCGGTGATGCACACCCTTCGGCAGATCGCGGCTGGAAGCAAGGCGTGAAAGCCCCGTCCCCGTGGTCAAGGGGAAAAACAATAGAAAGGGCGCCGAAGCGGACACGTTCCGCAAGGCACGGTTGTTGTGATGGACGAATTTGAAGAAGCGTATGAAGAAAAAGAAAAAGAAAAATCGGGGGAGATGCCGCGCGCCAAACGCGTGATGCGCCGTGCGCTTCGGTGGTGCGGCTGGATCCTTTTCTTGGCCGTCATGGTGACATTGTTCTGGCGCATGTGCGCTCAAAAAACGCCAAAAGCTTTAAGAATGATTACACCGACAAAACAGCTGGCGGAACTTTACCGTGTTCTTGGCGACGATGTCATCCTTTATTATCAGAAATATGAGGAGTTTACCTGCGAAAAAAGGAATTACGGCTATTTCGCCGTAACGAATGCGCTGATTGCGCCGCAGATCGAACAGGTGCAGCTGGTGCTTCGCTATAATAACAGTACGTTGGAAAAGCTTCCTCAAGACTATAAAGGACTTTGCAACGAGGTGCCGGATCGGGACGAAACCGTGTACGATGTGACACTTGTCAAGGTAATCGACCTGACACCGGGGGACGCTACCGACAACGGGGACGAAAAAAATCTCAAAAAGGAACGCTACTTTCCCACTCAAATGATCAGCGAAAAGCAAGGCGTGCATAATTTCAGAAAATATATTTTTGACGGAATTGACATGGGGAACGCTTTGGCCGTATATGTTGACATATACTATAAGGGAGCGCTGGAAAATGCCGAGGAGCCGTATGCAGACGAACCCTACGGAACCGTCCGGATTTACAGTAAGGACGCGAAGGATCTGACGTATCTGCTTTCGGGAAGCGAGAAAAAAAGCCTGCGGGAAGCGTAATTTTTAAAAAATACAGAAAAACTTTACAAATCGTCACTTTAGGTGTATAATAATGAGGTAAAATCCGTGATCGGGAAAAAACACGCCCCGTCTGGTGCAGAGAAGGTTGCAGTATGCTGTGAGCAACCGCAGACGCCGTGTCAATGTGCACCCGTGAGATTTTCTGTCGGCGAGACAGAAACGAGAATCCGCGTTAAGGAGCTTTGTCAGAGACAGAGCAAGAGAGGGAAGAAGGGAAGCTTTTTTCCAAAGCAGAGTGGAACCGCGTGCTGACGCCTCTGCGCCGATGCCGGCGTAGAGGCGTTTTTTGAAATCCAAGAAAGAGAGGTTGTGTCTCTTATGAAAAATGTCAATGAGCCAAAGGCGGCCGGCTGCCTTTTCCAAGAGAAAGTGACAAGAGGCGCTTGCGCGTGCAGGCGAATCTTCGGAACGAAAAAAAACGAATCGTCTTTTCATCCGATTCAGCATTTGATGAATGACGTCGAAATCGTGCGGGAACGAGATCCGGCGGCTCGCTCCACGGCAGAAGTCCTTTTGCTTTATTCGGGACTGCACGCGATGTTTGCGTACCGTGTGGCGCATAAATTGTATTTGTCGGAGCATTACTTTTCGGCTCGCTTGATTAGCCAGCTGGCGCGCAATATAACGGGAATTGAGATTCACCCAGGCGCCACAATCGGATCGGGGCTGTTTATTGATCACGGCATGGGCGTGGTGATAGGCGAAACCACGGAAATCGGCAACAACTGCACGCTGTATCAGGGTGTTACCTTGGGCGGAACCGGAAAGCATACCGGCAAACGCCACCCGACGCTGGGAAACAATGTGCTTGTTGGCGCAGGCTCTCGCGTGCTCGGCCCGGTTACCATTGGGGATAATGCTAAAATTGCCGCCGGGGCGGTTGTGCTGAAGGACGTGCCCGAAAATTCCACGGCAGTCGGTATTCCCGCCAAAATTGTGCGTCGGGACGGCGAAAAAGTGGATCTTTATGAGCACGGCGATATGCCCGATCCCGTGGCAAAGGAATTTGCTTCTTTGCGGGCGCGCATAGAAATGCTGGAAAAAGAATTGTCTGCCCTTCAATCGGCCAAATCCAAAACGGCCGCAAGCGGAAAACGCAACCCGAACCCCGATAAAAACCAAAACGGATAAAAAGGCGGCGCTGAGTAAACGCCACCCGTTTGACGCGCAAGCTGTAACGTAAATGCAATAAAAAGCGCCGCGGCAGGTTTTGACCGCCGGCGGCGCTTGGGTTCTGTTTTTGTCAGTCCGCTTTCGGTGCGAACCAAATGGTGTAGGGACGGAGCTTGTGCTCGGTTTCAAAGCCCGGATAGGTTCCGAAGTTTCGCATCTCCAGCTCCATGCGATCCTCGTAAACGCGAACAATCAGTCCCTGGGAGGCTTTCGGCGTGCCCGTGGTGACAAACTTCATCTCTTTGTCAAATCCGCCGCGGCCGGTTTGGCCGTCGTCTTCAAACAAATCCTTTTCATAGTCAATGCGGAATTGTCCCATGAGAATCGTTCCGAAACTTCTCTCGCTGTCGTCTTCAAAGGCTTCGCGGGAGCTTGCCATGTGCAGGGAGGTCGGCTGTAGGGTTCCGTCCTGACGGAAGTGCAGCATCATTTCGCTGGTGTCCTCGCGGCACATGAAGCCCAACGAATGTACATGGCCGTAAAGATACAGCAGATTTTTGTGCTTGCGAAGAACAGGGAAGATCGCATCGGCATAGTCCCCATACAACTCCGGTTCCCCCTCCCACCGTGTGGCGACCTGGTAGTGGCAGACAACCAAAATGGGCTTGATGCCTTCGGGATCCACTTCATCCAGCCGCTTTTTCATGAAATTCAAAATTTCATCCGTGATGCCGAAGCCTTGCGAGGAAAAAATCTCGTCGGGATCGGGCGACATGCCGAAAATATCCACTCCGTTGACAACCGTGTGGTAGGCCAGCAGATATTTTTCTCCGGTATGTACGGACGTGCGGATCAGGCAGTCGTTTTCGGCAAACGTGCCGAAAGTGTCCTTCATCGGGCCGGTGAAATAATAATCGCCGGCATTGTAGGAACCGTTTTTGCCGGGGCCGTCGGTGGCCAGCTCGCCTTGCGCATAGTCGTGATTGCCGGCTACATAAGCCACGCGTCCCCCTTCGGCCAGGGATGCCAACACATCATCGGTGGCCTTCTTGGCTCCGAGGAAATACGGATAGGGCAGCCAACCGGATTGATTCCAATGCGGATAATCGCTTTGCGTGTCGCCGCCTACCAATACAATATCGCCTTTGATTCCTTCTTTTTTGTAAACGTCAGCTGCCAAGGTGACGCTTTGCCGTACCAGATAGGGCGGCTCCAGCATTGTAAAACAGTTGTGAATGTCCGAAAAACAAAGGGCTGTGAGTCGAGGTTGCTTTTCCATAAGAACTCCATTCTGCCGCCGGGCGACGGCGCTTATCTTCGATAATTTTTCACGCCAATCCATGCGTGAACGCAAATAAACAAGTCAATTATAAAGGAATTTGGGGGCTTTGTCAAGGCCTTGCCCGATTTTCACCAAAGAAACCCAAACATCCTTTTGCATAATAGAGCACAATCAAGACAAAGGATAAAGTATTGTCCTTTGCAAGGAAAAGGGAAAGGAAACAAAAAAGGAAAAAGCCAATGCAAATTTATAACTCTCTTTCACGAACCAAAGAAGAAATCATTCCCAACGAACCGGGAAAAATTCGTATGTACACCTGCGGCCCCACGGTGTATCATTACGCGCATATCGGAAATCTTCGCTCCTACATTATGGAGGACGTCCTTGAAAAATACCTGCGCTATACGGGACTTTGCGTCACGCGCGTGATGAACATTACGGACGTTGGCCATCTGACAGGGGACAACGACAACGGCGAGGATAAAATGCTCAAGGGCGCCGAGCGAGAGCATAAAACGGTAATGCAGATTGCGCAGTTTTATACCGATGCCTTCTTTGAGGATTGCCGCAAGCTGAACATCAAGAAGCCGGAGATTGTACAACCGGCAACGGGGTGCATTGATGAGTTTATCAAGGTGATTTCGGCTCTGCTGGAAAAAGGCTATGCGTATCAGGCGGGCGGTAATATTTACTTTGATACCTCCAAGCTGGCACAGTATTATGTGTTCCATGATTTCCGCGAGGAAGATTTGAATGTGGGTGTGCGCGAGGGCGTGGACGCCGACAACAATAAGCGCAACAAAGCCGACTTTGTTTTGTGGTTTACCAAGTCTAAATTTGAAAATCAGGAATTGAAGTGGGACAGCCCGTGGGGCGTTGGTTATCCCGGCTGGCATATCGAATGCTCCTGCATCAGCATGAAGTATCTCGGGGAAAGGTTGGACATCCATTGCGGCGGCATTGACAATATGTTCCCGCACCATACCAATGAAATTGCCCAGAGCGAGGCGTATCTCGGCCATAAATGGTGCAATTATTGGTTCCACGTCCACCACCTCAATACCAATTCGGGCAAGATGAGCAAGTCCAAAGGGGAATTTCTTACGGTGTCCTTGCTGGAGTCCAAGGGATACGATCCGATGGTTTACCGCTTCTTCTGCTTGCAATCGCACTACCGCAAGTCCTTGGTGTTTTCCTATGAAAATTTGGATAATGCCGCAACGGCTTACGGCAAGCTGATCGCGCGGATTGCCGCCTTGAAACCGGCCGACGGAGAAGAAGTGGACACGGCCTCCTATCAGGCGCTTGACGCCGCGTTCCGTGAGGCTATGGATAACGACATGAATACCTCGCTGGCCGTGACTTCTCTTTATGACGTGCTCAAATCGAAAACGAACGCGCGCACTAAGCTCGCCCTTCTCTCGGCCTTTGACGAAGTGCTTTCGCTGGATCTTTTGGCGCATGCCGAGGCCCTTCGGAGCGAAAATCAAAAAGCGGCGGCCGCGGCGGCCGATGGACGGACAGACACGCCGATAGAGGGTATTTCCGTAGCGGAAATCGAGGCGCTGATTGAGGAGCGCCGCCGGGCGAAAGCCGAAAAAAATTACGCCCGCTCGGATGAGATCCGCAATTTGTTGGCCGAAAAAGGCGTGACGTTGATTGATACCAAGGAAGGGACGCATTATCGTATCGGATAATGGCATCCGTACATAGGAGCTGCTTTTCGCAAGCGCTCCTATCAATAGCAGGAAAGGATAGAGGCTTTTTCTTGGCAATCGACCGATTGCCAAGAAAAAAGACAGAAAATCAAAATGAAAATCGACCTGAAGGATAAGCAGGATCGCCAAGAGCTTGTCAATTATGTGTTGTTTGGCATCGTTACCTCCGTTGTTGCAACGATTATTTACTTCGGTATTTTGCTGATTGGAGAATATGTGCTTCAAATTGCCCCCGATGATAAACGCTTTTATTGGGTGCGGCTGGTGGCACAGATTTTGCAATGGGTTATTTCGGTGCTTGTCGCCTTCTTGACCAATAAGAAATTCGTTTTCAAAAAATCGGATCCCAATGCTTCGACCTGGCAGCAATTGCATATTTTTTACGGCTCCCGCTTGTTGACGCTCGGATTGGATTCGTTTGTGACGTTTGCCACCGTGTGGCTGCTCCATGCGGCCGGCTACTCGGATGTGCCGTTGCACTTTATCATTGATTGTACGATTAGCGCCGATATTATTGCCAAAGTTGTTTCGTCTGTCATCGTGGTGATTGCCAATTATTTTCTCAGCAAAATTTTTGTGTTCCGGTCGGCTGTGACGACCGAAGAAGTCGAAAAAGTCGAAAAAACGGAAAATACGGCCGAAGAATGACAGGCATCGGCCGAAATCCTCTTAAAATGATTCTTGCAAGCATCTGAAAACAGAAAATACAGGAAATATAAAAAGGAGCTTTTATGAACGAAGTAAAAAAACCCAAAAAGCCAATGATTTTTTACTATTGCATCGTCCTTGCGGTTCTCCTGCTGTTTAACTTTTTGATCATGCCGTCTTTGCAGCAGCTTCGGATCCGCGAAATTGATTACGGAACCTTTCTCACTATGATCGAAAACAAGGAGATCGGGGAAGTTCAGGTGGAGGATAACCGGATTTTGTTTACCGATAAAGAAGGCAAAATCGTTTACAAAACAGGAAAAATGGATGATCCTGCCCTGACAGAGCGTTTGCATAAAGCAGGAATCAAGTTTTCCAGCGAGATTGTGGAAGAAATGTCCCCGCTTCTGAACTTTATTCTGACATGGATTCTTCCGATTGTGGTTTTCTTTGCCATCGGACAGTTTTTGACGAAAAAGATGATGGACAAAGCCTCCGGCGGCGGGCCTTCCATGATGTTCAATATGGGAAAGAGCAATGCAAAGGTGTACGTAAAATCCTCGGACGGTATCAAATTCAGTGACGTGGCGGGCGAGGACGAAGCCAAGGAAAACTTGAAGGAAATTGTGGATTATCTGCACAATCCGAAGAAATATGAAGCCATCGGTGCATCCATGCCCAAGGGCGTTTTGCTGGTTGGCCCTCCCGGAACGGGAAAAACCATGTTGGCCAAAGCGGTGGCCGGCGAAGCGGACGTTCCCTTTTTCTCCATGTCCGGCTCGGAATTTGTGGAAATGTTTGTCGGTATGGGTGCCTCCAAGGTGCGCGATCTGTTCCGCCAGGCTAAGGAAAAAGCACCTTGTATCGTGTTTATTGATGAGATTGACGCCATCGGCCAGAAGCGTGACGGCCGTTTGGGCGGCAACGATGAGCGGGAACAAACGCTGAACCAGCTGCTCACCGAAATGGATGGCTTCGGCGGCAATACCGGCGTCATCATTTTAGCGGCTACCAACCGTCCCGAAACGCTGGATCCCGCCTTGACGCGTCCCGGCCGTTTTGACCGCCGCGTGCCGGTGGAACTGCCTGATTTGAAGGGCAGGGAAGCCATTCTGCGCGTTCACGCGAAAAAAGTCAAGGTGGTTCCCGGCGTGGACTTTGAAAAGATTGCCCGTATGGCGTCGGGCGCTTCGGGCGCAGAGCTGGCGAATATTGTGAATGAAGCGGCGTTGCGCGCGGTGCGCGACGGACGAAGCGAAGCCAACGAAGCCGATCTGGAGGAAAGCATTGAAACGGTCATTGCCGGCTATCAGAAAAAGAACGCCATCCTTACCGACAAGGAAAAGATGGTGGTGGCTTATCATGAAATCGGCCATGCGCTGGTGGCGGCTTTGCAAACCAATTCGGCACCGGTGCAGAAAATCACGATCATTCCGCGCACTTCCGGCGCCCTCGGATATACCATGCAGGTCGAGGAAGGCAATCATTATTTGATGACGAAGGAAGAATTGGAAAATAAGATCGCTACATTGACCGGCGGCCGCGCCGCAGAGGAAATTGCCTGCGGAACCGTGACAACCGGCGCGTCCAACGATATAGAGCAGGCAACGAAGCTGGCGCGGGGTATGATCACCCGATACGGCATGAGCACGGAATTTGACATGGTGGCGCTGGAAACCGTGACGAATCAGTACCTCGGCGGCGATTCTTCGCTGGCTTGCTCGGCGCAAACGCAAACTGAAATTGACAACCATGTGGTGGCCCTTGTCAAGCGGCAGCATGAAAAGGCCCGTCAGCTTCTGACGGATAATAAGCCTATGATGGATGCGCTGGCAAAGTATCTTTATGAAAAAGAAACGATTACCGGCGACGAATTTATGAAGATTTTGCACGGAGCCGGTGCAAGCGAATAAAAATGCGTTTCCGGGCTTAAAAGAGAACGGCGCGACGTCTCCTTCCATGGAATGGTTCGGGTGCCATCGACCGCCTTGCGCGGTCGATGGCACCTTGTGCGTTCTTCTTGTACGATCAAGGATGCTTGAACTTCGTTGATAGCACCGCTAAGAAAGGCATAGCCCTATTCGCTTGCGGATGCGCAGGGAGGGAGGCGTCAACGGCTCACCGCTTCTTTTCCTTGAGGATTGCCTCCCTGTAAAAGCGGGCGAACGAAATTTCAGCCATCTTGCACGCGCGAAACGGCGGTTGGCCGGGCGCTGCAAAAACTCCAAACGAAAAAAGAAAAAATACTTGACAAACCGGAAAAAAGTGTGTATAATAACAATGTTCGCAGGCCTTTGCAAGCGGCTGTCTGCGAGAGTGTACGGAGAAGTACTCAAGAGGCCGAAGAGGCGCCCCTGCTAAGGGTGTAGGTCGGGATAACCGGCGCGAGAGTTCAAATCTCTCCTTCTCCGCCATTGAAAAGCCCTTGAAATCTCATGATTTCAAGGGCTTTTTTCGTTTTTTCTCACTTTTTGCCCTGTACCAAAACGTCGTTGTCCCTTGCTTTTACCCTTGCCAGCTAAAAAAGAGTTCTTTTCGTATGGACTTCTCCATAATGATATGGGAACAGCCCGCCACGCTGATGTTGAATAACGCCGTCATTGAAGTGAAAGAGGGAAGTGGCGACCGGGTTTGAATCGGCTGGCGAGAAGAGTCCGCATCCAACCCGCTGGCGCTGAGCGTTGCGCCGGGAACCGATGAGCCGCTTGCGGCACAAAAAATAACCGCCCTCCCGTTCGTCGGACTTTGAGTCTGACTTGGGGGAGGACGGTTTGCTTTTTTTCATTATAGGTCGGTCTTCGGCTCGTCTTTTTTCTTCGGTACCACCCAGCAATCCAGGATGGCAAGCAGCGACGGCAGAATGAACAAAATCAGGATAATGGCCGAGGCACATCCGACCGCCAGGGTTTTGACGATCTGCTCAATGGCGGGGTTGCCGAACAGCGGGCCGATCACTGCCGTGATCAACACCATTATGGAGCCAGAGGTCAGAACGGTGTGGATGCTGCCGCGGCTTGCTCCGATGAGAGCCTCTTTGATTCCCATGGATTGCCGCATTTCCCGGTAATAGCTTGTATATACAATGCCGTAGTCAATGGTCGCTCCCATCAGAATACACTCTACTATGATCAGCGCCAGATAGTACATCGAACCGCCGAGCACGCCGATGGCGGATACGGTGATGAACACACCGCACTGTACAATCAGTACCAAAATCGCCGGAATCACAAGATTGCGGAAGGTCAGCGCGACCACAAGGAAGATGGCAAGGGCAGTCAGAATCGAGATAAAGAGGTATTCTTTTTCAAATCGGTTTTCCATCTCATAAACCATGACACTGTTGCCGATCAGATAATGCTCCTCGGACAGAGCCGCGTCGCATTTTTTGAAAAGCGCCTTGATAAAGGCCGTCGTTTCTTCCGATTCCTCGGCATAGGTCGTGTTGATGATTGCGCGCCCGTAGGTGTTTCCCTTGAGTTGACGGATTCCTTTCTTGATTTCAGTGTTTGCCACACGGAGCGATTCCTTCATGCTCTCGTCGATCAGCGGAGCAAAGCGGACGTCGGTTACCACTTTGTCGTTCAGGTAAGCGATAAAGCGATCCAAGGACAGCTTTTGCGTGGTGTTCTCGGAAAGACGGCTTTCCCGATAGAGATACAGCAGAGAAAGCGTGTTTTCGTTGACTTTATCCGATGCGCCGGACAACAGACGGGCCGCCTCGGCGGGCGTAAAGCGCGTGTCGGACATAGCCATATCGGCCAGAGACTTTGCCGTTAGCAGTTCTGCCTTTTGTTCATCGGAGAACATCGGCGCATAGGCAATGTTCGTCAGTACATCTTCGGTGAGGAAGGTGAGATATTCATAAATCGACATGGTTTTGTTCGGCGTGTATTTCAAGCCGAAGTGCAGCATGAACAGCCGCGACGTCTGCCCGGCATCCATGCCGAGTGCGGCGGCAAGCTCATCGGAAGTCCGTTGCGTGGTGAGAGACGTCTTGTCGGTCAGGGGCTTTAATTGAGACAGCTGTGCGAGCGTTGCGTCGTCGATATACCCGCTGAGCAGCGGATCGTCCGTCGCATTTTCCGTCAGGAAGGAAATCAGCTCCGACAGCGTCAGTGCCCCGACTTCGCCCTCTTGGGAATAAGCATAATACAAAAGATTTATCGCTTCTTCGCTGAGCGCGGCGTCCGTGCTCATTTGGGAAAGGGCCGCCATCATTTCCGTGGCGGTGTATTCTTTGCCGAGCGTCGTGGGATACGAGGTGATGCTCTTTACCTTTTGGTCACTCTCCAGCGTAGAGAGCAGTGTGCCGACGGTCGTTTCGTCGCTGTTTCGGTACACAAGTACAAGTTGGTTGTCCTGCGGAAAAACCTTGGCAATCGGATCGTTTTGGCTCAGCGTGTAAATGGTTTTGGTGTTGCTTTGCAATACGGCGACGCCGGCAAACAGAAAAACAAAGAATACAGCAATCCCTTGACGCGCCCGATAGCCGAAATTTCCGAGTACGGTAAGCGGACTTTTGCGCTCGCCGTCGGGCGTTTTTTTCTTCTTTGCGGTTTTTACAATCAGCTTGTCGAAAAGCAGGATCAGCGCGGGAAGCACGGTAAAGACACAAAGCATGCTGAACGCCACACCCTTTGCCAGCACAAGACCGACATCCATACCGATCTTAAAGCTCATAAACAGGAGCATGAGCAGGCCCACAATGGTCGTAACGGCACTGCCCGTAATGGAGGAAAATGCTGCCCGAAGCGCCTTTGCCATGGCCTCCTTGCGGTCAGAAGTGCGCTCCATTTCCTGCCGATAGCGGTTCATCAGTATAATGGAATAGTCCATCGACAGCGCCAGCTGTAAAATCGCCGAGATTCCGTAGGTGACATCGGATACCTCGCCGAGAAAAATGTTTGTGCCGAGGTTGAGCAGAACGGCAATGCCGATGGTGGCAAGAAACAGGATCGGCTCAAAATACGAGCCGCAGGAAATCAGAAGCACGACAAGAATAATGCCGAAAGCGACGAGATAGACTGTAAGCGGAATCTCCGATGAGGAGGACGGATCGTCGCTTCTGACGGTCATATCATAGCTCGAAAAGCTGTCCTTTAGCGTTTGTTCGATTTCTGCCATTTCCTCGCTGTCGTAATCAAACTCGGTTTTCAGAACAAATAGGGAAAAGTTTCCGCTGTTATAGTCGGCGCTGTCCGCTTCGTAAGCGACGCTGCCCACGTTTTTGATCGCGGCAAGCGAGGTTTTCATCTCTGCCTTTTGCGCGTCGGTCAGTCCGCGGAACATTACCCGAATGGTGTGTTCCGTGTCTGAGGCGGGGAAATCTTTGTCCAGCAGGTCAAGCCCGGCCTTCATTTGTGACGAGTCCGGTAAATATTTTGTCATATCACTGTTCACACCGACATGCGGCATCAGAAACACACACACCGTTGTCAGTACCAGCATCAGCGCGAGAATCCACGCCCGCTGTTTTACAATGAAATCGGATATTTTTTTCATATAAGATCACTCTCCTTTTCCAAAAGGGGTTGCAATTATGGTTCAAGTATAGTATACTAACATTAAAGCATAAAGTCAACAGACTGTATAGGCCAAAACGATGTGTTGCTGACAACAACAGGACGTCTCGTCGCAAAATATACAAAATAAAAATATTTGTTCATTATAATAGGGGAGGGGACTATGGAAAACCAGAGAATACGATTAACCAAGAGCTTGCTGAAAAACGCATTGCTGGAGCTGCTTGCCCAAAAGCCAATTGAGAAAATCGCCATATGCGAGATCTGCGCCCATGCGCAGGTGAACCGCACCACCTTCTATAAGTATTACGGTAGCCAATACGATCTTTTGGCGGAGATCGAAGAGGATCGTTTTGCCAAGCTGGAGGAAGCGCTGTCCGAGAGCGGAGGAAACGGCAAGGACGGCCTATACCGTGTGCTGGAGGCGCTTTTGGACGATCAGGAGAGCTATCGGATTTTGACCGGCGCCCTGCCGGATCGGGATTTTTCCGGGAAGCTGTTCAATCTGCCGACAATACGGCGCCAGATCGACGCGGCGATTCCGGCATCGTTTTCCGAGATCGAACGAGAGCAGGTGCGTTTGTTTTTCTATCAGGGAGGCTACGCGGTGATCCGCGATTGGCTGAACCGTGACGACAGGGAATCCCCCAAAAAGCTGGCGGCCTTCTTAAATGACATCATCGGAAAGATGTTGCAATAAGCTCGCCGACCGATTGGTATAAATTGGTATAAAAATAAAGAAAATCGTCCTTTCCGGGACGGGGCGGAAACATTTTTCGTTTGGATGACAGCGCTTTTATGTATTATATAACAAAAAATTCAAAAAAACAGTTGACAAGAAAAAATGACTGTGGTATAATAACAAAATGATACGGGGTAAGATCGCCCTGTCTCTCTACCGCAGTAAAAAAAGGAAATTCTGCGGTCAAAAGTCCATAGGGAGGTGTAATAATATGGAAAAGGTAATCAACTCTTATGAATGCTTGTTTATCGTTGACGGTAGCGAAGAAACCATCAAAGCAAAGGTAGACAAGTTTACTGCACTGATCGGCGGAAACGGTGAGATCGTTGAGGTAAACGAGTGGGGCAAGCGCCGCCTCGCATATCCCATCAATGACAAGTCGGAAGGCTACTACGTGATCGTAACCTTCAAGTCTGAGCCTGCTTTCCCGTCTGAGCTGGAGCGTCTGTTCAACATCGACGAAAGCATTATGCGCTATCTCGTCATCAAACTTGAGTTTGAGGCAGAAGTGAAGGCCGCTGTTGCGGCAGCCGAAGCAGCCGAAAACATCGCTGAAGTAAAAACAGAAGAAGCTGTTGAAGAAAAAGCGGAAGAAGCTGTGGAAGCCAATGCGGATGAAGCGCCTGTAGCAGAGCCGTCCGCAGAAACCCCTGAGGCGTGAATCGGATAGCATTGTAAAAAAGGAGGCGTTATCGTGGCAAATTTTAATCTTAACAAAGTAATACTCGGCGGACGTCTTACTGCGGATCCGGAGCTGAAGCAGACTCCCAACGGGATCCCCGTGGTTTCTTTCAGCATCGCTGTGAATCGCAGATTTCAATCGAAAGATACATCGCAGCAACAGACCGACTTCTTTAACGTCACCGCATGGAGAGCTACAGCAGAGTTTGTGTCGCGTTACTTTCATAAAGGATCGTCCATCTGCGTGATCGGTTCCATTCAAAACCGTTCTTGGACGGACAATAACGGCGCAAAACGCTATGCTACCGATATTATTGCGGATGAGATCCAATTTGTTGACAGTCGCGGAGAAGGCTCCGGCGGAGCACAACCGCAGGGCGGGTACACGCCCGACGCCTATACACCGTCTTATGCCTCGATGGAGGGCGTAGCTCCGAAGTTTGAGGAAATCAAGACGGACGATGACCTGCCGTTCTGACAACGATTGTCGGAGAAAGCAGTAAACAAAAATAGTAAGAGGAGAATTCAGAATTATGGATAAAACGGAAAGCACGGCGCGGACGTTCCGTCCCAACCGCAAGAGAAAGAAAGTTTGCATTTTCTGTGCGGACAAGGTAGCCTATATCGACTATAAGGATGCAAAGCTGAGAAAGTTTATCAGCGAGCGCGGTAAAATTTTGCCGAGAAGAATTTCCGGCACCTGCGCAAAGCATCAGCGCGAGCTGAACACGGCCATCAAGCGTGCTCGTCATGCGGCTCTGCTGCCTTATATCACCGACTAAAGGTTGATTTTGAAAAATCGGGTTTCCGTATAGTTGCGGAGGCCCGATTTTTTGCCCGTTTGTACCGCGTGATGCAGTTTGCCGCCATCTCTCGGATTCCAACGCAAACGCATAAGCCGGAGACAAAAGAAGAAATAGAAACAGAAGTGAAAGAAAAAACGCTGTAGATATAAAAGTGGGAGCTAAAATGGGTAAGAATTATTCGCATTTGAGTTGTGAACAGCGACAGGAAATGGCCAATTCTCTTAAAGCCGGAAAATCTGTGAAAGACATTGCAAGTCTTCTCGGACTTCATGTTTCAACAATTTATCGGGAGATTGAAAGAGGTAGGAATCCGAACACGCATGAATATGATCCCGATTATGCGGAACAAAAATATCAAATTAATAAATCATTTTGGTGATTGTTATGAACACAAAACTTTTATTTTTCAGTGCCGAAGCACGGCATCCTGCTGGCAAGTATTTGATGAATTTAATCTATCCCATCGAAGTGGAATTCAACAAAAGGTTTCTCAACAAGTATTCGGGTGATAAACTCGACAACATTACAATCGTTTTTATCTGC
>CAKSIP010000024.1 GCA_934462825.1 uncultured Eubacteriales bacterium | reverse complement strand
CATAGAGCCATCCTCCTCCTTTTTGACACGGGAAAAGCGCAAAAGCGGCTACGTATATTGTAATCTTTTTTCGGGAAAAGTCAATAGAAAGATCAAAGCCCTCCGTTTTGACAGAAAAACGTCAAAACGGAGGGCTTTATCGGAACCGACCGCGAAGGTCGATGTCAGAATCCATCCGAACGAAAAGGGAACCAGGCGCCCCTTACTCTTGGCTGATCTTAGCTACCTTGACGGTAACAATGAAGCCTTCCTTGTTGTCACCGCTGATTTCGTAGGACACGCCTTCCGCCTCGGAGGGGACCTTCAGTGTTGTCATGCTGTCGGCGGCTTTGGGAACGTAATACACGAGGTAATCAAAACCGTCATCGCCCCGGATTTCCAGCTTTTTATCAAAGGTGTGATTGTCGCGGAGCAAGTCCAGATATTCTTCCAGGCAGAGATTGTTTTGTTGCATGTAGAACGCATGGGCATAGCCGATATAGCGGAAATGGTACGGCTCGTAGTTGACTCCCGTGGTGCTGACCTTTGCAGAGGGGTAGCGCAGCGTAAACCCATATCGGTAGGCATTGTCGTAAATCCAACGATAGATCGAGGCAAACGCCGGATCGTCAAGATTGGCAAACACCTTGTCCATCGTATAAACGTACAAGTCCACGCATTTTCCGGTGTGATGCTCGGTTTGCCCGGCCGGCGCATATTTCAGCGGATTTTTATTGTATCGTTCCGCTTGCTCCTCGTAGGTGCGGTAACCGTCCTGATCGTAAACAAACAAATCAATGTTGTTGGTCGCCTTAAAGAAGTCGTCCGCCATGGCGTTCAGGGCCTTGAGCGTGTTGCTTTCAAGTTTAGCACAGCTTTTGGCCGTTTGCGTGTAGTAGGCATAAACGGTTTTAAGTTCACCGGCTGCATTGGTATAACTGTGTTTGTTTCGATTTTCATAAAGCGGCAAATAGGTGTCGGAAACTTCGGGGAAGGTGTAGGGGAAGGAGGCATTGATCAAGATGAGATCGCCCTTGTGAACATCCTCGGAAGATACCAGCTTTTCGCTGTCGAAGTTCACATGAATGTGCGACGAATCCTCGCCCGGGTCCTTAGACCCAAACCAATGAAAGATCTCTCCGAGAATCAACACGGAAAAGAAAACAATCAAAACCGTAATGATCAAAATGGCGGCGGTGATGAGTCGCTTTTTCTTGCGGTGACGATCGCGTTCATATTGCATTCGGCTTCCCACCGCACTGAAGCTGCGTGTGCTGGAATCTCTCATGCGTATCTTTCCTCCTTACTCCTTACAATTTTATTTCAAATCCATTCTTTCGATTATTGTGCGTCCTTGATGGAGAAGTCCATGCGGCCCTTCTTGTCCAGCCCCATGTATTTCACCTTGACAGCGGAACCGACATCCAGATCGGCGTCGGTCACTTTGTTGATGCGGCGGTTGGCGATCTTGGAAATGTGTACCATGCCGTCTTTGCCGGGTGCATATTCTACAAAGCAGCCGATGTCTTCATTGGGCTTATCCTTGCTCGGCAGGATTTTGACTACCGTTGCCTCGTAGATGGCGCCGACTTCCGGCTCAAATACGATAGCGGCGATAGCGGCATGAGCGGCCTCAGCCTGTTCGCTGTTGATAGCGGCGATGCGGATGGTGCCGTCGTCCTCAATGTCGATTTTCGCGCCGGTGTCAGCCACAATTTTCTGAATCACCGAGCCGCCCTTACCGATAACTTCACGGATTTTGTCGGGATCAATGTGCATGGTGGTCATTTTGGGGGCATATTTGGAAACTTCCGCTCTCGGAGCCGGGATGGCTTTCAGGATGACATTGTCGATGATGTAATCCCGTCCGGCATGTGTCTGTTCAAAGGCCTGCTTGATGATTTCGGGTGTCAGACCGTCGATCTTCAGATCCATCTGAATGGAGGTGATACCCTTGTGCGTGCCGGCCACCTTGAAATCCATATCGCCGTAGAAGTCCTCAAGGCCTTGAATATCGATCATGGTGTCCCACGAGCCGTCCTCGGCTGTAATCAGACCGCAGGAAATGCCTGCAACGGGTGCTTTGATCGGCACACCGGCATCCATCAGAGCCAGCGTGGAGCCGCAGACGGAACCTTGCGAGGTGGATCCGTTGGAGGACACCACATCGGAAACGAGGCGGATGGCATAGGGAAATTCTTCCTCAGAGGGAAGTACGGGGATCAGAGAACGCTCTGCCAAAGCGCCGTGGCCGATCTCGCGGCGGCCGGGGCTGCGCGTCGATTTGGCCTCGCCGGTCGAGAAGCCCGGCATGTTGTAGTGGTGCATATATCTCTTGGAGGTTTCGTTGTCGATACCATCGAGCATCTGCGCTTCGGAAAGCGTACCGAGGGTAGCGGCCGTAAGCACCTGCGTTTGACCTCTGGTGAAAAGACCGGAGCCGTGAACGCGGGGCAGAAGACCGACTTCCGCACCGAGAGGACGAATTTGATTCATGGCACGGCCGTCCACACGCTTCTTATCCACGAGCAGCCAGCGGCGCACAATCTTCTTTTGGATTTTGTAAATCAGCTCGGGCAACTGAACGTCGAGCGACGGATATTCTTCGCCGAACTTTTCCATGATGGCATCCTGAATGGGCACCATTCTTTCGTCACGGATGTTCTTGTCATCCGTATCGAGAGCGAACATCACGTCTTTTTCGCAGAAGGCAAAAATCTTGTCGAACATATCGTGATCCAATTCGCAGGAAGGATAGTCGAACTTTTTCTTGCCCACTTCGTCAACAATGGCGTTGATGAAGCCGAGCAAATCCTTGATTTCGCTGTGTGCCATCATAATGGCCTTGAACATGGTGTCGTCGTCCACTTCGTTGGCGCCGGCTTCGATCATGACCACTTTTTCCATGGAGGCGGCTACCGTCAGCTGCAAATCGCTGACCTTTTGCTCGGCTTCCGTGGGGTTGACGACGAGCTTGCCGTCCACAAGTCCCATGAAAACGCCGCCAATCGGGCCGTTCCACGGAATGTCGGAAATGGCAAGTGCGGTAGAAGCGCCGATCATAGCGGCAATTTCCGGCGAGCAATCGTTGTCAACCGACATGACGGTGAGCGTCAAAGCCACGTCGTTTCTCAAATCCTTGGGGAACAGGGGGCGGATAGGGCGGTCAATCACGCGCGAGGTCAGAACGGCCTTTTCGGAAGGCTTGCCTTCTCTCTTGAGATACCCGCCGGGAATTTTGCCGGCCGCATACATTCTTTCGTCAAAATCGACCGACAGGGGCAAAAAGTCGATGCCGTCACGCGGCTTGGCCGACGCGGTAGCGCAGCAGAGCACAGCCGTGTCGCCATAGCGGACGAGAACCGATCCGTTGGCAAGGCCGGCCATTTTGCCGGTTTCAATGCGAAGCGGACGGCCTGCAAAGGTGTAATTGAAGACCTTGTAGTTTTTGAACTGCATTTCGGAACTGATGATTTCAGTCATTTTTTCTTTCTCCGTTTTTAGATTTTTTTATTTTCATCCCACGGAGGTTTAGCACTTAGCGACAGGCCCGAAAGCGCGTTCGGGCCTATGGCTAACTGCTAATCCTTGGCGGGAGGAAGATCATTGTTTTGAAAAATGTCTTTTCAAGGAAACGGAGTGGAGCGTGACAGGGAGATCACGTCCCACTCCGGACAGGGTATGCAATTACTTTCTGATGTTCAGCTTTTCAATGATGGCACGGTAGCGCTCAATGTCCACCTTAGCCAGGTAGTTGAGCAGGTTTCTTCTGTGACCGACCATTTTCAGAAGGCCGCGGCGGCTGTGAAAGTCCTTATGGTTATCCTTCAGATGGGCGTTGAGGTTGTTGATGCGGTAGGTAAGAATCGCAATCTGAACCTCCGGGGAGCCTGTGTCGCCTTCGTGCGTTTTGTACTCGTCGATAATTGCTTGTTTGATTTCTTTTTCCATGATTTTTCACCTTTCTTGCATGTAAAATTTGCGTCAGCTCAGAGATCGGCGGGTGAAATGCCGAAGCGACGCACCGGCCGCAAAAGCGCGCAGGCGGGTACGCAGGGGCCTTAATCCGATGCCCGGGCAAACGTATACATATATATTATAGCACGGTCGATTTCGTATGTAAAGGCTTTTTCCGACATTTTAAAAAATTTTCTTTTTCTTCACAATCCCGAAAATCAAAAAGTTTTTGACCGGAAGACAAAAAACGCTTGATTTTTGAGAAGGAACCCTATATAATGAAAGAAGAAAGCAAAAAAATCGCCGGCGCCGAAGGCAGACGGCAAACGGCTTTGCAAGCTCGGCTCAAAAACAAACGCATAGACACATAGAAAGGAAAAGATTGCCATGATAAAGGATCACCTGCTCCAATACCATATTCAATGTCGTCCCGGAGATACGGGGGAATATTGCCTTCTTCCGGGGGATCCCGGACGGTGCGAAAAGATTGCGGCTTTGTTTGACGAGCCGCGCCATTTGGTTTTCAACCGAGAATACAATATCTACACGGGCAAGCTGTCCGGCGTACCCGTTTCGGTTTGCTCTACCGGAATCGGCGGCCCTTCGGCGGCCATTGCCGTTGAGGAATTGGTGGCCTGCGGAACGAAAACCTTTATCCGAATCGGAACTTGCGGCGGCATTGCCTTGCCGGTGTGCAGTGGAGACACCGTAATTGCTTCGGGTGCCATTCGTCTGGACGGCACCAGCAAGGAATATGCCCCCGTTGAATTTCCCGCCGTACCCGACTATCAGGTTTTGTCCGCCATCGTTGAAGCGGCCGAGAAAAACAAAGCCCGCTACCATGTTGGCGTGGTGCAGTGCAAAGACTCTTTTTACGGGCAACATTCGCCCGAGCGCATGCCCATTGCCGGAGAGCTGCTGGCCAAGTGGGAAGCGTGGAAGCGCCTGGGCGTGTTGGCCAGCGAGATGGAATCGGCCACGATTTTCACGGTTTGTGCGGCGCTTGGCGCACGTGCCGGCTCGCTGTTTCATGTGGTGTGGAATCAGGAGCGCGCGAAAAAAGGCCTGGACAGCGCCGACCAAGAATCGCACAATGTGGACGAGGCGGTTCAGCTGGCCGTGGAAGCGGTTCGCATTCTGATCGAAAAAGATCGGCAAAGAAAATGCTCCATGTAAGAAATAGGATAGACGTTGCAAGAAAAGACTAAAAGCAAGGGAGTGCTAAAAAACTCAGGATGAGTTTTTTAACACTCCCACTTGGCATTACCATGCGTACAAGGCGATTCCGAGCAATCCGGAAAAAAGAATCAGCAGAATGGGAGAGGGACGTTGGCCTCTCCATTTTTTATACCCAAAAGCGGCGGCAGCCACGGCGATAAAAATAGCAATGGCCTTGCCGTCCGGCGCAAAGCTTGCCATGGCGGGCGAAAGTCCGAGGACATTTCCGAAAATCATGTTGATAGCCGTGGCAAGAATCAAACCGATGACGGTGGGGCGAATGCCGCCGAGCGCGGCCTGCACCCCCGCATATTTGAGAAAGCTGCGCAACAGCGCCGTAATGCTCAGGATGATGAGGAATGAGGGAAGCACCACGCCGGCTGTGGCGACCACTGCGCCGGCAAAGCCGGCCTGCGAGGCGCCGGAAAACGTGGCGATGTTGACGGCAATCGGCCCCGGTGTGGATTCGGCTACGGCTACAAAATTCAAAAATTCCGCTTCGGTCATCCAGCCGTGCAAAAGCATCTCCTCCCGGATCAGGGAGATCATTCCATACCCCCCGCCAAAGGAAACGGCGCCGATTTTCAAAAAAGTGAGAAAAAGCTCCCAATAAATCATGGACGTTTGGTTTCCTCCTTCTTTGCCGAAGAGGAAGATTCCTTCCCGGTGGATGTATGGCGGTCGCGTCGTATCTTTTTCAGCAAGTAGAAGAAAACACCGACGGCTCCGCCGATCAAAATGAAAAATATGGAGGAAAAGCTGACCGAACCCCAATAAAATCCGATCATCGCCACCATCGTAAGGCCAAGCAAAACATAGGAAAGCCATGTTTTTTCGGAGGCACGGAGCATTTTCAAGCCTGCGGACAGAATGAGATAGGTGACACAAACCTGAATGCCGCGAAATGCGTAGGCCACATACGGCAGGGCCAGAAAACGGTCAAAGAAAAGGGAAATGAGGTAGATGATCAAAAGTGAGGGAAGGCAAACGCCCAGGGTTGCCACGGCGGCACCGGGCACCCCCGCTACTTTGTAGCCGATGTAGGTGGCGCTGTTGATGGCAATGGGGCCGGGGGTGGATTCGGCCAGGGCCACCATGTCGAGAAATTCCTCTTTGCTCAGCCACTTTTGCCGATCAATAAATTCACTTTCCAAAAGGGCGATCATGGCATAGCCGCCTCCGAACGTGAACAGGCCCGTCTTAAAGAAGCGGAGAAACAGCGTCCCTAAGAGCTTTCCCCGCTTCGTATTGGTTTTCTTTGTCCTTGGTTTCATGCTTGCTCGTTCGTGTCGTTGTCCTTCTTTTCCGTGTTTTCCGCGGCTTCGGCTTTGTCCTCGGAAGCTACAGGGCTGGCGGTACGCTTTTTCCAAAGATATTCGGTGAAAAAGTAAACGCCGATGCCGGCCGCTATCATCAGGAGCGACCAAAACTGCGAGGGGGAAATCCCGCCGACCAGCGCACCGCGATGATCGTCCCGGATAAATTCAATCAAAAAACGGAAAAGTCCGTAAGAAACCAGATAAACGCTCATGTTGTGGCGGAATTTCTTTTTCAAAAGCAGATAGGAGCAGAGGCCGAACATGAGGAAAAGGAAAGCGGCTTCATAAAGCTGCGTGGGGTGTACGGGCTTCGGCAAATTGGGAAACTTGACGCCGAGAAAGCAATCCGTTTCTTTTCCGTAACAGCAGCCGGCGAAGAAGCACCCGATGCGTCCAAAGCCGTGCGCGATCAAAATGCAGCAGGGAAGCATGGAAATGCAGTCCAGCAGGCGATTTTTCAGCTTTTTGCGAAACAGGGCATAAAGGATCAAAAAGGTCGCCGCGCCGCCAATCAAGCCACCGATAAAGGTGATGCTGCCCGAAATGTGAAAGCCGTTCGCGGGATTTTCGATATAATCATAAATCGCCTGGAACAGCGCCGCCGAGCCAAAGCCGAGAGCCACCGCGGCAATGGCATCATAGAAAACAAAATCGAGAAAGCTCTCGTCAAGTCCCATCTTTTTGCCGTAAAAGAACAGGACACCGAAGGCCGCCAAAAGACCGACGGCGATCATGACGCCGTACATATGAACATTCCAAAAGATAGGATTCGGTAGCATTTTTTTCAATTCCTTTCCTGCGATTTTTTCGGTGAATTTATTTTAAGAAGCCTTCAATAATTTTCTTTTCGGCTTCTTCCTTGGTCAAGCCGAGCGTACACAACTTGATAATTTGTTCTCCTGCAATCTTCCCGATAGCCGCCTCATGGATCAGCGCGGCGTCGCGGCAGTTGGCCGTCAGGCAGGGAGAAGCGTCCACAGCGCCGTTTTCTGCCAAAATGGCATCGCACTCGGTGTGACCGGTGCAGGCCGCGTTTCCGATGATCTTGGAAGAATAGACCTGCCGGGACTGCCCGCGCGCAACCGAACGTGACACAACGTCTGCACGGGCGTTGTCGCCGTTCATTTCCACGTGAAAGCCGGTAATCAAAGAGTCCTTGTCGTCCGTCAGGAGCCGTTCGTTCACGATCAGCGTTGCGTTGGCCTCCAACACGGCGGTGGTGTTTCGCTCCGCATTGCTTACGCCGCCGATTTGTTCGGACACCATGCGAACCGAAGCGCCTTCCTCCAAAACAAAGTGGGTTTCGGTGTTGATGCGCTTGTCGCTGCCGCTGCCGGTTCCGATATGCTTTTCCAAATATTCCATGTGCGCGTTTTTCCCAATGCGGAAGCGATGCAAGCCGTTGTGAAGCGATTCCGTTCCGTCGCTGTGAACGCCGCAACCGGCCACAACGGTGACATGGGAGCCTTCTCCGATGAGAATTTCATTGAGAACGACATCGGTAACGCCTGCTTCTGTGACGCAAGCGGGAATATAGACCTTTTCTCCCACCGTTCCGGGGGCGACTTTGATCAAAAGTCCCGACTGCTCCGGGTGGTTTTCAATGGAAATATGCGCAGTGGAACGCCGTCCGGCGCAGGTTCCGTTTTCACGGAGATTAAAAGCGCCGTCCAAAAGTCCGTCGTATGATCCGATTTCCCGGAGCAATCGTCCGGTTTCGTTATTTATGGTAAAATTCGTTTGCAGTTCTTTTTTTGTATCCATGGCTCACCCTCCGTGCTTTAATGACATCTTCTGCCGACAGGGCAGCTTTCTACGTTTTTCCCAAACAGATGCGGCAACAGCTCGTCCGGTCGGCCGCGATTGACAATGCGGCCACCGCAGAGAATCAGCACTTCATCGGCAATGGTCATAATGCCCTTTTGGTGGGAAATGATGATTTGGGCGGCATGGCGGTTTTTTCCGAGCGTGCGGAATACGTCAATGAGCTTTTGGAAGCTCCAAATGTCGATGCCGGCTTCCGGCTCATCAAACAGGTTCAGGCGAGTGTTTCTCGCTAAAATGCCGGCAATTTCGATTCGCTTTTGTTCTCCGCCGGAGAGGCTGGAATTTAGCTCACGGGCGGCATAATCCTGCATGCAAAGGCCCACCTGGCCGAGCAGCACTTTGATTTCCGTTTCGGAGAGGGTATGACCGGCCGCCACCTCCAAAAGGTCGCGCACGGTGAAGCCTTTGAAGCAAACGGGACGTTGAAACCCGAAGCTGATGCCGCGGCGGGCGCGTTCCGTAATGTCAAGCGTGGTAATGTCTTCGCCGTCCAGAAGAATTTGTCCTTCGTCCGGCTGATAAACGCCGGCAATCAACTTGGCCAACGTACTTTTTCCGCTGCCGTTGGGGCCGGTTATCACAATGGTTTTTCCATCGGAGACGGTGAGATTCAGATTTTCGATGATTTCCTTGCCTTCCGGCGCGGAAAACGACAGATTTTTTAGTTCAAGCACTTATAAGTCCTCTTTTCAACATGCTTTTTTTCGTATTTCGTATTGCTTACATTATACCATCGCCGAAAATCAATGTCAATATCCAAAGTTTATAAGGTTTTTGCAAGAAGGCAGGAAAGGGCGACTTTTTTCGACGCAACGTGCAGGAAGAATGTGGTAAAATATGAAAAAGCCGGCCATGAATCGGTTGGGGAAGAAAAGGGGGGCATGAAAAATGCAGGCAACAGCTTCGCTGGAGGAAAAGGAAAGAAAAGAGACAGAGCGCGGAACGGGCAAGGACGGCGCAGAGACAACGGAATCGGCCGAAACACTCGCTCCGCTGGTGATGCGGCTGTCCCGATACGCCAAAAAAGAACGGCGAGCCGTGGGAGAACGGGCCGCCGATGGATTTTTCAGTTATGGTTGGCAAAGGCTGATACGACAAGCGCGCGGATTGGCTTATGCTTTTTCCAAGGGCACGCCGGGGGAGGTCTGCCTTATAGGAGGCGAAAACTACGACACCGCACTTTTTGTGCTGGCGTGTTTCTTCAGCGGGCGCTCCTTTGCCCTTGGCGAAAGCGCCGAGCCGCCCCGTTCGCCCTCCGTCCTTTCTGAAACAAGCGAAGAAAAGGGAGAGCGGGAGAAAGAAGCGACCGAGAGCCAACAAGCTCGTGGGGAGCCAAGGTTCGCCTTTCTGTTCGATGCCGCACACGCCCCGGAGGCTGAGCGCCGTTACAGCGGCGATACGTGTTTGCCGGTCGAGCGAATCCGTTCCCTGGCCGAAGAAAACGCGGAGCAGGGCGAGGCTTGTTGGCAACAGACCGTGACAATCTCCGAGGATATGACCGTGCGCTTTTTGCCGATGGAGAAGGGGGACTCGGAGGAAGTGTATGCCCTTGCGCCGGTGCTGAACGCCCTCGGCTTTTCCGCGGCCGTCGGCTTAACCAAAAACGACGCATTGCTCTCGGTATATTCGCCGCGAACGCCGCTCGGATTTTTCTGCGGCCTGCTTCCGGCGCTGGCGGCCGGCGCCACCTATTGCTTTTGCCGGGATCGACGCTTTTTGCTTCGGGAAATGCGTGATTTTCGCCCTACGGTGCTGCTGGCTTCTCCGTCTGTGAGCAAGGCGGTGCTGACGCGGATGCAGACGTTGACGGTGTTGCATCACAAGCCGGCCCGGAGAAGGCAGGCCGATGATCCAACAGCCAACGCGCCCAAAGGGGAGGGGGCCACGCTTGACCGAAAGCCGGAACCGGAAGAACAAGAAACAGAAAAAAACGGATGCACAACCTTTGGCAGATTTTCGGAATGCTCCGATACTATGATACATCGGTTGCTGCAGGCAACCGTGCGAGCCTCTTTTGGCGGACGCTTGCAAACGATGGCCGTGGCCGGCGTGTTTCCCGATGCCGACGACACGGCGCGTGCACTTTTAGGCTATGGCGTTTCCTTGCTGTCTTTTTTACCCTTGCGCGGCTGTGCCTTTGCCCTGTGGCGCACGTGCCCCTCCGGCAGCGAAGCGTGGCGGCTGGCCGAAGGCCTGACGGCCGATATTTGTGCGGTTTCTCCGGGCGGACGGGGACGGATTTTGCTCAGCGGCGCCGGCGTGCGGCACGGGGAGAGCGAGGGCCTGACGGCCGTTCCTTTTTCCTTGCGCTGTGAATTTGGGCGCAACTTGTGGTTGGTTACTCCTTTTTTCGGGTATATCCGTTCGCCCGATACGCTGATTCTGTCGTAAAAGCGGCCGATAGGAAAGTATGAAAGGCAAAACCGACCGAGCTCGCATCAAAAAAGGCCGGAATCCCGGCCTTTTTGAGGGGCTGTTAAAAACCTTGCGTTTTTAACAGCCCTTGTCTTTTTGAAAAATCCATCGAACAAAGGAGGACTTAGAATTTGGAGCCGCTCTTGGCGCCGGAGAGATGGATGTCATCCAACACGCTGGACGCAAAGGAAAAGGTCAGCGTTTGGCGGCGGCGCTCCCGCTTGAGAGCCAGAGAAATCAGGCGATCCAGCAACTCCGGATATTTTATGCCGGTCGGTTCCCAAAGGTAGAAAGACAGGGAACCGGGAATGGTATTGATTTCGTTGAAAAAGATTTTTCCCGTATCGGTATCCATGAGAAAGTCGATGCGCGCCACCCCGCAGCAGTCAAGGGCGCGGAAGGCTTCTATAGCTGTTTTCTGAATGAGATCCCGTGTTTCTTCGGGAATCGAGGCGGGGATTTTGCGTTTTAGGGAAGCCATGCCCGACGATTTGACACCGGCCCCTGCGGTTTTGACGCCGCCAAAGCCGCCCTTGACGGCATTTTTGGTGTCGCCTTTGGCACCTCCGAGGTATTTGTCGTTGAAGCTGAGGATTTCATCGGCTTTCAACGGTTCCTCGCAAACGGATGCCTCGGCATGCTCCGCATTTCCGAGAACCGAGCAGTTGATTTCCCGCAGGTGAACGATTGCGCGCTCCACAATCACAGTGTCGGCATAATGAAAGGCATCCTCAAGCGCTTCGTTCAGAGCGTCGCGGTCATCGGCCTTGGCGATGCCGATGCTGGAGCCGCAATTGACGGGCTTGACGATTACCGGATAGGCAAAGGCTGCTTCAATACGCGCCGACCATGCTTCCGGCTCGGTGCGAAACGCATCGGAGGTGATCCGCAAGCAATCCAAAACAGGAATACCGCAGTGCTTTAGGAGAACCTTGGTGATAAATTTGTCCATGCCCACCGCGGAGGACGTTACATCACAGCCGGCATAGGGGAGGCCGAGCGTTTGCAGATACCCCTGCAGCGTGCCGTCCTCTGCATTGGTGCCGTGCACGATCGGCAGCGCCACATCCAAAGCCGTGACCGGCTTGCGGAAAAATCGGCGGCCATGGAGGGCATAGAGAAAGACCTGCCCGTCCCGGCGCATCAGAGTGACGCGGAAGGAGCGCTTCAAAAGAAGCGGAAGATTGCCTCCGGTGTAGGCTTCCAGCAGGCCGGTGCTGTCTCCCCAATACATCTCGCCGTTTTTGGCCAGATAAATGGGATATACTTCGTATTTTTCTTTGTCAAGTGCATACCCTGCCTGCAGAGCCGAAATAATGGAAATGTCATGCTCGGCGCTGTTGCCGCCGAACAGCAAAGCCACCTTGATTTTCATGGAGTGGCTGTTGGTTGCGGAAAATTGTTTCAAAAGAGAGGCCTCCTTTTCAGGATCAATAATAAAGATCAAATTGAGCAAAAAAGAAATGTTCGGGCTTTAGTAGTTGTCGGGCAAATCGTTTTCCATGAGGACAACGCGCTGTTTGGTTGCTGGAAGGGTAAAGGCCAACGCCAGCGCTTGCTCTACCGTGTCAAGGACGTGCAGCCTTTCTTCGGGAAAGCCGGCGGCGCGCGCCCCGTCATAAATCGGCTTTGTCTGCTTTGGGCCGACTAACAAAATGTAATCACATACCTCTGCGGCATTTTGGCCGAAGGCGGTGTTAAATGCATCCGAGGAATCGCTCAGCTCCACCATGCCGGGCGTGACAAGAATCCGGCAGGCATCAAAGAGCGCTAAGGTGTCCAAAGCGGCGCGCGTGCCGGCGGGATTGGCGTTGTATGCGTCATCAATGATTAAATCCGGCCCGTGACGCAAAAGCTGGAGACGGTGAGGGGCACTTTCAAGACGCGTAGCCGCGCGACGGATTTCTTCCGGTGTCATGCCGAGCGAAAAGGCCGCCGCAGCCGCTAAGGCAACATTGGAGACGTTGTGAGCACCGAGAAGCTTGACGGAGAGACGCACGCATTCTCCGTTGGGAAACGTGAGGGCAAAGGAAGTTCCCGAGGCGCTGGCACGGATGTCGGAAACACGGACGTCCGCATCGGAGCGCGAACCGGAAATGCAGTGCCTTGGACAGCGATCCCGATTGTCATACAAAAGTGCGTTGTCACCATTCAAAAGGAGCAAGCCGTCATGCTCCCTTAAGTAATCGGCAAGCTCCAGCTTGGTATTCACAATGTTTTCAAGACATCCGAAGGTTTCCAGGTGCTGTGCGCCGATTGAGGTGAGCAAACCCATTGTCGGTTTGGCCAGCTCGCAAAGCTCCCGTATATCTCCGACGTATTTGGCGCCCATTTCGCAAATGAAAATCTCATGCGTGGCCCGCAGAGAAGAACGAACCGTCAACACCACACCCATGGGAGTGTTGTAGTTTCCGGGTGTCATGAGAACCTCGTATTTTTCGGAAAGCAGGGTGTTCAGATAGTGCTTGGTGCCGGTTTTTCCGTAGCTGCCCGTGACGGCAACCACTTTTAGCGAGGGGTGTGCGTTCAGCCGGCGACGCGCATCCTCCGTATAGTAATGCCGTATCGCTTTCTCTATAGGGGCGTTGATGACGTTGGCCATCAGGCAAAAATAGGGTAAAAGTAAGAGGCATAGCGCGATACCGACCGGCGCAAGCGCGGATGGCAACAGCCATGCGGTCAGAAGGGCGCACAGCAACCAAAGCAACGCTTCGGTGAGAAACATTCGTTTGACGCGCGCCGTGTAAACCAGCGGCTTTTTGGATTTTTTCTTTGCTTTGGGACGTGCTGTGAAGGCGTAGACCAAAGCGGTTGCCGTGGAAGCCAGCGACGCGGGAACGGCGGGAAGAAAGCAAAAGAGCGCTGTCAAAAGCGACAACCCGGCCAAAAGCAGGAGCGGACGCACGTTGCGCCGCATCCAGGGGGCGTGTTCCTTCCATTTATAAGAGTTTAACTGAAACATGTGCATATATTTCAGGCAGGACGACAGCGCCGCCACGGCCAGGGCGCCGTAGGCAAGGGCGAAAATGGGTTCAGTCATGAGTGTGCCTCCGGGGATTCAATTTGAAAAAAAGAACGCACCACCGCGAGAAACCGAGGCTTCTCGGTGAGAAAAGGGAAGTGGCCGCTGTTTTCAAACACGACAACGGCAGCGTCTTTGGCGTCGGATTCAATGCGATAGGCATCGGAAAGAGGAACGGCGGTGTCGTTGCGCCCCCATAAAATCAGCGTTGGCATAGTCAAAAGAGGAAACCGTTCGCAAAGATCCTCGTTGACCGCGAGCACCAATGTCTGCCGCATGACAGGACTTGCATTGCGATAGTCCTCGGACGCATGCCTTTCCCGAAATCGTTCGGCCTTTTCGTGAAAGAATCGGCGCAAGGGGCGGCTTTCCAAGATACGGTACCCCCATTTGTAAAGCCGGAGCTTCCACCTCTGGAATAAGGACTTGCGGCGCATCACGCCCGCCACATCGCAAAGAATCACTTTTTCGGCTTGTATGGGCGAGCCGGGCGAGGACAGAAGGTGAAAGAAGACGCGCCCCCCGAAGGAATGGCAGAAAAACACGGCTTTGGTTACGTGCAGGGCGGAAAGAAAGTCGATTACAAGCGCGGCGTAATCAGCCACGCACATGGGTTCGTCCGGCTCCGGGGTTTCTCCGAAGCCCGGCAATAAGGGAAACAGCACCGTATAGCGTTGCGCCAAGGTATTCACGATGTCCTCGTAAAGCTCGCTTTGTGTGTGCCAGCCTTGCAAAAGAACGGCAATTTCATCTCCATGGCCGGCGGAAACGTAGCGCAGAGCGCGTCCGTCAATCGAAAGCTCCGAAACGGTTCCTATCATATCTCTGTCACACCCCTTCCGTTTTGTCTTAGTTTATTATAGCATATTCCCCCGGCATTTACAACTACACAATCCAATTTGAAAAAATTTTCGTTCGAAAAAAATTTGCTCCCATGCAAAAAAATATAGAAAAACCCCTTGACAAGAACGCATGAACGGTGTATCATATGATTGTACATTCAAATGAATGGCTGCTCAATTAAAAAACACAGCAGGAGGAAGCTTGCATGACGGAAGAAAACAAAAACAAAGCCACCGCCAAAGACACGGGAAAGTCGTGCAAAAAGCACGATCATACCGCGATTGTAAGCCAGGTCAGCCACGAATTGCCCAAAGAAGAACGCCTTTGCGATCTGGCCGATCTTTTCAAAATCTTCGGAGATACTACGCGTATGAGAATTTTATATTCTCTGTTTGAAAGCGAGCTTTGCGTGTGCGCCATTTCCGAGCTGCTCGGCATGACGCAATCGGCCATTTCCCACCAGCTCAAGGTTTTGAAGGATAACAACCTCGTGGCCAATCGTCGAGAGGGAAAAACCATCTATTATTTCTTGGCGGACGATCATGTTCGCACGATCATCGGTCAAGGCTTTGAGCATTTGTCCGAAGAACCGCATACACACGGCGCAAAAGGGGCAAAAACGGAAGCAAAAAAATAAAAATATAAAGATAAATCCATTCAATTCTATTTAGGAGAAAAAAGATTATGAAAAAGGTATTTGTGGTTGAGGACATTGATTGCGCCAACTGCGCGAGAAAATTAGAGGAAGCCATTCAGAAAATCGAGGGCGTGGAAAGCGCCTCGCTGAATTTTTTGGCCGGCAAGCTGACGGTGCAGGCGGCCGACGATCAATTTGACGACGTGATGAAAAAAATAGTAAAAACAGCGAAAAAAATAGAGCCGGATTGCCGGATTTGTCTGTGAGGTAGCGGCATGAGTCGGAAGCAAACAAGAAATCTGATTCGCATTGTGGCGGCGGCTGTGCTGACCGTGGCGGCCTGGCTGATCCCACTGGACGGATGGTGGAAGGTGCTGTTGTTCCTTGTCCCGTACTTTGTCGTCGGATATGATGTGATATTCGGCGCGTTCCGAAAAATTTTCCATGGGGAATTATTTGACGAACAATTTTTGATGACGGTGGCCACGGCGGGCGCATTTGCGCTGGGAAAAGGGCTGGAAGGCGTGGCTGTCATGCTACTGTATCAGGTGGGAGAGCTTTTTCAAAGCCTGGCCGTGGGAAAATCCAGGCGCAGCATTGCGGCACTGATGGATATTCGCCCCGATACCGCTACGGTCTTGCGTGAGGGAAAAGAAATGACCGTTTCACCGGAGGAAGTGGCGAAGGGCGAAACCATCGTGGTGCGCCCCGGAGAAAAAATTCCGCTGGATGGCATTGTCCTTTCGGGAAGCAGTGCCATCAATACCTGTGCGCTGACCGGGGAAAGCCGACCGGTCGATGTGACAGTGGGGGATCGTGTGGTCAGCGGATCGGTAAATCTTTCGGGCCTGCTTTCCATTCGGACGGAGAATGTGTTCGCCGAGAGCACCGTGTCGAAAATCTTGGATTTGGTGGAAAACGCTTCTTCACGGAAGTCGCACACGGAAAACTTTATTTCACGATTCGCTAAATATTATACGCCCTGCGTAGTCATCGGTGCCGTGCTGCTGGCGCTGATTCCGTCCCTGATTACAGGGGATGTTCGGGAATGGGTAGGACGTGCGCTGACGTTTCTCGTCATTTCCTGCCCCTGCGCTTTGGTGATTTCGGTGCCGCTGTCCTTTTTCGGAGGAATCGGCGGTGCTTCCCGCAAGGGAATCTTAGTAAAGGGAGCCGAATATATTGAAACCTTGTCAAAGGTTCGCGGTATGGTGTTTGATAAGACCGGAACGCTGACAAAGGGAAATTTTGAGGTGGTGGCGGTGCACCCGGATCACGTGACCGAGGCCGAGCTGTTGGATCTGGCGGCCGCGGCGGAGTGCCATTCCACCCATCCCATTGCGGAGTCCATTGTGCTGGCACACGGCGGGCATATTGATCTGGATCGCATTGGGGAAACCGAAGAATTGTCGGGGCTTGGCGTTTGTGCTACCGTGGATGGACATCAGATTTGCGTGGGAAACCCCCGGCTGATGGAAAAAATCGGAGCCAAAGCTCATGACTGTCATAAGGTGGGAACGGTGATTCACATTGCGAAAGACGGAGTGTATCTGGGACACATTGTGATTTCGGATACCATCAAGCCGGGCGCGGCCGACGCCCTTCGCATGTTGAAACAGCTGGGCGTGGATAAAACCGTGATGCTGACCGGAGATCGCCGGGAAATCGGAGAGGCCGTGGCCGCCGAAGTGGGCGTGGATGAGGTTCAGGCAGAGCTGATGCCGGCCGATAAGGTGAAGGCGGTGGAGGCCTTGCTGAGTGATAAAAGCGGGCGAAAATACGCTTTTGTCGGCGACGGAATCAACGATGCGCCGGTGCTTTCCCGCGCCGATGTGGGAATTGCCATGGGGGCCATGGGCAGTGACGCCGCCATAGAAGCCGCCGACGTGGTGCTGATGGACGACGATCCGCGTAAAATCGCCGATGCCATTTATATCTCGGAAAAGACCATGCGGATCGCAAAGCAGAACATCCTTTTTGCCTTGCTTGTCAAGGGCGTGACCTTGCTTCTCGGCGCGCTGGGCGTGGCCAATATGTGGTATGCGATCTTTGCCGATGTCGGCGTGACGGTGCTGGCCGTGCTCAATGCCATGCGTACCATGCACGTAAAGGATTATTCGATGAAAAAGAAATAAAAGAACGGTGTTTTCCTTCGCCAAGGAAACCGATAGCCGCCCCAAAACCCGGAAGGGATTTTGAGGCGGCCCGTTTGTTTTATAAAGTACCGATTGCCCGAAAAGGCGGACACCGCTTTTCCGGCCTTCCCCTACCGCGCCCTTGACGGGCACGGCGGGGAATAAGTTACCGGAACGTGACGATTACATTGCGTAAGCGTCGTAAATCTTGTGGCAGACCGCGGGAATTTCCCCGGTCAGGGTAGCCACTGCATCGCTGAACTTGTCGTAGAAAAAATCGGCCAAGGTCATGTTTTCATCGGCAATGAGGAGAGATGCGAGGTAATAAGCGGCGATGGGGGCAAAGCGTTTGCAGAGCGGGAAGTCGGCCGAAAGGGGCAGGCAGACCGCGTGATGGGGCGGAGCGCTTTCCAGCCCGTTTGCCTGACGATAGTGATGATCCAGCTGCGCAAGTTCTTCACAGCAGGTCGCCAAAATAAAGGGGGCGCGGTCACGAAGCTCGTCCGTTTCAGTCAATAAAGTGGATTCCTTCTCGTTGAGCAATCGCAGAGCGGCGTTAAAGATGTCCGAGCATTTCATACAAACGCCTTCTTTCTCTGAGAGCGCTTCCATCAGTTGGCCATGCCGAGATCGAGCAGAATGATTTCATCTCCGTACACGATCTTGGCGCCGTACAGCATCAGGCCCTTGACGGCATCGGCAAAGCGAAGTTCGGGGCGATAGGCTTCGATTTCGCTGAGCTGCTCGGCAAACGCGATGGCGCGACGCGTGTGCATCATACATTTGTGGTACGTAGCGGAGCCGGAGCCGGTGGGCGTTACCGTGCAGACATTTCCGCTGACAAAGACGCGGCAACCGGCAATCGAGCCGATACATCCGTTTTCCAGGGTGGCGGTGTTGTCGGTGGCAAGGTTCAGCTTGGCTTTGAGAAGCAAAGAACCGATGGCCGGGGAAACCTCAAGAACGATGTCGTCTGTCACGCCGTTTTTCCGCAGGATGAGCATGCCTTCCAGAATTTTGTCGATGATATTGTCGGACGTGGTTGCATCCACCTTAAGCTGATTTTTGGCGGCAATGGAGGAATAGAGGGAAAGCACGTGCGCATCCGCCTGATTGGCAAGAGCCGCGGCGGCGTTGCGCAAGGCCTCGGTCATGATTTTCGGATTGGCCTGCGCGCGATCCACGTCATCGATCTGGAAGTTGAAGGCCTTAGCCTGGTCAATGACCAGCTCACGGACACTGTCGCTCAGAGCGGCCGGGACGGTCATATCGGTGTTTTTCGTATAATTGAAAACGGAAACGGGGCCAACGCCGAGGATCTTGACGCGATCCCCCTTTTGGCGGATTTCGCCCTCCCAATCGTGGTTGCAGTTGGCGACCGCCACAAATTTTTTGTCAAGTTCTCTGTAAAGATTTTCGCTCCAAACGGTAGAAATAAAATTGGAAATAGCCATAATAAAAAATTCCTTTCTTAATTTTAATAAATTTAGTAAAATAATGAGTGGGAAATCAGTGCCATTGTGTCACGGATTCCATGATTCTGTCAAAATTGGCGCGGACTTCGTCCGGCGTCATGTCGCGCACCTCGGCCAAAGAAAAATTGTCGGAGTTTCCGGTCGGATTTAATGCCCCGGAGGATTTTTCCCGATTGATTTGGTTGACCTTTTGCGCTTTTTCCGCTTGTACGGCGGCTCTGCGTTCTTCCAGCGCATAGGCGGCGGCCAAAGGAACACCCTTTTGCACACTTTGCCATACGTCATCGGGGAGAGCAGAGAGAGAAACCGCGGGGAACAGCGTGAAAAATTCCGCATACTCGGCGCCGGCGCGTTGATAAGCGGCTTTTTGGCTGGCCAGCGTTTCTCGGAGGGACGTGACTTGCTCACGCAAACGCGCAAGCTCTTGCGCCATATCGGTTGGCGGATTGTCGGACGGAAGCTCAGGCGGGGCGGGCTCATCCGCTTCACCCGCCGGCAGATCGGTTTCGTCGGCTTCACCCGCCGACAGATCGGTTTCGTCGGATTCCTCCATCGGCAGATCGGTTTCGTCGGCTTCCTCCATCGGCAGAGCGGTTTTATCCGCTTCCTCCACCGGCAGAGCGGTTTTATCCGCTTCCTCCACCGGCAGAATCGTTTCGTCCGCCTCGTCTATGCCAGATAGAACAGGGTTTGCTATACTTTCTTTCATAACGATAGGCTCCTTTCTTCGCTTTCGACTTCGTTTTTCTGGAAGGGCTTGCCGTTTTCCTTTTCCTTTTCCGCATCCGCATCCGTTTCGGAGGCTGTCTCCTTTTGGGACGCGGAAGCCCGAAGCTGCGCAATCAACTCCATGCGGTTGCACAAGGCCCCCTCAGGCAGTTGCTCCAAATATTGCAGAGCGGTAATATGACCGCCTTCCAGCAGCTTGTCCAACAGCGCTTGCGTGCCGGAGCTGGTGTAGCGGCTGATACTGCCGATTTCCACCTTGGCACGGATCAAAGCGCGCGACAAAAGGGAAAAGTCCACCGAGGCCAGGCGGGTTTGCTCCCCGTCACGATAGGGAAGCAGACGCTCTCTCGGATAATAGGCGCACATCATGTCAGCCCATATAACGGCAAGATCCTCTAAGCAGTGGCTGAAATTGGCGCGCACCTGCTCCAAGGGGCGGCGGGAGGATTCCTGAAGGGCCAAAATAGCGCTGGTGTTGGTGGGGATTACATTGCCGAGAGCCGAATCGGTGGCGCCGGCCAATTCTTTGGTTACAGCCAAGGCGCGATCAATCAGTTCCATGTAGCCGTCCTGCAATTGCCCGACACCCACCACCGAAACGGCGTCTGCCATGTTTCCGCCGCCGACCGCCGCCACGGCTTCTCCGACCTTGTTGCTCCATTCGGGAATTTTGGTTTTGTCGTAGATGATTTTGGAAAAGGCCGTGTCGGTCATGTGCTTCATTGCCATGGCGTAGGCGCGGTTGATGAAATTCTGATTGGGAATCAGCATGTTCACCGGGCCAACCCCGTGAAAGCTGTTTTTGGTGGAATGCCAATTGAAATAGGCGAGCGGATAGAGCCGACAGGCGGTTTTGGCTCGGTGAATTATGCAATCTCTGGTGGATTTTTCAAAGCAAACCACACCGTCCTCCCGCCAGAATTTAATCAAATAGGTGGCTTTTCCCTCATCGTCGCCCTCCAGCTCGTAGTTGCCAAGGTCGCCGGCGCTCAGCGAATATTCCCGATCCGGGAGGATTTTGGCAATCTTGTCGGCGGGTACGCCGTGGGCATCGGCTTCCTTTCGCAGAGAGCCGACGGATTGGCGTCCCGAAAGAATGATGTATTCCTGCGATTGAATGTCGGCGCGGTTGACGTCGGCGGGGAACACATTGATCGAATCCACCAGCGTTGTCATAATGTCTCCGCTGAAGGGCTGCCCGCTTTCGCTCTCGGCATCCCAATAGCAATAAAGAATACCGTCCCCGCAAAGGGCCGCGTCGGTCAGAAGCTGGTAAATCAAGTAGTTCATCCGACAACATTCCCATCGGTACGCCGCGTTTTTATCCAGCGCCTGGATGCCGGCCCGGATGGCCTGCGCCTCCAACGAGGAACGTGCATAGGGCAGATTTTCATCCGAATAGGTAATGCCCACATTGTCGCTGGCTACCGTGCAAATGAAATAATCCGTAATGCGGCGAATCACGTTAAAAACAGGCTTGGGAAGATCCTGCCCGGCTCCGTTCCATTGTTCGCCGCGATAGTAGCGTTCGTTTCGGCGTACCGTTTCATATAGGCCGATGCGCCGTTTGTACTCCTTCCCGGCTTCATACTGCCGCCAGGCTTTGGAGAGAGAATTGTTTGTGTTTTTCACTGTTTCACTTATACCTTTCTTGTGTTATTGTGCGGCGATGAGACGAAGGGAGCGAAGCTCCGACGCACCGGCTTCGTCGCTTGTCAGCGCTACGGTAAAGAACCGGGCGCGCCCGACCGCCACTCTCTTGTCAATGACGCCGATGCTTTCCCGACTTTCGTCACACAGCCGTTGTCGGCTTGCATATCCCTGTGCATTGGTGACGGTCATCCAAAAACGTCCGCCGGCGTTGCATTGAAGGGAAATCCGAGATAGGCGCTTGGAGGAAAAGGGGAGGTCAAAGTACAGCGGAGGCGTGACAAAATCGGCCGAGATGGGAACGGCGGCATCCGACGGATGATCGTCGGACAAGGCTTCGTCAAACAGAAAGATTTTCTGATCCTTGAAAAAACCTGCCGTTCCTTTCATTTCAAAAAAGTCCTCGGCATCAATGGCCGAAAAGCGGAACCAAAGGGCGCGGTCGGGATGGTAAATGAAAACGGTTTTGTCCGATGCGTCGGGATCCGAAAACCAAATTTCATTTTTGGCGCGGAAGAAAAAGCACCTGCATTTTTGGGGGAAGCTATCGGAAACCATGGGCGCAATGGCTTCGGAGAGGACTTCGGACGCGAGAACGCCCTCCGGGAAATCGGAACGGCGGAGCCATCGCAAAATTCCGCTTCGTCCCACGGAAATCGGATCGTCGCCGATGGAAATCACGCATCCGACCGAGGCGCATCCGACCGAACGGGAAATGGTGGTGATCTTGTAAGGCGCACCGCTCCCGGAAAGCCGGAACGCTTCATTTTCAGTAAATACCAGCGCGTCGTTCTCTTTGCGTGAGATGGTGGTGATTTCGTTTTCTCCGCTACCAAAATGATAAGCATCCTTTTCGGTAATATAGTAAGGAAAGGCATCCGCGTAGACAACAGCGTCGGCTTCATAGACCGAGGACTCCACCGAGCGAGAAAGATAAACTTGGGTTTTGTCATTCCCGCGATAAAAGGCGGCCGCAAGAGCATACCCCGGCGCATTTCTGTTTCCGTAAAACGTGACGCTTTGACAGGAAAAGAGATCGGCGGCCCCGGCGACGCTTACGCTGTCCTCCAACGTGTAATAAACGAGCAGTTCATCCGAGGGCGTGAGCTTGCCTGCAAAACAGACGGACGCTTTTTGCGCGTTAACAAAACTGCAAAGAGACGTGTCGCATTTTATGCCGTTGAGGTAGACTGCATCAATGGATGTGATCGACGGCGGAGTAGGAAAAATCAGGGAGACATCGGTGGACGCCGCTTGATAGCTTACGCGGACATGCCGGGAAAGAATATTGAGCGGTTCATGGATCGGGCCGCGGAGCCCGCCGCCCCAAAGCTTGCCGTAAAGCGGAGTGTAGCCGACAAGCGGCGAGAGCGTATTTCCGTTGTAAACGTAAAAGGCGTTCCCGTCGAGCAAAAGGACTCGTTTGCCGTAAGGGAAAAAGCGGACTTCTCCCGAGGAGGAGCTGACGGTGGCAAGCGCCTGTGCCTCCTTTGCCCAATGAGTGGGATCCAGAGTGTAGAGCGTATGCCCCGCCAAAACCAACAAGCAGGTGTCGGAGTAAGGAAAGACGCCCCGAATCCTGTCGGAAAAACTCGCTTTCGCTTCATATCCGCAACGCTTTCGCAAAGAACCGTCGGGAAAGGGACGAAAGTTGTTGATGTCGAAGGGAGCCGGCAATCCTTTCGAGGGGGCGGCTCGGTTGATGCCGGAAAAGCCGAGATATTCGACTTGAAAATGAGAATTTGCATGGTGTGTAGAGGCACTTGCCATGATTTTGTATCCTTTCTGAATGGAAATAGGGTTGCTTTTGCAGCCTTGGCGGGACGAAAAGGGAAGCGATCCCGCGGTGATACATTGCAAAAGCAGAAGACCGCCGCTTCGACTACACTTTGCGCGTGCACAGGAGAAAGTCGTTGCGTTCAAAACCGTGTGTAGTCCGAAAGCGTGTCAGAGTGCCGGAGGGGGAAGCGGAAGTCAGGCTTTTTTTGCATGACTGCGCACGCCGGCACGGGACAGCGGCTCATAAGCCCGTAGCGCAACGCTTCGGGCGCATGTGTGATGGCGTGAGGCTCCGAGGAAGCGTCCTCGCGTCCGTCGGGAGAGAAAAGCAAAGCGGGCAGACAGCGAATCAATTCATGGCAGTCGCAACCGATTCGTAAAACAGGCGCGTCCGGCGAGAGAAATTCTCGCACCATGCGCCAACCGGGAATACGGCGATCATCCGCTTTTGTCATGGGCGGCATGCCGTCGGTGCTCTGCATGATTTCAAAGCCGCTGCGGCCGCTGTCTTGCCGCCGGTTCCAAAGATCCGGCGAAGCCACGGCATATTCGGGCGAGGCGTCACTGCATAGACGGGCAATTTCTTCGGCGGCACGGGAAAGCGTCAGATCGGGCATGCAAAGCTCTTTTTGCACATAAAGATTTCCTTCGCTGTCGCTTCCCATGAGTAACGCGGCTGTCATATCAAGACCGTAGTCAAAGGCGACAAACTGCCGCAGGGGCTTGTCTGCCCAAGCATCCGGTGTGACAACGTGAACATCGGGGTCAAATTCGGGAAAGAATTGTCCTTCAAAGACATCCCAATGCCCATATAGCCAGGCCTCCTTTAATCGAGGCGGCAGGCTTTCCAGCTGACGCAGGTATTCGGGATCGCACCGAAGAAGTGCGTCGTTGTCATAAATGAGAGCCTGAATGAAGTCGTAATCGTCTGCATGCTCGTCCGGGCGGAAGGCGCGGTCAACAAACAGGCGTTTCACCCATCCGTGACCGATGCCGCCGGGATTGCAGGTAAGATAGATCCGTTTGGGAAAATCATTGCACCCTCGCAGACAGGCCTTGAAAACAGAAAACTGATGTTCGCTCAGCTGCGTTGCCTCGTCGATGGCGATGATGTCGTATTCCTGACCTTGATACCGCAACAGATCTCGGTTGCCGGCGCAGTAACCGAAGGTGATGGAACTGCCGCCGGGCATGGAAAATCGTTTTTCTCCTTCATGGTAGGTGAGAATTTTTCCGTATTCCGCCAACAGCGGTTGCAGATGATTGGCCTTCAATTCGGGGTAGGAGCGCCGAATCAGCAGGCACCGGATGCCGGGAAAGCATAAACACAATCCGATCAGCTTGCGCCTAAGCGCCCACGATTTTCCTCCGCCGCGCGCACCGCCATAAGCGATGTACTTCGCACGGGAAGAAAAAAACTGCTTTTGCTTTTCATTGGGGGTTCCGGGAATGTGCAGGAGGTTCGGATAGGCTTCAGCGTCCGTCACAGTTAATATCGTGATCAAAAAGCACCGTGATCGGCCCACATTCGGCACGGGAGGATTCCGGTTCCTCCTCCTGCGGGAAATATTGCTTGAGATAGGCCGAGACAATGGAGGGCGGCAGAGGCGAGTTGAGCGCTTCGTCTTCAAAAATCATTTGGATCGTGCGAAATTTTTCGGGATAATTTTGTTTCAGATAACGAAGTGCGTCGGCGTCCAATTCCAACCAGCGAAAGAAACCTGCTGCATTGGGGAGGCGAGGCCGCTTTCGCGGTTCATTCTCCTCCGAAAGGCAAAAATGCACATACTGCTCGCACCGGTCGATGAGCGAACCGTTTTGGCACAGCTCGTCCACAGCCCGGCAAGTCTCGGATTCCGGGGGCATTTGATCACCTCCTTTCTTTTCCCCTGTGCAGGCTTATTGTAGCAGAAACGGAAAAGCTTGAAAGTGACTTTGAGTGCCACGCGGTGCCACGAATTTTGCAAAAAGAAAAAACTTGCATGCGCGGACAAAGCGTGATATAATAAATATGTAATAATTTTCGCAGAAAGAGGGAGAAACGCATGTTTCTTGCTTATTATTTTTTAGAAAAAAATGAAGAAAAAAACTTGCGAAAGCAGGAACATGATGTCGGACGGGCGCTTTTGTCCTTTCTGCTTCGCTCCCAAGGCTTGGATCCTGACACGATTTCCATCCAAAAAGAAGCGGGCGGACGCCCCTATATCGAAAATCGGCCGGCGCTGGATTTCAATATTACCCATGCCGACCGATTGGTTGCCTGCGCCCTTGGCGTCGGGGAAGGACGCGTCGGAATTGATGCGGAACCGGAAGGGGCCGGATGGTCGGAAGACCGCAGAAGGCGGTTGGCGGATCGTTTCTTCTCGGAAAGAGAAAGGCAGGCGTTGGCGAGCGGCGATGGCTCGTTTGCTGAAATCTGGACGGCGAAGGAGGCTTTTTTAAAATATACCGGGGAGGGGCTTTCTCGCAATTTGCGCCAAATCGACACGCAGGCCTTGCCGCCGGAATTGAAATTGCATAGGCTCCGTTGCGAAACCTATGTCTTGACGCTTTGCGTGGAAAAAAATCGCGTCAACACGGTGGAAATCTTGCGGCCAAAGGCGAGTGAGCTGCTGTTATTTTAAAAACAACAGCATGAGAAGCAGGGGAATCACGTCGTCGTCCGCGTTGCTTTGCGAGAGTAAAAGTAACACACCCAGCAATAGCAGCTCCTCACTGCCAAGCCCCGGGAAAACGGGGGAGGGCGCTTGGCAGGACGGCCGTGTACAGTCCGGGGCGGCGCAGGCTTCCGCACTTGCGCAGGCAGAGGTTTCTTGGTCGTCCGGCGGCTCGGAGACGGAGGGGGATGAAGCGGAAAAAGCGTGGCCGGAATAATTTTCGGGAATGGAAATTTCTCTGCGGGCATAATCCCGCCGTCGATCATTTCTTGCGTACATAATTGCCATCGGCTTTCGCACGGCGCTTTCGTTTCGGCTTCTTCGATGCAATGCTGCTTTGGTGCGAGAGCTTTTTCCTTTCTCAAATCTTAAATCTCAAAATCAAAATTTGTCCGGCATTATGAGCCGGATTTTTTCATGAATGCGCTCAGCGTTCCCAGCCGCAGAAACGTATCAATGGCTTCCTGCCGACGCACATTCAGATAGGGGCGTAGCGCAGATAAAAGCGCACAGCGTTTGTCGGAGGCTTTTGGGGTTTCGCCTTTCGCTTCGCTTCCGTGGCCCAAAAGAGCCATAAATGCAGGGAGGATTTGAAGTAGCTCGGGCGAAGGGGCAATGGGGGGAGAGGGAGCTTTGGGGGAATCTTCGGTCGGTGCATTTGCAGGAGCGTCGGATGGTTGTGCAGCATCGGAGGACGATTCTGGCTGCGGCATTCCCGACAGAGCGGAGAAAAGGGAAGAAATCAGAGAGGGGTTTTCTTTCAGCTGTGCCAAAGCGTTTTCCAATGCATTCGGGATACGTTCCGGCGTTACAACTTCATCGGTATTTTCATTGAGGGAACGATTCATAAAAACCTTCCTTTCTTATTTGCGCGACGTGGATGGCCCAAAGGGATTTTCCGGCGGGAGGTTCTTTTCGACTTTTTTCCAAAGCGCTTCCATGAGCTGTGGGGATTGGCTGACGGCTCGGAGCGTGTCCCGCAGCTTGCATAAGTCTGCTTTCGTTAAAGACGGAAGTGAAATGCCGTTCTGAGAGGCCGCCGCTTCAATGGCTTTGGCAAAGTCCGCATCGTTCATGTGAGACATTCTTTCTAATGTTTCTCTGTCGATTTGCATACAAAGGCTCCTTTCTCTTTCGGATTCTGACAGCAGTATATGAGCTTTGGCGAGCGTTTGACAGGAATTTTTAAAAAATGAAAAAAACCAAAAAAGATAGCAAAATAGTGTTGACAAAGGGGAAGAAAAGGGGTATAATATGGGAGCTGTCTGGGAAGAGGCTGAGAGAGCGAACGAAGCGGACGCGGG
>CAKSIP010000023.1 GCA_934462825.1 uncultured Eubacteriales bacterium | reverse complement strand
TTCGGAATAGTGTAGTGCTGGCGGTCTATCTCTTGTTTTCGGTTGCTTGCTTCCTTACCGTACATGAGCATTTGCGTGGGGCTTGTAGTAACGTTCGTTCTTACCCTTGATAGAGAAATCGTCAATAGAGTCATACGTTAAAGCTGCTGACAGATGTTCGAAGGCACGCGCAAGTTATTCCGCATAAACGGGAATATCTTCGGGAGCTTTTGTCATAGCGAGAATGTTGGCAACGATGGCACGATCGCCACCGCGTCCCTCGGCACCCAAAGCCGCACCGCCGCGAAACCAATTCTTGTGTGTCGATGCAATTTCGGGTGTAAGTAACGCCGTGACCGCTTTTTGAATCGCAGGATGACTCACTTCAACACCTAAATTCAATAGTCCACCGATGTGACAATCCATACCGTCAATACCGTGAAGTTCGTGACCGAACCATCCATCGGGATGCTGTGCGTACAAATGCTTTTGCGTGTTGGATTGTGCCAATATCTTATTTTGGAGCGCAACCATAAACGGCTCATCCACGGGAGTGCCAAGCATATCACGGTGAACCAAGTACCTTATACTTGGACAAGCTCATTCAAGGAGAAAGTCTATTTGTTTTTGAAAGTTATATGCCATGTGCTAAACTCCTTTTGGGTATAAGATTGGGAGCAGAATTGATTCAGTGTCATTTGGCAGAATAATCCTCGGCAATATTTTTCTCAACGTCGTCTTCCGTAGAAGTGTTATTATGAACAAAGACATTCCTTTGACGCTCCCTGATCACTTGTTCTAAGTTTTGGAGTCTGCGCTTAACCGCATTTACTACGGCGTTGATACGATACTCGTCGATATAATTTTCATCCGTATCCAAGGCAAGCGTTTCTCTAATAATATCTTCGACATCATCCAGCTTTGAGAGATCGAGCCATTCAAAGGACTGAACCAATTGCAGCTGCTCAATGTGGTGATTCTTGAACGGCTTGCACCCCACATCCTTTTCGGATTTCATCTGTCCAGGCAGCTTATCATATCCCAAGGATGAACCGCTGTCGTAGATGGGCGCCATACCAATCCATTCAAGCGTTTCGGCATTTCTGATCAAGCCGAAGTTATTGAAGTGTCTGTCTTCGTTCGCAATGATATAGTCAAGCGTAATCATGCGGTCAAGGAATGGAACAACATCCGCTACACCCAGTGCTCCACAGCAATTGACGAAGTGTTGATAAACCGACGTGCTGTTATTTTTCTTTTGTGTCATCATAACGCGCCATGCAGGAATCAGCTCCGTATTTTCATCCACAAAGTCTTCACATACCGAGTAAGGTGCTTCTTTGTTCCAAACAAGCGTGTATGGTACGTGTGGAATATCAAGCCGTTCCATAATCTTTGTTGCAATGACTTCATTGAACGGTTGCTGACGGAACGGATTGGAGCCACCTTTGATTAAGCAACGCTTTCCGTCTATGATCTTCCAACGCTTTTTTAAGAAGCCATCCGAAGTATTGTCGGGAGATGAGAAATTCAGTGCATTATCTTTCTTGGGAGCGCCGAACAGAACGTCACCGATATCGTCGGAGAACGAATTATCAAAGAAGTTAACGTCTTCCCAAGTCAAGTCACTTCCGTCGGGCTTGATCCAATATTGGTCTGACAAGCTCAAACCGTAGCAACGAAGAAGCAAAAGCTTTGTGTTTGCGATTTCGAGTATTTCGAGAGCCTCGCGGATTCCGCTTCGGCTGGCAGGAATCGATCTATCTGTCCACCACTGATTGAGTTCTGTTCGATCAGCTACTCCGTGTCTGACATGAATACCGACGGGCAAATGTTCCGGTGCATATATCTCACCGATCTTCTGAATAAAACCGGTTGCGTCATCAAGCTCTATCGAAGCAACCTGCGTTCTCTTGTGCATCAAAATACATTTCATTACGTTCACCTCGTTTCTTTTGGTTTTCTTTGTTGAGGCCTTTTTCAAGGCGCTGACCTGCGTCTGTAATTCTTTTCTTTCGTCGATCAATTTGGCAAGCGGCTCGACCTCATCGTCCTTGATGTATCGGCTCTGCTTGCTTCCGCTTTCCGACCACTGGTGGTAGTAATATATCTTACCGCCTATCGTCTTTTTTGATATATAACCTTTTGGGAGTTCCTTGATCCTTGCCGTCAATTCGGCAAGCTTTTCAAGCGTTTCATTCGTAGCCATGATAGTATCCCCCTTATCTACAGTATTCTACTATATATTATACCCCAAATTAACCCCCTTGTCAAGCGCTTTTGAAGATGTTGTACAACATCAAGGCATCCGTTGTAAATTGCCCTCGCCGTCAAAAGCGAGAACTTGCTTGATTAACTCTTATTTTTCTCCAAAAATATAGTGGAGTTCATAAATTGGGTGTATAATGATGTAATAATTTAGCTGTTCAGCAGGAGGCAATAAAATGTCAAATCAAAAGTACACCATGGAATTCAAGAAACAAGTCGTAAAATTCTATCTGGATCACCATACGGTAAAGGAAACACTGCAAGAGTTCCATGTTCCTGAGAGCACGCTGTTTGCTTGGAAGCAGCAGTATCATAAAGGGCTTTTTGATTTGTCTCATGCCGCTAAAGCTATGACGCTGAATCGTTTACAAAGTCATGCAAAGAAGCTGGAGCAGATTTTGGAAGTGCAACGACTTACATTGTGTACGCCGGTCTCATCCACAGAAGATAAGGTCAAAGCAATTGATAGTTTGCGAGATAAGTATTCAATTCACGTTTTGTCAGAGGCGTTTGGAATACCGCGAGGCACATATTACAACAGAAAAAGAGCAGAACGCTCGAAAACTGTTTATGAGAAAAATGACGAAAATTTAAAGCCAATTATCCAAGAGATTTTCACCGAAAGCGAATATCGATTGGGGAAAAAGCCGATCAAATATCTCCTTGAACAAAGAGGTGTGTTTGTTTCTGAAGCGCGGATTAGTCGTCTGATGAAGGAAATGGGATTGATTATTCAAAAGCCAAGGGAATTGAAGGCACATACAACTCCGATAAAAAGAAAGAACCGTCCCAACCGGTTGTTTGGTTTGGATGGTATTACCTCACCGAATACGGTATGGGCAAGTGATATTACTTATGTGAGAGTAGGCGATGAGCCTCACTTTGTTTGCGCGGTAATTGATTTATATTCCCATAAGGTCCTTGCAACCGCTGTTTCTAAAACAATTGACACAATGCTGTCTCTAAAAGCTTTTGCTCTTGCATACCAATCAAGGCATACAACAGACAAGCTTATTTTTCATACAGACCAAGGCGTACAGTACACAGCGTTGGCATTCCGAACATACTTGTCAGAGTTACATGTTTTACAATCCTTTTCTGCTCTCGGCTCGCCTACGCAAAATCCAGTTTGCGAATCGTTCTTTGCAAGAATGAAATATGAGGCATTATATCGTCAGGAATATTCCAACATAGATGAATTGGAGTCAGAAGTAGAGAAATACATCGATTATTATAACAACCGAAGACCGCATCGCAGTTTGAATTTCAAAACTCCCTCGCAAATTGAAGATATTTTTTATAGTATAGCCTCTTAAAAAGAGAGAAAACACCCATTCTCATTACTGAAAATAGGTGTTTTCTCGTTGTGGTTTGATAGGGGGGTGAAAATTGAAAACTCCAATTAGAAGTGTTCCAAAAGTCGTTGCCCTGTCAATGGCTGGGATGGCCGGATTCGGACCGACGAATGCGGGAGTCAAAGTCCCGTGCCTTACCGCTTGGCTACATCCCAATAACTTCATTATTATAGCATCCTTCCCTACGGTTTGTCAAGTATTTTGTGCGAAAAAGCTTCGGAAATGTTCTCGCGCCTGTTTTCAGGCGGGCAAAGCCGGTCGCAAACATCCCGTTGGCGGATGCAAAAAGGCCTCGTTCGGGCCACCCGGCCGTGCAGTTCCCTCTCCCGTGGCAAAATCCCAACGAACCCTTGACACCATCTCCGAAATCCATTATACTATCGGTAAAGAAATCGGTGGCCGTCGCGTGGCGCGCTGTAGCCGAAAATGTAAAAAAGCAAGGCAGACTTCCTTATGAAACCTTTTACCTATCATACCCATTCCACGTTTTGCGATGGAAAAAACACTCCCGAAGAAATGGTGCAAAGCGCGCTGGCCCACGGATGCGACGCGCTGGGCTTTTCCTCCCATTCCCCGGAGCCAATCGCTCCGGCCGACACAGGCACAAAGGACACCCGCACGGCCGCTACCCTGGCCTCCTACCGCGCCGAAATCCGGCGCCTGCGGGAAGCGTACCGCGACCGCATTCCGATTTTTCTCGGCCTTGAGCAGGATCTTTTTTCGCCGCCGATTTTGCCGACGGACGGGTACGACTATCGGATCGGATCCATTCATTATGTCGAACAAAACGGGCTTTACTTACAGGTGGATGCCAACCGCGACACGTTTCTGTCCCATGTAAAAAACGCCTTCGGCAACGATCCGATTGCCTTGGCCTGCCGTTATTTTGCGCAAATGAAAGACCTTTCCGCGCGCACCAACTGCGACATCGTGGGGCATTTTGATTTGATTACCAAATACAACGAGGGCGAGTGCCTGTTCTGCGAGCGGGATCGGCGCTATGAAAAGGCGGCGGGCGAGGCGGCCGAGGCGCTGGCGCGGCAGGGGCTGATCTTTGAAATCAACACCGGCGCCATCGGGCGGGGGTATCGCACCGCGCCCTATCCCTCCGAGCGCCTGCTTTGCCTGATCCGCTCCTGCGGCGGGCGTGTCACCTATGCCTCCGATTGTCACCGGGCCGACACCATAACGGTCGGCTTTGACAGAGCCGTGGCCTTGGCCAAAAAGTGCGGCTTTCGCGGGTTTATGAAGCTCTCGGAGCACGGCTTTTACGAGCAGGCTTTTGAGGATTGACGTACCGTTCTCTTGAAGTGCACCTTCAGACGTTATTTATAAAGCTTCAGCGTTTCGTTGTAGCTGTTGACAATCTCGCGCAAAAGGTCAAATTGCGTGAAATCGGCGGGATAGGCAATGTTAATCTCTCGCATCATACTTAAATTTTCCACGGGAAGAGTAACGATCTTCCCTTTTTTTAATTCATCCAGGCAAACGCTTTTGGCCAGAATGGACACGCCGAAGTCCCGACGGATCAAGTCTTTTATGGTGGCGATATTGTCCACTTCCAGAATCACATTGAAATCGTTAATGCTCATATTGTTGCTTTCCAGGTGTGCCATAAACAAATTGCGCGTTCCCGAATTGGGAAGCCGGAGGATCATCCGCTCTTTTTTCAGCTCTCCCAGCGTAACCATGCTTTTTTTGGCAAACGGGTGGTCGGGGGAAACGGCCAGCACCAAATAGTCCGTATCCATGAGCAAATAGCGGATGCCGGACTCGTGCGTGCGACCTTCCACAATGGCAAGATCAATTTCATATGTCTTCAGCATCGTATAAAGATTTTTTATAGTGTCTGTAATCATTTTAATGTTTACGCCGGGATTTTTTGAGCAATAGTTGGCTAAGGCTTCGGCAATCGGGTTGCTTTCCGCGGTGTGCGTCACGCCGATTGTCAGATGGGTAATCAGGCTGTTTTCGTCGCTGATGTCTTGTCTCAGCCCGGAATAAAGCCCTCTCATCTTCTTTGCGCACTTAATTACGCGATCTCCCTGCTTGGTCAGGATCAATTTCCCTTTTCCGCGCTCAAAAATCGTGACACCAAGCTCCTCCTCCAACGCCTTGATGTGTTGACTGACGGCCGGCTGCGTCAAATTCAGTTGTTCGGCGGCAGCGACAAAGCTATCGCATTCCGCCACCTTCAAAAGCGTATAAACTTTATGATCCAGCATGATGGTTGTTTCCTCCCCTTGAATGGTTGCTTTCCTTTGCGTATAACAAAAATTTATATGTGTACAGTGTATTATAATTTGACATTATTGAAACTTCGCGTATAATTATAAATGTTTTCACCGGAAATGTCAAGAGGGGGCGAGAAAATGAACCGAGACGCAAAGCACCCGGAGCTTCCGGAAGTGTTATTACTTCATACGAAGAATACGGCTTTGCAGTGTGCTCTGGGAATCTATTCAAACAACAGTTACTATAATGAAGAAAGCGAAGACGCTTTTTTTGATGATGGCCTCTCCATGGCAAGAATCGCGGAGAGGGCGGCCAAGGAAAAGGCCAAAAAGACCGAAACGATGGAAAAGGCCGAAAAATCCGAAACGGCAGAAAAGGAGGACGACACCGATGCTGGAAAAAATTCAATATGATCAGCGGTATGCCTCTCTTTTGGTGGTATACCGCTTCGGAAGTTATACTCTGGCGGCCTCGGAGCTTGCGCTGACGCCGTCGGCCGTTTCCCAACAAATCCACTCGGTGGAGCGGGAGCTGGCCGTGCCGCTGTTTGTCCGCCAAAAAAACCGATTGGTTCCCACAGACACCTGCCATTTGGTGGTGGAATCCGTCAAAAAGATTCAGGCGGTTTGCCGGCAGATGTCGGAAGGGATTGACTGCTCCCATCGCCATATAGAGCGGCTGTCGGTGGGCATTACGCCCAGCGCGGAAAAGTACGCGCTGTCCGCCGTACTGCCTTCATTGGAGGGAATCCTGATCAAAGCCGACACCGGGACGTCTGACACGCTGATCCAAAAGCTGAGAAACCGGGAAATTGACCTCGCCCTGATTGAGGGCAATTGCGACACGTGCGAGCTTGGCAGTGTGATCCTGGACACCGATTACCTCACGGTTGCCGTTTCGCCGGACAGCGTTTGGGGCAAGAAAGGCATGATTTTGCCCGAAGAACTTCTGAAAGAAAAATTGATTCTAAAGCCCAAGCAATCGGGCACGCGACGACTTTTGGAATCGGGACTTCGCAGTGTGGGAATGGAACCCGAAAAACTGCATGTCCTTATGGAAGTCGATAATATTGATACGATTTTGCGTTTGGTTTCCATGAAGTACGGCCTTTCGGTGTTGTCAAACAAGGCCTGCCGGGACTACATGGAGCATGCACACGGAAATATCGTGGTGATTCCCTTGGAGGGCCTTCATATGAGCCGTAGCATTCGTATGGTGTACCGCCCCGGAGAAGCCACCGAGGAACTCATACACAACATTCAACAGAATTACAACCGGCCGAAAAACAGACAAACCGTGTGCAATCTGATCGAGCAGGGAGAGGAAGGAAGCGAAGAAAAGTGAGATGTGCTGAAAAAGAGAAATATTTATTTGAAGAAAGTCCGGTGCTGAAAGCGATTCTCAGCCTGGCCTTGCCGTCGGTGATGGGGCAGATCATCCTTGTCGTCTACAATATGGCCGACACGTTTTTTGTCGGTCTGACCAAGAGCGACGCTATGATCACGGCCGTGACAGTCTGTATGCCCGCCTTTATGTTTTTGTCGGCGATTTCCAACCTGTTCGGCGTGGGCGGTGCCAGCGTCATTTCCCGTATGATGGGCTCCGGGCGCCGCGAGGATGCCGGGCGCGCCTCGGCCTTTGCCATTTGGGGCTGCGCACTGACAAGCGCCATTTATGCCCTGGGCGCCTTCTTATTTATGGATGTTTTTGTCGATCTTTTGGGGGGAAGCGATCCGCAGGTACACGCCTATGCCGTCCAATACATGAAAGTCACAGTGGTGTTTGGCGGCATGGTGACCGCCATGAACACCCTGCTATCTCACCTGATTCGAGCCGAGGGACGCTCCATGCAGGCCAGCCTCGGCATCATGATCGGCGGTCTGTTAAACATTGTGCTGGATCCGCTTTTCATGTTTGTCATTTTGAAGCCCGGCCAAGAAACGCTGGGCGCGGCTTTGGCAACCACGCTTTCCAACGCCGGCGCGCTAATTTATTTTCTGATTTATCTTTGGCTTAAACGAAAGGAAATGATCCTTTCCGCCAAGCCCGAACGTGGGATGCTTCGCGGCAAGCTTGCGAAGGACATTATTTGCGTGGGGATTCCCGCCTGCCTGATGACGCTGTGCGAAAACATTTCCTATGCGATTTTGGATAAGCTGATGGCGGCCTACGGCACCGCCGCGCAAGCCGGAATCGGCGTGGCCAAAAAGGTCAACATGATGGCGCACTGCATCGTTCGGGGCATGGCGCAGGGCGTGCTTCCCTTGATTGGCTATAATTTTGCATCGGGCAACCGAAAACGGATGGGGCGGATTCTTTCCCTGTCCGCAACGATGTCCGTGGCCATTTCCACGATTTGTATGGCCGTGGCTCTGTTCTTCTCCGATGAGCTGATCGGGCTGTTTTTGCAAGGCGCCACCGAGTCCCGAAGCTATGGACGAATCTTTTTGCGGATCATGTGCATAGGCGCGCCTTTTTCCGCCTGGGCCTATACTGCCATTTCCTTCTTCCAGGCAACCGGCCACACGGTCAAATCGCTGGTGCTGGCCCTTTTGCGGAAGGGGATTTTGGATATTCCCATGATGTTCTTGCTGGGGCGCCTTTGGCCGATCTACGGAATCGTTTGCGCCACGCCGGCGGCTGACATTTTCTGCTGCTTTACGGCCATCGTGCTGTTTGCCATGTTTATGAGCAAGCACGGCCGGGATCCGGTGCCGGAGCTGATGGATGAAGAACGCGCCGAGGCCGCGCTGGGGGAGCAAGAAGAAAAATCGGGCATGGCGCCGCTGACCATGTCGAATCACTAAACATTTGTAAGCAAACAAGGACGTGTTAAAAAACTCAAAATGAGTTTTTTAACACGTCCTTTTCCTGTTTCCGGCTGTGCGCCGGCGCATTATCGTTTTGTCAGCTTTTGCTGTCGCATCCAAATTTGCATGGTAGCCGACGTGGGCAACAGCTTCACGCCCAAAAGCTGCGCTTTGGTGACAAAGCCAAACAGCGACACCGCGCGGCCCTTTTGATAATCGGCCAGGGCACGGCGCACAATCTGCTCCGGCTTGTACATGGCAACGTATTTTTTGACCACCGGCTCCTCGTCGGGGGTAATGGCGCGGTCAAAAAATCCGGTTTTTGTCCAGAAAGGGCAAACCGCCATGACGCGAATCCCACGGTGCTTCATCTCCGCACCGAGCGCGCGGGTAAAGTTCAAAACAAACGCTTTGGTAGCGCCGTAAACATTGATATAGGGGATCGGCTGATACGCCGCCACGGACGCAATGTTGATGATGCCGTCGCCTGCTTTCATATACGGCAGGGACAAAAGGCTGAGCGCGGCCACGGCCTTCACGTTCAGATCAATCATATTCATCGTGGCGTCATAGCCGACCTTTTGCGTAGACGCAAACTTGCCGTAGCCGGCTCCGTTGATCAGCAAGACAATTTCCGGTTTTTCGCGGGTTAAAAGCTCGGCATAGGCCTGCCGGGCGCTGTCCTCGGACAGATCCAGCGAAATCGGGCGCACCGGCGTGCCGGTCAGCGCGCAAAGGTCGTTCAGCTTTTCCGCGTTGCGAGCGATCACCCAAATTTCATCCCAATCGGAGCGATCCTTCAGCTGCATAAAAAATTCTTTTCCGATGCCGCTGGAGGCACCGGTAATGACACAAATTTTTTTCATAAAACTCCTTTCCTGCGCGGGCAAACGCCGCACACTTCCAAACGATATTACAAAGAGAGCGCGCGCGAGCGGGGCGGCCGGCCGGCAAGGCCAAAACAGCTTTCGGGGAAAGAGCCTTCGTAAGGCCCTTTCCCCGAAAAAATCAGAAACCGGTGCTGCGAATGACGTTTTCCAGCTTTTCCAGATCGTCCTTTCGCTTCGCACAGATCGCCTTCATCTTTTCCACATCCTCGGCCGAGAAGCGCTCCAGATCGCCGTCCTTCAGCTTACCTTTGTACATCCGGTCGGTAATCAAAGCAAAATTGATGTCGATGGGCGTAATTGCTCCGTCCACTTCGGCCACGATCAGATTGCTCTTGCCCTCCAGCAACAGCTCTACCGCCTTGACGCCCATACGGGTAGCGGTCAGACGGTCGCGCAGGGTAGGTGTGCCGCCGCGCACCACATGAGCAAAGCGAGCGAATTTGGTTTCCACGCCCGTAGCTTCTTCAATCTTCTTAGCGATATATTCGCTATACTTTTGTCCATCCGCCATGAAAGCGCCCTCGCTCACCACAACGATCATACCGCGTTTGCCGGCGGCTCTCGCCTTTTTGACGCGGTCAATGATGGTTTCGTCATCGTAGGGCAGCTCGGGAACCACGGCGGCAATCGCGCCGGAAGCAATGGCGGTGAGAATGGTAATATCGCCGCAACCGCGTCCCATGGCTTCCACAACATTCAAACGGGCATGCGATTCGCAAGTGTCGTTCAGGCAGTCGATCATGTGCAGGGTGGTGTTCATGGCCGTATCAAAGCCGATGGTGTAATCGGTGGCGGTAATGTCGTTGTCAATTGTGCCGGGCACGCCGATGGTGGGAATGCCGCGGTTGGTCAAATCCGTTGCGCCGCGAAAGGTTCCGTCACCACCGATGGCAACCACGGCGTCAATTCCGTTCTTTTTACAAACCGCAATGGCTTTTTGCATGCCTTCCTCGGTTTTAAAATCCAGGCAACGGTCGGTGTATATAAAGGTTCCGCTGACGGACTCAATGTTGGCCACAGCCGAAGCGGTCAGCTCCACAAAATCGTCGTCGATCAGGCCGCGATAGCCGCCCTTGCTTCCGACGACCTCCACGCCCTCATGCAGAGCCTTGCGAACCACGGCTCTGACAGCCGCATTCATACCGGGTGCATCACCGCCCGACGTGAGAACTGCGATTTTTTTGATTTTTGCATTGTTTACAGACATTTCAGTTTCTTCCTTCCGTATAGGTTATTATGTGTTAAAAATGATCGTTTATTTTTTGGAATTGATGTAAGGCCAGCACTGCCGGATATAGACCACGCCGGACACAACGGTCAGAACGACCGTCAGCGCCATAAAGAGCAACGTGAGGGGGTACCCGAGCAGGAACGTGACGCGATCCTGCCACACGGCCGTTTCAAACATGGCCGCGGAGATAAAAACAATTTGACACACCGTTTTCAGCTTGCCGAGCTTGTTCGCGGCCAGAACCAGGCCCCCGGACGTGCTGGCAATCAGGCGAGCCGCCGTCACCGCCAACTCGCGGAAAATCACCACGGTGGACGCAATCAGCAGGTAAAAGCGAAGGGTGTCCATGCGGTAAAAAAGCACCAGCAAGGCTCCGATGACCATAAATTTGTCGGCCAGCGGATCGAGAAATTTCCCGAAGTCGGTAATCATATTCTTTTTTCTGGCAATATTGCCGTCCAACGTGTCGGTCACGGAGGCGGCGATAAAAAGCACAAAGCCGATGGCGCAAACGATGCGGAAAGACAGCAGGCTTTCCGGGATCAGCATAACCGCCATAAAGATCGGCACCAAGCACAGCCGCAACACGGTGAGCTTATTGGCAAGGTTCATAAAATTCAATCTCCCTTCTGACGCAAAATATCCGTACGCAAGCCGCTCCCTTGGCGGCCTGTAACCTCTAAAGTCGAAAATACGGAACCTGCGTGCACTTTCTCACTCGGCCAAAACGCCGTAAAGGTCGTAGTCAATCACGTCGCGGATTTCGACTTTAACGAAATCCCCCTCGCAAAGTGTCGTTTTGGTTTTCACTTTGAAATATACCTTTCCGTCAATATCGGGCGCATCGGCCGCGGTGCGGCCAAAGTGCGTCTGGCTGACGGTATCAAAGCCTTCATAAAGGACGGTCAGGGTTTTTCCGATTTTCGCCTCGTTGATTTCGGCGTTGATCAAAAGCTGATCGCTCATAATGGTGTCCAGACGATCCTGCTTCACCTGCGGATCAATCTGATTTTTCATATGATACGCGGGCGTGTTTTCCTCCCGTGAGTAGGCGAAAACGCCGAGATGCTCAAAGCGGGTGGTATGAACAAAATCGCAAAGCTGACGGAAATCCTCCTCCGTTTCGCCGGGGAACCCGACAATAAAGGTGGTGCGGAGGGTAATGCCGGGAATTTCCTGCCGTAGCTTTCCGATCACATTTCGGATCAGCGCACTGTCGCCGCGGCGGTTCATCGCCTTCAAAACGGGATCGGCAATATGCTGAAGCGGGATGTCGATGTACTTTACAATGCGGTCGTTGTCGCGGATTTCCGCGATCAGCTCGTCGGTGATTTTGTCCGGGTAGCAATAAAGCAGGCGGATCCAGGGAATGTTCGTTTCCTCGGTGATTTTCCGAAGCAACGTCGGAAGCTGATAGGAGCCGTAGAGATCCTCGCCGTAACGCGTGATGTCCTGCGCAATAATGCACAATTCCTTGACGCCAAGCGCCTCCAGATCCTTGGCTTCCCGGATCAGATCTTCCATCGGGCGGGAGCGGAACCGGCCGCGTATGGATGGGATCGCGCAATAGGTACAGCGGTTGTCGCACCCCTCGGCGATTTTCAGATACGAATAATATTCCGGCGTAGTCAGCACGCGGTCGCCTCCGAGCGCCACTTCACTGCTCGGCAGGCAGGAGCAGAAGGGACGCGTCGCGTCGTTCTTCTCGGCTGTGGCGGCACGGACGGCGCGGACGATTTCATGAATACTTCCCACGCCAAGCACTGCGTCCACTTCCGGCAATTCCTTCAAAATCTCATCATGATAGCGTTCGGCTAAGCAACCGGTTACGATAATGGCTTTCAGCACATGATCCTCTTTCAACCGGGCAATTTCGAGAATGGTATCAATGGATTCTTTCTTCGCGCTTTCGATAAAAGCGCATGTATTGATGACTATGACCTCGGCCTCGGTTTCGTCCGGGGTGATTTCAAACCCCTCCTTGACAAGCTCGTGCAGCATCACTTCGGTATCCAACTGATTTTTCGGGCATCCGAGTGACACAAATCCAATTTTCATGTGCGGCAAAATCCTTTCCTTTTCCTGGGTTTTCCTGACGGCCGGCGGCGTTCTGTTACGCCACCCCATACTTAATATAATACTATCACAATCCGGCCTTTTTGTCAAGAAATTGCCGCGGATTCCCGGGAAAACCGAAAAAACTTTTTTGCTTTTTTTCGGGGAATCGCGTTTGGTTTCGTCTGTTTGTTCGGGCGACTGAATATATATTTCTTAAGCGCCGGCAAAAAGCGGCAGAACGAGAAAAGGAGTCAGGCAAAGCAATGAATCGGACGGATGTCAAGATCCCGGGACTGCGGGAAAATGAAGTAGAGCGCTCCCGCAAGGAGCACGGGGAAAACAAGCTGCGGCCGGCGGCGCGCAAGAGCTTTGGCCGCAGCTTTTGGGAGAACATGGGCGATCCGGTCATCAAAGTGCTGCTTTGCGCGCTGGCGGTCAACCTTTTGTTTATGTTCCAAAAAGCCGATTGGTACGAAACCATCGGCATTGCCATCTCGGTGTTTCTGGCAACACTGATCTCCACCTTATCCGAATACAGCTCCCAGGCGGCCTTTGAACGGTTGGAAAAGGAAAACGCGGGACTGAAAGTCCGGGTGCGCCGGGTAGACGGGCGGAGCGGACGCATCCTTGTAAAGGAAATTCCCATGACGGAGGTGGTGGTGGGGGATGTGGTACTGCTTTCGGCCGGCGAACGTATTCCGGCCGACGGCATCCTGCGGCGCGGCTGTCTCGGCGTGGATCAATCGGGCATGACAGGCGAGAGCCGCGAGGCGCGCAAACGGGAAACCGGCCGGACTTTTTCGGAAGATCCGGCGGACGAGGGGAGCTTGTTCGGCGGTTGTACCGTGATTTCCGGCGAGGGCGAAATGGAAGTGGTGCGCGTGGGCGAGCAAACCTTTCTCGGGGAAATCTCCCGGCAGATTCAGATGGAAACCCGCCAAAGCCCTCTCAAGCTGCGGCTGTCCAAATTGGCCGGACAAATCAGCGCCTTTGGTTACGTGGGGGCGGTGCTTTGTTCGCTGGCTTATCTTTTTCGGGTGTTTGTCATAGGAAGCGGCTTTGATTTTGCCGTGTTTCTTTCGCTCCTTCGCAACGTGCCTTTTTTGGTGGGCGAGCTGATCCACGCACTGACGCTGGGGCTGACCGTTGTGGTCATGGCCGTGCCGGAAGGGCTTCCGATGATGATTGCCGTTGTGCTGTCCTCCAACATCAAGCGCATGGTGCGCGATCAGGTGTTGGTGCGAAAACCGGTGGGCATCGAGGCGGCCGGCAGTATGAACTTGCTTTTCACCGATAAAACCGGAACGCTGACGGAGGGCAAAATGACCGTTGGCGGTCTTTTGGACGGCGACGGACATCCGCAAAAGATCGCGGAATTGACGACAAAGGCTCCGGCTTTAGCCAATCTTTACCGGCTGTTTTGCCTGTGCGGCGGTGCGGATTTGCTGGAGGGAAAAATCGTTGGCGGCAATCTGACCGACCGCGCCTTGGCGCAAAGCGCCCTGCCGCTCGGCTTGCCCGTGGGCTACACGGTGGCAGAAAAGACGGCCTTTGACAGCGCGATGAAATTTTCCGCGGTGCGTTTAGTCGGGCGCGAGAGGCTGTCGCTGATCAAAGGCGCGCCGGAGGTGCTATTGCCCTTTATCCGAAAGCGGATGCTCCCCGACGGCCGGACGGAGGCGGTGCAACGCGCCACCCTGGAAGCTTGGCTTTCGGCGCCGGCGGCGGAGGGGTGGCGCGTGCTTGCCTTAACGCTGGGCGAAGGGGACATTTCCGCCCCGAATCGCTTTGGCTCCCTGACCTTTGTCGGAGCCGTTCTTTTGGCCGATCGTCTGCGTCCGCAGGCACCGGCGGCAGTGGAGGCCTTGCGCGGCGCCGGGATCCAGGTCGTTATGATTACGGGGGACAACCGCGAAACCGCGCTTTCCGTAGCGAAACGGGCGGGGATTTTTCTCGGCGGCAACGATGTGATCCTGACGAGCCGTGAAATGAGCCGCATGAGCGATATGCGTCTGACCGAGATTTTGCCGCATCTGCGCGTAATTGCGCGGGCGCTCCCCACGGACAAAAGCCGATTGGTTCGGATTGCCCAGCAGGCCGGCCTTGTCGTCGGCATGACGGGCGACGGCGTCAACGACGCGCCCGCCCTGCGAACCGCCGACATCGGCTTTGCCATGGGCGGCGGCACGCAGGTGGCCAAGGAAGCGGGCGACGTGATTATCCTGGACAACAATCTTTCCTCCATCGTAAAGGCGGTTCTCTACGGCCGCAACATTTTCAAGAGCATCCGAAAATTCATCGTGCTGCAGCTGACCATCAATCTCTGCGCCGTGGGCGTGACGATGATTGGCCCGTTTATCGGGATCAGCGCCCCGGTGACCGTGGTGCAAATGCTTTGGATCAACATGATCATGGACACTCTCGGCGGCATTGCCTTTGCCGGGGAGCCGCCTTTGAAGGACTGTATGAAGGAAAAGCCCAAAAGAAGGGACGAGGCGATTTTGAACCGCTATATGATCCATCAGATTTTACTGCTCGGCAGCTTTACGGTAGGCCTTTGCATCGCTTTTTTGAAGTGGCCGTGGCTGATCGCCCACTTCCGGGGAGAGGCGGGCGGCATTTACCATCTGACCGCATTTTTTGCCTTTTTCATTTTTGCGGGCGTGTTCAATTGCTTCAATGCCCGCACCGATTCGCTCCGTTTGTTCCGGGGCCTTGGGCGAAACCGGGCCTTTTTGATCGTGATGAGTGCCGTGCTGATTATACAGCTTGCGTTTGTGTATTTGGGCGGCGCCGTGCTTCGCACCGTGCCGCTGACGCGGCAAGAGCTTGGGTTCACCATGCTGCTGGCTCTCTCCGTTTTCCCGGCCGACTTTTTGCGAAAGCTCTGTTGGCGCCTGGGCGGAAAGCGGCGCGGATTTTAAGGTTGCCGCTCCTTTTCCCCCGCAAAGCTTCGCAATTTGTGAAAAAAGCAGAAATTCAAAAATCGCAAAAAAAAATTGCGTTCGATCGGACGCAAATTTTCAGCGAATTTTCCACAGGCTTTTCCTCCGCCTGTTCATAATTGATCGTTAAAAATCGGGGTTTTGCACAGTTTCCACAGAGTTTTCCACAGGCACGGTGGAAAGCGCGCCGACTTTTCCACAAAAAGCGACACCAAAAGTGCTTTTTCTCCCTTTTGTGGAGCTTGTACAAAAATCCCTCTGCAGGCCGGGCGTTGTGGAAAACCGTGAGGAAAACGGCCATCGAAAAAAGGGGGCAAAATTCCCCCACCGTCTTTCGCCCGCCACGGAGGCCTCGGATTTTTCGACCGGGATTGCATCAAAAAAGGAAGGCAAAACCGCTCAGAATTGCATCAAAAAACGCCGGATGAAAATCCGGCGTTTTTTGAAGTGTGAAAAGCGGACTTGCCCGTTTTTAGCGGACTTGTGTCTGCCCTTCCCGTCTCTTTATAGGAGGCTTTGGCTCTGTCCGACCGTCAAAGTCCGATGAGCCTCTGTTCAAAATCAAAGGGTTCCGTCCGAACCGAGGACATCCACGATCTTGTGCTTAACCATCTTTCTCACTTCGTCACGAGCAACACTCAGATAGGTTCTCGGATCGAACACGTCCGGCTGGTTGGCGAGCACTCTGCGAATGCCGGCGGTCATAGCCAAACGGATGTCGGAGTCGATGTTGATTTTGCAAACGGCCTTGGTAGCGGCCTTGCGAAGCTGCTCCTCCGGGATGCCGACGGCATCGGGAAGCTTTCCGCCGAGCGAGTTGATTTCTTTGACGTATTCCTGCGGAACGGAGGAAGCGCCGTGCAAAACAATCGGGAAGCCGGGCAATCTCTCGGCGATCTCATCCAAAATGTCAAAACGGAGCGGAGGGGGAACCAACACGCCGTCTGCGTTGCGGGTGCACTGTTCGGGCTTGAATTTGTAAGCGCCGTGCGAGGTGCCGATGGCAATAGCCAGAGAATCCACGCCGGTTTTGGACACAAATTCCTCCACTTCTTCGGGGCGCGTGTAAGAAGAATCCTCTGCGGAAACCTTCACTTCGTCCTCCACGCCGGCCAAACGGCCCAGCTCGCCCTCTACGACAACGCCATGGGCGTGTGCGTATTCCACGACCTTCCGTGTCAGAGCAATGTTATCCTCAAAGGTATGATGCGAACCATCAATCATAACGGAAGAAAAGCCTCCGTCAATGCAGGCCTTGCAAATTTCAAAGTCTGCGCCATGGTCAAGATGCAGTGCAAGATCAATGCCGCTGTCCTTAATAGCGGCCTGCGCCAGAGCCATCAGATACTCGTGCTTGGCGTATTTACGTGCGCCGGCAGAAACCTGAAGGATAACGGGGGATTTTACCTCGGCGGCCGCCTCGGTAATTGCCTGGATGATTTCCATGTTGTTGATGTTAAAAGCACCGATGGCATAACCGCCGGCATAGGCTTTCTTAAACATCTCTGTAGTTGTAACAAGTGCCATGTTATATCTCCTTTAACAAAATATGTGGATCTTTTCCATACAGATTTATTGTATCACAAGAATCGGGCAGAGACAAGGTTCACCATGAAAAAATATGTTAATTTTTTGTTATTTTCGGCCCGGAGGCTCGAAATTGGCGAAATCCGTCAAGAAAGTTCCTCCGCGCTTAAAACCTCGGAGTGCTTTTCCAGCTGTCTGTAGGAAAGGCCGTGCGAGCGGTATTCCGCTTCGCCGTTCTGATTGTCATAGGGATCGTCCCGCATATAGACTTTCGGCGGCTCAAAGGCGCGCTGAAATTCGGTGTTGGCCACCATACGGAAGGGATCAATGCTACCGAAATAAAAGTCGTGCAAAAAGGCGTCGCCGGAAGCAAACGCGCCGCCGCCTGCCGACAGATCGGCATACATCCATCCGTAGGGCGCCAGATAAAACATGCTCCAATCATGACTGCTGCAATGGGTAGGCAGCACCGATTTGCCCGATTCCCACCGGGCGGGAATGCCGAGAATCCGGCAAAGCGTGATAAAAAGCAAGGCCTGTGCACCGCAATCGCCGCGACCGTTCAAGGCGGTAAATTCGGGAATATTGTCGATCAGCAGGTATTCTCGCAGGTAGGAATACCGAATCGTGCGCGTGACATAATCGTACACTCGGCGCGCAAGCCGCAACGGATTGACCTCATCCCCCGCAATTTCGCGCGCAAGCTCGCGCAAAAAGGGCGTAAAGCGAATGTGAGGATATTCCTCCCCGGTGTAAAAATCGGGTTGCTTTGCGTCAATGCGGCTCGGCTCCGGGCGGTAAAGGCGGGCGCAGTTCACATAGGAAAACTCGATGAAAACCTCCTCCCCTGCATAGGAATCCAGCTGTATAGCCGCCGTGCGCTGAGCGGCCCCGGAAATCCGCACGGGGTGCGAGGAGGCAAACAGCCGGATTTCACTTTGCGAGGGGCACTCGGCCGGAAAGGGCAAGTGAAAAAGGACCGGCTCCCGGCAAAGCGCCTCGGGGCAAACGCGGATGGATTCGCGCAGGGTAAAGCGATACGCGCTCTTTCCCGTGGCCAGCATACGTTTCGCATTTTCATAGCGAAGGCGGTCTTTTTCGGGACGACAGCCGGAAGTCTGCCTGTTCGCAGGCAATCGCTCCTCATACACCTCACGCAGCATGGCGGGGGCCGCATCCTGGAAGTAGATTTTGTCCCCCCGACGGATAAAATCAATTTGACGCGTCGCTTCCATCAGCGCGGTCAGATCTTCCTTTGAAAAATCCGCATAAGTCTTTCGCATGTCGGCCAGCATGTCCTCTACGGACAGGCGATAATCCTCCTCCATGCCGCAGGCAATCACTTTTTCCAGCCAAAGCCGTTTTTTCAGAGCCAACGGAAGGTCGTCCCGGCGGCAAAGGCGGTCAATGGCCGCACATTCCCCCTGAAAATCGCCCGCGTATTTTAAGTAGCGGATTTCATCCGGCAAAGCGATGGCAAGATACGACAAATCCGCAAAATCAAACGGCTCGTTCTGATATTCAAACATAGCTTCGGCTCCTTCCCTTCTTTATTGCCCTTCGGCGGCTTTGCTTTCGGACAAGTCGGCTCACGCCTCCTCCTTGTCCCAATCGGTCGGATCCTCCACCGGAACGAAAACGCCGCCCTTTTGTATCGACAGCCGGGAAAGAATCCCGGGAAGCGTCATACGGATTCCCTCGTCAATGTCGCAAGGCGAGGGCTTGTCATTGGCCAATGCGTCAATGAAAACCGCCATGGCGGCCGCATCGGCTCCTCCGTGCCCGTGTGCGCCGTCGGGCGCATCGGAAGCGTCCCAAAGCGCGGGAAGCCAGCCCTTTTCATGCTCGGACGCCGGCGACCAATCCTTATCCCCGGCAAAGAACATCTGGGCATCCTTGCTGACGCCGAGCCAATGCCCGGCCCGGAAGGCCCCTTGGGTTCCCTGCAAGGAAAAATGCAGCTGATAGGGTTGCGGCGAGGAAATATCCACGCGGATTTTGATGAGCCGCCCCTTCGCGGTACGGCAGAGCATCACGGTGACGTTATCACCGGCCAGCGGATCGTCCGAGCCGCGGCCACAGCCGACACAGCTGACCTCGGTAATGCGGTCGCCGGGAAACCAGCGGAGAATCGGGCCGAGGTTGTGGGTACCGTAATTCAAGCCGCGCGTTTCAAAAAGGCACCGCTTGCGCCACGGGGTTTTGGTTAAAAGCTCGCGGCAATCATGCAAATACTCGCCCTCGGCATAGAGAATCTCCCCAAAGCAACCGGCTTTGACCATATTGGCGACTTGCATATATTCTTTGGCAAAAAGGACGTTTTCCCCTGTCATAAACAGGCCCTTGGAGGCCTTGACCGCACGGCGCAGCCGTTTCAGCTCCTCCACCGTTTCGCCGCAGGGGATTTCTTCGTAAACGGAAAGGCCGCGCTCCAGCGCCATGACGGACTGTTCCACATGCAGGGGCAGTGGGGTGCCGACAATCACGGCGTCGATGTCCGCCTTGGCAAGAAAGTCTTGGTAATCGGTGAAAAAGCGGACGTTCTCCACGCCCTCCAGCGCTTTTTGCATCGCCTCCCGATTGAGGTCGCAGGCGGCTGTGAGAGACGCCGTGCCGCTTTGTTCAATCGCTTTGAGAAAGGCCGTGGGACGGCCGGCGGCACCAACAAGGCCTAATTTTACATGTTTCATGCTATGTCCTCTGAAAAATTCTATTTTAGTAAATTTGGGTTTCTTTTTTATGTTTTATATTTCACGTTTCGCATTTCACGCTCGCACGGAGCCTTGCGCCTTTGGGGAAGTGCCTTCCCCGCTCTTACGCAATCGAAAACTGTTCCTTTGCCTCCAACCATGCGATACGGTTTTTCAGCCATTGGATATAAAAGTCCACATGCTCCTTTTGCGTTTGGAAGGCCACCTGTTCCGGGATCGACCGCCAATGCGGTTGTCCGATTTCCGGCCAGCGCTCGTAGTTCAGAGCGATGTCGGTTTGCATGGCGGCATAGGCATCGGAAACGATGTCCGTCACCGAGCGAAGAATCTCGGCATGCTCGATGTAATATTCGCGCGCCAAAGCGAAAAATTCAGGCGTTTTGCGCAGGGCGCGGAACCACAGGTGGGTGGAGGGGGTGTTCCATTGATCATAGCTCATTCCGCCGTGCGTGGAGTTGCCGGCGCTTTGGTCGTAGTCCCAATAAGGCCCGATGCAAAGCTTTTCGCCCGGTTTTTTGTACATGAAGAAATTGTACCCCCAATCGCAGGGATAGACCAGCTCGTTAAACACAAAGCATTCCAAAAAGGAATCCACATCGCACAATTCGGAGAAGGTGGCAAAATCTCTTTCAAAAATCGCCTGATTGACGCGGGTGATATAATCGGAAATGTACGCCAGCTGTGCTTCGGTGCAATCTTTTCCGTCCGGATATTTGATTTTTCCGAGCTTGTTGCCCCAATTATGGACTTCGTCAAAGGCTTCCACCGGGGGCAGCAAAAAGTACTTTTTATCCTTGACGTCAATTTCTCCGCCGAACTCGATAAGAAAGCCCACGTCGTTGCCCTCGGCCTTGCCGTTGTTCAGCTCAACGCGGTTTTCCGCGACCTCGGTATGCTCGGTCACAAGATAAACGCCGCGGTAGTCCTTGTTGACGTACAGGTGAACAAAACGGCACTGCGTTGTGTAGGGGTTGCCCAGCTTTCCGGCCAGGGTATAGGCCGTGTAATTTCGGAGCAGCGATTGGTCAAACGAATTGGCAATCAACAGGAAGTTCCGTGCGCTTCCCATGCCGAACAGATCGGTCTTTTGATCAAATTTCAACCGAAAAGACTTTTTTTCAAACTGCGTCCAGGTTGAATTTCCGCGGCCGCGCACCTGCGCCGACACATCGGGCAGATCGGTGCCGCCCCCCTCCGCAAAAACCGTACAGGGGAGATATGTAGAGCGCGAATGGATCTCTTGGGCGTTTTCGGTTTGGATGGCTATGACGGGAAGCGTCATGCCGTCCTTTTGATAAAGCGGCGTCCACTTGGCGAAAAGGCGCTCATTGCTTTTCCAAGGCGAATTGTAGGCTTCCTTCTGGAAGGACGAATCGAAATACCAGCCGGCAAAGGCATACCCGGCCCGTTGGGGCTTGGGATGAAAGATCGGATCTCCCTTGCTGACGGCCACCGCCTCATCGGGCAGTTCCGGCAGCGTGCCGCCGTTGCAGAGATACTGCACCGTAACGGGATCGGTCAGCGTTGCCAGCGAATCGGGGGTATAGTCCCACTTGGCGTACAGCAAAAGGTTTTCGTTGACGATTTCGGTTTCAAGAAAGGGCGTTTGACAATCCTTATCCCGGAACCAGCCGGCAAAGGTATAGTTTTCCCGCGTGGGAACCGGCAAGCGGCCGGGCGCGGTTCCTTTGGCCACGCAAACCGTCTGCGGGCGAAGTTCATAATGGCTGCACAGCGTGTCGAAGGAAATGACCGTCGGATCCCCCTCCAGCGAACCCGAACCGCCAAAGGCGGCAGGCGTTGCCGAAGGCGTAGCGGAGGGTGTCGCGGAGGGATTTTCCCGGTCGCTTTCGGACGGGTTCCCGGAGGAGCTATCGGATGGATACAGCTCCGGCGTGCAAGAGACAAAGCAAAAAGCAAGAGCCGTCAAAAGAAGCCAGGCCACCGTGCAACGCAAGCAGCGCCGAAGCGGTGCCGAACCGTTGGACGAGGCGTGACGAGAAAGAAAAGGATGATTTCGCATGACTTGGGATTCCTTTCGCATGTTCCGTTGATAATTAAGGGCAAAGCCCGATAAGCAACCGTTTTTTATCGGTTCCTATCGCATTTTATTGATTGTAGGTGGGCGAGCTGATATTCCGATGCCAAATGTAGCGCGGAATACCGGGAGTTTCGTAAATCGGCAGTCGCTCGACCTCCAATTCCTCTATGCGGTCGATACGACCGTCAAGATACGCGTTCAGCGTGAGAAGCGCCGTGTCAATCCGGGCTTCCAGGGCGCCGTAACGCCGATCAAACACATCAAAGCCGAGCGGCTTGCAGAAATCGCTCCAAAAAGCGCGGTGCGCTGTGTGCAAGGCCACGGCGCAGGCCTTCACCTGCGGAAGCACGTCCTTGGCCAAGGCGAGGAGCGCTTCCCGATCCGACGCGCGATACGCGGCCGTCAAGGAAAGGCCGACGGTAGACTTATAAACAAGGAAGCGGGCCAGCGCATGGTACATCCGAAACATGCTTTCATATTCCGTTCCGACGTAGCGTTGACAAATGGCCTCATACTTTTCGGCGAGCGCCCGGAAATGAGCCTCTAAGGGCAGTCCTTCAAACATCGTGTCGGCAAGGCCGGTCAGAATGTCCTGCCATACCAAGGCCGTCACGGGGTTTTGTGCCTCCACCGCTTCGGCGGACACGCCGGGGATTTTGTCAAACGCCTCGGCTAAGGTAAAGTCAGCCAGCTCCCCGCCGGTGCAGAAGCGGAACCGACGCGCCAAGTCTTCTTCCTCTACCGTTTCATGATAGCAAAGCTCTCCGTAAAGCTGGAAGGCGGGCAGGTTGATCCATAGCGGCGCTTCCGTTTCGTCGTCCCCCCACGTGGTGCAAAACACATCCGTTATGCCAAATTCCCGGCAAACGCCGAGCGCCGTTTCGGTGGCACGCCGCGTGTGCAACCAATGGAAGCCATAGCCCAGCCACGACCAGCTTCCCCCCGCAAAGACCGTCGGGGAGGAAAACCGACGATGCTGTACAAACAGCTTCCGCAGTTTTTCCGCGTCCGTCCGGTAATAGTCCCAAAAGACAAGCGAAACATCCTTCGGCACGCAAGAAAGCACTTCTTCGGGCAGAACCTGATCGGACGAGCCGTAAGCCTCCGTTCCGCTGTAGCAAAAGAACATGTCGCTCCACATCATGGGCGCAAGGCCGGCGGCACGCACGATTTTCATGACGCGGTCAAGATGCTCCTTCATAATGTCGTAAACAGGCACGGGGCCGTGCTTGGTTTCGTAAGGGCCGCGGCCAAGTCCAACGGCCTCGTCCATGCCGATGTGGATGCGGCGAGAGCGGAAGGGGCGGCTGGCGGCGCGGATAAGATGCTCGATAAATTGATACGTGCGCTCCTCGCCGGGCAAAAGGCACGCGGACGATTCCTTGCAATTTTTGTAGGGGAACCATCGCAGAACATTGGTCAGATGCGCCAGCGTTTGCACGCAGGGAATGATCTCTATGCCAAGCGCTTCCGCGTAGTCGTCCCAATCCCGCAGCTCCTGCTCGGAGTAGCGCGACCGCATGTACCCATAGTAAGGTTCCTCGGGAATATCCATCGCGTCCTCGCAGTACAGCATGAACATATTCAGTCCCATGAGCGCCATTTTGCGGAACAGGGGGCGCAGATCTTTGGGGCATTGGTTGCCCTGACAAACGTCCAGCATGACGCCGCAGGTGGAGAAGGTCGGCTGTTCGGTGAGGGAAAACACGGTTTCGCCGCTCTGTCTTTTTTCAATCAGCAAGCCGAGCGCGCGGAAAAAGTGACTTTTGGCGCCGTAGGTGATCACGGCTCCGTTGTCATCGGCTTCCACAGCCAGGCACGCGGTGTCGCTGCGCACGGCGCGAACGGGGTACCCGGCGGGATCCTCGACTATGCCGAGCGTGTCGGAAAGAAGGCGAATCCCCTCCGTGAGCGGAGTACAATCCGCGCCGAGAAAGGTCATATCGCCGTAAAAATAATACAAATTCTCTTTTTTCATGTTTCCTTCTCCTTGTGAAAAACCACCAAGTTGAGGTCGGATAAAACAGTATAGCACATTTTGACGAATGATTCAATATCGTTGGCGGAAATTCTTTTGTAATCCTTGCAAACCCCTTGCAAGCCCCTTGCAAATCCCGAAGCTGCGCGTTTCTGCCGGCCCGGCCGTTGGGTTTGGCTGTCGGGCTAATTATAACTTATTTTTATCTTAAAGTCAACCGATCAACGCGCCCTGCCCCTTCCCTTTTCATTCTTTGTCGGAAGCGGGAAATCCCCTTCGATAAAAAAAGAGAGAACGTTTTTGTTCTCTCTTGTAGGTTTTGTAGGAATTTGTTTGAAAAAGGATCCGAACATCCCATTGTGTGGTGAGGGAACGGCTTTATCAGAACTTCCCCGACAATTGGCGCCCGGCCTTCCGGGCTGGTGAGGGTAACACACCTAAGCTGAACATCCCATCGCGTGGCGAGAGAACGGTTTTATCGGAATTGCCCCGACGATTGGCGCCCGGCCTTCCGGGCTGGTGGAGGCGAGGGGAGTCGAACCCCTGTCCGAAAATCTCTTAATATGGCTTTCTCCGAGTGCATTCCGTCTTTTTTTATTCCCTTCCCTCCACGACGGCGGACAGTCTTGGAGATCCGGTAGCCATTTTTTGCATGATCGGCTCAATGGCGAAAAACCGATGCACGTTCACCGCTACATGACGTTCCGTTTCGGGGCGCGATAAACCCAAAGGGAACGGGCGGCGTGAAAACGCCGCGGCACAGCCGTTAGGCTGCCATTGCTACTTGATTGTTAGCGTTTAATTTTAAGTTTGGGCCTTTTGAGAGATTGCCCGGCTCTACTCGCTTACCATATCGCAAAATCCCCGTCGAAACCCTTACGCCCCCATAAAAAGCGAAAGCTCGTCGGATGGTTGTATCGCCCGGCATCCGCGGTTTTTCTCACCCGTCAGACGCTGCGCTTTCCCGATACAACGCTAGAAAAATATCAAAAAATACCTTTTACCTTTACCTTTGCCCTTTGCCTTCTGTCACCGGCCGCCTGTCACCGACCGCCTGTCGCCGTCAATCTCTGCGGTCGTTGTCACGGAGCCGCCGCTCAATCTCCCTTCCCGCCGCTCGCTCGGCATCCGACGCTCGCTTGTCGTACAGCTTTTTGCCCCGGCAAAGACCGACCTCCACTTTTACGTGGGAATCGGAAAAATACAGCGAAAGCGGCACCAGCGTGTACCCCTTTTGCCCTACAAGCCCCGCCAGCTTCAAAATTTCTTTTTTGTGCATCAGGAGCTTTTTTTCCCGCAGCGGATCCCGATTGAAAATGTTCCCTTTTTCATACGGGCTGATGTGAATCCCAAGAGCAAACAGCTCCCCGCCGCGAATGGTGCAATAAGAATCCTTGAGGTTGACCGTTCCCTGCCGGATGCTTTTCACTTCCGTTCCGAAAAGAGCGATCCCGGCTTCGTATTTTTCATCCACGAAAAACTCATGATAGGCCTTTTTGTTTTGCGCCACGATTTTGACGCCGCCTTTTTTTCCGTTTGCCATGCCGCTCCTCCCTTCGTCCTTGGTTTTTGCTTTATCTTTGTCTTTGCTTTTGCCTTTGCCCCTCGTCGTGTTTCAAGGCATCGTTATTGTACCACATTTTTCTGTCGAAATCAAGAAAAATCTGCACTTTGCCTTGAAAAACCTCCGGCATTTTTAAAAGGGCTGTTAAAAACCCGATGTTTTTAACAGCCCTTGAAACTACAATGCAATTATTGCTCCAAAGAGAGCAGCGTCTTGTTCAACGCTCTCAGCTTGTTGTTCAAAGTGCCTTTCTGGAAAGCGCCCATTGCCACAGCCCACGAAACGCCTTTAGTAATGGCATTGTACGTAGGAATGTCCGCCAGCGCATTGAGCTGGTTGTGATAAATGCGTCCGATGTCAAAGGAAATGGCATCGCGCAGATATTCGTACATTTCCATGTACTCGCCGGTGACCGACAGCTTGCCCTGGTAGGTCACTTCAAAAATCGCGGGCGTTGTCAGCCGCTTGCCGTAGTAGCCGAGCGTCTGCATAACCACAGCGGCACGGTCGCCGTCCTGCGACTTGCGGCAAACGCCGTACGCCGAGAAGGGATTGGCAATGCTGGTGTAGTAACGGCCCTGTTCCGCGTTCAGCATCGGAGAAGGAAGAATACCGAAGTTAATATCGGTCGTCTTCAGCTTCATACCGTAGGCGGTGGAATCAATGTGGAAAATGGCATTTCCGTTTTCAAAAACGAAATTGGAAATTCCGCTGTAGTCCGTTTCGTTGCAAATATCGCCGGAATGTACCCATGCGATCATCTTATCAATGAAGTTGCCAAAGGTTTCGCTATAGAACTCGTCGGTAATGCGAATGGCCTCATCGTCCGCGTCGGAAGGCTCCGCCAGGTGGAAGTTGCTGCCCTGAATCAGAGCGTCCATGTAGAAATAAGGGAAGGTCATGCCGTAGAAGTCACCCTTCGTTGCTCCGGGCTCGCCGTCCTTATCCTCATACGTGCCCTTGGTGTAGCCGATCAGATCATCCAGCACCCATGTCTTGTTTTTGACCTTGGCCACAAGATCATCGACGTTGTATTTTTCCGCCAGATCGCGGTTGTAATATATCGCGTACATCATGTGAAGCAGGTTCGTGGAAATGTCGCCGGAAATGAAATACAGACGGTCTTTGATCTTAAACTCGTTCTGCATATCTCTCGGCCACCAATCCTTCGTCAGATCCAAATCATCGTATTCATAAAGGTCGGTCAAAAAGCCTCTTGTGGTGACAACACCCATCGTCCGGCCGTAAGCCGAGACAATATCCACCGGCGTCATAGGATCTTCAATACGACGCCCCAGCGCATCGGCAAATTCCTGCTGTGCGCCTCCGTGTCCGGCGGTTGCGAAAAAGTCAAGGTCTACATTGAGCAGCTGCTCCGTGTAAAGGTTCTTTTTGTAGATCGCGTCGTCAATCGGGTTGCCGTCGGTTTCGTCCTCTTTGATTTCGTATTCGTTTTCCTGGGCAATCCAGTGGAACACATGCACCGTCTGTTCGTTGTAGTTGACCGGTTTAATTCCCAGCTTCTTAAATACGTCATCGTCATCATCTTCCTGCTCGCTGCCCGAGCCGGAGGGTGTCGGTGTCGACGAACCGCTCGCACTGTCGGACGCGCTTTTCGTAGGGGTTGCACTGCCTTCCGGTTTGTCGTTTTTGCAAGAAATCAGCGCTGTCACGCTGCCAAGCAACATCACAAAAGCCAGAATGAAAGGCAAAATTCTTCTCATCAGCCTGTTCTCCTTTTTTGTATTCGTAGTTATACGGCGAATTTG